>NZ_JAMBLS010000003.1 GCF_023336905.1 Bacteroides sp. ET71
TCTGGGCGGTTCTGCTGGTACGTTCGTTTCAGGTCTGTTTTGGCAACATTACGGATGGGCAGGCGTGGTAGGAGTAGGAGTTGCCTTTACCGTGGCTTCCTTGTTCGTTAATTGCTTCCAACCAAGACTGCATAAGGATGAATGCTCAATATTCTGACTAAAATAATTTTTGGAATGATCCTTTCAGTCTGAATATTTTTCATACCTTTGTACCGTAAGAGTTTCCCAAACAAGCAAAGCGATGTAGACCACGGCAATTAGGACGGTTGCCAACTCATTACCTGAAAACGAAGTAATTCTTCTAACTCTCTTGATTTCAAAGAGGTATATTCCTTATACAGTTTTACGGAAAATTTGTGTAAAAGCCATCAGATTTCAACATATTAACACTAAATGGCGGCGGAACGATAAGACGGAACGAGAATTTTCATGGCTTCGCAACATGTGTATTAAGATAAATCATTTAACTTTGTAAACGAAACAAAACAGGCGGAAGCGGATGGAAAAAATAAAGGACCTAATCGTAAAGCATGTCTGGAGCCGGCCTCTGCGGCACCGGCCAGAAGACTCGTTCATACTCCGTATAGTAAGGAATTTTTGTCAGTTTATACTGCTGATTTCCCTTTTTGTCCTGATTTATGCCTTTATCGTTACGCTCGGATGGATTAAGGGAGCGGCTATGTCACTCATATCCGTTGCCTGCTCGGCGGTCTATTGGCTGACGACGAGCTATCTTGGCAGGCTGTCTTCAGGCTGGATAAAGAAGCCGATGCTGGCCAAAGCTTTTGCCTACGGCGTAAGGGCAGCCGTCAGTCTTGCCTTAATATTTTGGTTATTCGACTTTTTCCTTCAATCCGGAGCCGTGGGAAACATGACAAATACGATGCTCTTCAGTTATGCGACAACCTTTCTCAGCATATACGAGATTTCCTGTTTCAGCCAGTGCGCCTTTTATATTATATCTTACTTCATTGATAAATAGCTGTCCCGACGGCGGCAGGAGGGCACGTGCTTGAAGGTAATGGACCAACCGGCCGTAAGCTGTTAAAATCAGGCCGGAATAATTGGTACAAAATTTTATTTGGTATATTGTTTGCTTCTCAAAAGAAAGTGCTAATTTTGCAAATAGAACAAGAGTTGTTTGACAGAAATACACCGTATATCACAGAATTTGCGACTGTTGCCAAGTCATTACCTCCGTCTTTGAAGAAAGCTCGTAAATAGCTTATTTCTAATGTATTCCTATCTTAATATCGTTTTTTTTCGACAAAACCTCAACGGGCAGCGGACAGTACATCGCCGACTTGCCGGCAGATGCTCTCCATGCCTTTCACCGAGGGATGGCCCCATTGTTTGTCGATGTCGTGCAGGCGGATATTGGTGACGCCGTAGTGACGGCATATACGATCCATAGACTGGGTGACGGGGTCGGACAGTTCGGTATTCGTAATGTTGTAAATCCGGGCATGCGGATAATGCGTAATCAAGTAATCGAGCAGGTAGCTGAAAGCCGGACGGAAATCATAGAAATCGTCTTTCTGCCAATCGGCATACTGATAATGGCCCAAGGGAGAGCCGGCCCAACTGTCGTTGGTGCCTCCGAAAAGGAGTATGATGTCCGGATTCCCCAAATCGGCCATGCGGGTGATGAAGGCTCTGTCCGAGTAGTCTTCTCCATTATATCCGGTATAGCAGACAGTCGCTCCGGAATAGGAATTGTTGGTGTCGAGCCGGTAGCCATAACGGTGCAGCAGCAGTTGCCACCAGGTTTGTTCGAGCGTGGTGACATCGTTTTCTTTCTTCTCGCCGGGGACGCCGTACCAGCAGAGATTGGTGCGAGGGGTCACGTGGCCGTAGAAGGTTGAATAAGAATCGCCCAGGATAGAGACGGTTTGTGCGGTATCGGCCGGAAGTGCTTCCAGGATTTTCTTTACATGCTGGTGGAGTATGTGGAAAGCAGGGTCGGCCATGGCGCCGTGGTCATGTCCGCCTATTTCGTAGAGAGTGGTTTGCGTATGCCCGACCAGCAGCATCATGCGACGCATGTAGGCATTTTCTTCGTAGCGGCCGAAAAGTTCCAGTTCGCGGTCGCCGGTAATCAGGACAAGAGGGGGCGCGTCTTTGCGGACATGGAAAAGAGGGGCAAAGCGGTCGATGGTGGGTTGCAGGTTGGGGATGCCTTGCATCTGCCGGTAGGAGAAATGGCTGATCATCTGTCCGCTAAAGGGTATCAGCCCGGCCAGGCGGTCGGCATCGATGTCATACTTGGCCAGCCAAGATTTGTCAAGCCCCAGCATCGTGGTGAGATAACCGCCAGCCGAGTGTCCGGACAGGAAAATCTTGCGGGTGCTGCCTCCGTATTTGCTTATTTCGCGGAAAGTCCAGGCTACGGACGCCGCGGCATCGTCTATGCAGGTGGCAATGTCGACTTTGGGCAGCAGACGGTAATTGACTCCCACAACCACCATGCCCTTTTCGCGCAGTTTCATGGGGATGTCTTTGCTTCCTCCTGTCAGTCCTCCTCCGTGGAACCAGACGACCACGGGACAGTCTGTGGCGTTTTCCGGATAGTAGACATCCAGTTTGCAGCGTTCACGGGCGTAAGTGTCGTCGGACGATGTGTAAGAAATGTCTCGCGCCCATTGATAGGTTTTCTCCTGGGCAAAAAGCATTGTGCATAGCAGCAAGCCAAACAGAGTGAGGAAATTTTTCTTCATGATACATGGTTTTTAGTTAAGTCAGTAGTTTCGTTGTGATGCGGACAAAGGTACGGAAAAAATCAATACAGACAAGGGTTAACAGTTCTTTTTGCTTCAGTCAAGGAGAGGCATAAAACCTTATTACAGTTCGAGGGAAAGAAAATATCGACATTCTTTCTTCTTATTCTGCAAATAATACTTATCTTTGCCACTATATTAATTATTAACCCATCCAATATGATGAAAAGAATTAACCATCTTCTCATGGCCGGTACATTTATCGCAGCTTGCACGTCGTGCAGCAAAGAAGTCGAGGCTACCTATCAAGTAATACCTCTTCCCCAAGAGGTGAGTTTGACACAAGAGGATCCTTTCCGCCTCAATCAAAGCACCATCATCGCCTATCCCGAAGGCAACACCCTGCTGCAACGCAATGCAGAGTTCTTGGCCGAATACCTCCAACAGTCTGTGGGATTTGCTCCTCAGACGCAGTCGTTCGCCAACGGACAAGAGCCGGAAAAGGGGTGCATCCGCCTGGATATTGACGACGACATAGAATCTGCCGAAGGCTACACGCTGAAGGTCGATGCCGATGGCGTGGAAATAGAAGGCCAGACTCCCAACGGAGTGTTCTACGGCATACAGACGTTGCGCAAGTCCATCCCTGCGGGAGAGGAAGCGACCGATGTCCTGCTGCCTGCCGGCGAGGTGAAAGATGCTCCCCGGTTCGGCTATCGCGGCTTCATGCTGGACTGTTCGCGCCACTTCTTCCCGGTGGAATTTGTCAAGAAGTTTATCGACATCCTGGCGCTGCACAACATCAATACCTTCCACTGGCACATCACAGACGACCAGGGTTGGCGCATCGAAATCAAAAAATATCCCCGCCTGACCGAAATAGGTTCGACACGCAACCGCACCGTCATCGGACGCAACACGCCCGAATATGACAACACGCCCTACGGTGGTTTCTATACTCAAGAGGAGGCCCGCGAAATTGTCCGCTACGCACAGGAACGTTATATCACCGTCATACCGGAAGTCGACCTGCCCGGACACATGCTCGCAGCGCTGGCCGCCTATCCCGAACTGGGTTGTACAGGCGGTCCTTACGAAGTATGCCCTAACTGGGGAGTGTTTGAAGATGTGCTTTGCATCGGCAACGAAAAGACGTTTGAATTTCTTGAAGGGGTGCTGGACGAAATCATAGACATCTTCCCGGCACGCTACATACACATCGGTGGCGATGAAGTGCCTCGCACACGTTGGGAGAAATGCCCCAAATGCCAGGCACGCATCCGGCAACTGGGACTGAGAGACGACAAAGACCACACGGCCGAAGACCGCCTGCAAAGCTATTGCATGGCGCGCATCGAGAAGTATCTGAACGGCAAGGGACGGCAGATTATCGGATGGGATGAAATACTGGAAGGCGAAGTGGCTCCCAACGCCACCGTCATGTCGTGGCGCGGACTGGAAGGCGGTATCGAAGCTGCCCAGTTGGGACATGATGTCGTCATGGTACCTACCTCTTATGCGTACCTGGACTATTACCAGACGGATAATCGCGACGGCGAGCCTTTGGCCATCGGCGGCTATGTTCCTATCGAAAAAGTCTATAGCCTTGAACCGGTGCCCGACGTGCTGACCGATGAACAGAAGAAACACATCATCGGCGCACAAGCCAATCTGTGGACGGAATACATCCTCAACGGTGCCCATGTGGAATACATGGCACTGCCCCGCATGGCCGCCCTCAGCGAAGTGCAGTGGACACTGCCGGAAAAGAAGAATTACGATGATTTCCGCACACGACTCATGCCTTTGCTGAACATCTACAAAGTGGACAGCATCAACTATTCGAAAGCCATGTTTGACATCAAAGCGACCTATACTGCCCAGACCGCGGAGAGTGGAGAGCCGGGACAGGGACATGTCGTGGTCGAGATGAGCACCATCGACAATGCACCTATCTACTATACCCTTGACGGAACAGACCCGACTACTGCTTCCACAGCCTACACTGCACCGGTCAACATTGACCAGACCGCAGAGTTCCGGGCTGTGGCTATCCGCCCGGACGGCCAGAGCAAGGTGGTCAAGAAGCAATTCAACTTCAACAAAGCTACCCTGCGGCCCATCGAGTTTGTAGGCGAAGGCCCCTCGTCACGCTTCACGTACAAAGGCGCCGTGACGCTGGTTGACGGCATATCGGGTCCCGACACTTACAGCGGCGGTCCGTGGATTGGTTTCTATAAGGGTGACGCAGAGGTTGTGATAGACTTGGGAGAAGGCGGACAGAGCATCCATCGTGTCGGTACCCATGCCAACATCGACATGGGCTCATGGATTATGGGAGCTACGGGCATGGAAGTTCTCGTTTCTGACGACAAGAAGGAGTTCCGTTCGGTGGCAGCGATTGAGTGTCCCGAGCAGACCGACGTCAACAAGAAGACCATTGAAAATTATGAGGTCTCCTTCGACCCTGTTACGGCACGCTACCTCAAGGTCATTGTCAAACGTGCCAAAGCCCTGCCCAAAGGACATCCGGGCGAAGGTAAGACTCCTTACTTGTTCATCGACGAAATAGAAGTAGATTAAACAGAATCATGTGCAGACAGAAGAAGACCCGCATTTCCGCCAGGAATTTGCGGGTTTTCTTTTGCCCAAAGACTTAAAGCCTGTTTAAAATTCATTTTCCTGTCATCCCGAGCGTTGTTCTCCCCCGCCAAACGGGGGAGGCAAGAGGGGGTATCGAGGGATCTCACTACGCGCCTGAAAAGTATTAGGGAGATGTTTCGACTACGCTTCGCTTGCTCAACATGACAAAGAGAGCGATTTTTTAACAGGTTCTCAACGGGCTGTATTATTGGTTACTGATTCTGTAAAATGTATAGACTTACTATTACCAACTTTTCTTACCTTTGCACCCGGATAAGGATACTCCTTTTCTCTATCAATTAACCACTTATACATATGTTACGTAAAATAAGACTAACGTTGGCCGTTCTTTTCTTCGCCCTTGTCACGCTGCTGTTTCTCGACTTCACGGGCAGCATCCATTTATGGTTCGGATGGTTGGCCAAGATTCAATTCCTGCCGGCTTTACTTGCGCTGAATGTCGGTATCGTATTGTTACTGATTGTATTGACCCTTTTGCTGGGTCGGGTTTACTGCTCTGTCATCTGCCCGTTGGGTGTCTTGCAAGACATCATCTCGTGGTTCAGCGGACGGCGCAAGAAGAAACACTACCGTTTCTCCTATTCCCCGGCCGTGTCATGGCTGCGTTACGGGGTGCTGGGTGTGTTCATCATCGCCCTGCTGGCAGGCATCGGTTCGATAAAGGCTCTGTTGGCTCCTTACAGTTCTTACGGGCGTATTGCTGCCAACCTTTTTGCTCCCATCTACCGCTGGGGAAACAACCTCCTGGCCTACGTGGCCGAGCGCATTGACAGCTATGCTTTCTACGAGACCGACGTCTGGCTGAAAACTCTTCCTACTTTCTGTATTGCCGTGGTTACTTTAGTCATACTTATTGTGCTGGCCTGGCGCAACGGACGTACTTATTGCAACACCATTTGCCCGGTAGGTACGGTATTGGGATTCTTGTCGCGCTTCTCGCTGTTCCGCATCACCATCGACACAGACAAATGCAATGCCTGCGGCCTGTGTTCACGCCGTTGTAAGGCAGCCTGCATTGACGGCAAGAACCACCGGATAGATTACAGCCGCTGCGTGGCCTGCATGGATTGCATCGACACGTGTAAGCACGGGGCCATTCATTACCGCTTTGCTTATAGCCACCGGGCCGAGAAGCCGCAGCAGCCACAGGAGAAAAAGGAAAACCCACGCCGCAGTTTTCTGACAGCCACCGCCTTATTGGCCACTACTTCGCTGCTGAAAGCCCAAGAAAAGAAAGTGGACGGAGGCCTGGCCGTCATTGAAAAGAAGAAAATCCCCAACCGCCAAACGCCCATTTTGCCTCCCGGAGCACAGGATGCCCGCCACTTTGCCCATCACTGCACGGGTTGCCAGTTGTGCGTCTCTGCCTGTCCCAACGGGGTACTGCGCCCTTCTACGGACTTGCTGAAACTGATGCAGCCGGAGATGTCTTACGAGCGGGGCTATTGCCGCCCGGAGTGTGCGCGTTGCGCCGAGGTCTGCCCCACGGATGCTATCCGTCTGACTGATTTGGCCGAAAAAGTATCCACCCAAGTAGGGCACGCCGTTTGGGTGAAAGCCAACTGTGTCCCCCTGACCGATGGCGTCGAATGTGGCAACTGCGCCCGCCACTGCCCTTCGGGAGCTATCCAGATGGTTCCCTCTGACCCCGATGATGCCGATTCACCCAAGATTCCCGCCATCAACGTGGAGCGCTGCATCGGCTGCGGCGCGTGCGAGAACTTATGCCCGGCCCGCCCCTTCAGTGCCATCTATGTAGAAGGACACGAGAGCCAGCACATTGTCTAACCAAATGCTTCAGAATATGGATAACAAATCGAACAAGGCCATTAGTCGCCGCGACTTCCTGAAGATAGCCGGGGCAAGCGGACTGGCCACAACCGGACTGACAGCCTGCGGGACATCCGGCAAGCAAGACAGTACTGCCGGAACAACGTCCCTACCCTCCACGGGCCAAATGACTTACCGGACGAACCCGACAACGGGAGATAAAGTCTCGTTGCTGGGCTTCGGCATGATGCGGCTGCCGTCGGTAGGCGGACGAAGTGCCCGCGAAGGTAATGAGGAGATTGACCAGAACATGGTAAACAAACTGGTGGACTACGCACTTGAACACGGCGTGAATTATTTCGACACCTCACCCGCTTATTGTCGAGGCGGCTCGGAACGTGCCACGGGCATTGCCCTGAGCCGGCATCCGCGCGACAAGTATTTCATCGCCACCAAGCTGTCCAATTTCGCGCCCAGCACTTGGACACGGGAAGGCTCCATCGCCATGTACCAGAACTCGCTGAAGCAGTTGCAGACAAACTATATCGACTACCTGCTGTTGCACGGCATAGGCATGGGCAACGACGGCATGAAAGAGTTTGAGGCGCGCTATATGGACAACGGCATTCTGGAGTTTCTGCTGGAAGAGCGCCGAGCAGGACGCATCCGCAACCTGGGTTTCTCGTACCACGGTGACATCCGGGTGTTCGACTACCTGCTGTCGCGCCACGACTATTATAAATGGGACTTCGTACAGATTCAACTGAACTACCTGGACTGGAAGTATGCCAAACAAATCAACCCGCGCAATACGGACGCTGAATACTTGTACAACGAGCTGGCCAAGAGGAATATCCCTGCCATCATCATGGAACCCCTGCTGGGCGGACGTTTGTCTAACGTGCCCGACAGCATCGTGGCCCGTCTGAAGCAGCGCGAGCCCGAAAGGAGCGTGGCTTCCTGGGCCTTCCGCTTCGCCGGCAGTTTCCCAGGCGTGCTGACCGTGCTGAGCGGCATGACGCGCATGGAACATCTGCAAGACAACCTGGCCACTTATTCGCCCCTGAAGCCGCTGACCGACGAAGAGTTTGACTTCCTGCAACAGACCGCCACGCAGATGATGCAGTTCGAGACCATCCCGTGCAACGATTGCAAATACTGCATGCCTTGTCCTTACGGCATCGACATACCGGCGCTGCTGCTGCACTACAACAAATGCCTGAACGAAGGGAACCTTATCGAAGACCCGGACGCAGAAGGGTATCGCCAGGCACGACGCATTTACCTGATTGGTTACGACCGGAGTGTGCCGCGCTTGCGGCAAGCCGACCATTGCATCGGCTGCAACCAGTGCAGTCCACACTGCCCGCAGGGAATCAACATACCGAACGAGCTGCACCGCATTGCCCACTACGTGGACAACCTGAAGCAAGAGAAAGGTAGCGGCGAGAGGCGCCGGCAAAGAGAACGCCGGCGACAAGGACAGCAAGCTTAAAAGCCGGACGCGGCCCGGTATGCACCCGGTGAAAGGGCCGCCGACGGATGGGCACGCTTAGAACTGAAAGTAGATGAACGGCTGTACGTCAGCGCTCTTTATCTGAATCACTACGTATATCAAAGCGACCAGCAAGACCGCTTTCCCCACCAAGGGGAGGGCGGTTACTTTTTTAGTGCCCCACTGTTCCCAGGTGTCCGGAAGGAAATGCAGCACAAAGCCGAGAAGCATCAGCAGGAACACGGCCGGATAGCCTGCCAACAACTGGGGAAGCAGCTCCAGATGGAAAGAGAAGGCTATCTGCCTCAGCATGGTCACGGCATCTGCGAAGTGGGCTTGGCGGAAGAATATCCAACAGAAACAGACGAAATGAAACGTCACCACCACGCCTAACCAGCGACGGAGGCCGCGGCTCTGCCAACCCTTGGGACGGCCCGCCAGTTGCATCCACCCTTTGTGCAAGGCCAGGGCCACGCCGTGCAGCATGCCCCAGAGGACGAAATTCCACGAAGCGCCGTGCCACAGTCCGCCCAAGAACATCGTGATAATCAAATTCAGGTACTGCCTCAGCTTCCCCCGGCGGTTGCCGCCCAAGGAAATGTACAGATAGTCGCGCAGCCACGAGGAAAGCGAAATGTGCCAACGACGCCAGAATTCGGTGACGGAGGCCGACCGGTAGGGCGAATCGAAGTTCCGGTTGAAGTGGAAGCCCAACAAGAGCGCCAGCCCGATGGCCATGTCGCTGTAGCCCGAGAAGTCACAATAGATTTGCAGGGCGTAGCCGTAAACGCCCAACAGGTTCTCCACGCCCGAATAGAGCGAAGGATTGGCGAATACCCGCTCGACGAAGTTCACGCTGATGTAGTCCGAGATGACCGCCTTTTTGAACAGGCCGCAAGCTATCAGGAAGACGCCGCGCCCGAACATCTCCGGCGAGACGTAGAGCGGACGACGTATCTGCGGCAAGAAGTCGCGGGCGCGGACGATTGGCCCGGCCACCAGTTGCGGGAAGAAGGAGACGTAGAACGCGTAGTCCAACAGGCAGGACAGCGGTTTGACCTGGCGCCGATAGACGTCAATGGTGTAGCTGAGCGACTGGAAGGTGAAGAACGAGATGCCCACGGGCAGGAAGATGTCGAGCGCCGTAAACGTGCCGCCGGTGACAGACGCCCAAAGCTCGCCCAGGAAGTTGGTGTACTTGAAGTAGCACAGTAGCCCCAGGTTGACCACCAGGCTCAGCGCCACCCATGCCTTGCGTTGCCACGCCAAGGCGCAGCGGTCCATCCGCCGGGCGATGAGGAAGTCGCTCACCGTCACCACCGCCAGCAGAAAGAAATACATCCCGCTGCTCTTATAATAGAAATAGTAGGAAAAGGCCGTGACGAAGAGCAGGCGCGCCGTCGTGCGCCGTTGCAACAGCAGATAGACCACCGCCAGGGCGGCAAACAGCCAGACGAACAGCCCGCTGCTGAAGATAAGCGGAGCCTGGGGGTCGTAGACGAAAGCATCCGCCAGGCGGGCAGGGTCGATGTTCCAGTCACTCCAGTTCATAGGCGCGTCGTTTGTCAAATTGTTCCTTACCGTGCATCAGAGCCTGATACAACAAGGAAGCCAGGTGTTTCCCGCCCCGGAAGTTGATGTGCGTATAGTCCAGGTTGGCCATCGGCGGGTCGGCTTCCACCAGGGCGGCCATGCTCTTGCTGCCTCCCATCGCCTCGAACAAGTTCCAGAAAGCCAAGCCGTTGTCGGCTGCCAGGTTCTGCTGATAGCGCAACAGGTGCCTGATGCCCGGCATCGTTTGCAGACGGCCGTCTTCGTCGCGCCAGTCCCGGTCGCCCACGCCCACCAACAAGATGGACGCTCCGGGGAAGGCTGCCTTTATGCGGTCGATGCTCGTGCGCATCCCGGCCACGTAGCGGTCGTAATTGCGTCCCTGCTCGGTGGCAATGTTCAGCCCATACTGCAAGACAATCAGGTCGTAAGGACGCAGTTCGCCGAAAGCCCGCAACATATCTTCGGGAATGGTGCGTATGGACAAACCCGACGAGGCACGCAGCGAGAAGTTGTCCAGCGCAATGCCCCGCACATCGTCTAGGAAGAGGCCGTAGAAGATGGCCGAATCGGCCTGCTCCACCGTCCAGCGCACCTGCCCGATGTGCCCTTCCACCGCGGCCTCCTGCAAATCTCCCGACGCTCCGAAAGAGCGCGTGCGCTTCTCCCCTCCGTTCACCCGCACCGCCAAGGTAGTCTTTCCACGGCTGGAGAAGAAGATGCCGGCCCTCCGGCAAGTGTCCAGCCGGCTGGCATAGTCCGTCTGCCCGCGCAGCTCGACATAGGCGCCGTTGCGGGGAATGAAGTAACGTCCCGCAATGCCCTGCAAACGACGGTCGAAGCCCGTGCTGTCCGTCCACGCATGACTTTCCCATCCGGCGAAAGCATGGCGCACGGTGGGGCGGAAGTCCTTGATGGGCGAGGTAATGTCCACATAGCCCACGCCGCAACCGCCGTAGCGTATCTGGAGCAGGGCGCGCAGGTCGGCCGTCAGGATGTCTCCCTCGATGAACGAGTCGCCGAAATAAGCAATGCGAACCGGGCGGCGCGAAGCCTCGTCCAGCGCCCGGTAGAAGGCAGCCATACCCCTCCCGGAGCTGTCGCCGTAGTCCTCAATGCAAGTCATGTCCGGCGGGCATGAATCTACAAAGGCCGGTTTGACACGGGGAGGTGGAGGCAACAGCGAATCGGCATCCGCCTCCGCAGGGGGCAGGGGACGGACGTCGGCCAGCAAATCGACACGCCTCATCCGGTGCCCACCCATCTCGAAAGACGGCAGGCCGTGGAGCAGCAGCAACGCACCCAGCACCAGAAGAGCCAGCACGGCGGTATTTCGCAAGACATTCTTTCCCATAGTCGAGGGGCAAAGATAGGGAATCCGCCCAAACCCGCATATGCTTTAACATATATTGTGAAACACCCGACCGGGCTCCGGCCGGACGCGCATCCCGCGCTTGCTTCCGGCGAACACGGGCCGCGCTCACTGCGGACACGAGGCAAGGCTCTGGCGAACGACAGCCACGCTCTCGACAAGATAATGGTAAGGACGATTTTTTAAAACAGATTCGTTTGCGCACTTCGGACAAAAAACGTACTTTAGCCGACGAAAAACGAAAGATACCTTACAGATGAAAAAAACACTCTTCATAAGCCTGGTTTTGTGTCTGGCCTTTGTCCAGGCAAACCGTGCACAGCAAATCATCTACTCGAACCTGGACGAACTGACCGGGAACCGGGGCGACACCGTCAGCACCCTGCGCGTAGAGCGACGCACCCTCAACCAGCTCTACCTGACGGGCGGAGGCGACTACCGCATCCTCTCGCCACAGAACCGCAGCCTCAGCCGCTACCTGCGCAAGCGCTGCTACGCCGTCCGCATCGACACGGCACTCTACGTCAACTGTCGCAAGATGCGCTACAAGAAATTCCGCTTGGGCGGATGGTATGCCCCGGTGCTGGAGGTGGGCGGACGCATCTTCTACACCGCCCAACCCGTGGGACAGGCTGCCACCGAAACACTGACGCCGACCAATGCGCAAAAGCTGCGCGGCGAAGTGGGCGACGCCATCCAGGCTTCGGGCCTGGTAGACCAGCGCGTCTACTACGAACTGGACCTGGAGACGGGGCACTCGAACTTTGTGGGAAAAGAACGGATGCGGGAACTGCTGGCCGGAAAACCGGAACTGCTGACGGAGTTCGAGAAAGAAACGAGCGAAGCGGCGGAAGTGACGGGCAAGTATCTGCGGAAGTTGAAATAGAACGAGCTTGTCTTTTTGATAAATAATCCCGGCATCCATTTGCGAATGTCGGGATTTTTTCTTAACTTGCGGCTCATTAACCAATGTCCTTGTGACAAAATGAAACCCAAGCCATGAAGATAACCCTTAACAACCAACTGCCCCCTTACCCGGCCTTCGTCGAGGGCATCCGGCGGGCACCCGACCGTGGCTACACCCTCAACCCCGCGCAGACTGCCACGGCCCTGAAGAACGCCCTGCGCTACATCCCCAACGAACTGCACGAACAACTGGCGCCCGAGTTCCTCGAAGAACTCCGCACCCGGGGCCGCATCTACGGCTACCGCTACCGCCCGGAGGGAGACCTCAAGGCGAAGCCCATCGACGAGTATCGGGGACGGTGCATCGAGGGCAAGGCTTTCCAGGTGATGATAGACAACAACCTGGCCTTCGACGTTGCGCTCTATCCCTACGAACTGGTGACTTACGGCGAGACGGGACAAGTCTGCCAGAACTGGATGCAATACCACCTCATCAAGATGTATCTCGAAGAACTGACGCAGGACCAGACCTTGGTCGTGGAGAGCGGACACCCGCTGGGCCTGTTCCGCTCGCACCCCGACGCACCGCGCGTCATCATCACCAACGCCCTGATGGTGGGACTGTATGACAACCAGGAGGACTGGCACACGGCCATGCAACTGGGTGTGGCCAACTACGGGCAGATGACCGCCGGAGGCTGGATGTACATCGGCCCGCAAGGCATCGTCCACGGCACGTTCAACACGCTGCTCAATGCCGGACGCCTGAAGCTGGGCATCCCGCAGGACGACAACCTCCGGGGCCGGCTGTTCGTGTCGTCCGGCCTGGGCGGCATGAGCGGTGCGCAACCCAAGGCGGCCGAGATGGCGGGCGCGGCGGCCATCATCGCCGAAGTGGACCGTTCGCGCATCGACACGCGCCTCCGCCAAGGCTGGGTAGGCGGCGTGACGAAGTACATCCCCGAAGCCTTCGACCGGGCGCACGAAGCCATGCGGGAGGGCCGACCCTTCTCCATCGCCTACCACGGCAACATCGTCGACCTGCTGGAATATGCCGTGCGGAACGACATACACATCGACCTGCTGTCCGACCAGACCTCGTGCCACGCGGTGTACGAAGGCGGTTACTGCCCCGCAGGCCTCAGCTACGAAGAGCGCACCGAGATGCTCCACACCGACCATGAACGCTTCCGCACATTGGTAAACCAGAGCCTGAGCCGGCAGTTTATGTCCTTGCTCACGCTGGTGGGGCGCGGCACGTATTTCTTCGACTACGGCAACTCGTTCATGAAGGCCGTCTACGATGCCGGGAACACACAGATTGCCCGCAACGGCGACCCGAAACAGGGCTTCATCTTCCCCAGCTACGTGGAGGACATCATGGGCCCGGAACTCTTCGACTATGGCTACGGACCCTTCCGCTGGGTATGCCTCAGCGGGCGGCACGAGGACTTGGTGAAGACCGACCAGGCCGCACTCTCGTGCATCGACCCCAACCGACGGGCGCAGGACCGCGACAACTACAACTGGATTCGCGACGCGGAACAGAACAACCTCGTGGTCGGCACACAGGCACGTATTCTCTACCAGGACGCCGAAGGACGCCTGCGCATCGCACTGAAGTTCAACGATATGGTGCGCCGTGGCGAAGTAGGTCCCATCATGCTGGGACGCGACCACCACGACGTGAGCGGCACCGACTCACCGTTCCGCGAGACGGCCAACATCAAGGATGGCAGCAACATCATGGCCGACATGGCCGTGCAGTGTTTTGCCGGCAACTGTGCCCGCGGCATGAGCCTCGTCGCCCTGCACAACGGGGGCGGCGTGGGCATCGGCAAGGCCATCAACGGCGGCTTCGGCATGGTGTGCGACGGCTCGGAGCGCGTCGACCGTATTCTCCGGCAAGCCATGCTGTGGGACGTGATGGGCGGGGTGGCCCGCCGCTCGTGGGCCCGCAACCCGCACGCCATGCAGACGGCAGACGAGTTCAACCGCACGCACGCCGACGGCTACTGCATCACCATGCCCTACGTGGCCGACGACGGACTCATCAACCGCTTGACGGAGGCGAAGGAGCAGTAAACAATCCACACACCGCCATCCCCCCTCTGACACTTAGCACAAGTATCGCTGACACTTAGCACAAGTGTCACGGACACTTAGCACAAGTGTCGGGGATACTTAGCACAAGTGTCGGCGACACCTAAGGGAAGTGTCGGAGGAAGGCCACCAGCCGCTGGCAATCAAGCAGTTGCAAAACCGCCTCCGGACGCCGGCATCCACAAAGACATGTTTCATCCATTAAGAAGATACTTTACACGTATGAACCGAATCATCGAATGTGTCCCCAACTTCAGCGAGGGACGCGACTTGCAGAAGATAGACCAGATTGTAGCTCCCTTCCGCGCGAAGCCGGGCGTGAAACTGCTGGATTACAGCAACGACGAAGACCACAACCGCCTGGTGGTGACCGTGGTGGGCGAACCCGAACCGTTGCGCGACGCCGTGCTGGAAGCCATCGGCGTGGCTGTCCGCGTCATCGACCTCAAGCATCACACCGGGCAGCACCCGCGCATGGGTGCCGTAGACGTGGTGCCCTTCATCCCCATCCGCGGCGTGACGATGGACGACGCCATCGCCCTCTCCCGCGAGGTAGGCCAGGCCGTGGCCGAACGCTATGGCGTGCCCGTCTTCCTCTACGAGAAATCGGCCACCGCCCCGCACCGCGAGAACCTGGCCGCCATCCGCAAGGGCGAGTTTGAAGGCATGGCCGAGAAGATACACCAGCCCGAATGGCAACCCGACTTCGGCCCCGCCGAGCGGCATCCCACCGCCGGCACCGTAGCCATCGGCGCACGTATGCCGCTCGTGGCCTACAACATCAACCTCTCCACCCCCAGCCTGGAGATTGCCCACGACATTGCCAAGAAGATACGCTTCATCGGCGGCGGCCTACGCTACTGCAAGGCCATGGGCGTGGAGCTGAAAGACCGCGGCATCACACAGGTGTCCATCAACATGACGGACTACACCCGCACGGCCCTCTACCGAGCCTTCGAACTGGTGCGCATCGAGGCACGCCGCTACGGGGTCAGCATCGTGGGCAGCGAAATCATCGGCCTCGTGCCCATGGAAGCGTTGATAGACACGGCCGCTTATTACCTGGGACTGGAAAACTTCTCCATGCGACAGGTGCTGGAGGCAAGGCTGCTGGAAGAATGAAGTTGTTGTCGGCCAAACGCTTTTCTGTGTTGTCATGTTGAGCGAAGCGCAGCGAAGTCGAAACATCTCCCTCATACCTTTCCATCCGCATAGGGAGATTCTTCGATTCCGCTTCGCTCCACTCAGAATGACAGTGCGAAAGGGAGCTTGAAAGGATTCATCATTCTTCGTTCAACCTATTCTTCATTCCTCATTCTTCATTCTTCATTAAAACGTATGACAGAAAACCTGATTATATTCAACGCCCGCCTCGTCACCCCGCAAGGCTTCTCCGCCCGGAAAGGTCGGGAGATGGACGAACTGTTGGTGATGGACAAGACCACTATCGAGGTGACCGACGGCCTCATCACCTACGTCGGCCCCAACCGGGGCGAAGAGCGCGACGGCTACTACCAACACTACTGGCACTACAACGCCCGCGGCCGCTGCGTGCTGCCCGGCTTCGTGGACTCGCACACGCACTTCATCTTCGGCGGCGAACGGGCCGAGGAGTTCGGCTGGCGACTGCGGGGGGACAGCTACATGGACATCATGCGCCGCGGAGGAGGCATCGTCAGCACTGTCCGGGACACCCGTGCCTGCAACTACATCCAACTGCGCAACCGCGCCGAAAGCCTGTTGAAACGCATGTCGCAGATGGGCATCACCACCGTGGAAGGCAAGAGCGGATACGGGCTGGACAAGGATACGGAACTGGAGATGCTCCGCGTGATGCGCAGCCTGGCGGGTGACGAACACTGCCGTGTGGACATCATCCCCACCTTCCTCGGCGCACACGCCGTGCCCGAGGAGTATCGGGGCCGCACGGACGACTATGTGGACTTTCTCATCCGCGACGTCATGCCCGCCGTCCGCGACCAGCAGCTTGCCGAGTTCTGCGACGTATTCTGCGAGGAAGGCGTCTTCTCCATCGAGCAGTCGCGCCGCCTGCTCACCGCCGCCCGCGACATGGGTTTCGGCCTGAAGCTGCACGCCGACGAGATTGTTCCCCTGGGTGGAGCAGAACTGGCCGCCGAACTGGGTGCCGTGTCCGCCGACCACCTGCTGCACGCCTCCGACGAGGGCATCCGCGCCTTGGCCGAACGCGACGTGGTAGCCACCCTGCTGCCCCTCACCGCCTTCGCCCTGCGCGAACCCTACGCCCGGGGACGGGAGATGATAGACGCCGGATGCGCCGTGGCTCTGGCCACCGACCTCAATCCCGGCAGTTGCTTCTCCGGCTCCATCCCCCTGACTTTCGCCCTGGCCTGCATCTACATGCACCTCAGCATCGAGGAGGCCATCACCGCCTTGACGCTGAACGGGGCCGCCGCCTTGGGACGTGCCGGCAGCATCGGCAGCATCGAACCGGGCAAGCAGGGCGACATGGTGGTGCTGAACACGGACAACTACCACTTCCTCACCTATTACATAGGTATGAACTGCGTGCAGGCCACCATCAAGGGAGGGGTGATTCATCCAAATGCTTGAAATAAGAAACCAGTTGACAAGAAGACAAGTTTACAAGACTACAAGAAAGGGGCTTGTCGCTTGCTATCAGACCCTTTACCAAGCCTTGTCGCCTCGTTAACTCGTCCCATTGTCACCTTATAAATCATCATTTAACACTAAACACTATGCTTACCGAACTAACCGTAAAAGATTTCCTGAATAAAGTGGCAGGCAGCGACCCCGTCCCCGGCGGGGGAAGCATCGCCGCCCTGAACGGCGCCCTGGCCTCGGCCCTGGCCGCCATGGTAGCCAACCTGACGATTGGCAAGAAGAAATACGCCGAAGTGCAAGAAGACATGCTGGCCATCGCCCAAGAAGCCGAAGGACTGATGACCGCCTTCATCACCGACATCGACCGCGACAGCGACGCCTACGACCGCGTGTTTGCCTGCTTCAAGATGCCGAAAGACACGGACGAGGAAAAAGCCGCCCGCTCTGCCGCCATCCAGGAAGCCACGGCCTACGCCGCCCAGGTGCCGCTGGAGGTGGCACGCCGCGCCTGTGCCCTGATGCCCCGCATCGCCGAAGTAGCCCGCCGGGGCAACCAGAACGCCGTGACCGACGCCTGCGTGGCCATGCTCTCCGCCCGCAACGCCGTCCTCGCCGCCCTATTGAACGTGCGCATCAACCTCTCCTCGCTGAAGGACCAGGCACTGGTGGCACGCCTGCAAGCCGAGGCCGACGAGCTGGAGCAACAGGCCACCGCCCGCGAACAAGAGCTATTGGCCGAAGTCAAGACCATGCTTAATGCCTGATTCTTCATTCTTAGAGCCTGCTTAAATTTGTTTCCTGTCATGTTGAGCGGTGCAAAGCTAAGCCGAAACATCTCCCTAACGCCTCTCATACGCATAGTAAGATTCCTCGACGACGCTCGGGATGACAGAGAAAGTGAAATTCAAACAAGCCCTTCATTCTTAATTCTTAATTCCTCATTGACAATATGAACAATGTCTACCAAATAGGTTCAGGCGACCTGTCGTTCGAGCTTATCGAACGCATCCTGAACGAGAATCTGAAGCTGGAGCTGGCCCCGGAGGCCAAACTGCGCATCCAGCGATGCCGCGACTACCTGGACCAGAAGATTGCCCAGTCCGACGAGCCGCTCTATGGCATCACCACGGGCTTCGGCTCGCTGTGCAACAAGAACATCTCCGCCGACGAGCTGGGCACGCTGCAAGAGAACCTCATCAAGAGCCATGCGTGCAGCGTGGGCGAAGAAATACGCCCCGTCATCGTCAAGCTGATGATGCTGCTCAAGGCCCATGCCTTGTCGCTGGGGCACAGCGGCGTGCAGGTCATCACCGTGCAGCGCATCCTGGACTTCTTCAACAACGACGTCCTGCCCATCGTCTACGACCGCGGCTCGCTGGGCGCATCGGGCGACCTGGCCCCGCTGGCCAACCTCTTCCTGCCCCTCATCGGCGTGGGCGACGTGTACTATAAAGGCCGGAAACGCGAGGCCATCAGCGTGCTCGACGAATTCGGCTGGGAGCCTGTCCGCCTGATGAGCAAAGAGGGGCTGGCCCTGCTGAACGGCACGCAGTTCATGTCCGCCAACGGCGTCTTTGCCATCCTCAAGGCCCAACGCCTCTCGCGCCGCGCCGACCTCATCGCCGCCCTGTCACTCGAAGCCTTCGACGGACGCATCGACCCCTTCATGGACTGCATCCAGCAAATCCGCCCGCACCGGGGACAGATTGAGACGGGCGACAACTTCCGCCGCCTGCTGGAAGGCAGCGAACTCATAGCCCGGCCCAAGCAACACGTGCAGGACCCCTACTCCTTCCGCTGCGTGCCGCAGGTGCACGGCGCCACCAAGGATGCCATCCGCCACACGGCCTCGGTGCTGCTGACGGAAATCAACTCGGTGACGGACAATCCCACCATCTTCCCCGACGAGGACCTCATCATCTCTGGCGGCAACTTCCACGGCCAACCCCTCGCGCTGGTCTACGACTACCTGGGCATCGCCCTGGCCGAACTGGGCAACATCTCCGAACGGCGCGTGGCACAGCTCATCATGGGCCTGCGCGGCCTGCCCGAATTCCTGGTGGCCAACCCGGGACTGAACTCCGGCTTCATGATTCCGCAATACGCCGCCGCGTCCATGGTCAGCCAGAACAAGATGTACTGTTACGCCGCATCTTCGGACTCCATCGTCTCCAGCAACGGACAGGAGGACCACGTCAGCATGGGCGCCAATGCCGCCACCAAGCTGTTCCGCATCATGGACAATCTGGACCACATCCTCGCCATCGAACTGATGAACGCCGCCCAAGGCATCGAGTTCCGCCGGCCGCTCAAGACGTCGCCCCTGCTGGAACGCTTCCTCAAGGAATACCGCAAAGAGGTGCCCTTCGTGCAGGACGACATCGTGATGTACAAGGAGATTCACAAGACCGTAGCCTTCCTGAACCGCACGAAGTTCGACTTCTGAGGGGGAGGATGTCCGGCAAGTGCCCTCTTTCCTGCGGGGAATATCACCTTTCTCTGCAGGAAAAGGCATTTTGTGCGCAGAAAAAAGGAAACGCGGTTTGTCTATTTAGTTTTCTTTGCTACCTTTGTAATCGTATTTATCCAACAAAGTCACCCTCATGAATAAACAAGCCAAACATCCGTCTTCGCGCCGGGAACTCAGAGAGAAAATCATAGAATCGGCCAGCAAGCTGTTTACCGAACACGGCATCAAAAGCATCACGATGGACGACATTGCCGCCTCGTTCGGCATCTCCAAGCGTACGCTCTACGAAGTCTTTGCTGACAAAGAGACCTTGCTGCTGGAGTGTATCCGGCATGCAGTGGAGCAAGAAGACGCTTACCTGAAAAATTTGTTGGGACAGACGAACAACGTGCTGGAGGTCTTGCTGAAACGCTACCAGCGAAGCATCGAACGCTTCCACGCCACCAACAAGAAGTTTTTCGAAGATATCCAGAAATATCCGCGTGCCTACGAATACCTAAGACGGGGCAACAAACGCACGACGGAAGACGCCGTCAACTTCTTCAAAGAAGGCGTGCGCCAAGGCTATTTCCGCAACGACGTCAACTTTGCCATCATCAACGAGCTGGTACGTGCCCAGATGGACATCCTGATGGAGAGCGACATCTGCAAGACATTCCCCTTCCTCGACGTCTATGAGTCCATCATATTCACCTTCCTGCGCGGCGTCTCCACCCCGAAAGGCATCACCGAACTGGAAGAGTTCATCCAACAATACCGCAAGCACAATTGAAACCCGTTTCCACACAGAAGGCTTGATTTTTCCGCACCAATCAGCTATCTTTGCCGCCCTGAAACAAACCCTTGACCCATGCAGAAAGATTTGGAGCAGATAGCCGCAGACTACCGCCAACGGGCGCAGCGGGCCGACGAGAACCTGAAACGAGTGCAACAACAGATTTACCGCATCAGTCTGCTGCGCGTCGCCCTATTCGTGGGCGGCATAGCGGCAGCCATCTGCCTGCGGCACGAGGGATGGATGGCCTGGGGCGGCGCGCTGGCCGTGACCCTGCTGCCTTTTCTGGCCCTTGTGAAATACCACAACCGGCTGTTCTACCGGAAAGACCACCTGGAGAAAGAGGCCGAAATCAACCGGCAGGAACTGGCGGCGCTGGACTATGACTTCTCCGCTTTCGACGACGGGAGCGAATACATCGACCCCGCACACCTCTATGCCCTCGACCTCGACGTCTACGGCCCGCGTTCACTCTTCCAATACCTCAACCGCACCTGCACACAACCCGGCAAAACGCGCCTGGCCGCCTGGCTGGGGAAGCACCTGGAAGACAAGGCCGAAATAGAGACACGGCAAGCAGCCGTGCGCGAGCTGGAAGGAGCGACAGACTTCCGTCAGCTCTTCCGGACAACAGGCCTGCTTCATAAGGGGAAGAGCGCCGACGAGTCCGAACTGCGGGCATGGGCCTCCAGCCCCTCCACCTTTCGCCGACAGCCGTGGCTGCGACTGTTGCCCTATGCCGTGGGCGGCATCAATGCCCTCTGCCTCGTACTGGTGCTGACAGGCAACCTGTCCGGCACGCTCTGGGCCGTGTTGTGGATTAGCTTCGCCGTACTCAGCTTCGGCTTTACAAACAAAGTCACCCACGTGCAGGGCGTCTACGGCAAAAAACTGCAAATCCTGGGCACCTACGCCCGCCTGCTCCGCCTGATAGACCATCAGCCCTTGCAATCGCCCCTGCTGCAAGACCTCAAGGCAGAAAGCGGACGCGCCTCGCACGCCATCCTGCGGCTGAACAAGCTGATGAACGAACTGGACCAGCGGAACAACTACCTGATGTACACCATACTGAACGGCACGTTCTTCTGGGAACTGTGGCAAATCATGCGCATCGAGCGCTGGAAGGAGCAACATGCCGAGTCGCTGCCCGGCTGGCTGGACGCCATCGGGCGGATGGATGCCCTGCTGTCCCTCGCCACGTTCGCACACAACCACCCGGACTACATCTACCCCACCCTGACAGAACCGACGGAACAGACCTTCACCTTCCGCGCCACTGCCCTGGGCCATCCGCTGATGCACCGCGACCGCTGCGTGCGCAACGATTTCGAAACCACGAAACGCCCCGAGTTCATCATCATCACCGGCGCCAACATGGCCGGCAAGAGCACCTACCTGCGCACCGTGGGCGTCAACTTCCTGCTGGCCTGCATCGGCGCGCCCGTCTGCGCCACCCGCATGGAACTGACGCCCGTCCGACTCATCACCAGCCTGCGTACCAGTGACTCGCTGAGCGACAACGAGTCCTACTTCTTCGCCGAACTGAAGCGGCTAAAACTCATCATCGACAAGCTGCAACAAGGTGAACGCCTCTTCATCATCCTCGACGAAATCCTGAAAGGAACCAACTCTACCGACAAGCAGAAAGGCTCGCTGGCCCTCATCCGCCAATTCATGACACTGCAGGCCAACGGCATCATCGCCACACACGACCTGGCCCTCGGCACCCTGGCCGACGCCTTCCCCGACCACATCCGCAACTACCGCTTCGAAGCCGACATCGCGGGCGACACGCTGACCTTCAGCTACCGCCTGCGACCCGGTGTGGCGCAAAACATGAACGCCTGCTTCCTGATGGGGAAGATGGGGATTGCGGTGACGGAGTGATTACGGAACTACGCTGGCCTATTGGATGAACACGACTTTCTTACTGTGGACGCTGACAAGAGTCTTCTGCCGGGAAAGGATTTCATAACCAATCAGCCCGTCAATCTTGTTTTCCCAGCGGGAGTTCAAATGGCTTATGTCACTGAAAGAGGTCACTATGTTCTGAAATTGCTTCCCGCTGATGGTCAGACACTTCACCGTGGCCTGCTTAACCTCTACGACATCTTTGGATGCGCCCCGCAAGTCGGTCACGGTGACGCCCGTCAAGTCGTTTCCCAACTTGTCGAACAGCGAAACATCCAGCAAGTTTCCCGCAGCCCCGCTATCAATCCCCAACGACAACACCCTACCGCCTATCATGCCTTGAACGAAAGGAATATGCGAAGTTTCAGATGTCAGTTGAAGCGGAACTTCACAGGTGACAGACTGCATTTGGCCGATGTAGGCCGCTGTTCTTTCCGGCTTAATCAATGTCAGCGTTTTGTGCTCATAGTCAAACAGCCAATCATAGTCTTTGATGATTTGGTAACCTATCAGGCCATAGATCTCCTCGCCTTGGAGTAAATGGGAAAGGTCGGACATCAAGAAGTCCTCGTCCTGCACCTGGATACCACAAAAATCGAAAGCATCAATGCGGACAACGTCTTGCCCCGAGATACTGGAGTTCACACTTTGCGCATCACTCATCGAATGTATCGTGTCTTTGCTGAAGTATTGGCTGTTTAAGTAGAGAGTCGGCGCCCCACTGTCCAGGATAAACTTCCGCTCGACGCCGTTCAGCTTGGCGGTTACGACAATCAAATTCTCACGGATTTCCATCGGTACGGTGATGATGTCCTGTGCCGACGCCTCAAAATCGGTCTTTGTATTGACCTTCTTGACTTGAACAGACAACAGCTCCATCTGCTTGAGCTGATTATTGGCATTGAACACAAAAGTAGCCTGCTTATGCCCCAACTTCTTGCTGTAATTGAAATCATAAACCAGCGTCAATGTACTATCTTCCCGCTGTTCGCTTAACTTACTGACCTCCGAAATATGCTCATCCAGTTGTATAACCAACAGTTCCACTACCCGGCCGGCCACAGCACCAGTCTGTCCCGCACAGGTAAAATCGGGCGCCAAATGTTTCTTCAACTCATCGGCAGAACGGTTGTTGACAGCATCAACGGCAGTATTTACGATTTCCTGACATATAGCCATGTCTTGCGAATAGAAAGGTAAAGCGCACACAAGTGCGGCAAAAAGAAAGGTTAATCGTCTCATCTTTTAGGAATTTAGGGTTCTTTTGCTGGCGAAGGTAGAGAAAAGAGGAAAACGTGGCAAGCCCACTAAAGAAAAAAAATGGAAACGCAGGCTTAAATTTTGTTTATACAATCTGTCATGTTGAGCGCAGTCGAAACATCTCCCTAATACTTTTCAGGCACGTAGTGAGGTCCCTCGACTGCGCTCGGGATGACAGGAAAATGAATTTTAAACGACAGACTCTTATACTTTCCATCTTCAATCTTGCATTATAGTGCTGTCATTTCAAAAATATCCACACGCATTGGAATAAACACCTCAACGCATCATTGCAATACCGGCACGTCTATCTCCTCGTGATTCTCATTCCACTCATCCACGGTGATGCTGCCCGAGCCCTCTTCTTCAAAGATGTCACCGATGCTGATGGTAAGCGTCAGCTTGTTGTTGGCCTCCAGAGGCTGTTTCAACTGCTGGCTGATGTGCTTGACCTGTCCGTCTGCCAAAGAAATGTTCAGTTGCAATTCGGGTATGCCTGCGGAGGGGAAGAGCATCACAATGCCGTTACTCATCTGCAAGCCGTCCGTAGAGCGCACCAAGGGGAAAGACACCGTACACGGGTCGCCATGAGGCTCGGCCGTATAAGCATTCAGCTTCTCGTAGATGTTGGTCACGCGCACCTCGACATTCGTGATTTCCGTGCTCAACACCTGGTTGTCCTTATCCTTGAGAATGACTTTCAATCCAGCCACGACACGCTTCAAAGCCGCATCGAGGTCTTCCGCACCCACCGTCACCCGGTGACAAGCAAACACCAAGTCGTAAGTAGGATAATAAGCATCCGTATCCGACATCTTCAACAGGCTGAAGTCCTGCTGCGCCAGGTCGCCCCCGATGTTATAAGTCGGTTCACGCACGGCAGGATAAGCATAGATAGGCTCCTCATACTTGGGAGTACCCCAATAAAGCATTTCGTAATTGCCCAACGGCAGATACAACTCCCGGTTGGAATCACTGGCGTACAACTCGCCATTCTGCACAAAGTAATAGCCATAAAACGGACTCAATTTGCTATTGACGTAATTGCCATAATAAATCGACGTCCCCTCTGTACACGGAGCAATGCTCAATACACCCGTGAAAGGCTTGTCCCCATCACCGGTAACCACATTCATATAGAGCGCAGGAGCGATAAGTTCAGTGTTTTCTCCGCCATTGGATGCGGAATCATCGTCACAACCAACTGCCAACAAGGCAAGGGTTGCCAAAAATAATAATTTCTTCATTTCTCTTCATTTATAAGATTACTATACCTTATAAACGCCTCGGAATGAAAAAGGTTCTAAAGAAGGGAAAATAAAAAAGGGAACACACCGTCCAACGATGTGCCCCCTCTATCGTAAATAAGAGCAAATTTATTATTCAGCAGCAGCTTCAGTCTTAGTATCTTCAGCAGCCGGAGTCTCAGCGGCAGCTTCAGTAGGTGCGGCAGTGTTCTTCTTCGAACGACGCGTACGCGTTACCTTCTTAGCAACCTTGTCCTTAGCCATGTTCTCATCGTAGTCAACCAGTTCGATAAAGCACATCTCAGCGTTATCACCCAGACGGTTACCCGTCTTGATAATGCGCGTGTAACCTCCCGGACGGTCAGCAATCTTCACAGAGATTTCCTTGAACAACTCCGTAACAGCATACTTGTCCTGCAGGTAACTGAACACGACACGGCGAGAATTGGTCGTATCGTTTTTAGACTTCGTGAGCAAAGGCTCTACATATTTCTTCAAAGCCTTAGCCTTGGCAACGGTCGTAGTGATTCTTTTGTGCTTGATCAGAGAACATGCCATGTTAGCCAACATTGCATTTCTGTGAGAAGCAGTACGACCCAAATGGTTGAATTTCTTATTGTGTCTCATTTGTTTATTCTTTGTCTAATTTATATTTAGAAATATCGGTTCCAAACGACAGATTCAGACTCTCCAGCAAATCATCAAGCTCGGTGAGCGATTTCTTTCCGAAGTTTCTGAACTTCAGCAGATCCGTCTTGTTAAACTGCACCAAGTCTCCCAACGTCTCCACGTCAGCAGCCTTCAGGCAGTTGAGAGCACGCACGGACAAATCCATGTCGACAAGCTTCGTCTTCAACAGTTGACGCATGTGCAATACCTCTTCATCAAACTCTTCATTGCCGTCGGCATCGTTCGTTTCCAACGTAATCTTCTCGTCAGAGAAGAGCATGAAGTGATAAATCAAGATTTTTGCTGCTTCTTTCAGAGCTTCCTTCGGATGTATGGAACCATCGGTAGTAATCTCCAATATCAGTTTGTCGTAGTCGGTCTTCTGCTCAACACGATACGGCTCAATCTGATACTTAACATTACGTATCGGTGTGTAAATAGAATCGATAGGTATCACATTCACATCGGTACAAAGTTCTCTGTTCTCATCAGCAGGAACATAACCACGCCCTTTATTGATTGTGATATCCATCTGCATCGTAGCCTTAGAATCTAAATGGCAAATAACTAATTCAGGATTTAACACTTCAAATCCAGTCAAATACTTACTTATGTCACCTGCCTTAAATTCAGTCGAATTTTCAACCGTGATGCTTACTTTTTCACTCTCGAATTCCTCAACTATTTGTTTGAACCTTACTTGTTTCAGATTCAAGATAATGTTAGTAACATCCTCCTTAACTCCCGGAACACTGGCAAACTCATGCTCCACTCCCTCAATCTTGATGGTAGTGATGGCAAAGCCTTCCAATGATGAAAGCAGGATGCGGCGCAATGCATTACCGACGGTAATACCGAAACCAGGCTCCAACGGACGAAACTCGAACTTACCGAATTTCGAATCCGCTTCCAACATTAATACTTTATCAGGTTTTTGAAATGCTAATATCGCCATGAAATTAATTAATTTTTAGAGTACAATTCTACGATCAAATGCTCCTTGATGTTCTCGGGAATATCTGCCCTTTCAGGTACGTGAAGCAACTTGCCCACCTTCGTATTTTCATCCCACTCCAGCCAAGGATACTTGCTGTGGTTAAAACCAGCCAAAGAATTGGCGATCACCTCGAGAGACTTAGAACGCTCACGCACACCTACGATCTGACCAGGCTTCAATGAATAAGAAGGGATATTTACCACTTCGCCATCAACGGTAATGTGCCTATGACTTACCAATTGACGAGCTGCGGCACGCGTAGGAGCAATGCCTAAACGATAGACAACATTATCCAAACGGCTTTCCAGCAATTGAAGCAAAACCTCACCAGTAATACCTTTAGCTGTAGCGGCCTTTTCAAATAAGTTGCGGAACTGTTTTTCTAATACACCATAAGTGTACTTAGCTTTCTGTTTCTCACGCAACTGCACGCCATATTCCGAAGTTTTTCTCTTTCTCGAGTTACCATGCTGTCCAGGAGGATAATTTTTCTTAGCGAGAACTTTATCAGCTCCAAAAATCCCTTCACCGAATTTACGGGCAATTCTTGTTTTTGGTCCAGTATATCTAGCCATTTTCTTGTTTTTTTAAATTGTTATTGATGAACTCAATTTGTTGCAGCCGCGATTGCAGAGAAGAATTTGATACAATCCAATAACAAAATCAAGTTTCATGCTAATAAAAAAGTCTTTAAACTCTACGTCTTTTCGGAGGACGACATCCGTTATGAGGCAACGGAGTAACATCAATTATCTCGGTTACTTCAATACCTGCACCGTGCACAGTTCTGATAGCAGATTCACGACCATTGCCCGGGCCTTTCACGTAAGCTTTCACTTTTCTCAAGCCCAAGTCATACGCAACCTTGGCACAATCCTGTGCGGCCATTTGAGCGGCATACGGTGTGTTCTTTTTCGAGCCTCTAAAGCCCATCTTTCCGGCAGAAGACCAAGAAATGATCTGACCTTCGCTATTTGCCAGAGAAACAATGATGTTGTTGAAAGATGAATGAACATGCAATTGGCCGTTGGCATCCACCTTTACATTTCTCTTTTTTGCTGCAACTGTCTTTTTTGCCATATCAACAATTATTATTTAGTAGCTTTTTTCTTATTAGCAACGGTTTTCTTCTTCCCTTTACGAGTGCGGGCGTTGTTCTTCGTGCTCTGGCCTCTTACCGGCAAACCGATACGATGACGCACGCCACGATAGCAGCCAATGTCCATCAGGCGCTTAATGTTCAATTGAACCTCCGAACGGAGATCTCCCTCTACTTTATACTCTGCACCAATAATCTCACGAATCTTGGCAGCCTGATCATCTGTCCAGTCTTTTACTTTCAAGTCTCTGTCAACACCAGCCTTATCCAATATTCTAGCTGAACTACTACGACCTATTCCATAAATATAGGTCAATGCAATTTCACCTCTTTTATTCTGAGGCAAATCGACACCTACTATTCTTATTGCCATATACTAAGATATTTTTTTTGCAAAAATACTAATTTATCCTTGACGTTGTTTATACTTAGGATTTTTCTTGTTAATAACATACAGACGGCCGTTACGTCTAACAATCTTACACTCCGGTGTACGTTTCTTCAAAGATGCTCTTACTTTCATATTTCAAATTATTTATATCTAAAGACTATTCTACCTTTTGACAAATCATAAGGCGACATTTCCACCCGAACCTTATCTCCGGGCAAAATCTTAATGTAATGCATGCGCATTTTACCCGATATATGTGCGGTTATCTCATGTCCATTCTCCAATTCTACACGAAACATTGCATTAGACAATGCTTCAACTATTACTCCATCTTGTTCTATTGCAGATTGCTTTGCCATAAATTCTTTAAATTGCGTTATCTCCTAATACGTCTTCAATGAAATCAAACGATGACAAGATATCAGCCTTTCCATTAGTAACAGCAATTGTGTGCTCAAAATGTGCGGCACATTTCCTGTCCCTTGTTCTTACTGACCAACCATCATCTTCCATAACTATCTGGCGGTTTCCCAAGGTTATCATAGGCTCGATAGCTATACACAGTCCTTTTTTCAACGTCATACCATAACCACGTCTTCCATAATTAGGTACTTGAGGTTCCTCATGCATCTCCTTCCCGATGCCATGTCCCACAAATTCACGCACAACTCCATACGAATTAGACTCGCAATATTGTTGGATGGCATATCCTATATCACCGAGGCGTTTACCTGGAACAGCATTCTCAATACCTAAATACAAAGCTTCTTTCGTAGTTCTCAACAAACGGCGGACTTCTTCATCCACTTCACCTACACAAAAAGTATAGGCAGAATCTCCACAAAAGCCATTCAAATAAGTCCCGCAATCAACAGAAACGATATCACCATCTTTCAGGACTATATTGCCCGGAATACCATGCACCACTTGCTCATTTACAGAAGTACATATAGAAGCCGGGAAAGGAGAACCATAAGGATTGGGGAAGCCTTTAAATGTAGGAACAGCACCATTGTCTCTGATAAACTCTTCCGCGATTCTATCCAGTTCCCCCGTTGTTACTCCTGGCCTAACAACCTTGGCTATTTCACCTAACGTCTGAGCAACCAAAAGATTACTCTTACGAAGCAACTCTATTTCATCATCCGTCTTAAGAAATACCATTGCATTCACATCATTAATAGGCTGCAACATTGCGCCCTTTGATTCTTCCCGTTTTCAGCAAACCGTCATAATGTCTCATCAACAGATGACTTTCAACTTGCTGCAACGTATCAAGGACAACACCCACTAAAATCAGCAACGACGTACCTCCAAAGAACTGAGCAAACTCTGATGTCACTCCAAATAAACCTGCGAAAGCCGGCATTATGGCAATCAAAGCCAAGAAGAAAGAACCAGGCAAAGTAATGCGTGACATAATCACATCTATATACTCAGCCGTACTCTTTCCTGGCTTGATTCCTGGAATGAAACCATTATTTCGCTTCATATCCTCAGCCATCTGTGTTGGATTAATGGTGATTGCTGTATAGAAATACGTAAACACAATTATCAGTATGGCGAAAACCAAATTATACAAGAAACTCGTATGATCGGTAAAAGCACGTACTACACCACTAACACTCTCTGCATCGGAGAATCCCATCACAATAGTCATAGGAATAAACATGATAGCCTGAGCAAAAATGATAGGCATCACGTTAGCAGCATTGACTTTCAACGGGATATATTGCCTAGCTCCTCCATACTGCTTATTACCAACGATTTTCTTGGCATATTGCACAGGAATCTTCCTCGTCCCCTGCACCAAAAGGATAGCAGCAGCAATGACTAACAACAAGACTACAATTTCAATTAAAAACATAACTAAACCTCCAGTCTTATCGGTCATTCGAGATATCAATTCCTGAAACAAAGACTGAGGCAAACGGGCAATGATTCCCACCATAATAATCAGAGAAATACCATTACCGATGCCCTTATCCGTGATACGTTCGCCTAACCACAAGATGAACATACTACCTGCTGCCAAAATAATGGTAGAGGTAATCATAAACAGAGTCCAGTCTAATGAAGCATTTAAGGAAGGACCTGCCTGCATTTTCAAGTTGAACAGATAAGAGGGAGCCTGAAGCAGCAACACGATAATCGTAAGATAACGCGTATATTGATTCATTTTCCTTCTGCCGCTCTCACCTTCACGTTGCAATTTCTGGAAATAAGGGACTGCAATTCCCAGCAATTGAATAACAATAGAAGCCGAGATATACGGCATTATTCCCAACGCGAAAATAGAAGCATTGGAAAACGCTCCTCCCGAAAACATATTTAACAAGGCTAAAAGGCCCTCACTTGTTTGTTGATGCAATTGCGAGAGCATCGCCGGATTAATGCCGGGCAATACTACATACGAACCGAAACGATAAATTGCCACAAACAATATGGTAATGAGGATCCGTTGTCTCAGATCCTCAATATTCCATATATTCTTTAATGTTTCAATAGCTTTTCTCATTTGAATTAGAGTTTTACTACTTGTCCACCAACAGCCTCAATAGCCGCAACGGCTGCCTTTGAAAAGGCATGAGCCTGCACGTCCACTTTAGCAGTCAAAGTACCATTAGCCAATATTTTTACCAACTGATTTGCAGAAACAAATCCTGCTGCTACCAAATCCTTGATAGCAACCACTTGCAAACCTTTCTTCTCGGCTAATTCCTGAATCGTGTTCAAGTTAATAGCCTTATACTCTACACGATTTATGTTTTTAAATCCAAATTTCGGTACACGGCGTTGCAAAGGCATCTGACCACCTTCAAAACCTATTTTCTTAGAAAAACCAGATCTAGATTTTGCACCTTTGTGACCTCTTGTGGATGTTCCACCCAAACCAGATCCTGGACCACGACCAATTCTTTTTCTAGTCTTAGTAGAGCCAGCTGCAGGTTTCAAATTACTTAAGTCCATATTGTTATTCACTTAATATTCAACAATAAAATTATTTCACAATGGCAACCAGGTGCTTTACCTTATCAACCATTCCAAGAATTGAAGGAGTAGCCTCATGCTCAACTACTCTATTCAATTTACGAAGGCCCAGTGCATCAAGTGTTTTCTTTTGATCAACCGGAGCTCCAATTCTACTTTTAATCTGCTTTATTTTTATAGTTGACATAACTCCTCCTTATCCTCTAAATACTTTATCCATAGAAATTCCTCTATTTTGAGCTACCATACGAGCATCGCGCATTTCACTCAATGCTAAAATTGTAGCCTTCACCAAATTATGAGGATTCGACGAACCTTTAGATTTAGCCAACACATCTGTAACTCCAACACTTTCAAGTACAGCACGCATAGCACCACCTGCCACAACGCCTGTACCATGAGAGGCAGGCTTAATAAATACCTCTGCACCACCAAACTTAGCAGACTGTTCGTGAGGTACAGTACCTTTTAAGACAGGAACTTTAGTCAGGTTTTTCTTCGCAGCTTCAACGCCTTTAGCAATAGCAGCCGTTACTTCACCAGCCTTACCCAGGCCCCAACCAATAATGCCCTCTTCATTACCAACAACGACAATAGCTGAAAAACTAAAAGTCCGACCTCCCTTGGTTACTTTAGTCACACGATTAATCGCAACCAAGCGATCTTTCAATTCTATGTCGCTAGACACCTTAACTCTATTATTATTACTCAGTTTTGCCATAATGATTAAAAATTAAGTCCACCATTACGAGCTGCATCAGCAACCTCTTTTACTCTGCCATGATACAAATAACCATTACGGTCAAATACAACAGAAACGATGCCTGCCTCTTGAGCTTTCTTCGCAATCAATTCTCCCACCTTAGCAGCCTGTTCCTTCTTCGTCATCTTCTCAGTCATACCCAAAGAAGAGGCAGCAGCCAAAGTCCTTCCAGACAAATCATCAATTACCTGGACGTAAATTTGCTTATTACTTCTAAAAACGCTCATCCGCGGACATTCAGGAGTACCTGATACTTTATTACGTACTCTATATTTAATCTTTATTCGTCTTTCTATCTTTGTTGTCATAAGATTATCAATTTAAATGATTATTTAGCACCAGCTGATTTACCAGACTTCCGGCGAATTTCTTCGCCAACAAACTTAACACCTTTACCTTTGTACGGTTCAGGTTTACGGAAAGAACGTATTTTAGAGCAAACTTGACCCAGCAATTGCTTATCACATGACTCCAAGATTATAAGAGGGTTCTTATTTCTCTCAGATTTAGTTTCCACTTTAATTTCAGGAGGTAACTGGATAAAAATATTATGTGTATAGCCTAAAGCCAACTCGATGATGTTGCCTTGATTTGAGGCACGATAACCGACACCGACCAATTCCAGTTCTTTCTTATAACCTTCAGAAACACCAATTACCATGTTGTGCACTAAAGCACGATATAAACCGTGATAAGCATGCTTCTGTTTCGGATCATCCAACATGGCATTTTCATTCTCGGTCAATATCACATGTTTTTCATCAATAGCGACATTGATTGCAGGGTTTACATATTGGCTCAATTCACCTTTCGGCCCTTTTACTGTAACCACATTATCCTTCAGAGTAACTGTAACTCCTGCGGGAATACTGATGGGCAATTTTCCTATTCTAGACATTACTAACTCCTCCGAAAATTAATAAACATAACACAATACTTCGCCACCAATCTTCAGTTCAGCAGCTTCCTTATTCGTCATCACTCCCTTAGAAGTAGACAAAATAGCGATACCCAAACCGTTTATAACACGTGGCATGTCCTTATAACCCGTATATTTACGCATACCAGGAGAAGAGATTCTCTCCAATTTCTTAATGGCATTGACCTTGTTCACCGGGTCATACTTCAAAGCCACTTTAATAGTACCTTGAGGGCCATCTTCAATAAACTTATAATTTAAGATGTAACCCTTTTCGAAAAGGATCTTAGTAATCTCCTTTTTCAAATTAGAAGCCGGAACTTCAACTACTCTGTGCTTAGCCTGAATAGCATTCCGCAATCTCGTCAAATAATCTGCTATTGGATCAGTCATAAAATAAAATTAAATTAATCAGGACTACCCTGACAATATTTAAATAAATAAATTACCAACTTGCCTTTTTAACACCGGGAATAAGACCATTAGAAGCCATCTCACGGAATTGAATACGGGAGATGCCAAATTGACGGATATAACCTTTTGGACGGCCCGTCAATTTGCAACGGTTGTGCAAGCGAATCGGGTTAGAATTTTTAGGAAGACTCTGCAATTTCTGGGCAGCTTCATAAGCCTCTGCAGGATCGCCCGTTCTAACAATTTGCTTCAATGCAGCTCTTTTCTCGGCATATTTGGCGACTAATTTAGCACGTCTCACTTCACGCGCTTTCATTGATTCCTTTGCCATATGTTATCAATCTTTTTTTGCGTTCTTAAAAGGTAAACCGAACTCTTTCAACAAAGCATAACCCTCTTCGTCAGTCTTGGCAGACGTCACAAAAGTAATATTCATACCCAAAATTCGCGTTATGCTGTCAATATTGATTTCGGGGAAAATAATCTGCTCTTGGATTCCCAAAGTATAGTTACCTTTTCCATCAAATTTACTTTCAATGCCTTTGAAGTCACGGATACGAGGCAAAGCCACACGCACCAGTTTCTCCAAAAATTCATACATACGCTCACGACGCAAAGTAACCATCACCCCAATAGGCATCTTCTTTCTCAATTTGAAATTCGCAATATCCTTACGGGAAACAGTAGCAACAGCTTTCTGACCTGTAATTGCAGTAATTTCATTTATCGCAACATCTATAATCTTCTTATCTGCGACAGCCATCCCCAAGCCTTGATTAATCACAATCTTCTTGAGAACAGGAACCTGCATAGAAGAAGAATATTGGAACTGTGACTTCAACGCTGGAGCAATGCGCTCCGTATATTCTTTCTTAAGACTAGCAGTATTACCCATTACTTAATTTCCTCCCCTGATTTTTTAGAATAACGAACTAAAGTTTTTTTCCCATTGGGATTCAAAACTTCCTTCCTCCCTACACGAGTAGGCTTTCCTGTCTTCGGATCCACCGGATTCAAATTAGAAACATGAATAGCTGCTTCTTGTTTCACAATACCACCTTGCGGATTCTTTGCGCTCGGTCTCGTGCTTTTAGACACCATATTGATACCTTCAACAATTGCACGATTTTCTTTCACCAAGACCTTCAATACACGACCAGTTTTACCTTTATCTTCACCAGAATTAACGTAAACCGTATCGCCTTTCTTTATATGTAATTTAGCCATTACTTAAATTATTACAGATTTAAAGCACTTCAGGAGCAAGTGAAACAACCTTCATGTTAGTGGCGCGAAGTTCACGAGCCACCGGTCCAAAGATACGGCTACCGCGAATTTCGCCAGCATTGTTTAACAATACGCAAGCATTATCATCGAAACGGATATAAGATCCATCAGGACGCCGTATTTCCTTTTTAGTACGCACGATCAAAGCTTTTGACACTGCACCTTTTTTAATATCACTCGAAGGGATGACGCTCTTTACTGAAACGACAATCACATCACCCACTGAAGCATAACGACGCCCCGTACCACCCAAAACACGGATGCAAAGAGCCTCCTTAGCTCCACTGTTATCACATACTGTAAGTCTGGATTCTGCCTGTATCATAATTACTTAACCTTTTCAACTATTTCTACTACTCTCCATCTCTTAGTCTTACTCAAAGGACGAGTTTCCATGATCCGTACAGTATCACCGATATTACACTCATTCTTCTCATCATGGGCATGGTATTTCTTCGTCTTACTAACGAATTTCCCATAAATAGGGTGTTTTTCCTTAAACTTAGCAGCAACAGTAACAGTCTTATCCATCTTGTTGCTGAGCACAACACCCGTTCTTTCTTTTCTTAAGTTTCTTGCTTCCATCAAACTCATCATTTATTATTAAGTTCTCTTTGGCGTAACTCTGTTTTCATACGCGCAATAGTTTTGCGCAACTGTCTGATTTGAGCAGGATTATCCAAAGGAGAAATAGCATGATTCAAAACCATTTGCTGATAATTAGCCACTTCTGCTTCTACCCTTTCTTTCAAATCGCCGGTAGTCAATTCTCTAATTTCTGCTATCTTCATACCACTTACGCATTTTGATTTTGAATATCATAATCACGTCTTACAACGAACTTCGTTGTGATAGGCAATTTCTGTGCAGCCAGACGCAAAGCTTCTTTTGCTATTTCATAGGAAACACCTTCTGCCTCTATCAAGATTCGGCCCGGAGTAACAGGGGCTACAAAACCCTCAGGATTACCTTTACCTTTACCCATACGAACATCAGCAGGCTTTCTTGTGATAGGCTTATCGGGGAATATACGAATCCAAATCTGTCCTTGACGTTGCATATATCTTGTCACAGCGACACGTGCTGCTTCTATCTGACGGCCAGTAATCCACTTCGTTTCCATGGCCTTGATGCCAAAAGAGCCGAAAGCCAATTGGGTACCTCTCTGAGCATTCCCTTTCTGGCGTCCTTTCTGTTGTCTTCTGAATTTTGTTTTCTTCGGTTGTAACATAATTCCTAAAAAGTCAAATCAGTTAGCGATTGTTATTTTTCTTTCTTTTGAAGTTACGACCACCGTTGTTGCCCATATTTCCTGGGCGGCCATTGTCTTTCTGAGTAAAGTTAGGAGCCAATTCTCTCTTGCCATAAACTTCACCTCGGCAAATCCAAACTTTAACACCCAAAACGCCGACTTTTGTCAAAGCCTCTGTGTGGCAGTAATCAATGTCAGCTCTAAATGTATGCAACGGAGTTCTTCCTTCTTTAAACATCTCTGAGCGCGCAATCTCAGCGCCATTCAAACGTCCCGAGATTTGAATTTTAATACCTTCCGCACCCATTCTCATGGTGTTGGCGATAGCCATTTTGATAGCACGACGGTATGCCATCTTTCCTTCAACCTGACGTGCCACATTATTAGCCACGATAACAGCATCGAGTTCAGGTCTCTTAACTTCAAAGATATTGATCTGAATATCCTTATCAGTAATTTTCTTCAGTTCTTCTTTCAGTTTGTCAACTTCCTGGCCACCTTTACCAATGATAAGACCCGGGCGCGCAGTACATACTGTAATAGTCACCAGCTTCAGTGTACGCTCTATAACAATTCGTGATACGCTGGCCTTTGCAAGTCTGGCGTTCAAATATTTACGGATTTTGCTATCTTCCAGCAAAGAATCTCCGTAGTTTTTACCACCATACCAATTGGAATCCCAACCTCTGATAATTCCCAAACGGTTGCTTATTGGATTAACTTTTTGTCCCATTTAAACCTTAATTTTGATCTTCGTTATTACTTTTAGAACCAACGAACAAAGTCACGTGATTTGAACGCTTACGAATTCTGTAACCTCTACCTTGCGGAGCGGGACGCATTCTCTTCAGCGTAGCACCGCCATCAACATAAATTTTAGTTACATACAACTCACCACTTTCAGCCTTACGTTCATTTTTCTGTTCCCAGTTAGCAATTGCAGAGCGTAACAGCTTTTCTACTCTCGCAGCGGCTTCTTTAGAAGAGAACTTCAAAACGCCCAATGCCCTATTGACTTCCATTCCACGAATCATGTCAGCCACAAGGCGCATTTTACGAGGGGAAGTAGGAACATTCTGCAATCTTGCAAAATACATGGTTTTAAGGGCTTCTTTTCTTTTTTCAGCCGATATTTTTTTTCTTGCTCCCATTATATTTATCTCTTTTTATTTCAATTAAAACCTGTTCTTATTTTTTCTTGTTACCTGCATGGCCTCTGAACGTACGCGTAGGGGCAAACTCGCCCAGCTTATGTCCAACCATATTTTCCGTAACATAAACAGGAATGAATTTATTTCCATTGTGAACTGCAACGGTATGCCCAACAAAATCAGGCGAAATCATTGAAGCTCTGGCCCAAGTCTTGACAACTACTTTCTTGCCACTTTCATTCATGGCAAGAATTTTCTTTTCAAGCTTGACATTAATATACGGACCTTTTTTTAATGAACGACTCATAAATTACTCAATTAATCAGGTTACTTCTTTCTTCTCTCTATGATATACTTAGACGACTGTTTCTTTGGAGCTCTTGTCTTCAAGCCCTTAGCATACAAGCCCTTGCGGGATCTCGGATGTCCACCTGAAGCACGTCCTTCACCACCACCCATCGGGTGATCTACCGGGTTCATAACAACACCACGGTTACGGGGACGACGTCCCATCCAACGAGTGCGACCAGCCTTACCTGAGCTTTCCAGGCCGTGATCTGAATTACCAACGCTACCTACCGTAGCCTTGCAAGTACACAAGATCTGGCGAAGCTCACCTGAAGGTAATTTGATAACACAATATTTACCTTCTCTTGAGGTCAACTGAGCAAAGTTACCGGCTGAACGGACCAAAGCAGCGCCTTGTCCCGGACGCAATTCAATGTTATGAATCACGGTACCAACCGGAATATTCTGAAGAGGAAGTGCGTTTCCTATTTCAGGAGCCGCATTTTCACCTGACATCACAGTCGCTCCTACTTTCAAGCCATTGGGAGCAATAATATATCTTTTTTCACCGTCTGCATAATACAACAATGCGATACGAGCCGAACGGTTCGGATCGTACTCGATTGTTTTCACTACAGCCGGCACACCGTCTTTATTTCTCTTGAAGTCAACAATACGAATCACCTTCTTATGACCGCCACCAATATAACGCATGGTCATCTTACCTTCGTTGTTACGGCCACCTGAGGATTTCTTACCAAATACAAGAGACTTTTCTGGTACCCGTGCAGTAATTTCTTCGAAAGTACCAATAATTTTATGTCTTTGCCCCGGTGTTGTGGGCTTAAATTTACGTACTGCCATTTCTATTAAATATTGCTATAAAAATCAATCGTATCTCCTTCTTTCAACGTTACAATAGCTTTCTTATAAGCATTCGTACGTCCATTAATGAGACCTGCCTTCGTATAACGAGCCTTGCTTTTACCAGCGTAACGGATGGTATTAACATCCAATACTGTTACATTGTAAAGGGCTTCTACTTCTTTCTTAATTTCCAATTTATTAGCGTCAGGACGCACAATAAAACCGAAACGGTTGTTAGCCTTATCGGTTATAGCAGTCATTTTCTCTGTCACTAACGGTTTAATAATAATTCCCATTATTTAAGCCTCCTTTTTACTTAAGATATTGTCAATGGCAGAAAGAGCGTTCTCTGTAAGCACAAGAACCCCTGCATCCAATACACGATAAGTGTTTAGACCAGAGACTGTCTGCACATTTGCCCTTTTCAAATTACGAGCCGACAAATATACGTTTTTATTTGCATCCGGGAAAACCATAAGGAGCTTCTGATCAGAAACTTTAAGATTTTTTGTGATATCAACAAATTCCTTGGTCTTCGGAGCATCAAAAGTGAAATCCTCGATGACGATGATTGCATTATTCTGAGCCTTGTAAGAAAGTGCGGATTTACGAGCCAAAGCTTTCACTTTCTTATTCAGCTTGAAGAAATAATCGCGAGGCTTAGGACCAAATACCCGGCCGCCACCTACCAATACAGGCGAGTTCATGTCACCACGACGTGCACCGCCACCACCTTTCTGGCGACCAATCTTGCGCGTAGAACCACTGATTTCGCTTCTTTCCTTAGACTTGTGTGTGCCCTGACGCTGGTTAGCCATGAACTGCTTAACATCCAAGTAAATAGCGTGGTCGTTGGGCTCAATTCCGAAGATAGATTCGTTTAACGTAACCTTTCTTCCAGTGTCTTCACCTTTAATGTTATATACGTTAACTTCCATTATTTCTCAATTATTACGATTGAACCTTTGCAACCAGGAACAGAGCCCTTGATCAAGAGCAGATTGTGTTCCGCGATTACTTTTAATACTTGCAGGTTTTGAACAGTCACCCTGTTGCCACCCATCTGTCCACCCATGCGCATGCCTTTGAAGACTTTTGCAGGATAAGAACAAGCACCAATAGAACCCGGCTTACGTGCGCGGTTGTGCTGACCGTGAGTGGTCTGGCCGACACCGCCAAAGCCATGCCTCTTAACTACACCTTGGAAACCTTTACCTTTCGAAGTGCCGATGACGTCAACAAATGCAGCGTCATTAAACAGTTCAACGGTTACGGTATCACCCAGATTCAATTCTGTTTCAAATTCTTTGAACTCAGCCAAGTGTTTCTTGGGAGTTACTCCGGCCTTTTTGAAATGGCCCATCAAAGGCTTCGTCGTATGCTTTTCTTTCTTTTCCTGAAAGCCCAGCTGAACGGCTGCATAGCCGTCTTTTTCTACGGTCTTCACCTGAGTAACTACACAAGGACCTGCTTCGATAACAGTGCATGGTACATTCTTACCCTCGGCACTGAAAACGGATGTCATTCCGATTTTTTTTCCTAATAATCCTGGCATTTCACTAAAAAATTTAATTCACTTACACTTTGATTTCTACTTCCACACCACTGGGCAATTCCAGCTTCATCAGCGCGTCAACGGTCTTGGCAGTCGAGCTGTAAATATCGATCAATCTCTTATAAGAAGAAAGCTCGAACTGTTCACGTGACTTCTTGTTAACGAAAGTCGAACGGTTTACCGTAAAAATACGTTTGTGCGTAGGCAGAGGAATAGGGCCACTTACGATAGCACCTGTTGCTTTCACCGTTCTAACAATCTTTTCGGCCGACTTGTCCACCAAGTTGTGGTCGTAAGATTTCAGTTTGATTCTGATTTTCTGACTCATTTTCGTTTTTTAATTAAACATTTATACTTACAAGAGCGCCGCAGGTTAAGAGTCATACGCTAACCTGCGGGCTCAGTTTGATTTTTATTAAAGCAAATCAGCACGTCCTTTGACTTCTTCCAGCACAGCCTTCGCAATCGAAGTGGATACTTGTGCGTGGTGGTCGTAAGTCATGGAAGAGGTGGCACGGCCAGAAGTAATGGTACGCAAGGCTGTTACATAGCCGAACATTTCTGCCAGGGGCACCATAGCCTTGACGATACGGGCACCCGAGCGGCTGGATTCCATGCCTTCTACCTGGCCACGGCGCTTGTTCAAGTCACCGATTACGTCACCCATGTTTTCTTCCGGAGTAACGACCTCCAGCTTCATGATGGGCTCCATCAGCACGGGACCTGCCTTAGCACAAGCGTTCTTGTAGGCCTGGATAGCGCAGATTTCGAACGAGAGCTGGTCGGAGTCTACGGGGTGGAACGAACCATCCAGCAGCGTCACCTTCAAGCTGTCCATCGGGAAGCCGGCCAGCACGCCATTCTTCATGGCAGTCTGGAAGCCCTTCTGAACAGAAGGAATGAATTCCTTAGGAATGTTACCGCCCGTCACTTCGTTGATGAACTGCAGGCCACCTTCCTTGAAGTCTTCATCTACCGGACCAACATTTACAATGATGTCGGCGAACTTACCGCGACCACCGGACTGCTTCTTATAGACTTCGCGCAGGTTAACGGTCTTCGTGATAGCTTCCTTGTAGTTAACCTGAGGCTTACCTTGATTACATTCAACCTTGAACTCACGTTTCAGACGGTCGATGATGATATCCAAGTGAAGCTCACCCATACCCGAGATAACGGTCTGACCGGTTTGCTCGTCGGTACGAACCGTAAAGGTCGGGTCTTCTTCAGCCAACTTGGCCAAGCCGTTGGACAGTTTGTCCATGTCCTTCTGCGTCTTGGGCTCCACTGCGATACCGATAACGGGTTCGGGGAAGTCCATAGACTCAAGCACAATCGGAGCGGTCTCGTCGCAGAGCGTATCGCCTGTACGGATGTCCTTGAATCCAACGCCTGCGCCTATATCGCCGGCAGAAATCAGTTCTACGGGATTCTGCTTGTTGGAGTGCATCTGGAACAAACGGGAAACGCGTTCCTTTTTGCCCGAGCGGCTGTTGTAGATATAAGAACCGGCTTCTACCTTACCGGAATATACGCGGAAGAAAGTCAGACGACCTACATAGGGGTCGGTAGCAATCTTAAAGGCCAGGGCCGCCGTCTTTTCATCTTCATCCGGCTTGCGGTCTTCTTCAGCTCCGGTATTAGGATTGGTACCCACGATGTTCGGAGTATCCAGCGGAGAAGGCAAGAATGCGCAGACGTAATCGAGCAGCGTCTGTACGCCTTTATTCTTGAAGGAAGAGCCGCACAGCATGGGAACAATCTCCATCTTCAGCGTTCCGGCACGAAGTGCACGCAAGATTTCCTCTTCTGTAATAGTAGAAGGATCATCAAAATACTTCTCCATCAGCGCATCGTCAAACTCAGCCACGGTTTCGAGCATTTTGCCTCTCCACTCTTCGGCTTCGTCTTTCAGGTTGGCCGGGATTTCTTCTACATCGTAGTCTGCGCCCATGGTCTCATCGTGCCACAGGATAGCTTTCATCTTTATCAGGTCGACTACGCCCTTGAAGTTTTCCTCTGCGCCGATAGGTATTACCACGGCACAAGGATTGGCACCGAGAATCTCCTTCATCTGGCGGAGTACTTCAAAGAAGTCTGCGCCCGAACGGTCCATCTTGTTCACATAGCCGATACGGGGAACATTGTATTTATCGGCCTGACGCCATACGGTTTCAGACTGAGGCTCAACGCCACCCACGGCACAGTAAGTTGCCACGGCACCGTCCAGCACGCGCAATGAGCGTTCTACTTCGGCCGTGAAGTCCACGTGTCCCGGAGTGTCAATCAAGTTGATTTTGTATTTATGCCCTGCATAGTTCCAGTAAGTCGTGGTAGCAGCAGAGGTAATCGTGATACCACGCTCTTGCTCCTGTTCCATCCAGTCCATCGTAGCGGCACCGTCATGAACTTCGCCAATCTTGTGCGTCAAACCCGTATAGAACAGGATACGTTCAGAAGTGGTAGTCTTACCGGCATCGATGTGGGCCATGATACCGATATTACGCGTCAAATGTAAATCTTGCTTTGCCATTTATTATCCTTTTCTTAAATAAGTTTCGTCATTCTTCAAGATTACAGCCGGAGCTATCAGAAGCGGAAGTGAGCAAATGCACGGTTGGCTTCGGCCATGCGGTGCATGTCTTCCTTGCGCTTGAAGGCGCCACCTTGTTCATTATAGGCATCCATGATTTCGGCAGCCAGTTTGTCGGCCATAGACTTGCCGCCACGTTTGCGGGCGAAGTTAATCAGGTTTTTCATAGAAACTGACTCCTTACGTTCGGGACGGATTTCTGTCGGAACTTGGAACGTAGCACCACCTACACGGCGGGACTTCACCTCCACCTGGGGAGTCACATTGTCCAAAGCTTTCTTCCAGATTTCGAGAGGAGTCTTTTCCTCGTTCTGCATTTTGTTCTTCACTGTTTCCAAAGCGGCGTAGAAAATCTCATAAGAAGTATTCTTCTTGCCATCATACATCAGATGGTTCACGAACTTGGAAACCTTCACATCATTGAACACGGGATCCGGCAGGATAACGCGTTTCTTCGGTTTTGCTTTTCTCATTTCTGTTAAGAATAATGTTTCGTTCTTGGTTGCTTGCCTCTGTCGTCTTCAACTTCCCCACCGGGAAATTTACTCAACCGTCAATATCTCCAAGTAAACTGAAACGTAATGGTTTTACTTTCGGTTTATCTATTACTAAAACTGCTTGTTATTTCTTCTTAGCGGGAGCAGCCTGACCCGGTTTCGGACGCTTGGCGCCATATTTGGAACGTCTCTGTGTACGCCCGGCCACGCCAGCCGTATCCAACGTGCCGCGAACGATGTGGTAACGTACACCCGGCAGGTCTTTCACACGACCGCCACGCACCAGCACGATGGAGTGCTCCTGCAGGTTGTGACCTTCGCCCGGAATGTAAGAGTTCACTTCCTTACCATTGGTCAAACGCACACGGGCTACTTTACGCATAGCCGAATTAGGTTTTTTCGGAGTGGTTGTGTACACTCTCACGCAAACGCCGCGTCTCTGAGGGCATGAATCCAGCGCGGGAGACTTACTTTTGTCCACCAGCACCTGACGGCCCTTTCTTACTAATTGCTGAATTGTAGGCATTTTGATTATTTTTAATTATATGTTAATTTATATATTTTCTCAACTATACACTTTTTCGGGCTGCAAAGTTACGAATAAGTTTTGAATAATCAATGCACTACGAATATTTTTTTGAGGAAACGGCCTCCACCTGCCCTGACGATGTGACAAAAGCGTTACTGCGGTCTGCCGGGGCATAGTCTGGCTTGCAAGGATTCTCTCCCAGCAGGCCTGCCAGTTCGAAAGAGAATCCCCGGCAGGAAAGATATCCGGCTGCATGTTCACGCCTCGCCCGTCATGTTGGGGAAAGACAGCGCCTTCTCCTCCGGCATAGAGATAGGGCCGAACGAACGTTCATATTTACCGATATTTTCTTCGAGGGCACGCAGCAAGCGTTTGGCATGTTCAGGCGCAAGAATAATACGTGACTGCACGGAAGCTTTAGGCATGCCGGGCAGCACACGCACGAAATCGAGGATAAACTCGGAACTGGAATGGGTAATGACAGCCAGGTTGGCATACGTGCCCAAGCCGATTTCTTCTTTCAACTCTATCTGCAACTGACCACCTGTGTTTTCTTGGTTTTCCATATCTCTACTTCATGATTAATTAGTACAACATGGGGCAAAGATACACAATTTAAACATGGTCTCCGACGCCGGAAGCCATTTTTTATTTCAGCCGGATGCACTGCGGCGTCGGGAACCGCCCGGAAGAAGCAGGGCCACGACGAGGAAGAAGCAAGGCTGTCGTGCGACGGAAGCACCGCCCCCCAAAGAAGAAGGGAGACAGGGCATGACCAACGTCACGCACCCTGTCTCCCTTCAACAGTTTATAACCTATATTTCAAGTCGGCTTACTCATCTTCCACCTTCTCCGCATCGGCCATGGCAAAGTCCAGTACAGTCTTCTTGTTGGCCAGCATACGGTCGTATTCTTCCTTCGAACCAACGATAAGCTTGTCGAACTCGCGCTGACCGGTACCGGCCGGAATCAGGTGACCGCAGATGACGTTCTCCTTCATGCCCTCCAGTTTGTCGACCTTGCCGTTGATGGCAGCCTCGTTCAAGACCTTCGTTGTCTCCTGGAACGATGCAGCCGACATGAAGCTCGACGTCTGCAAAGCAGCACGGGTAATACCCTGAAGAATCTGCGTAGAAGTAGCCGGCACAGCATCGCGCACTTCAACGGGTTTCAGGTCGCGGCGCTTCAGCATCGAATTTTCGTCACGCAACTTGCGCGCCGTCACAATCTGTCCCGGCTGCAATGTCTGCGAGTCGCCGGCGTCTACCACCACTTTCTTGCCCCAGATGCGGTCGTTCTCTTCCATGAACTCCAGCTTGTCCACCACCTGTTGTTCCAGGAAGCGGGTATCACCCGGCTCATTGATTTCAACCTTGCGCATCATCTGGCGGACAATGATTTCAAAGTGCTTGTCGTTAATCTTCACACCTTGCAGGCGGTAAACGTCCTGCACCTCATTCACGATGTACTCCTGCACAGCCGTGGGTCCCTTGATGGCCAAGATATCGGCCGGCGTAATGGCACCGTCGGACAAGGGCGTACCGGCACGCACATAGTCGTTCTCTTGTACCAGAATTTGCTTGGACAGAGGCACGAGGTATTTCTTCACGTCACCCGTCTTCGACGTAACAATGATTTCGCGGTTACCGCGTTTCACCTTGCCCATCGTAATCTCACCGTCAATTTCCGAAACCACAGCCGGGTTAGACGGATTACGTGCCTCGAACAACTCGGTTACACGAGGCAGACCACCCGTGATATCACCGGCCTTACCTACGGCACGCGGAATCTTCACAATCACGTCACCAGCTTTCACCAGTTGCTTGTCTTCCACCACCACGTGACCGCCCACAGGCAGGTTGTAAGTGCGAATCAGCTCGCCATCTTCTGTCACGATATGTGCCGTCGGCACCTTTGTCTTATCCTTCGACTCTATGATGATGATTTCACGCAGACCGGTAGACTCGTCCGACTCTACCTTATAAGTCACGTTCTCAATCACATCCTCGAACTCAATCTTACCGGCAGCTTCCGTAATGATAACCGCATTGAAGGGGTCCCAACGCGCAATCAGCTTGCCTTTCTCCACCACATCGCCATCGTTGGCATACAACGTAGAACCATAAGGCACGTTGTGCGTAGACAACACGATGTCTGTGTTTATGTCGACAAAGCGCAATTCTGCCAGACGGCCGACAACGACCTTAGCAGCCTCGCCCATTTCGTCTACGACATCCACCGTACGGAGCTCTTCAAACTCCAAGCGGGCATTGTTCTTCGCCACGATGCTGGCGTTGGCAGCAATGTTGGCAGCCGTACCACCGGCATGGAACGTACGCAAAGTCAACTGCGTACCCGGCTCACCAATAGACTGGGCGGCAATAACGCCCACAGCCTCACCTTTCTGAACCATGCGGCTCGTAGCCAAATTGCGGCCATAACATTTGGCGCAGACACCCCTCTTCGACTCGCAAGTCAATACCGAACGGATTTCAACGCTTTCTATCGGAGAGTCTTCAATCTTCTGGGCTATTTCTTCCGTGATTTCCTCACCGCCGGCCACAATCAGCTCGCCCGTAGTCGGATGAACAATATCATGGACAGACACACGGCCCAGGATACGCTCGTAAAGTGTAGCAATAACCTCGTCATTGTTCTTCAAAGCCGTGCACACCAGTCCGCGCAACGTACCGCAGTCTTCTTCGTTCACAATCACATCGTGCGACACGTCTACCAGACGACGCGTCAGATATCCGGCATCAGCCGTCTTCAAGGCCGTATCGGCCAAACCCTTACGGGCACCATGCGTAGAGATGAAGTACTCCAGCACCGAAAGGCCTTCCTTAAAGTTCGAAAGAATCGGGTTCTCGATAATCTGACCGCCTTCGGCACCGGCTTTCTGCGGCTTGGCCATCAGACCACGCATACCGGACAACTGACGAATCTGCTCTTTAGAACCACGGGCACCGGAATCCAGCATCATGTACACAGAGTTGAAGCCTTGGTCATCTTCCGAAATTGTCTTCATCAAGATGTTTGAAAGTTCAGAGTTGACGTGCGTCCAGATGTCAATCACCTGGTTATAACGTTCGTTATTGGTGATGAAGCCCATGTTATAGTTATTGATAACCTGTTCTACCTCATCATAACCCTTCTGCACCAAAGCCTCTTTCTCTTCCGGAATGATAATATCGCCCAAGTTGAACGACAAGCCACCCTTGAAGGCCATGTAATAACCCAAATTCTTGATGCCATCCAGGAAGTCAGCCGCCTCGGACACGCCACACACCTTGATGACGTGGCTGATGATATCACGCAGAGACTTCTTGGAAATAATGGTATTGATATAACCGGCTTTATCCGGAACGATTTCATTTACAATCACACGGCCTACCGAGGTGTCGTGCATCATTTTCTTGACAATGTTGCCCTGTTCGTCCACATCATTCACCAGCACACTGACCGGCGCGTGGATGTCACATTTGCCTTCATTGTAAGCTATGAGGGCTTCTTCCGGGCCATAGAACGTCAGTCCCTCACCCTTAGCGCCCTTGCGCAACTTGGTAATATAGTACAAACCGAGCACCATATCCTGAGCAGGCACCGTAATAGGAGCACCGTTGGCCGGATTCAGAATGTTATGAGATTGCAGCATCAACATCTGCGCTTCCAAAATAGCCTCATTGCTCAAAGGCAAGTGTACCGCCATCTGGTCGCCGTCGAAGTCGGCGTTAAATGCCGTACATGCCAACGGGTGCAGCTGAATAGCTTTGCCTTCAATCATCTTCGGCTGGAAAGCCTGGATACCCAGACGGTGCAATGTCGGGGCACGGTTCAACAGTACAGGATGTCCCTTCATCACATGTTCCAGGATGTCCCAAATAACCGGTTCCTTGCGGTCCACAATCTTCTTGGCACTCTTCACCGTCTTGACAATGCCACGCTCGATAAGTTTGCGGATAATGAAAGGCTTATACAGTTCGGCAGCCATCAACTTGGGGATACCACATTCACCCATGCGCAATTCAGGACCAACGACGATAACCGAACGGGCCGAATAGTCCACACGCTTACCCAACAGGTTCTGACGGAAGCGGCCTTGCTTACCTTTCAAACTGTCCGAAAGAGATTTCAACGGGCGATTGGCATCTGTCTTCACCGCACTCGATTTACGAGAATTGTCAAACAACGAGTCAACAGCCTCTTGCAACATACGCTTTTCATTGCGCAAGATGACTTCAGGCGCCTTGATTTCAATCAAACGCTTCAAACGGTTGTTACGGATAATGACACGACGGTAGAGGTCGTTCAAGTCAGAAGTAGCAAAACGGCCACCATCCAACGGTACCAACGGACGCAGTTCGGGAGGAATAACCGGCACAATACGCACAATCATCCATTCGGGTTTGTTGCGGCCACGCGAAGCACGGAACGACTCGACCACTTGCAAACGTTTCAAAGCCTCATTCTTACGCTGCTGCGAAGCATCGCTGCCCGCACGATGGCGCAATTCGTAAGACAATGCGTCCAAATCCAAGTTAGACAGCAAGTCGTAAATGGCCTCGGCACCCATTTTGGCAATAAACTTATTGGGGTCAGAGTCTTCCAGGAACTGATTATCCTTCGGGAGTTTGTCCAACAAGTCCAAATATTCGCTTTCTTCCAGCAAATCGTACTTAGCCACTTCATCACCCAACACACCGGGCTGAATGACCACATAACGCTCATAATAAATGATGGCATCCAGCTTTTTCGTCGGCAACCCCAACAAATAACCAATTTTATTGGGAAGCGAACGGAAATACCAGATATGTGCTACCGGCACCACCAGTTGAATGTGTCCCATGCGTTCACGGCGAACCTTCTTTTCTGTCACCTCCACACCGCAACGATCGCAGACAATGCCTTTGTAACGGATACGCTTATACTTTCCGCAATGACACTCGTAATCTTTTACTGGGCCAAAAATACGTTCGCAGAACAAACCGTCACGTTCCGGCTTATACGTACGATAGTTGATAGTTTCAGGCTTTAAAACTTCACCGCTCGAATTTTCCAAGATTTCTTCCGGAGAAGCCAAACCAATGGATATCTTCGAGAAATTACTCTTTATCTTGTTATCTTTCCTAAAAGCCATATTATTTGTTTATTGAAAATTGACGATTGAATAAATGGTACATCTCCGTTTGCTTACTCCAGATTGATACTCAAGCACAAGCCTTGCAACTCGTGCAACAGCACATTCAGAGATTCCGGAATACCCGGCGTAGGCATAGGCTCACCTTTAACAATGGCTTCATAAGCCTTAGAACGTCCGACCACATCATCTGATTTGATCGTCAGGATTTCCTGCAAGACATGGGCTGCGCCAAAAGCTTCCAATGCCCAAACTTCCATCTCACCAAAACGCTGACCGCCGAACTGGGCTTTACCACCTAACGGTTGTTGTGTAATCAAGGAATACGGACCAATGGAACGAGCATGCATCTTGTCTTCAACCATGTGCCCCAGCTTTAGCATATATATTACCCCGACTGTTGCCTGCTGCTCGAAAGCCTCCCCAGTGCCACCGTCATAAAGAGTAGTTTTGCCAAGGCGAGGCAGTCCGGCCTTATCAGTCCATTCATTCAAATCATCCAAAGAAGCACCATCAAAAATCGGTGTAGCAAATTTGACGCCCAATTTCTTTCCGGCACGTCCCAATACAGTCTCGAAGATCTGTCCGATATTCATACGAGAGGGCACACCCAGCGGATTCAATACAATATCGACCGGAGTACCGTCTGCCAAGAATGGCATATCTTCCTGGCGGACAACACGAGAAACAATACCTTTATTTCCGTGACGACCAGCCATCTTATCACCTACGCCAATCTTACGTTTCTTTGCCACATAAACCTTGGCCATCTGAATAATTCCCGCAGGCAATTCATCACCAATGGTAATAGCAAATTTTTTACGTTTCAAGTCAGCATCTTGCTCCTTATACTTCCGAATGAAATTCATAACTAAAGTACGAATCAAACCGTTAGTATGTTCATCCTTTGTCCAGCCACTCAATTGAATAGCCGTGAAATCCAAGTCACTGAAATCAGCCGCAGAGAATTTTGCTCCTTTAGAAATGACATCTGTGCCCATGTAATCTTTAACACCCTCAGACGTATAATTCTCTGTCAGCTTCAGCAACTTATTAATCAGAATTTTTCGCAAGTCTGACACTTTATCATCAAACTCTTCATCAAGTTTCTGCAACAGAGCTTTGTCTGACATCTTCGAACTTCTCGTCTTAATAACCCGCGAGAACAAGCGCTTGCCAATCACCACACCTTTCAACGATGGGGAAGCCTTCAAAGAAGCATCTTTCACATCACCGGCCTTATCACCAAAGATGGCTCGAAGTAGCTTTTCTTCGGGTGAAGGATCTGATTCACCTTTAGGTGTGATCTTACCAATCAATATATCACCCGGCTCAATGCGAGCACCTACACGAACTATACCATTATCGTCCAAATCCTTGGTAGCTTCTTCACTGACATTAGGAATATCTGAGGTCAGTTCTTCCATACCACGTTTGGTCTCCCGTACTTCTAGAGAGAACTCTTCCACATGGACAGAGGTCAGCAAATCTTCGCGGACTACACGTTCGTTCAACACAATGGCATCCTCATAATTGTACCCCTTCCATGGCATGAAAGCAACCAATAGATTCCTACCCAAAGCCAGTTCACCATCTTGAGTAGCATAACCTTCTGTCAAAATCTGACCTTTAGTTACACGTTGCCCCTTATCACAAATCGGACGCAAATCAATGGTCATATTCTGATTCGTACGACGCCATTTGGGAATCTTATATTCTTTCAGTGCCGGTTCAAAACTTACGAACTCTTCTTCTTCCGTACGGTCATACAATATGCGAATAGTAGTAGCATCCACAAAATCAATCACGCCATCACCTTCAGCAGCTATCTGCGTACGAGAATCACGAGCCAACTGGCGCTCAATGCCCGTACCCACAATAGGAGCCTCGCTTCTCAACAAAGGAACAGCCTGACGCATCATGTTCGATCCCATCAACGCGCGGTTAGCATCGTCATGCTCCAAGAAGGGAATCAGCGAAGCGGCAATAGAGGCAATCTGCTGCGGCGAAACATCCATCAATTCTACCTCGCTCGGTGGTACTACGGGATAATCCGCATCCTGACGTGCCTTTACCCTGTCACGAATAAACGTGCCGTCATCATTCAACGGCGCATTTCCCTGAGCGATAATCTTGCCTTCTTCCTCTTCTGCCGTCAAATATACCAAACCGTTATCCGATAAATCAACCTTGCCATTCTCTACCTTGCGATACGGAGTTTCAATGAATCCTAAATCATTAATCTTTGCATATACACAAAGCGAAGATATCAAACCGATGTTAGGACCTTCCGGGGTTTCAATAGGACACAAGCGACCATAATGCGTATAATGCACATCTCGGACCTCAAATCCTGCACGGTCACGTGACAAGCCACCAGGACCTAACGCAGACATACGACGTTTGTGAGTAATCTCAGCCAAAGGATTTGTTTGGTCCATGAACTGTGACAAAGCATTGGTTCCAAAGAAAGAATTAATGACAGAAGAAATTGTTTTGGCATTAATTAAATCAATGGGAGTAAATACTTCATTATCACGAACATTCATACGCTCGCGGATGGTACGAGACATACGAGCCAGACCAATGGCAAATTGGTTAGACAATTGCTCACCTACGGTTCTTACACGACGGTTACTCAGATGGTCAATATCATCGACCACTGCCTTCGAATTAATCAGTTCAATCAGATACTTTATAATTTCAATAATGTCCTCTTTTGTAAGAACACGCACATCCATGTCCGTCGTCAAATTCAATTTTTTGTTTATACGATAACGACCGACATCCCCCAAGTCATATCTTTTTTCAGAGAAGAACAAATTATTGATAACTTCACGTGCACTGGCATCATCGGCCGGATCCGCATTACGCAACTGCCGATAGATATACAATACAGCTTCCTTCTCCGAGTTACTCGGGTCTTTCTGCAATGTATTATAAATAATCGAATAATCAGACTGATTCTGTTCCTCTTTATGAACTAAAATATTTTGAATACCCGATTCAAGAATAAGCTCAATATGCTCCGGCTCAATGACAGTTTCACGATCAATGACTACCTCATTACGCTCGATAGAAACAACTTCACCGGTATCCTCATCCACAAAATCTTCAATCCACGTCTTCAAAACGCGAGCAGCCAATTTGCGTCCTACAACTTTCTTAAGATTTGTCTTATTAACCTTAATTTCTTCAGCCAAATTAAAAATCTCAAGAATATCCTTATCGTTTTCGAAACCAATAGCCCTCAGCAAAGTTGTAACTGGCAACTTCTTTTTGCGGTCAATATACGCATACATCACATTGTTGATATCCGTAGCAAACTCTATCCACGAACCTTTAAACGGGATAATACGCGCAGAATACAATTTCGTCCCATTAGCGTGTACGCTTTGTCCGAAAAAGACACCAGGCGAACGGTGCAACTGAGACACAACAACTCGCTCAGCTCCATTAATAACAAAAGTAGCCTTCTCCGTCATATAAGGGATAGGACCCAGAAATACATCCTGAATCACCGTATCAAAATCCTCATGATCAGGATCAGTACAATACAATTTCAATTTCGCCTTCAATGGAACGCTATAAGTAAGCCCCCGCTCTATACACTCATCAATGGTATAACGCGGCGGATCAATATAATAGTCCAAAAATTCAAGTACGAAATTATTTCTTGTATCGGCAATGGGAAAGTTTTCAGCAAATACTTTATACAACCCCTCATTCTTACGCTTCTCAGGAGGAGTATCCAGTTGCAAAAAGTCTTTAAATGACTTCAACTGCACATCTAAGAAATCAGGATATGCAAGAGGATTCTTAGTTGAAGCGAAATTAACTCTCTGATTTACAATATTTGAAGACATCTGGAGAATGGATTTGTGGAAGTGAAATTTAAATATATGCACAAAAAGGTTAAGAACCCTTTCTACAAAGAGTTCTTAACCGTATGACCTGAATTACAGGCAAATGTTATTTAAGTTCAACTTCAGCTCCAGCTTCTTCCAATGTTTTCTTCAACGATTCTGCTTCGTCTTTAGCCAAACCTTCTTTCAATACACTAGGTGCACCATCTACCATGTCCTTAGCCTCTTTCAAGCCCAAACCACAAGCTTCCTTCACAGCCTTAACGACCTGAAGTTTAGCGGCACCCGCACTCTTCAAAACTACATCAAAAGAAGTCTTCTCTTCTACAGCAGCAGCACCACCAGCAGCAGGGCCAGCAGCAACTGCAACAGCTGCAGCAGCAGGTTCAATACCATATTCTTCCTTCAAAATCGTAGCAAGTTCATTAACTTCTTTTACTGTCAAGTTAACTAATTGTTCTGCAAAAGCTTTCAAATCTGCCATTTTTGTTATGAATTTAATTGTTATAATACTAAATAATTTGATTGATAAGGATTCTCTAGAAATCCATTAATTATAGAGACATTAAGCCTCTGTACGTTCACCAAGAGTTTTAAGAACTCCGTGAAGAGTGTTACCACCCGATTGTAGAGCAGAAATAACATTCTTAGCCGGAGATTGCAGCAAAGCAACAATTTCAGCAATAACTTCATTCTTACTCTTGATAGCTACGAGAGCCTCTAACTGATCAGCTCCTACATAGAAACCTTCTTCTGCGTAAGCAGCTTTCAACCCAGGAATACCATCTTTGGCTTTATCCTTGAGCAACTTTGCCGGCGCATTTGCGACATTGCAAAACATAATCGCCGTTGTACCCTTCAGACAGCCATACAAAGGAGAATAATCACCATCCAAGTTCTCAAGAGCCTTGTGCAGCAACGTATTCTTTACTACCATCAATTTGATGTCAGCTTTATAACAAGCAGCACGCAATGCACTTGTAGAAGCAGCATTCATAGCCGTTGTATCCACCAAATAGAAATGACCGTATTCCTTTATCGTAGCGGCAATCTGTTCAATAATCCTACTTTTATCTTCCTTTCTCATTATTTGTCCGTTTTATTAGATTTCTTCCACTGATTTCGGGTCAATCTTGATACCCGCACTCATTGTACTAGAAAGATAAATGCTCTTAATATAAGTACCTTTAGCCGCAGCCGGTTTCAACTTAATCAGCGTAGAGATGAATTCCTTAGCATTATCACGAATCTGATCTGCACTAAAAGAGACCTTACCGATTGAAGTATGCACAATACCACTCTTGTCAACCTTAAAGTCTATTTTACCTTGCTTAACCTCTTTAACAGCCTTGGCAACATCCATTGTCACAGTACCGCTCTTCGGATTAGGCATCAATCCACGAGGGCCCAGAATACGCCCGAGGGCACCAATCTTACCCATGATGGAAGGCATCGTGATAATCACATCAACATCCGTCCATCCACCTTTGATCTTTTCGATATACTCATCAAGACCAACATAGTCAGCGCCTGCATCCTTTGCAGCAGCTTCAGCATCCGGCGTACACAATACCAAGACACGCGTTACTTTGCCTGTTCCATGAGGAAGAGAAACAACACCTCTTACCATCTGATTAGCTTTACGCGGGTCAACTCCCAGACGTACGTCGATATCCAACGAAGCATCAAATTTGGTATAAGTAATATCCTTTACCAATTGAGAAGCTTCCTTGAGAGAGTAGGCTTTCCCTGCTTCAATCTTTTCTGCAGCCAACTTTTGATTTTTTGTCAGTTTACCCATTCTAATTGAAGTTTATTGATTATTAACCGGGAACTCCCCTTTTACTGTGATACCCATGCTTCTTGCTGTACCTGCAACCATTTTCATAGCAGCCTCCACAGTAAAGCAGTTCAAATCGACCAACTTATCCTGAGCAATCGTACGAACCTGATCCCACGTAATCTCGGCGACCTTCTTACGATTAGGCTCTGCGGAACCACTTTTCACCTTTGCCAACTCCAATAGTTGAATAGCAACAGGAGGAGTTTTGATGACAAAATCGAAAGACTTATCCGCATAATAAGTAATGATTACAGGAAGAACCTTCCCTGCTTTGTCTTGGGTTCTGGCATTGAATTGCTTGCAAAACTCCATGATATTAATACCCTTCGAACCCAAAGCAGGGCCTACGGGAGGTGATGGATTTGCAGCGCCTCCTTTAATCTGTAACTTGATTAGTCCAGCAACTTCTTTAGCCATTTTTTAATTGATTTATAATTACACTAATGACGAAACAATGCAGCGTAACTCTGCATCATTCTTTTTCTACTTGCATAAAGCCTAATTCCAACGGAGTTTTCCGTCCGAATATCTTTACCATAACCTTCAATTTCTTCTTCTCAGCATTCACTTCCTCAATGACGCCACTGAATCCGCTGAACGGGCCATAATTCACCTTTACAGCCTCGCCGACTACAAACGGGACACCAATATCTTCACCAGCATCCTGCAATTCGTCAACAGTACCAAGAATCCGATTGACTTCTGATTGTCTCAAGGGCACAGGTTTGTCCAAACCGCCCAAAAAACCTATCACATTAGGAGTATTTCTCAAATGATGAGGTACCTCACCTACTAAAGCAGCCTCCACCAAAACGTAACCAGGGAGATAACTCCTTTCCTTCACAATTTTCTTACCATTGCGAACCTGATACACTTTTTCAGTAGGAATCAATACCTGAGACACATATTCACCAAGGTCACTATTCTTAATATCAGCATCAAGATATTCTTTTACCTTAGCTTCTTTACCACTGATGGCACGCAAAACATACCATTTTTTTTCCACCTCAGACATCGCCACTACATTTAATGAGGATACACAAACTCCATAACATGCTGGAAACAGAAGTCCATCACGAACACCACCAATGCAATCAGCAGGGAAGCATATAATACAGCTACTGCACTGCTGGTCAGTTCGGCATAAGTAGGCCACGACACTTTATGAACAAGTTCGTCGTAAGATTCCTTCAAATATGTTACAATCTTTTTCATTGCAATAATATTAGCACGGGAGGAGAGGCTCGAACTCCCGACACCCGGTTTTGGAGACCGGTGCTCTACCAACTGAGCTACTCCCGTCTGAACAAATCAGTTCCCGAAATGAATCGGGAACTGACTGCCATTATAGATTAGTCAAGAATTTCTGTGATCTGACCCGAACCTACTGTACGGCCACCTTCACGGATAGCGAAACGCAAACCTACGTTCAAGGCTACCGGATAGATCAGAGTAACCGTGATTTCAACATTATCACCCGGCATTACCATTTCAACGCCTTCCGGCAGAGTGATTTCACCGGTGCAGTCCATCGTACGCAGATAGAACTGAGGACGATATTTATTGTGGAACGGAGTGTGACGGCCACCTTCTTCTTTCTTCAAAACGTAGATAGAAGCTTTAAATTTGGAGTGAGGCTTAATCTGACCGGGCTTGCAGAGAACCATACCACGCTTAATCTCATTCTTATCGATACCACGCAGCAACAGACCTACGTTATCACCAGCTTCACCTTCATCCAACAGCTTGCGGAACATCTCGACACCTGTTACAACAGACTTCTTATCTTCGCCCAAGCCCAGGATCTCAACTTCATCACCTACCTTAACAACACCAGTCTCAATACGACCCGTTGCTACAGTACCACGACCTGTAATAGAGAACACGTCTTCAACCGGCATCAAGAAAGGCTTATCGATATCACGCGGAGGCAGAGGAATCCAGCTATCAACAGCATCCATCAACTCCATAATCTTATCCTCCCATTTCTTCACACCATTCAATGCACCCAGAGCAGAACCCTGAATGAAAGGAGTGTTATCGCCGTCAAAATCATAAGCAGACAGCAGTTCACGCATTTCCATCTCAACGAGCTCCAGCATTTCGGGGTCGTCTACCATGTCACACTTATTCATGAACACTACCAGTCTCGGAACGTTTACCTGACGAGCCAACAGAATGTGCTCACGAGTCTGAGGCATAGGACCATCCGTAGCAGCAACCACGATGATAGCACCATCCATCTGAGCAGCACCCGTTACCATGTTCTTTACATAGTCAGCGTGTCCCGGGCAGTCAACGTGTGCATAGTGACGGTTAGCAGTCTCATATTCTACGTGAGAAGTATTAATAGTGATACCACGTTCCTTTTCTTCCGGAGCGTTGTCAATCTGATCGAAAGATTTAACTTCATCAGCTTTCGTAAAACCTCTTTCTGCCAATACTTTCGTGATAGCAGCAGTCAACGTTGTCTTACCGTGGTCTACGTGACCAATTGTACCAATATTTACATGGGGTTTGGTACGTTCGAATTTCTCTTTAGCCATAGCTTTACTTGTTATTTATTTGATTAATAATCAGCTTCGTCACCAAGAGCTGTTACCGGGACTTGAACCCGGGACCTCTTCCTTACCAAGGAAGTGCTCTACCGCTGAGCTATAACAGCAAAGAAATCGTTTGTGGGCAAAGATGGATTCGAACCACCGAAGGTATAAACCAGCAGATTTACAGTCTGCCCCATTTGGCCACTCTGGTATTTGCCCATTTGTCTCTTTTGAGCCTCTTGTCGGATTCGAACCAACGACCCCGAGATTACAAATCACGTGCTCTGGCCAACTGAGCTAAAGAGGCATTTCACAAAAATGCAACCGTTCCGTTGAAGGTTTCTTTGCGAAACGGCTGCAAATTTAGGCATTTATTTTTTACCCGCAAAATTTTAGCAGGATTTTATTTATTCCGTTGCTTTTCTTTGTATTTCACCAGTTGTTTTTCCAAAGCTTCCAAACATAAATCTACCGCTTCTTCAAACGTATCGCAAACCTTGTTCGCGTAAAACTCGCCGTTTGGAACCAAGACTTTAACACCCGCTTCCTTATTCTCGGCTGTTTCTGGCTTCACTACTTTTAATAACACCTCCACTTTCTTTATATCGTCGTAAAACCTTTCCAATTTCAAAGCTTTTTTCTGAATAAAAGCCTGAAGACGCTCGGATGCGTCAAAGTGAATTGATTGAATTCTTACTTCCATACTTACCTCCTTTTTATTACGCCCGAGGATGGGCTTGGTTATACATTCTCTTAAGTTCTTCAAAAGTGGTATGCGTATAAACCTCAGTCGTAGTCAAGCTCTCATGCCCCAAAAGTTCCTTTATCGCCGTCAACTGAGCATCATGGTTCAGCATCATGGTTGCAAAAGTGTGCCTTAGCACATGAGGAGACTTCTTCTTCAGCGTCACCACTTTCGAAAGGCTTCGCGTCACAATAGATTCAACGATACTGCGGTATAATTGTTCACCGGTTTTGCGCACAAAAAACGCTTTCACGTCCGGTTTCACATATTCATCCCGCATCTTGACATAGACTTGCAAATCTTTTTTCAGTTCTTCACCAAAGGGTATCAGACGTTGTTTGTTCCGTTTTCCCGTCACTTTTATGAGGGAAGAAGAGAAATCCACATCTTCATCCTTAAGCCCAATCAGCTCAGACAAACGGATGCCCGTCAGATAGAACACTTCTACAATCGCGCGGTCACGACAGGCTTCAAAGCCTTCTCCGAAGTCCACATCGTCCAGCAATCTGTCCATTTCTTTTTCCTTCACGAAAACCGGCAACCGCTTCTTTTTCTTCGGGCCTACGATTTTCAGCATCGGATTATTCTGACAGACGCCCCGCTTCATCAGAAATCGATAAAAAGAACGCAAGGTACTCAGCTTACGGTTTACGGTAGCAACGGCAACGTTTTCATCCATCAACGACAGAATCCAACCCCGCACTGTCTGCGTCCCGACCTCGGCCAATGAGTAAGACTCTTCTTTTGTTTCTTTCGCACAGTAGACCTCAAATTGCATCAGGTCTTCCCTATACGCTTTTACGGTTTCCTGCGAGTAATTTCGTTCATACCGCAGGTAATCCAAAAAAGAGTCTGTCAAGTCCATACCGTCACATATCTAAAATCATGCAACGAATGTATGAAAAAGAATTCAATAAATCAAAGGATTTTACGATTTATTAATCCTCTAATTGCTGAAGTTTCTGCACGTAAACGGCACGTTCTCTTTTAAGTCTCTTGATTACAGAGGGTTTGTCAAACTGCTGTCTGTTTCGCAATTCTTTCACGATGCCGGTTTTTTCGAATTTACGCTTGAACTTCTTCAGCGCCTTCTCGATGTTTTCGCCTTCTTTTACAGGTACTACAATCATTGTTTTTGGTTTAAAAAATAACAGTTAATGGTTTTGTTGTCAAATTCGAGCGGCAAAATTACACATACTTTCTTTATTTACAAAACTTTCAACCTTTTTTCTGCAAAATGGTCTTGAGAATACCCGCACCGGACACGCATAACCAGGAGAACGGAAGGCGTACGCAGCCTCTCCGGTCACTTCCCTTCTCCACCCGGCCTGATGTCCGGAAGAAGCACGGCTACCACGCCCAGCAGCGGTAGCCATGTACTGACGTGGAAAATGTATTCAATGCTGGTCAAGTCGGCCAGCCAGCCGAAGAAGGCCGAACCTATGCCGCCCAGGCCAAACATCAGGCCGAAGAAGATGCCGGCTATCATGCCTACCTTGTCCGGCATCAGGTCGGTGGCATACACTACGATGGCCGAGAAAGCCGAAGCAATCACCAACCCCGTTATAATGGCCATGGCCAACGTTCCAAACAAGTTCAGGTAGGGCATGGCCAGCGTGAAGGGAGCTGCTCCCAGAATGGAGAACAGGATGACATACTTCCGTCCGTAACGGTCACCCAAGAAACCGCCCAGCAATGTACCTGCCGCGAAGGCTGCCAGATAAGCGAACAGACAATACTGAGACTGCTGCACCGTCAGGGCAAATTTATCCATTAAGTAGAACGTGAAATAGCTGGTCATGCAGGCATTGAAGAAATACTTTGAGAATATCATCAGCACCAGGATGCCCAACGCTACGCGCACTGTCTTCCGGGGCAGAGAAGAAGTTGCAGCCTGTGCCTTGCGGCGAAATGTCTTTATCTCACGCAGCATCAAGCTATACCAATAGCCCACCCGCGCCAACAGAAATGAGGCCAGCAAAGCGGCCAGTGCGAACCAGCCCACAGCGTGTTGCCCATAAGGGATGACAATCAGAGCCGCCAACAACGGGCCAACAGCGCTTCCGCCGTTTCCGCCCACCTGGAAAATGGATTGTGCCAGGCTCTTCCGCCCACCAGAAGCCATCTGTGCCACGCGAGACGCCTCGGGATGAAACACCGAAGAGCCACAGCCTATCAGCGCCACCGACACAAGAATCAGCAGGAAATCGGAAGAAAAGGCCAACGCCAACAGCCCTACCAGCGTAAAGCACATCCCCAACGACAGGGAATAGGGCTGCGGATGACGGTCGGCATACAGCCCGATGAAGGGCTGGAAAATAGAGGAAGTCAACTGGAAGACCAACGTAATCAGACCAATCTGCGCAAACGTAAAACCGTACAAATCCTTCAGCAAGGGGTACAGTGCCGGAATAACAGACTGAATCATGTCATTCAGCAAATGGCAAGTCCCCATGGTGAACAATATCGCATAAGCCGTACCTTGCGCAAGGCTCGGATGCCCTTTTATCTTATTCCATACATTCATATTCATATACTGTCTCCTTTGACCCATATCAGGTGTCTGCTTCCTGCCGCGCGAACCACGGTGAAAGCAGATTCCCCCCAATTCGGGGGGGACAAAGGTATATCGTTTTCAGCAAAAGGCAAACAACAAGAAAAGAAAAAGAGGCTGCCTCAGCATGCAGGAAGGTTCTTTCCCACATCACGAGACAACCTCAATAATGCCGCTCCGGCGGGCACCAGCCGCGAAGCCATCATTGAAGCCGGGCAAAGAATCGCCCTGTATTTTCCGGTCTTCCGGAGCATCCACTTTGTTGTTGCCTATGGCCGGTCCTGCATCGCCGTCCAAGCCTACGGATTTCAGACCGTCGGCCTGCCAGCCTCCGGTCAGATTGGTTTCTACCTACAACAAGACTACGCCATCGGCATACGCCTGTGTCCGAAGAGACAGCCGGCCAGCGCGAAACGCCTGGACTTCAAGCCGCCAACCGGGCATCTGCGGCAATGCAACGGATGAGGATATCCCTCCATGTATATCCGGTTTATAAGTCAATGGTCTGGGTATATGTCTCACCGAAACGATTGGTCCACTCCACTTTCACCTGGCGAGCGCCGTCGGCAGGCAAGGCACGGAACAGGTGAGGAGTCTGCACGGCTGCGGAGCGGTCTTTCAACTGCGAAGCACGTTCCTCGTCGGCGCCGACAAACTGTTCCATCTCGCCCATGGGCTTGCCGTCCTGATACCAGACGATGCGGCAGGCATCGTCCCAATCCCAGACGTTGGCCACCACGAAAGGAGCCTGGCTCTGGAACTCACCTTTATTATACAGGCGGAACTGGTAAGAGAAGTCGCGACGGGTGGCCTTGTAGTGCCACTTCAAACGGTCACCGTCCACGTCTACCACCAGGTAGCCGTTCGGTGCGCCGCACTGGTTTACCCAGCCTGCCCACCAGGCACCGCAAGCAGCGCCTATGTTATGTTGATAGAGGTTAGAAGCGACTTCGACGTTCTGGAAGAAATGGGTATGCCCGCAGAACACGTGCACGTTATAGTCTTTCAGTGCCTCCTGCAAACGGGCCGCGTTGCGGATGTTTCCGTCCTTACCCACACGGTTCCACGCAGCGGCGTGCATGTTCAGCAGCACCAGACTGCCTTTGGGCACATAGCTCAAGTCCTTCTCTAACCACGCAATCTGGTCGCCTGTCATTGCCTCGAGGTAGTGTTTGTTTCCTACGTAGTTCAGGTTCTTCATCGTCACGACGTGAGCCTTTCCGATATTGAAGGAGTAGTCGGTGGGGCCGAAATAGCGGTTGTAAACCATCTCGCCGTAGACGGGTGTTCCGGCGGCCATGTTGTGCAGGTCTTGGTACTGCTTGTCGAAGTCGTGGTTGCCGATGCACTGGAAGAAGGTGGCTCCCGTGTTTTCCAACGAAGCCTTATATTCGCCATACAGCGACATGTTGTCGAACACCAAGTCACCGAGGGTCATGCCCACTACCTCGCGCGACTGCTTCAGCGAGTCGATGACTTCCACCATATCGGGCACCGTCTCTTGGCGCCAGCGTTTCATCTCACGCTCGTTGCGCACTTGAGGGTCGGACACGGGGATGAAGCAGAAGCGCTCGGACACCTGGCGGCGTTTCTGCAACACGAAGTCGTGCCGTCCTCCGGCCACGGCCAGCGCGCGTACCGACACGTAATGTCCGGCGGCCAGTCCGTCTTGTTGCGGCAGCTCGTAAGCGGCCGGCGTGGAAATGCTGACAAACTTGCTGCGCGTCGTGTCTGTACGGAGGCTCCATGCGCCTTTGGCGTCGGTCTGCGTAAAACTCATGCCGTCGTTCACCACGACTCCGGCAATACCCTTCCCTGCTTTGTCGACCACTTTGCCGCCAAAGCTAAACACGGCATCCTGCGCAAAGGTTTCCACACAGAAACCAGCGCACAAGACGCCCACCATCCATGCTTTGAATTTCATCTTTTTTATTTTAAGTTATCTCCAGATTTTTGACGGTGCAAAAGAACAGCGAATGTGTTTCAAACACGTTACGAAGGCGCGACATTCCCGTGTCTTTCCGTATTCATTCTTGTGACAGGCGCCCGCCGGGGCCATGCCGCACTCCGGTGCATGCCCAGCGGGAGACGCGCGGGAGGCTGTGAGAAGAAGAACGGCGGCCGGAAAGCGGAAAGCGAAAAGATTCCGGCCGAAAAGTTTTCCTTTTACCCGAAAAGGCGTACCTTTGGAAGACGGTTTGAAAAACCGTCCGAATACGGAACTTTTAAAGTAAACAACCATGAACAATCCCGTCAAAGAACGAATCAAACGACTGCGCGGCATGATGCAGCAACAGGGAATAGCCGCTTTCATCATCCCCAGCACCGACCCGCACATCAGCGAATACGTGGCCCCGCACTGGCAGGCACGCGAGTGGTTCTCAGGCTTCACAGGCTCGGCAGGCACGCTGGTCGTCACCCGCGACGAAGCCGGGTTGTGGACAGACTCGCGCTACTTCCTGCAAGCGGCCGCACAACTCGAAGGAAGCGGCATCTGCCTGTACAAAGAAGGGCTGCCCGACACGCCGGACATACCGGCCTATCTCGCCACCCATGCCGACCGGAGTCTGCCCGTAGGCTACGACGCGGAGGTCTGCGCCGACAGCTATGCCGAAAGACTACGCCGGCTGTTGTCCGAAAGAAGCATCGCTATCACCCACGTGAACGACCCCTACCAAGGGATATGGACAAACCGCCCTCCCAGGCCCGACGGGAAAGCCTATATATATAAGGTAGCATACGCCGGACAAAGCTGTGACGAAAAGCTCGGCATCCTGCGACGCGAGATGGACAGCCAAGGCTGCGACGCCCTGCTGCTGGCGGCGTTGGACGAGATTGCCTGGACACTCAACATCCGTGGAAACGACATCCATTGCAACCCGGTGGCCGTGTGCTACCTGCTGATAGGCAAGGAGAAGGCGATACTCTTCATCGACCCGGAAAAGACAGACTGCGAGCTAAACGCCTACCTGAAGGAGAACGGAGTGGAGACCCGCCCGTATGCAGACTTCTGGACACACATCGCCGGGACGGCTTACGGCACCGTCTGGGCAGATTCCGACAAGACCAATGCACGGGCCATGTCGCTGCTTGCCGCCCGCAACAGCCTGCTCCGCCAGCCGTCGCCAGTCGCCCTGCTGAAAGCCGTGCGCAATGCCACAGAGATAGAAGGGCTACACCGCGCCATGCAACGCGACGGGGTAGCCTTGGTGAAGTTCCTGAAATGGCTGGAAGAAGCCGTCCCCCGGGGCGGACAAACAGAAATCAGCGTCAGCCGGAAATTGCAGGAACTGCGGGCAGCGCAACCGCTGTACATGGGCGAAAGTTTCGACACCATTGCCGGATACGGCGAACACGCCGCCATCGTCCACTACGAGGCTACGCCGGAAACAGACATCCCGCTGCGCCCCCGGGGATTCCTCCTGCTGGACTCGGGCGCACAATACCTGGACGGCACCACAGACATCACCCGCACCATCGCCCTGGGCCCGCTGACAGAGGAAGAACGCACGGACTATACATTGATACTGAAAGGACACATCGCCCTGGCACGCGCAGTCTTTCCCGAAGGAACCCGGGGCGCACAACTCGACGCCCTGGCACGCATCCCGCTCTGGCAACACGGCATGAACTTCCTGCACGGCACCGGACACGGCGTAGGCCACTTCCTCAACGTGCACGAAGGGCCTCAGAGCATCCGCATGAACGAAAACCCGACACCGCTGCGCCAGGGCATGCTGACGTCAAACGAACCCGGGGTCTACAAGGCCGGCAGCCACGGCATACGCACGGAGAACCTCATGCTCACCGTCCCGGCCGGCGAAGGAATGTTCGGACGCTACCTGCGCTTCGAGACCGTCACCCTCTGCCCCATAGACACGCAGGGCATCGTGCGCGAAATGCTGAACAACGAAGAAGTCGACTGGCTGAACAGCTACCACCGCCGGGTCTGCCAACTGCTGGCCCCCGGCCTGGACGAAACAGAACGAAACTGGCTGGCCGAAAAATGCAAGGAAATAACACTATAAACACTAACAACCACAGCAATCATGGCACTCATCAAATCAGTCAGGGGATTTACCCCGGAGATAGGGAAGAATTGTTTTTTGGCAGACAATGCCACACTGATAGGCGACGTAAAATTGGGCGACGACTGTAGCGTATGGTTCAACACCGTGTTGCGCGGCGACGTCAACTCCATCCGCATCGGCAACGGAGTGAACATACAAGACGGCAGCGTACTGCACACGCTCTACGAAAAGTCCACCATAGAAATAGGCGACCACGTATCCATCGGACACAACGTCACGGTGCACGGGGCGGACATCCGCGACTACGCCCTCATCGGCATGGGAGCCACCCTGCTGGACCACGCCGTGGTGGGCGAAGGAGCTATCGTAGCCGCCGGAGCCTTGGTGCTGAGCCACACCGTGATAGAACCGGGCAGCATCTGGGCAGGCGTCCCCGCCAAGTTCATCAAGAAGGTAGACCCCGAACAGGCCAAAGAACTGAACCAGAAAATCGCACACAACTACCTGATGTACGCCGAATGGTATAAATAACGCCCGAAGAAGATTCAGAAATTAATCTTGCTCAGAATCTTTTCCGTTGCCCCGGCATGACCGGTCACGTAGGCTCCTGCCTTCTCGCCGGTCTGCCGGCGGAAAGCCTCATCCGTCAGCAAGCGATCCAACAGAGCGGTAAGCTCTCCGCCAGTCTTGATAGAATAAGCACCGCCAGTCTGTATCAGCTCCACAGCCTCCTGGAAGTTCTGATACTTGGGGCCGAAAATGACAGGAATACCATAAACGGCAGCCTCGAGCGTATTGTGGATACCAACGCCAAAGCCCCCGCCAATATAAGCAATCTCGCCATAACGATAGATAGAGGACAACAAACCGAAGCAATTGACAATCAAACAATCGGCTTTCTCGATGTTCCGCTCGTCAGCACGGGTGTAGAGTACGTACGGGCGCTTCAGCTTGGCAGTAATCTCCACCAGGTGATTCTCGTCGATGACGTGCGGCGCGATAATCATTTTTATCTCCGGATGTTGGTTGAAGTAATCGATGAACAGGTCTTCGTCGGGCTGCCACGAACTGCCGGCAATAAAGGTCGTAGCCCCGTTCTTGAACCGCTCCACCAACGGCAAATCCTTGGCTTCCCTGCGTATCTGGAGCACCCGGTCGAAACGGGTATCCCCCACCACCGTCACACGGTCGATGCCTATCTTGGCCAGGAAACGCTTCGAAAGCTCGTTCTGCACAAACAGATGGTCAAAATCGCGCAACACATTGCGGTACGTTCCTCCATACCACTTAAAGAAAATCTGTCCGCGACGGAAAATGGAAGAAACGCTATACACCGGAATACAACGCTTGTGCAGTTCGTCCAGATAGTTCTTCCAGAATTCATATTTAATGAAGAAAGCCATGCAGGGATTCACAATATCCAGGAACTTGCGGACATTGCGCCGTTTATCGAAAGGCAAGTAGCACACCACGTCCGCACCCCGGTAGTTTTTCCTGACCTCGTAACCCGAAGGCGAGAAGAATGTCAGCAAGATGCCGTATTCCGGATAACGGGCACGAATAGCCTCTATCAGCGGACGCCCTTGCTCGAACTCGCCAAGGGAAGCTGCATGAAACCAAATGTAGCGCACGTTTTTTTCCAAACGCTGGCGCAGTATTTCGTACGCTATCCAATGGCCTTTCATCATTTTGCGGGGCTTGCGACTGAAAGGCGCAGCCAGATGCACCGCTATGTCATAGAGAGCGATTGCCAAATCGTAGAACATGGTACTTCTATCGGATTAAATGCACAACAGACTTCGGGTTATTTCAATGTTTCAACGGCACGGGCGATGCGTTTCAGGGTCTCTTCCTTGCCCAGCAGTTCGGTGATGTCGAACATGTGAGGGCCTTTACATTCACCCACGACAGCCAGACGGAAAGCGTTCATGACGTTGCCCATGTGATAGCCTTTCTCCGAAATCCACCCTATTACGATGTCTTCGGAGGGCTTCGACGAGAAGTCATCTATGCCGCGCAACACGTCCATCAGTTCACCCATGATACGGGGAGTGTCTTCATTCCAACGTTTCTTCACATCTTTCTCGGCATACGTGTCGGGAGCCACAAAGAAGAAGCGGGCTTGGTCCCAGATTTCTTTCACGAAGTTGACACGGCCTTTCACCAGCGAAACAACGCGAGTCAGGAAGTCATCAGTGTAATCGGTGACACAGATGCCGTGAGCTTCCAACACCGGTTTGAACAGTTCGGCTACTTCAGCGTCGGGTTTGCGCAGAATGTACTCGTGATTGAACCAGATACCTTTCTTGTAATCGAACTTTGCCCCCGCTTTGCTGCAATGACTGAGGTTGAAGAGTTTCACCAGTTCGTCCATTGACATGATTTCCTGGTCGTTGCCCGGGTTCCATCCTAAAAGTGCCAGAAAGTTGATAACGGCTTCGGGCAAATAGCCAGCCTCACGGTACCCCGACGATACCTCGCCCGTCTTGGGATCATGCCATTCCAAGGGAAAGACCGGAAAGCCGAGACGGTCGCCATCGCGCTTGCTCAGCTTACCGTTGCCTTCGGGTTTCAACAAAAGGGGCAGATGTGCAAAGGCCGGCATGGTACCTTCCCACCCAAAGGCGCGGTAAAGCAAAACATGCAGCGGAGCTGAAGGCAACCACTCTTCACCCCGGATGACATGAGTGATTTCCATCAGATGATCGTCGACAATATTAGCCAGATGATAGGTGGGCAGCTCGTCGGCAGACTTGTAGAGTACTTTATCATCTAATATCGAAGAATTGATGACGACATCTCCTCGGATAAGGTCTGCCACGTGAATGTCTTCGTCAGGTTCTATTTTGAAGCGCACGACATATTGTGTACCAGCAGCCAGTAGTGCATCGACCTCGTCTTGAGACAAGGAAAGCGAGTTGCGCATCTGCATGCGTGTGGAGGCATCGTATTGGAAATTGGGGATTTCCTTGCGCTTCTCGTCCAATTCGGCCGGGGTGTCGAAAGCAATATAAGCCTTACCGGCATCAAGCAGTTGCTTCACATATTTCTTATAAATATCACGACGTTCGGATTGGCGGTAAGGGCCATGGTCGCCCCCAAAGCTGACGCCTTCGTCGAAATGGATGCCCAGCCAGCGGAATGATTCGAGAATGTACTCTTCGGCACCGGGAACAAAACGGTTGCTGTCTGTATCTTCAATCCGGAAAACAAGTTCGCCGCCATGTTGACGGGCAAAGAGGTAATTGTACAGGGCGGTACGGACTCCGCCGATATGAAGTGCACCCGTCGGACTGGGTGCGAAACGTACTCTAACTTTCCTTTCTGTCATAGCTTTTATGCGTTTATTCTCAATTTAGAGTTATTTAGAGTGCAAAAGTAGCCCTTTTTTTTCACACTAAGGATTTTTTTCGTACTTTTCGCCGGAAAATCGTTGAATATAACACTGGAGCTTATGAAAAAGATTAAGATATCGAGAAACTTGTTGTACAAAGCGCTCATCTTCGTCATTACTGTAAGCGTCATCGTGTACTTTATGCCACGAGACAGCAAGTTCAATTACCAATTTGACATCGGTAAGCCGTGGAAGTATGGGCAACTGATGGCGACATTCGACTTTCCCATCTACAAAGGTGCAGAAGTGATAGAAAAAGAACAAGACAGCCTGATGCACCATTTCCAACCGTTCTTCAACATCGACAAGGAGCAGGGGAGGAAGGCACTGGAGATGCTGAAAGAAGATTGCCAGGGAGAGCTAAGCCTGGTCTTGCCCGCAGACTATATACGATATGTGGAAAGACAACTGAAGGAGATTTATGAAACAGGAATCCTGACCACGGAGGCATTGGATTCGCTGCAGAAAGACAGCACGGAAAGCATCATGATCGTGGACGAGAAGCTGGTCAACCAACAGAGAACGGACGGACTTTATTCGGTAAAGACGGCCTATAAGAAGCTGCTGACGGCGGATACGCTCAGATACAGACCCGGCGTGCTGCAAGCGGCGGGTCTGAACAATTACCTGATGCCCAACCTGACGTATGACAAGGAACGCAGCGAGGCTGCCCGGCAGGAGTTGCTGGACAGTTATTCCTGGGCCAGCGGCATTGTTTTAAGCGGGCAGAAAATTATCGACCGGGGAGAGATTGTCAGCGAAAAGACGTACAACATCCTAATCAGCTACCGGCAAGAGTTTATCAAACGCAGCGAGACAAACGGCCAGCGGCGCCTGGTACTGACAGGGCAGATTCTGTTCGTAGGCATCTTCATGCTGTGCTTCATGCTCTACCTCGACCTGTTCCGGAAAGGATACTATGAACACCGGGGAGGGATGGCGCTGCTCTTTGCCGGAATAACGATTTACTGTGCCATAACGGGGCTGATGATGTCCCAACATTTCATGACGGTGTATATGCTGCCGTACGCCATGCTTCCCATCATCATCCGCGTGTTCTTAGATTCGCGAACGGCGTTCCTGAGTCTGGTCGTGACGGTGCTGATTTGTTCCGTCAGCCTGCGCTATCCGCACGAGTTCATCTTGCTGCAATGCGTGGCAGGCCTGACGGCCATCTACAGCCTGCGGGAATTGTCGCAACGCTCGCAACTGTTCCAGACGGCAGCCGTGGTGACAGTGGCTTATGCGGCAACATACTTTGCTTATGAACTGATGACGGAAAGCGACCCGAGCAAATGGAACGCTGCGATGTATATCAACTTCATCATCAACGGCGTGCTGCTGCTGTTTACGTATCCTTTGCTGTTCCTGGTGGAAAAGACGTTCGGCTTTACGTCGAACGTGACGCTGGTCGAGCTGTCCAACATCAATACGCCTTTGCTGAGAAGGATGTCAGAGACGGTGCCGGGAACGTTCCAACACAGCATGCAGGTGGCCAACCTGGCTGCGGCTGCCGCCAATGCCATCGGCGGAAACGCGCAACTGGTCAGGACGGGGGCGCTGTATCACGACATCGGAAAGATGGAACAGCCGGTATTCTTCACGGAAAACCAGTCGGGAGGCGTCAACCCGCACAAGGCGCTGACCTACGAGCAGAGCGCGCAGGTGGTCATCAGCCACGTGACCAACGGGCTGAAACTGGCGGACAAGTACGGGTTGCCGAAGGTGATCAAGGATTTCATCTCCACGCACCACGGCAAGGGAGTCACGAAGTATTTCTACATCTCCTGGAAAAACGAGCATCCGGGCGAGGAGACCGACCCGGCCATATTCACTTATCCCGGTCCGAACCCCTTCACCAAGGAACAGGCCGTGCTTATGATGGCCGACTCGGTGGAAGCGGCTTCGCGCAGCCTGCCCGAATATACGGAACAAGCGATAGGCAACTTGGTAGACAAAATCATCGACGGACAACTGGCCGACGGTTTCTTCCGCGAATGCCCCATCACGTTCAAAGACATTGCAACGGTCAAAGCAGTCTTCAAGGACAAGCTCAAGACGATGTATCACACGCGCATCAGTTACCCGGAACTAAAGAAATAAGATATGTACGAGAAATACGACCGGCAGGTCGAGCGCCTGCTTCGAAGGAAAAGAATCGACGAACGGGAAGTCAAGTCATTCAGCTTCATGAAGCGTTATACGCCCGTGACGGACAAACACAGTGAAAGGAATCTGTACGGCCCGGGCATACTGACGCTGCATCTGAGTGACGGCACGGAGCGTGCCTTTATCTTGCACACGCGCCACCACCCCACTACCGCCGTACACTACCTGCTACGTAAGGGCATCCCGATGGACAACGAAGGACAGGTGCCGCGCAAGGAAGTGCCGCAGCAGCCGCTTACCTTCCGCCGCCCCTCGCTCTTGCTCGTCTGGCAGGCCCTGCTCAGTCTGGCGTTTTTCTGCCTGGGGTTCTACTTGGCCGCCATGCAAGACGGAGCGGCCGGGCTATGGCTCAGCCTGCCTTGCTTCGTACTGGCCATCTACGGCAGCTATACGTTGCTGACGCGCTACTGCTACGTGACGCTCGACAGCCATGCGCTACAAGTGCACAGCATGGGGCGGACGCTGGCTTTCCCTTACGAGGACATCCGGAAACTGAACATCGACTTTGCCCGCGAGCAACAGCACACGCACGTCATGGAGCTGTTGGAGAAGGACCATCATTATCGCCTGTTCTACATCGGGCGAGTGCCGCGCAGCCGTCTCTTAGAGCTGACCGAGGCCCTGCGCCATGCCGGAGTAGATGCCACGTGCAGCCTCAATCCGGAGAAGCGCCATTACTATGACGTGTATCACCAGCAGTAAGACAAGCCTGCAACAAACCGGCACAGGCATCTTCCAGCAAATCCAACACATATTCGAATCCCTCGGCCCCGCCGTAATACGGGTCGGGCACGTGGTCGGCGTCCGTGTGCAGGCGGCAGAAGTCCGTCATGCGGCACAGCCGCGCCCACTCCGCAGGCGAAGGGGCACGTTCGCGCAGGTCGTCCATGTTGCGAGCGTCCATTCCGACAATCAGGTCGAAGTGCAGGAAATCGTCGGTGGTGACCGGGCGCGAGCGATGCGTCAACCGGTAACCCCGCCGTGCGGCATGCGCCCTCATGCGCGGGTCGGGCAGTTCGCCCCGGTGGTAGGACAAGATGCCTGCGGAATCAATTTCAAACTGGTCGGCCACCCCAGCTTCTTCCACCAGGTGGCGCATCACTCCCTCGGCTGCCGAGGAACGGCAGATGTTTCCGAGGCAGACGAAGAGTATCTTACATTTCGGTTTATGGTTCAGCGAGTTATTTTCCATCATTTCAAATTGGTTTACAGGAGAGGTTACCATGCGCCATCGCCGCGCACGCCATTGCCTTCGCAACTCGCCGCAAAAGTAACAAAAATCGAGCGTAATCAGGCAAGTGACCTCCCTTTCTTATCGGAAACTCTCCACCGGACGGCCTGTGTAGGTACTCTTCTTCCGGCAAAGAGCCGCCATGCCTGTGACCGGCATCTTCCGCCAGTCGGGACGTGAAAGAAACGCAGACTGTCAAAAAGCAGAGGAAATCCATCAAAAAGCATAGGGGCAGAAGGCTTGCTTTCGCTTATTTTTGCAACAAAGACACAGACGCAGGCCGGACATCGCCTGCCGGGAAAGGGAACAATCCCTTTGGCCCGTGTGCGGACGAGCCAGCGCCCGCGTCCGCAACAGCCTGCGCCCGTGTCCGCAACAGCCAGCGGGCACAAGCCTGCCGGGCGTTTTGCTTGATTGAAAGAAACTTAACGATAACGAAAGAACTGCCATGAAACAATGCTTTTTCGCGGTCGACCTCGGTGCAACGAGCGGCCGTACCATCTTGGGAAGCTTCGGAGAAGGCAACTTGGAACTGGAGGTGCTGAACCGATTCCCGAACCACCTGATTGAAGCAGGAGGACACTTCTACTGGGACATTTACGAACTCTACCGCAACGTGCTCGAAGGCCTGAAGTCGGCCGCACGCCGCAACGATTGCGTCATCACCTCCATCGGCGTAGACACGTGGGGGGTGGATTTCGTATGCGTTGGTTCCGACGGAGCCTTCCTGCGCCTGCCCCGCGCTTACCGCGACCCCCATACGACGGGAGCGCCCGAACGCTTCTTCACGCGCATGCCGCGCAGCACGGTGTACGGGCTGACCGGTATCCAGGTGATGGACTTCAACACCTTGTTCCAGCTCGACACGATGAGACATAACGCCGACAGTGCCCTGGCCGCCGCCGACAAGCTGCTGTTTCTGCCCGACGCCCTGAGCTACCTGCTCACGGGCGAGATGGTGACAGAATACACCATCGCCTCCACAGCCCAACTGGTCAATGCCACCACACGCCGCCTGGAGCCCTCCCTGCTGCACGAACTGGGACTGTCGGAAAAGCACTTCGGACGCTTCGTCTATCCCGGCGAAACGGTCGGTACGCTCACACCGGCAGTGCAACGGCTGACAGGCTTAGGTCCCGTCCCCGTGATAGCCGTGGCCGGCCATGACACCGCATCGGCCGTAGCCGCCGTGCCCGACACCGGAAAAGACTTCGCCTACCTGAGCAGCGGCACCTGGTCGCTCATGGGCATCGAAGCAGCAGCCCCAGTCCTCACTCCGGCCGCCGAAGCACTGAACCTCACCAACGAAGGCGGCGTAGAAGGAACCATCCGCCTGCTGAAGAACATCTGCGGCATGTGGCTTCTGGAACGTTGCCGCCCGGGCTGGGGCAACGCCTCCTATGCCGACCTCATCGCCGAAACCAAGGCCGCCGAACCATTCCGAAGCCTCATAAACCCGGACGACCCCACCTTCGCCAACCCCGCCGACATGGAGCAGGCCATACGCGACTACTGTGCCTCACACCTCGCCCAACCCCAGCTCGAGACACGCGGACAGGTAGTGCGCTGCATCTTCGAAAGCCTGGCCCTGCGCTACCGCCAGGTGCTCGACAGCCTGCGCGCCTTCTCCCCCCGCCCCCTCTCTGCACTGCACATCATCGGCGGCGGAAGCAACAACCACCTGCTCAACCAATGGACAGCCAACGCCTGCGGCATCACAGTAGTCGCCGGACCTGCCGAAGCCACAGCCATCGGCAACATCATGATACAAGCCATAGCCGCCGGCCAGGCGACCAACATAACAGCCATGCGCAGTGTCCTGAGCCACTCACTCAACCTGCCAGTGTTCGAGCCACAAGACACCCCCGCATGGGAGGCCGCCTACCGCCGCTTCACACACTTGGAATAACCCATACAGCATAAACTATCTGTTTCATTAACCTATACAATCATGAAAGAAGAACAAATCATCAACGCTTACAAGCTGGCCAAAGCTCGCTACGCAGACCTTGGCATCGACACAGACAAAGTCATGGACACTTTGCAACGCACCTCCCTCTCCCTGCATTGCTGGCAGGCCGACGACGTGACAGGCTTCGAATCGCGCGGCACACTTACCGGCGGAATCCAGACCACAGGCAACTATCCCGGCAAGGCCCGCAACATTGACGAGCTGCGCCAAGACATCCTGAAAGCCGCCTCCTACATCCCCGGCAAGCACCGATTGAGCCTCCATGAAATATACGGAGACTTCGGAGGCCAGTTCATAGACCGCGACCAAGTGGAACCCCGCCACTTCGAAAGTTGGATGCAATGGGCCGCCGAAAACGGCATGAAACTCGACTTCAACTCCACCTCCTTCTCCCATCCCAAGAGCGGAGACCTCTCGCTGGCCAATCCAGACAAAAGCATCCGGGACTTTTGGGTGGAACATACCAAACGCTGCCGTGCCATTGCCGAAGAGATGGGCAAACGCCAACAGGACCCTTGCATCATGAACCTTTGGGTGCACGACGGCAGCAAAGACATCACAGTGAACCGGATGAAGTACCGCGAGCTGCTTAAGGATTCGCTCGACAGAATCTTCGCCCAGGAATACACCCACATGAAAGACTGTGTGGAGTCCAAGGTCTTCGGCATCGGGCTAGAGAGCTATACCGTCGGATCGAACGATTTCTATATAGGATACGGAGTGCTACGACAGAAGCTCATCACGCTCGACACGGGACACTTCCATCCCACGGAAAGCGTGGCCGACAAGCTGTCGTCCCTCTTGCTGTTCGTGCCAGAGGTCATGCTGCATGTCAGCCGTCCGGTGCGCTGGGACAGCGACCACGTGACCATCATGAACGACGAGACACTCGACCTTTGCCATGAGATTGTCCGCTGCGGCGCGCTGGAGCGCGTTCATATCGGCCTTGACTACTTCGACGCCTCCATCAACCGTATCGGAGCTTATGTCATCGGCAGCCGTGCCACGCAAAAGTGCCTGTTGCAAGCTCTGCTCGAGCCGCTCGACACGTTGCGACGCTACGAGGCAGAAGGCAAGGGCTTCCAACGTCTGGCATTGCTTGAAGAAGCCAAGTCGCTCCCGTGGAACGCCGTGTGGGACATGTTCTGCCTGAAGAACGATGTCCCCGTGGGCCATGAGTTCATAAGCGAAATAGAGAAATACGAGGCCGAAGTTACTTCGAAACGCTGATTCAACGGCTATCCCGGGCAATCCTTCCGAGAAAGAGCTGTCCGGATGGCCGGCAAAGGAATATGTAACCTATGGAGATACTTGCAGGTCTTTTGATTATTGCGATAGGCAGTTTCGGACAAAGCAGTTCGTACGTGCCTATCAACCGGGTGAAAAGCTGGTCATGGGAAAGTTTCTGGCTGGTGCAAGGCATTTTTGCCTGGCTGGTGTTCCCGTTCCTTGGTGCGTTGTTAGCCGTTCCCGAAGGGGGTAACTTGTGTGCCCTGTGGTCGGCAGGAGGCGCGTGGCCAGCCATTGTCTACGGTGTATTGTGGGGTGTGGGAGGACTGACGTTCGGCCTCTCCATGCGCTATCTTGGGGTGGCTCTGGGACAGAGTGTTTCGCTGGGCACTTGCGCCGCGTTCGGCACGCTGTTTCCCGCGCTTTTTGCGGGGACTGACCTGCTGCATGGCGAGGGTTTGATGCTGCTGGGCGGCGTGTGCGTCACGTTGGCGGGCATCGCCATCATCGGTTATGCAGGGAGTCTGCGCTCGCGCAACATGAGCGAGGAAGAGAAGCGTGCGGCGGTGAAGGATTTCGCTTTGGGCAAGGGCTTGCTCGTGGCGTTGCTGGCCGGCGTCATGAGTGCTTGCTTCGCTTTGGGGCTCGACGCCGGCACTCCCATCAAAGAGGCGGCGTTGCTGGCCGGGGTAGAGCCGTTGTATGCCGGGCTGCCGGTCATTTGCCTCGTGACGTTGGGCGGTTTCTTCACCAACGCCGCTTATTGCATCAGCCAGAACGTGAAGAACGGCACTGGCAAAGAATATTTCTCGCAACGAGGCGGTGTGCTGGCTAACAACGTACTGTTTTGCGCACTGGCCGGCGTGCTGTGGTACTCGCAATTCTTCGGTCTGGAGATGGGCAAGAGCTTCTTGGGCGATGCTCCTGTGCTGCTGGCATTTTCGTGGAGCATCCTGATGTCGCTCAACGTGACGTTCAGCAACGTGTGGGGCATCGTGCTCAAAGAGTGGCGCGGGTGCGGACGCAAAGCGGCCGTAGTCCTGGTGAGCGGGCTGTTGGTACTGATAGCCTCTATCATCGTGGTGGCCATGGCGCAGGCCTGATGCCTGGCGCATTGACAAAATGTATCATCATCATATAAAACAAGAAACGTATGAAATCTATTCTTACTGAACGCCCGGCTCTGGCAGCCGAAGTGGAAAAGGTGGCCGAAGTGGCCGGTTATCTTTGGCAGAAAGGCTGGGCAGAACGGAACGGCGGAAATATCACCGTGAACATTACCGAGCATGTGGACGACGCTATCCGACAGATGCCGCCCATCAGCGAGGTGAGGCCCATCGGCGTCACCCTGCCCCGCCTGAAGGGCTGTTATTTCTATTGCAAGGGGACCAACCGACGGATGCGCGACCTGGCGCGGCGCCCGATGGAGAACGGTTCGGTCATCCGCATCCTCGACGACTGCGCAAGCTACGTCATCATAGCCGACAATCCGGTAGCGCCTACTTCGGAGCTGCCCTCGCATCTGAGCGTGCACGACTACCTCATAGCCCAAGGCTCGCCCTACAAGGCTTCGATACACACGCACCCCATCGAACTGGTGGCCATGAGCCACTGCCGCCGCTTCTTGGAGAAAGACGTGGCGTCCAACCTGTTGTGGAGCATGATTCCCGAGACGAAGGCATTCTGCCCGCGCGGTCTGGGGGTGGTTCCCTACTGCCTGCCCGGTTCGGTGGAACTGGCAGAAGAGACGATACGCCAGCTCGACGACTACGACGTGGTGCTGTGGGAAAAGCACGGCGTCTTTGCCGTAGACGTGGACGTGATGGCGGCCTTCGACCAGGTGGATGTGCTCAACAAATCGGCCCTTATCTACATAGCTGCCAAAAACATGGGCTTCGAACCGGAAGGCATGAGCGCCGAGCAGATGCGCGAGATGTCCGTGGCCTTCAACCTGCCCAAGTGAGAACGGCAGCCGCCGGCCTGCGCCCACAGGCGTCCGCCCCGTGCCCGCAATAGCCTCGGCCCGTGTCCGCAACAGCCAGCGCCCGTGTCCGCAACAGCCAGCGGGCACGGCCTTGCCGAAGATTGCCGGAAAACAAATTATTAACGATAAATGTACGAACCATGAAAATACGGTTGAAAATAAGACAGATATTGTGCGGCGCACTACTGCTCGGACTGGCGGCATCATGCGCCCCTTCTGCCTCCGCCGATCTGGAGGCAGGCTTCAAGAATCCTCCCGCCGACATTCAGACTTCGGTCTACTGGTATTGGGTGTCGGGATATATCTCCGAGGAGGGAGTGGTGAAAGACTTGCAGGCCATGAAACGGGCGGGCATTAACCGCGCGTTCATCGGCTGCATCGGAGAAAACTCGGTACAGGCACCTTACCCCCAGGTCGCTTTTGGCAGCGAAGAGTGGTGGCGCATACTGCACACCGCCCTGAAGACGGCCACCGAACTGGGCATCGAAATCGGCATCTTCAACACACCGGGCTGGAGCCAGTCGGGCGGCCCGTGGATAAAACCCGAACAAGCCATGCGCTACCTGACCTCCGTGCATCGGGAGGTAACGGGCGGCCGACACGTAGAACTGCTGCTGGAGAAGCCGTCAGCCGACTTCCAGGACGTCAAGGTGCTGGCCTTCCCCGCCGGCGAAGCACTCCCCGCACTGTCCTCAGGCCCGGTCAGCTTCCCCGCATCGTCGAAACGCCCGTATGCCGTAGACTTCACAGCTCCCGAAGGCTTCACGCTGCGCACCGTCAAAGTCACACCGTCGCACGACGGCATCCTGGCCAACGCACGCCTGCTGGCCGACAACGGCGACGGATACCAACCGGTGACCGAGTTCGGCATCGCACGCATCAACTCCGCACTGATAGTGGGCTTCGACCCGTATGCCCCCATCGTGGTCACCGTAGCCGACACCCCGGCACGGCGCTTCCGCCTGGAGTTTGGCGACGCCGTAGCCGACAAGACACTGGAAAACATCGAACTGCTGTCGGCACCGCTCCTCGAAAGCTACCCGGAAAAGACGCTTGCCAAGATGTTCCAGGCACCCCTGCCCTATTGGCATGAATACCAATGGAGAGAGCAACCGCCCCTGTCCGACGCCTCGCTGGCAATACCCGCCGCACAGGTGATCGACATCTCCGACTGCCTGCAAGGCGACACCCTGCGCTGGGACGCCCCCGCCGGACGCTGGATAGTGATGCGCACAGGCATGAGGCCCACTGGAGTGACCAACGCGCCGGCCGACCCCGAAGCCACAGGACTGGAGGTAGACAAGATGAGCCGCGAGCATGTGAGAGCGCACTTCGACGCATTCATGGGAGAAATCTGCCGCCGCATCCCCGAAGCCGACCGCAAAAGCTGGAAGGTCGTCGTGCAGGACAGCTACGAGACAGGCGGGCAAAACTTCACGGACGACTTCCTCGACTCGTTCAAGCAACGCTACGGTTACGACCCGCTGCCCTTTCTTCCGGTGTACGAAGGATACGTAGTAGAAAGCCGGGACCGGTCCGACCGCTTCCTGTGGGACATGCGCCGTCTGGTGGCCGACCGTGTGGCCTATGACTATGTGGGCGGCTTGCGCGACGTGTGCCACGAACATGGCCTGCACACGTGGCTCGAGAACTATGGACACTGGGGCTTCCCGGCCGAGTTCCTGCAATACGGCGGCCAGTCGGACGAAATCGGAGGCGAGTTCTGGAGCTTCGGCGACCTCGGCAACATCGAAAACCGGGCGGCATCGTCGTGCGGCCACATCTATGGCAAGACACGCATCTCTGCCGAATCGTTCACCAGCGGAGGGCGACCCTTCGAGTGCTATCCCGCACAGATGAAAACCCGCGGAGACCGTTTCTTCGCGGAAGGCATTAACAACACGCTGCTCCACCTCTATATCTCACAACCCTCCGACGAGCGGGTACCGGGCGTCAACGCGTGGTTCGGCAGCGAATTTAACCGCATGAACACCTGGTTCACGCAGATGGACCTCTTCACCACCTACCTGAAGCGCGTGAACTACATGCTGCAACAGGGCTTGAACGTGGCCGACGTAGCCTACTTCATAGGCGAGGACACCCCGAAAATGACGGGCTTGGCCGAACCGGCACTGCCGGAAGGCTACCAGTTCGACTACATCAACGCAGAAGTCATCCTGCGCGACCTGAACATGGAAGACGGACTGCTGACCTTGCCCCACGGGACGAAATACCGACTGCTGGTGCTGCCGCCGCTGAAGACCATGCGCCCGGAGCTGCTGGAAAAGCTCGCCACACTGCTGCGCGACGGGGCAGTGGTACTGGGCACGCCCCCAGACCGCTCGCCCAGCGGACAAGACTATCCGAACGCCGACAAGCGTGTGCAGTCCCTATCAGCCGAACTGTGGAAAGGCTGGGACGGCCAGACAAAGACAGCTATCCCGGTAGGGAAAGGGTTCCTGCTGTGCGGCATGGACATGCAGGAAGCCCTGGATTTCATACACTGTGCCCCCGACTGCGCCTTGCCCCAAGGAGCACCCGTGGTGTACGGACACCGCACCCTGCCCGGTGCCGAGGTTTATTTCCTGGCCAACCAAAGCGGAGAAGCGGTCGACGTGTCGCCTGTGTTCCGCGTGAATGGCCGACAGCCGGAACTGTGGAATCCGATGGACGGCAGCATACGTCCCCTGCCCTCTTACGCTGAAAAGGGAGACAGTTGCACGGAAGTGCCGCTGCGCTTCTGCCCGGGCGAAAGTGCCTTCATCGTCTTCCGGAAACCTTCCGAAGCGATGGACGGAGAAGCGTCGGTCGACATTAACTTCCCACGCCCGCACACCTTGGTGCAGCTCGACGGCGACTGGGGCATACACTTCCGCGACTCGCTCCGTGCTCCTGCCCCCGCAACGCTCACAAGCCAACTCTTCGACCTGACCACGAGCAGCAACGACACCATACGCTACTACTCGGGCACGATAGACTACGAAACGACGTTCGAACTGCCCCAGAAGCCCGCCGGGCGCCTGTATCTCAACCTGAACCACGTGGGCGTGATGGCCAAAGTAAAGGTGAACGGGCGGTATGCCGGAGGCGTATGGACTGCCCCCTACCAGGTGGAAGTGACCGACTTGGCCGTAGCAGGCAAGAACCGGGTGGAGGTGGAAGTCGTCACCACGTGGCAGAACCGCCTGATTGGCGACAGCCGCTTGCCGGAACAGGAACGGACCACGTGGGCCGCCCGCAACACCTGGACGCCACAAGACGCCCTGCAACCTTCGGGGCTGATGGGGCCGGTGACGTTAGAGGAAGTAAAATAGCATCGTTCTTCGCACAAACGCCTGATGTTTAGAGAATAATCCGTATTTTTGCCGGTAGCTAACAATACAAGTGTGCTTTATGGACAAAGACGACACAAGCAGGAAGGCAGCCTACAAGTACCTCATCGTCAACGACAGAGACCGGAAGTACGGGCTGTGGGTCAATACGGTAGGTTTCCAAACCATCGGAGCAGGCTCGTTCTATCCGTTAGAGGGGCATCCTTCGGGTTATTTCTTCAACGTCAGCAAAGGGCGTGTGTTGCACGAATACCAACTGGTCTACATCACGAAAGGCAAGGGAGAGCTGTCCCTGGAAAGAAACGGCACCAGGCCGATATCCCGAGGCAACCTGCTGCTGCTCTACCCGGGGCAATGGCACACGTACTCCCCGTGCCGCGACACAGGGTGGGACGAGTATTTCATCGGTTTTGAAGGAACGGTGGCAGACCAGTTCATGAAAGAAGGTTTCCAGTCTCTTGGCGAACAGGTCTTCGAGATGGGGCTGAACGAAGAGCTTTTCTCGCTCTTCGCCCGCGCGCTGGAAGTGGCCCAGGCCGACAAGATGTTTGCACAGCAATACCTCGCCGGCATCGTGCTTCACATGCTGGGGATGGTGCTCTCCGTCTCGAAGAACTGTGCCTTCGGATTGAACAACATGGCCCGGAAAGTAGAACAAGCCAAAATCATGATGAACGAGAGCGTCTGCCAGGAAATGAATCCCGAGGAACTGGCCATGAAACTGAACGTCAGCTATTCGTGGTTCCGGAAGGTGTTCAAAGACTACACCGGCTATGCCCCTGCCCAATATTTCCAGGAGCTGAAACTTCGTCGGGCCAAGCAAATGCTGGTCGGGACGTCCTGTTCTGTCAAGGAGATTGCCTACTCGCTTGGCTATGCGTCGCCCGAGCACTTCTTTTCCATCTTCAAGAAACACACGGGCTGCACCCCCTCCGATTACCGCCTGGTGGGACGGGGCACGCCCCGCGGCAAACGGGACGGCGATTGAGGGCCGTGCCTGTCTGCCGGAAGAAGCACGCTTCGTCCGAACTGTGGCGGAGCAAGCAACGAACAATAGAGAAAGGGCCTATGTACAGACAAGAATCGCCTGCTGCACACTAAGGACAAGATTCTATAACAAAATGAGTTAGCAAAAAGCGGGAAACAGAGATTCTGTTTCCCGCTACATCGGATCTACATCATAATAAACCATCGCCCCCTTGAAGCGCGGGTCGCCCCCCACCTCGCGCTGCACGGCCAGCAGCAAGCTACGTACGCGTGCCACGGGCGCCGTAGTCTCCACCTTCAGCACTATCTTGCGGATGAAAAGAGTCTGGATTCTGGCCACGGGCGGTTTGTCCGGGCCCAGCACACGCTCCCGGAACAAGGTGCGCAGACGGGCAGCCATGTCTTGCGCCATCTGCTCTACGACGTCCTCGCGCCGGTGTTTCAGGTAGACGTACACCAAGCGGTAGTAGGGCGGATAGCGGAACAGTTGGCGTTCGGCCAGTTGGCCGGCCGCCATGCCCTCGTAATCATTGGCTATGACTTGTGCTATCATTGGATGGTCGATGCTCTTCGTCTGAAGGATGACGCGCCCGCGCATCTCACGCCGGCCCGCACGGCCGGCCACCTGGGCCATCAACTGGAAGGCACGTTCGTAGGCCCGGAAGTCGGGATAATTCAGGAGCGTATCGGCGTTCAAGATGCCCACCACGCTGACCCGGTCGAAGTCTAGCCCCTTCGACACCATCTGCGTACCCACCAGGATGTCCGTACGGCCCTGCTGGAAATCGTCGATGATGCGTTCGTAGGCCGAACGCGAGCGAGTGGTGTCCAGGTCCATGCGTGCCATGCGTGCCTCGGGCAACAGGGCGTGCAGTTCGTCTTCCACCTTTTCCGTACCGAAGCCCCGCGCCCGTAAATCCGTACCGTCACAAGCCGGGCAACGAAGTGGCAGGGGGGTGGTGTAGCCGCAGTAGTGGCACGTCAACATGTTCAGGCCCTTGTGGTAAGTCAGGCTCACGTCGCAGTTCTGGCACTTGGGCACCCAGCCGCACGTATTGCACTCGACCATCGGCGCAAAGCCCCGCCGGTTCTGGAAGAGGATGACCTGTTCCCGCCGTTCGAGCGCTTCGCGGATGTATTGCAACAGCAGGGGCGAGAAAGGCCCTTTCATGCGCTTCTTGTGCGCCAGTTCGCGGATGTCCACAGGGATGATTTCGGGTAGCTGGACCGCACGATGGCGTTCGCTCAAGTCCACACGGGCATACTTTCCCGTTTCGGCATTGTGCCACGTCTCCAGGCTGGGAGTGGCCGTTCCCAACAACGTTTTGGCTCCGTAGTAAGAAGCCAAGACGATGGCCGCGTTCCGGGCATGGTAGCGGGGAGCGGGGTCTTGCTGCTTGTACGTAGTCTCATGCTCCTCGTCCACAATGACCAGCTCCAACCGTCGGAAGGGCAGGAAGACTGACGAGCGCACGCCCAGTATGACATCATAAGGCGTGTCGGACAACTGCCGCTGCCAGATTTCCACCCGCTCGGCATCGGGAAACTTAGAGTGATAAATCCCCAGGCGGTTGCCGAAGACACGCTTCAGGCGTTCGGTTATCTGAGTAGTCAGCGCTATCTCCGGAAGCAGGTAAAGCACCTGTCCGCCCCGTTCCAAAGCTTCTTGAATAAGGTGAATGTAGATTTCCGTCTTACCGCTGGAAGTAACACCGTAGAGCAGGCAGACATGCTTCTCGCGAAAAGCTGCCACAATCTCGTCATGCGCACGCTGCTGGGCGGCAGAAAGCACATGAGGCTGCCCCAGCGGACCAACAGGCTGGCCGTTGCCCAGACGGCCTACCTCCTCCTGGTAGGTCTCAAGAATACCGCGCGAGACAAGGCCCGTGAAGACAGCCTGCGTGGCTCCCGTGCGTTGCAGCAAATCGCGCTTGGACACCGGGCGTTCCCTCCCTCCAAGGGCTCCGGACTGCTCCAGGTACTTCATCAGAAGGTCGAGCTGCTTAGGGGCACGGCGCTGCAACTCGTCGAAGAAGATGTGCAACCGATGCTCATTGCGGGCATCCGGAGCCAGGCGCACGCGAGTTTCCGTCTTCGGCTTGTACGTACGCTTCAGTTCCTCCTTCACAAATACGGCTTCACGAGACAGCAATGCGTTGAGGACGGCCAGTATATTCTTTATCCCGGCACGCTGTTCCAGCTTCGTGACCGACAACGCTGGCTCTTCAGCCAACAAATCCAAGACACATTGCTCACGCTCCGGCAAACGTTCGCCCGCCTCAAAGTCCGGATTCAGTTCAACCACCGTCTCACTCTCCAGTTTCAACCCCGAAGGCAAAGCCGCCTTATAGACATCACCCAGCGTGCATAGATAGTAGTCCGAGAGCCACTTCCAAAACCTGAACTGAACAGGCAACAGAACAGGCCGCGCATCCAGCACGGCCAATACCTCCTTCACCTCATAACCCTCAGGACGGAGCGCATGAATCCTCTCCACAATGCCCGTATAGAACTTCTTGCGCCCGAAAGGCACCACCACACGGCACCCTTCCCGTACGCTCTCCTCCAGCTCCGGAGGCAGCAGATACGTAAACCCACCGGGCAAAGGCAAAGGCAGTATGACGTCGACAAACCGTTCCATGCACAAACTTTTATACTGAACGAAGCCGAAGCACCCCCTCGCGTTCAGAAGGAATGCTTCGGCTCTATCCGAATGTTAAATCTCATCAAAAGAGGTAAGCCAAAGACACTTGCCAAGTCTTGTCCTTAGCCCCATCGCCGTCCCACGTGAAGTGGTCGCCCATAGCAATGTTATAGTTCACGCCGAGCTGCAAATGGTTAATCAGCTTCACGCCGGCGCCCACGTTGATGCCTACCTGCGCTTTCTTTCTATCCACACCGTCCGGGTCGCTCTTGAAATCGAAGAAGAAGTCCGGGCCTGCAGCAATGAAGATGCCCAGCATACTCCCCAATCCGAAGGTGTACTTCAGGTTGACCGGGATGTCCAGTCCCACCTGCTTCCTGTCGTCCGAATCCGCCTTGATGCCCTTTTGCGAGAACAGCAACGATGCATCCAGCCCCAAGCCGACAACGGGAATCGTCATCTCAGCCATCGGCCCTATGAAAAAGCCAGCCATCTTGTCCTTATAATCATCGAAGTCCAACTTAGTCACGTTCACTCCGCCTTTCACACCCCAGCGCAGAAGCTGTGCCTGGGCAGCCGGCATCACTACGAAGGTGCAGCACACGGCCACAACCAACAAAATAAATACTCTCTTCATATCCATATTTGTCTTTAAAGTTTGTGGCAAATATATGTATTTTTCCCGCACTTCCTCGCCCTTCCGGACAAAAAAATGTCTCCTTCGGCAAAAAAAAGGTCCCAAAGCATACAACTTATCGCAAAAGAAGCTACCTTTGCACCGCCTTAAGCAAGGAAAGATGCCGGAGTGGTCGATCGGGCCGCACTCGAAATGCGGTGAACGGGCAACTGTTCCCAGGGTTCGAATCCCTGTCTTTCCGCAAAAGAATTGCCTGCGGGCAACAAAAAAAGGAACCGGAGTGAAAAACTCCGGTTCCTTTTTTTATGCTCTGCCGACAGGACGGCTCAGTCCGAGAGAGAGGCTTCTATGTCATAAACGCCGGCCTCCAGGCGCAGGGAGCCCTCCGGCAAGGCAACGTCCTCGCCGTTGACCTTGCAAAGAGAGGCGTTCCCCGGCAAGCGCAAATCGGCTGTCGAACCGATGGGGATGGAGACATGCACCTTCAGTCCGCCGTCTTTCAAAGCCCAGTTCACGACCACCGTGCCATAAGGAGTGTCCTTCGTCGTATGAGCCCAAGTGACACCTTGGGGAATCTGCGGCTCTATGAAGAAATGCTTATACCCCGCCTTGTCCGCATCAGGCCTGATGCCTCCGATGGCTTGGTAGAACCAGTTTCCGATGCCGTTGTAGCAATTGTGCACACGGCTGCGCTCTCCGCTCCAATATTCCCAAGTGGTCGTAGCACCATTCAGCAGCATGTGCAGGTAGCCGGGATAGTCCGGTTGCTTTAACAAACGGTACATCCAGTCCGCTGCACGGTTCTGCACGGCCCATTCTGTCAAGATGGGGACTCCTACCAGGCCGACACCGATGTGCCCCCGGTATTGCTCTGCGGTGCGTCGTTCCATCTCATCTTTGACCGAAGCATAGAGTTCGGACGGCACCACGCCCACCAGCATCGGGTAGGTCATGTCGAGCTGCGAGCCGGTGGCATAGATGTGTTCCTCCGCTTTGTAGAAAGCCTGGTGGATGCGTTTGTTCAGCGCTTCTTTCTGCGCGGCAAAGTCTTTGGCCTCATCCGCCCGGCCCAAAGCCCCGGCCACGCGGCACAAAGCCCCTAAGCAGTCGCTGATGAAGCAGTTGTTCACCAAGTCTATCGAGGCCTGGTTGCCGCTGTCCACTCCCATCGGAGCCAGCCAGTCGCCCAAGTACCAGCCGCGATAAGAGGTATCCGGCCAGCGCTGCAACAGGCCGTCCACCATATACTTGCGCACATAGCCCATCCACGCCTTCATGTCGTCGTAACAACGTTCCAGCAGGCGGCTGTCGCCATAGTTCAGATAAGTGCGCCACGGAGCCAAGACGATGAATCCGCACCAATAAGGGCCGCCGCCTCCGCCGCCCGCCGGGGCGACATGGGGCAAGCCACCGTCCGGCTGTATGACATCTTCCCAGGCCTGCAGCCAGTTCAGGTAGGTGGGAGCCGCATCGTACATGGTCTGGAAGACTTGCGTGGATGAGTTACCGTCGCCGCCATAACCGGTGCGCTCCAGATGGGGGCAGTCCACCATGTATCCACTGAAAGTCAGACAGCGCAAAGTATAGTTCACCATGTCGTGTATGGCATTCAGGTCTCGGTCCGAGCAGACAAAGGTAGATGCCGGGCGGTAATCCCCATGCACCAGATAGGCCTTGACCTGCGCCGGCTGCGGCTTACAGGGCAGGCCGGAAATCTTCGCATAGCGGAATGCATGGTGGTGGAACTTGTTGCAGAACAGGTCAGCCGTCCGGCCAGATGCCACGTAGATGTCGCTTTCTCCCTGCTCTTCAATCGTCCCGTCAGGTTTCATGAAATCGCTGTAAGAGACCTTCAGTTCGTGCCCGGCAGGCAACGAGGGAATCTGCAGTTCGAACCATCCGGTCAGGACCTTCCCCATGTCGACCAGCCACGTGCCATTCTCCAAGAGCGTGATGCTTTTGGGTGACAGCGTCTCTTGCACCTTGTTCGGCTCGCACATTTGCGGGGTCAACCGACGGGAAGCGACGTTTATTTCGGCAGTATTCTCCCAAGCCAGCTTATCCAGCCCGGCGGACGTCAGGGAAAGCGGCAACTGACGGGCGTCAATCCGCTCGCCGCCGAACTGCAATGCGTTCCAGGAGCCGGTATCGCTGTACCCGCTCTCGCGGCCTTGCCAGGTATCGTCCGTCGCCACGAGCGTATCCCAGCCACCCTTCTTGTTCAAGGCAGACAACTCGGCACAGACCACCGGCCCGTCGTGTTCGGCCTTGAAGGTGGTCTGCTTGTACCAGCCCTTCCCTATCCACAAGAGCAATTCGTTCTCGCCCGGCTTCAAGAGAGAGGTGACGTCATAGGTCACTATCAAGCAGCGTTTATCCAACTGGGAGACTGCCGGCGCCAAGACAGAGGCATCCACCTTGCGGCCGTTCAGGTATGCTTCATGGTAACCCAAGGAAGCGACGTGCAAGAAGGCGGTGGACAAGGCGTCCACCCGGAACTTTTTCCGCAGCAGGGGGGCAGAGACCTTCTCCCCCGCCAAGCTGATGAACTTCCCCTTCAGGGCGTCTCCTTCTTCTTCCAGAATACCGACGGCAAAGCGTTGCACCGGGCTCCAGTCGGACTGGTTGCCTTGTTCGTCGGTCACGCGCACACGCCAATAACACAGCATCCGCGACTTCAGGTCCCGGCCCCCGTAGGGCACCATCACCGAAGCATCAGACTGCACCCGGCCCGTGTCCCACAGGTCTGCCCGGCCTTGGGCCAGGCGCACGCTGTCTGTGCCCACCTGAATCTGGTAGGCGTGCTGGCTCATCGAGCCATCGGAAGCCAGCACTTTCCAACTGAAGCGCGGGGCGGTGTTGTCAATGCCCAGCGGGTTGGTCAGGTTCTCGCAGCGCAAGTCCGCCAGCCAGATGGAGGCGGCTGCCGCCTGCCACACGCCCGCCAAGCACAACAGGAGTGATAAAAAAGCTTTCTTCATGAGCGGCATCCTTTACATCCGGCGCAACACGACGCGGCGCGTCACCGGCTTGTTGATTTCATAAATCTTGTCAATCATCACATCCATCTCTTCCTGACGGGCGTCGCGCACGGTTTGGAACATGTGGCGCGTGTAGTTATCGCGGTGGCCTTTCACCCATCCGTCCTTTTCCACATACTCGTCCATCACGTCGAGGGCCTTGCGGTCGTTGGCAAACAGCAGCCCGTGTTTCTGGAAGAAGCTGAACTGCGTCCAGGCATACTCGCGCATGGTGCGCTCGATTTCCCAGCGTATCTCGTTGAGATGCATCACCGCCAACGCCTGCTGGTATTGGGGCGTTTTCGTCTCGGCCGCCAGATTGACGCCTTTTTCCAGCTCGGCAGCGGTATAGGTGTTCACCTCCTGCCCGTCAATCAGCAGCTTATAGTTACCGGCCTTCAGGCCCGATACCTTCAGCAGCTCTTGGTTCATTTCGTCCATGAAGGGCACGAGCTTCGTGGCGTCGGCCTGCGACTTGCGCTGCATCCATCCCCGGGGTATGGTGTCGAGCGGGTAAGGCAGTGCTTCGGCCAGGTAGTCGAAGCTGAAGTCGCGTCCGTTGCGTTCGATGTTGCTCAGGCTACAGTTCTCAGCCTTGACTGCTTTCCGGGCACGAGCGTCCAGTTCCATCTCTGCCACGGGTTTCCCGGCAAAGCCTTGCGCCTTCAGGAAGAGGTAAGCCATCACCATGTGACCGTCGTTGTCAGGATGGATTCGGTCGCTGCCGCACAGCGTGAATCCCGGGTCCTTGACCTGCTCCCGCTGGTTGATGGCCACCATCGGCTCGTTCCAGTCCGTAAATTCCCAGCCGTTTTCGGCGGCCACCTGCTTCTGGTAAGCCACCAGCCGCTTGATGGTTTCGTTCTTTGTCCGGAAAGGCGTATTGTCCTTCATCTGCACCGTCTCGTCGTACGGCGAGGTGCCGACCATGACCAGGCGCGTGCCGTGCAGTTCCTTGAAGCGGGCAGCCATCTTGTCGAAGTTGCTGACGCTCTCTTGGTACTTCTGCTCGCCAAAGGCTTTCGGGTTATCGCCGTTGTACTCGAAATAGCCAGAGTCGTTCATCCCGAACGTGACCATCAGCGTCGTCGGCTCCAAGCAGAAGATGTCTCCGTCCAAGCGTTCGAGCATGTCGCCCGCCGTGTCGCCGCCGATGCCACCGTTGAAGACGCGGATGTTCATGTTTGGGAAGCGGGTCATGTAGTAAAGCCAGATGTACGAATGGTAGTGTCCGCCATCGGTGATACTGTTGCCTAAGAACACGGCGCGTTCGCCGTCCTGAAAAGGTTTAATGGTTTGGGCCGATGCGCCTGCGCACAGGAAGCCATCGGGAGTGGATCGGGGTGTTTTACTTCCGAGCGCTTTGCCTGGGAGAAAGAGACATTCTCAGCCTGTTCGTCGAGGTAGACGCGAGAGGCCATACGGAAGGCTTCGATGCTCTGCTGTTCAATCAAGACATTCATCTCGCGCAGGCGGGCCAGGTTTTCGTCGGTGTAGCGGAAAGCCTTGTCCAGTTTATGCTTCCTCTCTTCCAAATACTCTTTCAGCAGGTCTTCCTTGGCATCGCGGCTCAAGTAGTCGTCGGCGGCGATGCGCAGGACTATGTCTTCCAGTATCTCCACCGGCAGCGGTTCCAGGTTCTCGTAGCCGCAGAGGTATCCGTCTCTGTATTTCAGGCTCATGGTTGTTCCGTTTTTTCTGCCACCGGGTCAGAGGTTGTACATTTCCTGCCAGTACTCGGCAAACAGGTGTAGCCCGGTGCGCATGCGTTTCAGGCTCGGTTCGTTGTGGTGGCGTGCGGGGTCTTCCAGGCACTCGAAGGCAAATATCATTTCGTTCAACGCCGCGTCCCAGTGGGCGCACTCGTCCTCCAGGTCCATGTAGATTCTGCTGAAGTAAGCGGGCGGAAACTGCGTGTGGTCCGCGAAGGCTCTCAGCGTCGGCAGTATCCTCCGGGCCATCTGGCGGTTGGTCTGCGCATAGTCCTCGTCGTCCACGAACATGTATTCGGCATTGAGGAAAGGCAGGCAGACGGCGAAGTGGTGCAGGCCGTAGAGTACGCGGGAGGCTGTTTCGGCGTCCGTCGGCCGGTCGTCCTGCTCGTTGCGGTCGAGGATGTGGCGGAGGGCGAACACGGCTTCTTCACACGCCGGCCTCAGTCCGTCGGGGATGCGGGCGTGGCGCATGAAGCCCTCCAGCAGCGGGAGGCAGGCACCCGCGGCATAGTCGGCGAAATACCAGACGCGCTCGCGCCTGTCCAAGTCTGAGCAGGGGAATATCTCTGAGGGGGAGTTCGTATCCATAGGCTTTACGATTTTTCTGCAAAAGAAAGGGGGTGTTGTGCCAAACGGGGGCACAAGGGCGGAAAATCTTCAAACAGAGATGCTCAAAACAGCTTCAACTCTTCTTCGCGCACCTCTCCGAACCACTCGCGGAGGCGGGCTTTGGCTTTCTTTTCTATTTCCGGCGTGACGTTGGACCACACTGCGTGCAACGCCCACAGCAACGCGGCCATGTCGTCGGTATAACCAACGCCCGGCGTCATGTCCGGAAACCACTTTGATGCCCGCCTTCCGAGCCACTTGCTTAATTTTATCCCACAGCTTGGATTCCGAATAATTACTACCGTAGGAACTGTAATCGGTCACTTTTCCCATATCTATTATTTATTGGTTTTATTCTTCCCGTCCTTTCTCCATCCTCGCCCAAACCTTCCGGTACGCCCCCTCCGACAACCGTCCCAGCAGACCGGCCGGCCGCGTCTGCAGACTGCCGCACTTGGGACACGGCTGCGGCATGGACAGGGCGGTCGCCATATACTCCACGTCGGGTGCCTGGAAACGCTCGCCGCAACGGGCGCATTGGAATGTCTTGATGCCTCTATACATATCTTCCGTTTTTACCGTTCAAAATTACAGCATCCGGCCACACGCGTCAAGTTCATAATGGTTCATATCTATTTATTTAACAGTCGTCGGACAGAGCACGGAGAAAGAAAACGTATCTTTGCCGGAAACAACCGGTAAACCCTAAAACATCAGACACATGAAACAGCACCATCCCTCCCCCGCCGCCGAAGCACTCTGCCGCGCCCAACGGCAACTCATCGACGAAATCTACGCCCACGCCCGACGCCTGGGCCTGTCCAACGACAACCTGTGGCCCATCCCCGACGGCATCTACGTGCCAGAACCCAAAGCCGGAACCGAAGCCGCCGACCTCTCCACCCTCGAAGCCTACCTGAGCGGCACGCGCGTGATGTGGGTCTTGAAAGAACCCTACGACGAAACAGAAGGCGGCACCCCCTCGGGCGGAGGCTGGAACATGTTCGAAGCCTTCGACAACGGCAACGCCTGGGCCAACCGCACATGGCAGTCCATCATCTACGCCATGCACGGCCTGTTCGCCGGAAAACACTGGCAGGAAATGGATTGGATTCGGGACGACAAGCAGATGGCACAAGTATTGAAAAGGATAGCCTACATCAACGTCAGCAAGATGCCGGCACTGACGCAGACAGACGACGGACAATTGCAGGAACTATACGAACGATGGCGCCCCATCCTGCTCCGGCAGATAGAAGTGTACGACCCGCAAGTCATCGTCTTCGGCAACACCTTCCGCTATTTCAAGAACGACCTGGCCCCAGGAGCCGCACAGCCCGACCAAGTGTACGGCGACCACGCCTTCCACACCTACGTGCGCGGCGGCCGCCTGCTGATTGACGCCTACCACCCCAACCAGCGCGTGCTGCCCCGCGGAGAATATGTAGACAGCCTCATCGACATCATCCGCAGCTACGAAACAGAAAACCTCCACCCATAAACCACCCCGAGACAGGCACTCCGCCACGGCCGTCCCTCCCCCGGACAAGAGCCGTGCCCCCTGCGGACAAGAGCCGCCCCTCCGCCGGACAAGAACCACGCCCCAAGCAACAAAGAGCCACAGAAACACATCACCAACAACGACCGCTACGCACGCCCCAAGCAACAAAGTCCGCCACCCGCGCCACCGCCCGGCAGGAGACAGAAAAAACAAAGTCCGGTAATCAACGATTACCGGACTTCATCCTGTACCCAGACCCGGGGTCGAACCGGGATGGAAGTGAATCCACTGGTGTTTGAGACCAGCGCGTCTACCGATTCCGCCATCTGGGCAACTTGTTTTCTCAATTGCGGTGCAAAGATACGGCTTTTTCCGGAACCTGCAATACTTTTCCTAAAAAAAGGCGAAAAAAACAAGAAAATGAAGCACGAGAAGTCGGAAATAAGGAAATATAATGTACTTTAGCGGAAACTTTCTAAAACTATATCGTATGGCAGCTAATAAAGATAATTTTTGCGTGATTATGGGCGGAGGAATAGGAAGCCGTTTCTGGCCGTTCAGCCGCAAGACGCTACCCAAACAGTTTCTGGATTTCTTCGGGACGGGACGCTCGTTGTTGCAACAGACGTTTGACCGCTTCCGGAAGATTATCCCGGTGGAAAACATCCTGATTGTGACGAACGCCATGTATGCCGACTTGGTGAAGGAGCAGCTTCCTGAGCTTTCGCCGGAACAAATCCTGCTGGAGCCGACGCGCCGGAACACGGCGCCGTGCATTGCGTGGGCGTCGTACCACATCAGGGCCATGCATCCGAACGCTAACATCGTGGTGGCGCCGTCGGACCATCTGATTCTGAAGGAAGGGGAGTTTCTGGATGCCATTGAGAAGGGTCTGGAGTTTGTGTCGAAGTCGGATAAGCTGCTGACGCTGGGCATCAAGCCGAACCGTCCGGAGACGGGCTATGGTTATATACAGATTGCCGAGCCGGTGGGCGAGAACTTCTACAAGGTGAAGACGTTCACGGAGAAGCCCGAACTGGAGCTGGCGAAGGTGTTCGTCGAAAGTGGTGAGTTTTACTGGAACTCGGGGTTGTTCATGTGGAACGTGAACAGCATCATCCGGGCGGGCGAGCTGCTGTTGCCCGAGCTGACGGCCAAGCTGGCGCCGGGCGAGAAGGTGTATGGGACGCCGGAGGAGCAGCAGTTTATCGAGGAGAATTTCCCGGCTTGCCCGAATGTGTCCATCGACTTCGGGGTGATGGAGAAGGCGGACAACGTGTATGTGTCGCTGGGCGATTTCGGCTGGTCGGATCTGGGGACGTGGAGTTCGCTGTATGACCTTTCGCCGAAGGATATGAACGGCAACGTGGTGCTGAAGTGCCAGACGCTGTTGTATAACTGCCGCGACAACATTGTGACGATACCAAGCGGCAAGCTGGCTGTCATCGACGGGCTGGAGGGTTACCTGGTGGCCGAGTCGGACAATGTGCTGCTTATCTGCAAGAAGGATGAAGAGCATGCCATCCGCAAGTATGTGAACGATACGCAGATGAAGCTGGGCGAGGATTACATCTGATGCCGGCCGGGGCGTGTGTCCCGCCGGGGGCTTGCGCCGCTGCAAACAGGCAGGGCGGTTTCACCGAGGTGAAGCCGCCCTGTTCGTTTTGCGGTGGAGGAAGCCGTCGGGTGCTCAGAGTTGTGCGCGGATGGCTTCGGCCACGGCGCGGAACTCTTCGTCGGTCAGTTGCAGTTTGGGGTTGGAGAAGCGCATGTCTTGCTCGCTCTGCATGGGCACGAGGTGTATGTGTGCGTGGGGCACTTCCAGTCCCAGCACGGCCATGCCTACTTTCCGGCAGGGGAAGGCGCGTCCGATGGCCAGCGCTATCTTCTTGGCGAAGACGTGCATGGCGGCCAGGTCTTCGTCGCTCAGGTCGAAGATGTAGTCCACTTCTTGTTTGGGCACGACGAGGGTGTGTCCTTTCACCAGGGGGTTGATGTCGAGGAAGGCGAAGAACTTGTCGTCTTCGGCCACTTTGTAGCAGGGTATCTCGCCTGCAATGATTCTGCTGAATATCGTCATAGTTGCTGTATATATATAATAAGGTGTGTATGCCGTCGGGGATGCCGGGGGCAGGGATGAAAAAAATGAAGAATGAGGCATCGGCCTGTGGCGCGTATGGCTGTCATTCTTCATTTTTCATCTTGTTAGAAAGATATGCTTAGGATTTCGAGTTTAATCATGCCCTGGGGGACTTTGATTTCGACCACGTCGCCGGCTTTCTTGCCCAGCAGTCCTTGTGCGATGGGGGTGTTGACCGAGATTTTGCCTTCTTTCAGGTTGGCTTCGCTTTCGGAGACGATGGTGTAGGTCATCTTGGCTCCGTTCTTCACGTTTTTCAGTTCCACCTTGTTCAGAATCTGCACGGTGTCGGTCTTCAGCTTGGACTCGTCGATGATTTTGGCATCGGCAATCGTGGCTTTCAGCTTCGCTATCTTTGCCTCGAGCATGCCTTGTGCTTCTTTGGCGGCATCGTATTCGGCGTTTTCAGACAGGTCGCCTTTGTCGCGCGCCTCGGCGATGGCGGCTATTACTTTGGGGCGTTCCACCGCCTCCAAGTGCTTTAATTCGGCCAGCAGTTTGTTGTAGCCTTCTTCTGACATATAAGCCATAGTTTGTTCCTCCTGATAGTTTTTTGTTTTTAATGTTCTTTACGGTAGTTTCTTATATAAACAAAAAAGAATCCCGGCATGAGTGTCATGCCGGAACCCTCTTTTGTATTTCGGGGGCAAAGATAGGCTTTTATAGGATATGTGTCAAGCAAAAAACGATGCTTTGTGACATATTAAGCATTTTTTACGCCCGCCGGACGGTTGTCAGAGCAGTTTCTGCACTTCTTCTTCCAGGTTCTTGATGGCTTCGCCGCGCAGGCTGAGGTCGTTGTTGCGGTTGACGAGGAAGAGTGTGGGCAGGTTCTGCACGTTGTAGGCCGAGGCGTAGGCCGAGTAGACGCCTTGCGGGTCGCGCACGCAAATCCAGGGCAGGTTGTCGGCCGTGGTTTTCCAGAAGTGCTCGTCGGCGTCCAGCGACACTTGAAAAATCTGGAGGCCGCGGGCTGCGTACTTGTCGTAGAGGTCGCGCAGCATGTAGTTGTGCGCGGCCGATGCGGCGCTCTGGTAGATGGTGAAGTCCAGGATGACCACCTTGCCCTTCAGGTCGGTCAGGCGGTGCGTGTTGCCTTGCAGGTCGCGCAGGCTGACGTCGATGACGCCCGTCTCTTCCACCTGAATCTGCGTGGTGTCGGCCTGGGCCGTGCGGTGCGGCGTGCGCGTATTCTTCATGCCTTTGATGACGATGTTGTAGAGGTTGCGCGAGCGGTCGGCATGCGGGTAACGGTTGTTCAGGCTGGTGGCCACGGCGGCAAAGCAGCGCACGTCTTGCTTGCTGTTCAGGGGGTCGAAGATGAGGTAGCCGTTCAGCTTCTGGAAGAGGGCGAAGTAGGCAGCCGTCGTGTTCGGAGCCGCGTAGATGTAGCGGGTGCTCACCTCCGACTTATAGTTCTGCATCCAGCGCGACAGGCTGTCCTGGAAGTCGTCCACACCGATGGCGTGCGCCTGCATGGACTCGGTCAGGCGGTTGACGCGCTCCTGCAAGCCGGCCTGCATCAAGGTGAGTTGCTTGATTTTCTCGCAATTGTCCGAGCCTTCCACGGTGTAGGCCGTGGCAAAGCCATCGTAGGGTGCTCGCACGGTGATGGTCTCCGTAGAGTCGACCGACAGGTTAATCACTTTGTCCTCCACCCGCAGGCGGTAGAACTCGGGCGAGGCAGGGCGGTCGGCCTTGAAATCGAAAGCACCGTCCGCCTTCAGCTTCACCGAGTCCAGGGGCACGATGCCGGTCAGGGCCGAAGCCTCCAGATAAAGGGTCTTGCCCTCGGCGCCGGTCACCTCGCCCGCCACCTCAAACCGCGGCCCGGTGCTGCACGCGGCCATCACGACGGCCACGGCCGACATGACAAAAACATTCTTCTTATTCATTACACAATTCATTATGATTCATCGTTTCCTGCGCCAGCCCGGCCCCCTGCCCACTGTCCGGCAGAAGCGCGGCCCCTGCCCGCAACAGGCACGGCCCGTGCGCGCACGAAGCAAACCGCCCGCGCACGACAACGGCTGACAGGCTGCAAAGATACGTTTTTTCACATTCAATCAAAGCATTTCCCCCCTTCTTGCGCCAATTATTAATGAAAAATCACGCATTTATAAACTTTTAATCGCTCTCTCCTTCCCCCGCCCGATAATAATATGTATCTTTGCACGATTTTTTTAGAGAAACAGAAACAAAAATTTTTTTATGATTAACCCCATTGTTAAGACAATCGAGCTGGCCGATGGCAGAACCATCACACTCGAGACGGGAAAGCTGGCAAAACAGGCAGACGGTGCTGTGATGCTGCGCATGGGCAACACCATGCTGCTGGCGACTGTTTGTGCCGCAAAAGATGCAGTTCCCGGAACAGACTTCATGCCGCTGCAGGTAGAGTATAAAGAAAAGTATTCGGCGTTCGGACGCTTCCCAGGCGGCTTCACCAAGCGCGAAGGCCGCGCCTCGGACTACGAAATCCTGACCTGCCGACTGGTAGACCGCGCCCTGCGCCCCCTCTTCCCCGACAATTTCCACGCTGAAGTATACGTAAACATCATCCTCTTCTCCGCCGACGGCGTAGACATGCCCGACGCCCTGGCCGGACTGGCCGCATCGGCAGCCCTGGCCGTGAGCGACATACCTTTCGGCGGACCCATTGCCGAAGTGCGCGTGGCACGCATCGACGGACAGTTCGTCATCAACCCCACCTTCGAGCAACTGGAGAAGGCCGACATGGACCTCATGGTCGGAGCCACCTACGAAAACATCATGATGGTCGAAGGCGAGATGAAGGAAGTCTCCGAGCAAGACCTGCTCGCCGCCCTGAAAGCCGCACACGAAGCCATCAAACCCATGTGTAAGGCACAGATGGAACTGGCCGAAGAAGTCGGCTCCACCGTCAAGCGCGAATACAACCACGAGGTGAACGACGAAGACCTCCGCAAAGCCGTGCACGACGCATGCTACGAAAAGGCCTACGCCATCGCAGCCAGCGGCAACCGCAACAAACACGAACGCCAGGACGCCTTCGACGCCATCTGCGACGAATTTAAGGCACAGTTCACCGAAGAAGAACTCGAAGAAAAAGCCCCCCTCATCGACCGCTACTACCATGACGTCGAAAAGGAGGCTATGCGCCGCTGCATCCTCGACGAAGGCAAACGACTCGACGGCCGCCAGACCACCGAAATCCGCCCCATCTGGTGCGAAGTATCCCCCCTGCCCGGCCCCCACGGTTCGGCCATCTTCACTCGCGGCGAAACGCAGGCCCTGGCCACCGTCACCCTCGGCACGAAGGACGACGAGAAGATTGTCGACGACGTCCTGAACCAAGGCAAGGAGCGCTTCCTCCTCCATTATAACTTTCCCCCCTTCTCCACCGGCGAAGCCAAAGCGCAACGTGGCGTAGGCCGCCGCGAGATAGGACACGGACACCTGGCCTGGCGCGCCCTGAAGGGACAGATTCCCGAAGGATATCCCTACGTCGTGCGCGTCATGTCCGACATCCTCGAGTCCAACGGCTCCTCCTCCATGGCTACCGTCTGCGCCGGCACACTCGCGCTGATGGACGCCGGAGTCCAGATTAAGAACCCCGTGTCCGGCATCGCCATGGGTCTGATTAAGAACCCGGGCGAGGAAAAATACGCCGTTCTCTCCGACATTCTGGGCGACGAAGACCACTTGGGCGACATGGACTTCAAGGTGACCGGTACGAAAAACGGCATCACCGCGACACAGATGGATATCAAGGTCGACGGGCTCTCCTACGACATCCTCGAGAAAGCCCTGCTCCAAGCCAAAGAAGGCCGCGAATACATCCTGGGCAAACTGACCGAATGTATCGCCGAACCGCGCGCCGACCTGAAGCCGCACGCTCCGCGCATCGAAACGATGACCATCCCCAAAGAGTTCATCGGCGCCGTCATTGGCCCGGGCGGAAAAATCATCCAAGGCATGGAAGAAGAGACCGGTGCCATCATCAACATTGAAGAAGTGGGCAACGAAGGCATCATCGAAATAGCCGGAACGAACAAGAAGTGCATTGACGACGCCATGCGCATGATTAAGGCCATCGTCGCCATCCCCGAAGTAGGCGAAGTCTACCACGGAAAGATTCGCTCCATCATGCCTTACGGCGCCTTTGTCGAGTTCTTGCCAGGAAAGGACGGCCTCTTGCACATCTCCGAGTTCGACTGGAAGCGCCTCGAGACCGTCGAAGAAGCCGGCTGGAAAGAAGGCGACGAAATCGACGTCAAGCTGCTGGAAATCGACCCGAAGACAGGCAAATTCAAACTGTCGCACAAGGTACTGCTGCCCAAGCCCGAGGGCTACACCGAAAAGCCCGAACGCAAAGGACGCCACGAGAAAAAGTAAACGTCCCGCAGCGAAACATATCACACCGAGCCGCCTCCCCCAACCGGGAGGCGGCTCTTTTCTTTTAAGTTAATATTTTGTTAAAAAAGAGGCCCCAGTGGAAGCGGCAAACAACTTTTTCCGTAATTTTAAAGGACAAATAACACGGCGAAAAGCCCCGGAATGTCACATAGACACGGCAACCGACCGCTTAACGCCCTATTTCACATCCTAACATGAAAAAGATACTCTTTTCCCTCATCCTGCCGCTCGCCTTCCTGCACGCGACGGCGCAACAAGTAGAATACCAGACATTCATCTACACCGACGACGACCTGGCCCAAGAGATAGCCCGGCAATACGAAGAAGAAAACACCCGGGGCTACCTGGGCGACCTGTTCAACGCCAGCAAAGAGTCGGCCAAAGGCATCGCCTCGGGCTACGTCACCTCCTTCATCGACCTGGGCGTCAACGCCATTGCCTCGCTCGTCACCCGCAACGCACGACAGAAAGAAGAGTGGGAAAAGACGGTGCAGGCCGAAAACCAGTATCAGACCACCATCAGTACGGTGTCCGAACTGAACGACTTCTACAAAGAGACCTCTTTCGAAGGAGCCATGGACCCAAAGGGTATGCGCTTTGACGGCATCGGGTGCTTGCGGAAGGAGGGCCGTGATACTGCGTTCTACCTCTCTTGCCATATAGACCGGTCGAAAATCAGCCGCATCATCAAGCACTCCAAGTTCGAGCTGGTGCTCGACACCCTGATTGTCAGTCCGCTGCACTCCAACCTGCCCAACACGCCGCTGGACCTCCCCTTCTCGTTTGACGAACGGAAGAATTTCACCCTCAGCATGAACATCCGGCTCATCTCGTCATGGATGAACGAGGTTGTCCAACTGCAGAAAGACCAGGAACTCGGCGCGTTCACCATCACCATCCCCGTCAGCCCCGAACAGTTGGACAAACGGGGCTACCTGCGCTACGTCCGTGCCGAGGGCGAAACCCCTCGCTACGAAGTGGTGGGCGAAAGCTTCATCGTGCCCCGCTCGTTCATGGGCTACCGCGACGAGAACGACCAGTACCGCAGCAGTTGGGGCACGGGCGAGTACAAGCTCGACATCGAACTGCGCGAAACGTGCGACGTCACCGACCAATACCGCACCAACTGGAAGCAAGACCGCAAGCGCCGCAAGAAGATGCAGCCCAAGGAAGGTTTACTGAACACGACGTGGCAGGTCATCTCCAGCCAGAAATGGGACGAGCTGACCCGCTCGTGGGTCATCACCACCCTGCAAGCACCCGCCGGCATCATCACGCAGGACGTCATCGACAAGCTGGGGCTGGAGCCCGAGGCTGCGCCCGGCCGGTGACAACCACACTTCATAAAGAATCATCAAACCTACATTTTATAAATATATGAAGAAACATTTTTCCCTCTGCATCCTTTTGAGCGCAGTCCTGCTGTGTACCTTCACCGCTTGCCAACAGCAGAAAGCCCAAGTAGAACCCGAACCGGAGACAGCGTTCTATGCCTTTCCCGACCGTTTCCTGACGAAAGACAGCCTTAAATGGGAAGTAGGCATTGCCCGCTATGGCTCTTATACGGGAGAGTATTACACCCAATACGATTCCGACGCGGATTATTACTACCTGCGCAAAGACTCCGTAGGAATCCGCGTCCCCAAGCATCCCGACGGCAAGCTTGCCGTACAAGAAGGAGGGCAAGAGTGGAACGAAATAGGCCGTCCGATCGTATCCTACCCGGTCTACCCGTTCAGCGTATATCTGCCTAACATGTACTGCTACAAAGACGGTTACGTGAAAGAAGGAGATGAGACAGAGTGGTACCGCTATCAAATAGCGGGCAACGACATCCTCTGCGACACGCTGACGCTGGAGGACAAAAGCGAGGAAGGCTTCATCTTGCAAGGGAAGACGGGACGCTTCAAGCTGCCCAAAATCCAGAAAGGCTTCGCCACGCACAACGGAGACTTGCGTATCTACACAGAGCGGCAAGGGGAATGGATTCCCGCAGACACCTTGTTGTTCACGTACGGGTACGAGAAAGTAGAAGAAGACTACTCAATCTTTGATGCGATGTTCGGGACATTATACGGCAACGAATAGCATACGCCCCTTCTTGCACATAAACGACAGAATAACATGTCACGAATCATCACCCTGCTCTGTGTGCTATGCCTGCTCGCCCGTCCCGCCTGTGCGCAAGAGGCGGGAGGGCAGGCGGACTCTATCGCGCACCTTATCAACACCTATCAGGAGCGTGCCAATACAGCCGTTGCAGCGAACAATTACGACGACGCCATCGGGTGGGAACTGAAAGTGCTGGACATCGTGGAGAACTCGCTGGGGAAAGAAAGCCAGGAATATGCCCTGATACTGACGCTGATAGCCGGCTACCTGGATGCCGCGAATGAACCCGCCAAGGGACTAAACCTTGCGACACAAGCCTTGAACATTATAACACAATGTGCTAACGAACAAGACGAGAATTATATCCTCGTAGCACAAAGCACGCAGAAAATCAAGGAACATGCACTCGGCCGGCTGAATGACTACCGCGCTCAAGCCGATTCGGCAGTCAACCGCAGCGACTGGGCAGAAGCCCTCCGATGGGAACAGACTGCCGGCCAGTTCATCAAAGAAGCCGAAGGAGAAAGCACCGGGTATGCGCTTTCACTGAACCAGCAGTCTGTCTACAACGCCTTCCAGGGAGACTATACCAAGGCCATCGCCCTGGTGCAGCAAGCCATGCAGGTATGGGCAAAAGTCGCGGGAACGGATACTCCCAACTACCAGACCATGGCCGAAAACCTTGCGCACTACGAAAGCTACCGGAAAATAACCGTCTGTCAGGCGAAGGCCGACTCGGCTGCCGCCGCCAACGACTACCGCGCAGCCATCCGATGGAAGACACAAGTGGTGGACATCAGCAAAGCCACCATAGGCACACAAAACAACGAATACATCATGGCGGTGAACGACTTGGCGATTTATCACCTCAGTTTAGGCGAATACGCCGAAGCCGTCCGTTTGGGGGAAGAAGTCCTGCAACTACAGAAAGAGGCAATGGGCGAAGACAACCAGAACTACGCGACCTACCTGGAGAACTTAGGTGAATACAAAGCTGCCCTTGGCGAATATACGGCAGCCATCGAGCTGAACCGGAAGGCATTGGATACGAGGCAGAAGGTGCAAGGCGGTCGGCATCCGGACTATGCCGCGACTTTGACGAAGTTATCGAAATACTACTTCGACACGGGCGACGCCCGGACGGCTTTGCAGATGGCCGCGCAGGCTGCGGAGATTCTGTCAGCCACCGTAGGGAAGCAGACGGCTGACTATGCCGGTGCATTGAACGAACTGGCACGCTACAACGTCGCTTTGGCAAACCTGCCGGAAGCTATCCGGCTGGGCAAGGAAGCTGTAGACATTCAACGAGACGTCCTCGGGGTGAAGCACCCTAACTATGCCCGCTCGATGAGCAATCTGGCGCAGTATTATTTCCAGTCTGGCAATTATCAGGAAGCTGTCCGGTTGGGCACGGAGGCACTCGGCATCCAACAAGAATTGTTCGACGATGAACATCCAGATTGTGCCACGTCCTTGAACAACCTGGCCGAATACTACGCTGGGCAAGGCAACTACCAGGAAGCCATCCGGTTGACACGAAAAGCGCTCGACATCCGGAAGAAAACAGTGGGCGAAGAGCACCCTTACTACATTTCCACCATCAACAACCTGGCCAACTTCTATTTCCGCATGGGTTCCTATCCGGAAGCCATCCGGACAGGAGCCGACGCCTTGCAACGGGCAGAAAAAGTGCTGGGTCAGAATCATCCGAATTATGCCATGCTGCTGAGCAACCTCGGTATGTACTACGACCAGACGGGCGATTACCAAAAGGCCATCGAGCTCCATACAGCAGCCTTGCGCATCCGAAAGGTAGCCATTGGCGAGAAGCATCCGCTTTATGCCCAGTCGCTGATCAACTTGGGCAATGTATATTTCGAGCTGGGCAACTATCCGGAAGCCATCCGACTGACCGAACAAGCCGCCGCCATACAAAAAGAAGTGTTGGGCGAGAGGCATCCGGACTATGCCACGGCACTGAACAACCTCGGCCTTTACTACCAGTCGCAAGGGAACGACCAGACTGCAATAGACTGTTACAACCGTGCCTTGAACATACAAAAAGAAGTATTGGGTGAGTCGCATCCCAGTTTCGCCGCAGGGCTTAGCAACCTGGCCCTGCTCAGCCAAAAGGTGGGAAACGATACGGCCACCGTCCGCCTGCTCAACGCCTCGCTGGCCATCCAAAAGAAGAATGGACGAGAAAATCACATAGACTACGCCAAAACACTGAGCATACTTTCCGGGCATCAGCTTTTACACGGCAAAACGTCTGAGGCGCTCAACTTGCAAAAGAAGGAACTGAAGATAATCGAAAACACCGTAGGCAAACAACACGCCGAGTACATCAACCAGTTGGGAATACTGGCCGTCTACGAGGTACTTCTCCACCGCCCGGAGGCGACAGCCCTGTGCCACGAAGTGACCCGACGCCTAACGGACAACATCCGCCAGACCTTCGCCTACCTGACCAACTCCGAGCGCACCCAGTTCTGGCAAAAGAACCGCTACTGGTTCTCCCCCTTCATACACCAGGCCGCCTACACCTTCCCCTCCGACTCACTGGCCGCGAACGCCTACAACGGCCTGCTGCTGAGCAAGGGCCTGCTGCTGAACAGCGAAATTGAGCTGGGCACCCTCCTGGCCGAGAGCGGCGACGCCGAAGTGGAAGCCCTCTACAACGACCTGAAGCTACTCCGCCTGCAACTGAACAAGCTCTACGAACAACCCGTGACCGAACGCGCCCTCAGCACCGACTCGCTGGAGCGGGAGGCGCAGCGGCTCGAACGTGCCTTAGTGCAACGCTCGAAGGCCTACGGCGACTTCACCCGCAACCTGGCCATCGACTGGCAGCAGGTGCAGCAGCGGTTGGGCGAGCGCGACGTGGCCGTGGAGTTCGCCTCGTTCGCCACAGGGCGCGATTCGGTGATGTACGCCGCCTATTGCCTGCGCCGGGGCGACCGGTCGCCGCGGATGGTGCCGCTGTTTGAAGAAAAGCAACTGAAGGCCGTCGGCGCAACGCACTACTACGACCGTCCGGACGTGGCACGCCTGGTGTGGCAGCCCCTGGCGGAAGAGTTGGAAGATGCCGACCGCGTGTATTTCGCGCCCGACGGCGAACTGTATAACATCGCCATCGAGTCCGTGCCCCACTGGGCCGACTCGCTCCTCGTGTCCGACCACTACCGCTTCTACCGCCTCTCCTCCACCCGCCAACTGGCCTTGGCACAAGACGGGCAGTCGGCCGACGAAGCCGCCCTCTACGGCGGCCTGCGCTACGACACCGACGTCGCCACCCTGGTCAACGACAGCCGCCGACGTCCCGCCACGACGCGCACGGCCGACGTCGCCCTCTTCCACCTGGCCGACTCGCTCAACCTGCGCGCGGGGCTGCAAGACCTGCCCGCCACCCTCACGGAAGCGGAAGAGATAGAGACACATCTCCGCAATGCCGGCACGCACGCCACACTCTACACCGACACCGCCGGCACGGAGACTTCCTTCAAAGCCCTGTCGGGACGGCGCACGAGGCTGATGCACATCGCCACCCACGGCTTCTACTGGACCGAGCGCGAGGCGCAAGCCATCGGCGACCGCCTGGCCTTCCTCAACACAGCCGGACAGACGGCACGCTACGTCGAAGACAAGGCACTGACGCGCTCGGGACTGTTCTTTGCAGGCGTGAACCACGCGCTCGAGGGCGAGCCTCTGCCGGCAGACGTGGACGACGGCATCCTGACCGCGCGCGAGATTTCCACCCTCGACCTCCGCGGCCTCGACCTGGTGGTGCTGTCGGCCTGTCAGACGGGACTGGGCGAAATCACCGGCGACGGCGTCTTCGGCCTGCAACGCGGCTTCAAGAAAGCCGGTGCCCGGACGCTGCTCATGAGTCTCTGGAAGGTGGACGACCAGGCCACGCAACTGCTGATGACCCGTTTCTACGCCAACCTCACGGCCGGACAGAGCAAGGCCGAGTCGCTGCGCGAAGCCCAACGCTACGTACGCGAATACGAAGTCGAACAAAAGGTCACCCCCCGGAGCGGCCGCCTCCCCCTCTCCGCCCACGCCCGCCAGCAGGCACTGCAGCAACAGGCCGCAGCCGCCGGAACACAGCGCGTCCGCCCCTACCAATCGCCCCGCTTCTGGGCAGCCTTCATCCTGCTGGACGCCCTCGACTGAGCGGCCCGGTCCGCCCCGCACAAGAGCCCTGCCCCGTCCGGACAACAGCCGCGCTTCCTCCGAAGCGTTTGCCCGCCTCTTCCGGGCGGTGCAGCCAGCCCATCTGCACCGGCCGCACCGCCCGGAAAAGAAAAAAAGATTTAATACGTTCACCCATACCAATTAATTATCGTACATTTGCCGACGAAACCAATCATACGGATTTGTAACGCAATGAAAGAGAACTATTACCACGTCGGACTGAACGACGAACAGGTGCGCCAAAGCCGCGCCGAACATGGGGACAACCTGCTGACCCCGCCCAAACGCCCTTCCATGTGGAAGCTCTACTTAGAAAAATTCCAAGACCCCGTCATCCGCATCCTGCTGGTAGCGGCAGTCTTCTCGCTCATCATCTCCATCACCAAAAACGAGTACGCCGAGACCATCGGCATCTTCTTCGCCATCTTCCTGGCCACCGGCATCGGCTTCTACTTCGAGTACGACGCCAACAAGAAGTTCGACCTGCTCAATCAGGTGGGTGAGGAGACGCCCGTCACCGTCATCCGAAACGGCAAAGTCCACGAAATACCCCGCAAGGACATCGTGGTCGGCGACATCGTCATCCTGAACACCGGCGAGGAAGTCCCGGCCGACGGACAGCTCATCGAAGCCGTCTCGCTGCAAGTCAACGAATCGAGCCTGACCGGAGAGCTGATGGTGAACAAGACGACCAACGAAGCCGACTTCGACGAGGAAGCCACGTACCCGTCCGACAGCGTGATGAGGGGAACCACCATCACCGACGGGCACGGCACGATGGTCGTAGAGCGCGTGGGCGACGCCACCGAAATAGGCAAAGTGGCGCGGCAAGCCACCGAACAGAGTCAGGAACAGACTCCGCTGAACATCCAGCTTACGAAACTGGCCAACCTCATCGGAAAGGCAGGCTTCACCATCGCGGCACTGACCTTCATCATCTTCACCTCGAAAGACCTCTACGCCTACTTGCAGGCAAACCAGGTGACGGACTGGCACCAATGGCTTGACATTGCCGACATCGTGCTGAAATACTTCATGATGGCCGTCACGCTGATTGTCGTGGCCGTGCCCGAAGGACTGCCCATGAGCGTCACCCTCAGCCTGGCACTGAACATGCGCCGCATGCTCAAGACCAACAACCTGGTGCGTAAGATGCACGCCTGCGAGACGATGGGCGCCATCACGGTCATCTGCACCGACAAGACCGGGACACTGACACAGAATCTCATGCAGGTGTACGACGCCCAACTGGACGAAAGCCAACCCGACCTCATTGCCGAAGGAATAGCCGCCAACTCCACGGCCTTCCTCGAAGAGAAAGCCACAGGCGAAAAGCCCGCCGGCGTGGGCAACCCCACCGAAATAGCACTGCTGCTCTGGCTCAACCAACGCGGGCAAGACTACATGAAGCTGCGCGACGCTGCCAAAGTGGTCAACCAGCTCACGTTCTCGACAGAGCGCAAATACATGGCTACGCTGGTCGACTCGCCCCTGCAGCAACAGCGCATCCTCTACGTCAAGGGCGCACCCGAAATCGTCATGAGCCACTGCAACCTGCCGCAAGAAGCCATCACCCGATACAACGAACAACTCCTGGCCTACCAGAACAAAGCCATGCGCACCCTGGGACTGGCCTACAAAGTCATCGACAAGGGTGCCTCCGAAGACTGTGCCGAACTGGTGGCCCAAGGCGGGCTGACCTTCCTCGGCATCTTCGCCATCAGCGACCCCATCCGCCCCGACGTGCCCGACGCCGTGAAGAAATGCCAGTCGGCCGGCATCAGCGTGAAGATTGTCACGGGCGACACCCCCGGCACCGCCACGGAGATTGCCCGCCAGATAGGCCTCTGGCAGCCGGGCGACACGGAGCGCAACCGCATCACGGGCACAGAGTTTGCCGCGCTGTCGGACGAAGAAGCCCTGGACCGTGTGATGGACCTGAAAGTAATGAGCCGTGCCCGGCCGATGGACAAGCAAAGACTGGTGCAACTGCTCCAGCAGAAGGGCGCCGTCGTCGCCGTAACGGGCGACGGCACCAACGACGCACCGGCCCTGAACCATGCCCAAGTGGGCCTCTCAATGGGTACGGGAACGTCCGTCGCCAAAGAGGCCAGCGACATCACCCTGCTGGACGACTCGTTCCACAGCATCGCGACGGCCGTCATGTGGGGACGCTCGCTGTACAAGAACATCCAGCGCTTCATCGTCTTCCAGCTTACTATAAACGTAGTGGCCCTGCTCAGTGTGCTGTTGGGTGCTTTCTTTGGAACATCGTTGCCACTAACCGTCACGCAGATGCTTTGGGTGAACCTCATCATGGATACCTTCGCGGCGATGGCACTGGCCTCTATCTCGCCCAGCATGGACGTGATGAACGAGAAGCCCCGCAAACGTTCGGACTTCATCATCACGCCGACCATGCGCAACAACATCTTCGGGGTAGGGCTGGCCTTCCTGGCCATACTGATGGGGATGCTGTTCTACTTCAAGCAACTGCCCGGAGGGGTGCAGGCCGACGGCGAGATGAGCATACGCTACCTCACCATCTTCTTCACCGTCTTCGTCATGCTTCAGTTCTGGAACCTGTTCAACGCAAGCGTGTTCGGCACGAACCACTCCATATTCAAGGACGCCGGCCATGCGCTGGGCATGCTCAGCGTGGCGCTCATCATCCTGGTAGGGCAGTTCATCATTGTCACCTTCGGCGGCAAGGTGTTCCGCACCGAACCGCTCGACGGGCAGACGTGGCTGCTGATTATCGCCGGCACGTCGGTGGTGCTCTGGGTGGGCGAAGTGTTCCGCCTGGCGAAACGCCTGAGACAAAAATAAACAGAGGGGCATGGAAGGAAACATCAAGAACATTTTGATAGACTTCGGCGGCGTGTTGATTGACCTCGACCGCCGCCGTTGCCTCGAGCAGTTCCGACTGTTGGGCCTGCACGACGTGGACGGACTGCTGCACGACTACCAGCAGCAGGGCTTCTTCCAACTGCACGAGAAGGGGCTGATTACGGACGCCGACTTCCGCGACCGCATCCGCAGCCTCATCGGCACGCCGGTGAGCGACGCCGACATCGACAGGGCATGGAACAGCTTCCTGGGAGCCATCCCCGTCTACAAGCTGGACTTCCTGCTGGAGCTGCGCAGACGCTATCGCCTCTGCCTGCTGAGCAACACCAACGCCATACACTGGGACTATGCCTGCGCCACGGCTTTCCGGGCCGCAGGACACCGGGTGGAGGACTACTTCGACCGCATCTACCTGTCTTATCAAATGAAAATGGCCAAGCCCGATGCCGAGATATTCCGGGCCGTACTGGCAGACGCCGACATCCGTCCCGAGGAAACACTGTTCCTGGATGACTCGGAAGAGAATTGCCGGAGCGCACAGGCGCTGGGCATCCATACCTATACACCGCAAGCCCATGAGGATTGGAGACATCTGTTCCAATAACAGGCCGGGAATGGCCACCATAGGGTTCTTCGACGGCGTGCACTGCGGGCACTGCTTCCTCATCCGCCAGGTAGAGTGCGAGGCGGCTGCCCGGGGACTGACCCCGACCGTCATCACCTTTCCCACGCACCCGCGCCAGGTGTTGCAGAGCGAATACCGCCCGCGCCTGCTGACCACGCCGGCAGAGAAGCTGCAACGGCTGGAGCAGACGGGGGTTGAACAGTGCCTCTTGCTGGACTTCACGACGCACCTGGCCACTCTCTCGGCACGCGACTTCATGGAAGTGCTGAAGCATCGCTACCGCATCGGCGGGCTGCTCATCGGCTACGACCACCGCTTCGGCCACAACCGCAGCGAGGGGTTCGACGACTACGTGCGCTACGGCCGCGAACTGGGCATCGAGGTGCTGCCTGCCGAAGCGTTCCGCCTGCCGGACGGGACGGCCGTCAGCTCGTCGCTGGTGCGCCGCCTGCTGTCGGACGGCGACGTGGCCGCGGCCAACCGCTGCCTGGGCTACGCCTACAACGTGGGCGGCACGGTGGTGAGCGGACACCGCGTGGGGCATCGCCTCGGCTATCCCACGGCCAACCTCCTGCCCGACCATCCGGACAAGCTGGTGCCGGCCAACGGCGTGTACGCCGTAAGGGTGGAAATTGGCGGCGAACAGCACGGCGGCATGCTGAACATCGGACGCCGGCCCACGCTGGACAATGGCGACGACCGCAGCATCGAGGTGCACATCTTTGACTTCGACCGCGACATCTACCAACAGCCGCTGCGGCTGAGCTTCGTGCAACGCATCCGCGCCGAGCGCCGGTTCGACTCGCTGGACGAGCTGGTGGCGCAACTGCACCGCGACGCCGCCGAAATCCGGGCGATGCTGGGCTGACGGCCTTCCGCACATCCGCCGCAAAGATATCGGGCCGATTCTTTTGGCGCTTTCCGCGGTTTTTCCTACATTTGCGCATCATCAACCCTTTAACACCGTACTATCATGGGAAGCGAAGGCCTGCAAGAACGATACATCAATCCGTACACCGATTTCGGCTTCAAGAAGCTGTTCGGCACTGAACTGAACAAGGAACTGCTTATCAGTTTCCTCAACGCTTTGCTGCCAGACCAGCCGAACATCCGCGACGTGACTTACCTGAACACCGAGCACCTGGGCACACAAGAGCGAGACCGCCGTGCCGTCTTCGACGTCTACTGCGAGAACGAAGACGGCGAAAAGTTCTTAGTGGAGATGCAACGCGGCGAACAACAGTTTTTCAAGGACCGCAGCCTCTACTACACCACATTCCCCATCCGCGAGCAAGCCCCGCGAGGCAAGGGCTGGGACTATGAGTTAAAGAAGGTGTATACTATCGGCATCTTGAACTTCACCTTCGACGACACGGACGACACGTACTACCACCACGAGGTGAAACTGGTGGACATGAAGACGAAAGGCGTCTTCTACGACAAGCTGACGCTGATTTACCTTGAGATGCCCAAGTTCGAAAAGACCGAAGACCAGTTGGAAACGATGTTCGACAAGTGGATGTTCGTCCTCCAAAACCTGGGCGCGCTCATGGAACGTCCCGCCGCCTTGCAGGAGCGTGTCTTTACGCGCCTGTTCGAAGCCGCGGAGATTGCCCGCTTCTCGCGCAAGGAACTGGTGGCCTACGAGGACAGCCTGAAGGTCTACCGCGACTGGTACAGTACCATCAAAACCGCCATTGTAAAGGGGCGGAAGGAAGGTGAAGAAATCGGACGGGAGCGTGGACGAAAAGAAATGCAGCGAAACATCGCCCGTCAGATGAAAACCGACGGTCTTTCTATTGAGAGCATCGCCGGCTACACGCACTTGTCGCCTGAAGAAATAAAGAATCTGTAAATTTCTTTCTCCCCCGCCATGAAAAACCCACTGCGCGACCTGCTCTTCTTCTCACCGCAAGCGCAACGGGGCCTGCTGCTGCTCTGCCTGGCCATCGTAGCCTTCGCATGCCTCGTGCCGGTGTACGAACACCGTGCCCAACGTGCCGCCCAACCGGCAGCCGTCCCCGGAGAAGCATACCAAGATTTCCGCGCCGCGCTGCAGCAGGAAGCGACCGCCGGCCAATCCGATGCCGACCTCCACGCCAACAGCCTGCCCGGCGCCTCCCTGCCGGAACCGGTGCTCCGCCCTTTCCCCTTCGACCCCAACCGCGCGGACAGCGCGACGCTGCGCCGTCTGGGTCTGCCGGAGCGGACGACACAGCACATCGTGCGCTACCGCGATAAGGGCGGCCGCTTCCGACAGGCCGAAGACTTCCGGCGGATTTACGGCCTGACAGACGAACAATATGCAGCCTTGCGCCCCTTCCTCCGCCTGACACCCGCCGACACGCTTCACCCAAGGGTGCAGCCGTTGTGGGCAGGCAACCCCGGCGACAACATGCCGGAACCCGGCAAATACCCCGCAGGAACCGTGGTCGACCTGAACCGTGCGGACACCTCCGAACTCAAGAGAATCCCCGGCATCGGCAGTGCCATCGCCCGCCGCATCGCCAGCTACCGGCAGCAGTTGGGAGGCTACCACGACCTCGGACAGTTAAAGGAAATCAATCTGGACCATGAGCGGCTGCGCCCCTGGTTCTACGTAGACACCGCCGCCATCTGCCGCATCAACCTGAACACCGCCAGCCTGGGTGCCCTGTCGCGGCATCCGTACCTGAACTTCTACCAAGCCAAAGCCATCTGGGAATACAGGCAAAAGAACGGCTCGCTGGACAAGCTGCACGCCCTGGCCCTCTTCGACGAGTTCAACGAAGCCGACCTCCGGCGACTGGCTCCCTACGTCTGTTTCGACTGACCGGGCAAGAGCCGAGGCCACCGTCCGGAAGAAGCACGGACAGGACGCGGAAGAAGCGCGGCTCTTGTGCGCAAGAGCGAAAGCCACGGCACACCACTACGGCACCGGCATCAAAATGCCGCCAGAATTTGTCCGTTTCAAATAATTTTCTTTACTTCGCAAGCAATTAACGTTCTTTTGTCAACATATACAGCCCATGCGCTTCATTACGATACTTCTGCTCTGCCTGCTGCTGCCGCCTGCCGCCCTGCTTGCCTCGGTACAGCCCGGCACGGCCGAGACCGACACCCTGTCCGAAGACAAAGAGGCTCTGCGCGCTGCCGCCTTCGACTGCCTCAACCGCAACCGCCTTGACCGGGCCCGCAGCTATGCCAGGCAACTGTTCCGCCTGGCCGAACGCACCGACGACCGCCGTTTCAGCCTGCTCTACGGACACCTCATCCTGGGGCTGGCAGGCATCGAGACTGCACCGGGCACGGAAACCTACACACACTTGGAAACGGCGCGCGCACTGGCCGAACGCTTCCAAGACCACGAAGCGCTGATGCGCGTGCTCAACGCCTTCGGCAACTATTCGATGTTCGCCAACGACGACGTCTATTCGGCCATCTCCTACTACTTTCAAGCGCTGGACGAAGCGAAGCGCGTGGACAACCGCCGCCTGTACGCCATGATTCTGTCCAACATCTCGGGCGGCTATTTCATGCGCGAAGACCCCTCCGGGCTCAAATATGCCGAAGAGGCCGTACGCATCGCCCAAGAGATTAAAGAGCCCATCCCGCTGTTCTACGCCACCTTCAACTCGGCCTTCTACTACCTGGCCGCCGGCGACCTGCCCCACGCCCGCATCGCCATCGAAGCGCTCGAACAGATGCACGCTGCCCAAGGGTTCGGCATGAAAGCGGACATCTTCCTGCTGAAAGCCCAATACCACGAAAAGCTCGGCGAAACGGGCAAGGCCTACGAATACTACGCCCGGGCCATGGAGAGTTTCTCCGGCGCATCGGCCTCCACCATCACGATGATTTACCTGAAGTATGCCGCCCTGCTGCGCGCTGACCACCACGCCGACGCCGCCACCCGCGTGCTGGAATACGCGCTGAGGCACATCGAAGAAAGCGGCGTGCCCATACACAAGGCACAGTTGCTCAAAGAACTGGCGCTGAGCTACCGCGAGGCCGGACAGACCGGACAAGCGCTGGACTGCGCGTTGGAATACATGGACCACCAGAACCGGCTGTTCGACGAGGTACGCGAACGCGCCATGCAGGAAGCACGCATCAAACACGACATCTACTCGCGCGAGCAGCGCATCAGCGAACAACAAGTCGTCATCCTGGACAACCGCTACAAGATTGCCGTGCTGAGCGGCACGCTGGCGGCTGTCGTGCTGGCACTGGGGCTCACTTACTTCTTCTACCGCAAGAAGAACCGCCTCTACCGCGCCATCGTCTCGCAAAACCACGAGTACATGCAGCACGAGCAGATGCTTCTGACCCAGATAGAACAACTGCGCCAGACGGGACACCCCGCTCCCGTGCCCGCCGACAAACTGCAAGACCTGATGAACCGCTTCACGGTGCAAATGCTGGAGAACAAGCTATTCACCGACCCGTCGCTCACCATCGCCGCCGTGGCCGAACGCCTCGACACGAACCGCACCTATCTCTCCAAGGCCATCAACGACATCACGGGGAAGTCCTTCAGCCAGTTGCTCAGCGAATACCGCATCCGCCAGGCCATCGCGGAAATCTCCGACCCGAAAGCCGACAAACCGCTGAAACAAATCGCCACCGACGTCGGTTTCAACTCACTCTCCACCTTCTACAACACCTTCCAGGCCTCCACCGGCATGACACCCGCCCGCTACCGCTCGCAGTTGAAGGGCCGATGACGCCCGTTCTTTTTTCCGCATCCGTCAAATTGACGAATCGGAAAAAGATAAGCGATTGATTTTACGGTATTTTTACTTTCCTTTGCCGAAAGAAAAAGTTGAACCAAAAATCAATCGAGACATGCACACATTCATTACAGACTTCCTCAAGCCGCTCGGCTTCGCCGCCCTGACGGCACTGTCCATGCACAGTTGCACCCCCAAAGCCGACGCCCCGTTGCTGGAGGGGAAAATCAACGTAACGGAACCCACCGAGCTGGCCATCGTCTACGACTACGAAGGCGAGAACATCGTGACAGAACTGACCACCGACTCGACCGGCGCCTTCACCTACAACCCCGCACTGAAAGCGGGCGAGGCCGACCTCGTCATCTATGTCGGGCAAGACCTCTACGGCGCCTTCGTCAAGCAAGGCTGCTCGACGCACATGAGCATCGACGGCACCCGGGCCACCTTCACGGGCGACAACACCGACCGCTGCCGCTTCAACAACACCCTCTACCAGTCGTTCTCGCCCTGGACGTTCAAGCCCACGCCCGACCATCCCTTCCAGCTCGACGAATGGAACACCAACTTGCAACAAGCCTACGAACGGACGCAGAAAGCCGTCGAAGCCGTCGGCGACCCCGAAGCCCGCGCACGCTACCAACGCTTGGCCGACGCCACACACAAGTACTACACCCTGCAAATCCTCTCCCTGGACAGGATGATGAACCAGGCCGACAACGAGGCGCAGACCGACTCACTGCTGGCCACCATCGACCCCAATGCCGACGAGACACGCCTCAGCGGCCTTATCAACTACTGGTACAACCAGGCCAACCTGGTCCCAAACACGGAACGGGTGATAGACCTCACCACTTACTTCAGCAACCAGATTAACGCCATCGACAGTGCCCTGAGCAACGAAGGAAACAAACGCAGCCTCTACAACACGCTCACCACCATGTTCTTCATGTACGAACCTTCGGACAGCGACATCACGGCCTTCCGCACTGCCATCGCCCCGCAACTGGCCAAAGCCCCCTTCATCGCCCAAGACATCGAACGACGCCTGGCCGAACGCGCCAACCAAATTAAAGACGGCGACGCCCTGCCCTCAGACCCCACCCTCGTCGCACGCGACGGGACGCGCACCACACTAAACGAGGTCATCCAAGGCAAAGTGGCCTACATCGACTTCTGGGCCACCTGGTGCGCCCCCTGCTGCCGCGAGATTCCCTACTTCGAAAAAGTGTGGAAACAGTACAAATCCGACCCGCGCATCGTCTTCGTGAGCATCTCCCAAGACGATAATGTAAGTGCTTGGCAGGCCAAAGTGGACAAGGACCAGCCCGGATGGCCGAACTACATCTTCGAGAAAATCAGCGGAAGGCAGTTCCTCGACCGCATGGGCATCAACGCCATCCCGCGCTTCCTCATCGTGGGACGCGACGGGCGCATCATCCACGTCAACGCCGCCCGGCCTTCGGACAAGGACATCAAGAGCGTCATCGACGCCGCGCTGGCCCGCTGACCCCGACACGCCGGGAGCCACCCGGCACATATACCTATTATATTAACCGGAAAAACGAAACTTTCCATGAACAAAAAGACGAAATCTTTAGCCTATCTCCTGCTCGGACTGTTCGCCGCAGCAGGCAGTCTGTCGGCCACGGCGCAACAGACCCGTCCGCACAAGACGGTGGTGCAAGAAGTGCAAGACATCGAAAAGAAGAGCGTCGTGGGCACCGTCCTCGATGAGAATGAAGAGCCCCTGCCCGGCGCCTCCGTGCGCATCGAGGGCACGCAGATAGGCGTCATCACCGACGCCGACGGCAACTTCTCCATCATAGCCGAGGGGCGGAAGCCTGTGCTCCTCATCTCGTACATAGGCATGAAGACCGCCCGCCTCCCGCTGACGGCAGACACCAAGTACGTGCGCGTCACCCTGCAACCGGACGTGACACTGATGGACGAGGTCATCGTGACGGGCTACCAGAACATCAAGCGCGAGAACGCCACGGGCGCCTTCCAGAGCCTCACCGCCAAGGACATGGACAAACGCTACACGGGCGACATCACGGCCAACCTTGAGGGAAAGATTCCCGGCCTGGTCACCGTCACCACCGACCGCTACGCCACCGGTGAAGACGCCATCACCATCCGCGGCGTCGGCACGTTCAACGCCCGCACAAGCCCGCTGGTGGTGGTCGACGGCCTGCCCATCGAAGGCGGCATCGAAAGCGTCAACCCCTACGACATCGACAACATCACCGTGCTGAAGGACGCGGCCGCAGCGGCCATCTATGGCGCACGCGCCTCGAACGGCGTCATCGTCATCTCCACCAAGCGGGCCAAGGAAGAGCGTGTCTCCATCGACTTCAACGCCGACCTCGTCGTCAGCGAAAAACAGCGGTACGACAACTTCAACTGGGCTTCGGCGGCCGACATCATTCAGTTGGAGAAATACAACTTCAACGCCATGTTGCAGGAAGACCCGAACCTGATTCAGCAACAACTGGACTACTACAACGGCGGGCGCGTCTTTAGCCAGTCGCAAGTAATGCGTTTGCTGTTGCAAAATTACCAGGGAACGCTAAGCGACGCCGACCTGAACGCTACGCTCGAACGCTGGGCTCGGAACGACTACCGCAAAGAATGGCAGGACGCGCACGACCGCACCCAAATCACCCACCAATACAATCTGGGCATCCGCGTGAAAGGCAAGTCGCTCAGCTCGAGCATCGCCATCAACTACCGCGGAGATAACCAAGGCGTGCAGCGCGAGTATGGAAACTCACTCTCCTTCAGCTACAACGGCGACCTGAAGGTGAACAAGTGGTGGGACTTGTCCTTTGGCGTCAATGTGCTGAACAACCGCTCGAAGACGCACGCCATGAGCGAGTACGGCAACATCAATTCGTTCTCGGCCTACGAAAGCATGTACGCAGCCGACGGTTCGGGGAACCTGAACCGCATGGAGGCCGACGTCTATCCCGGCGAAGAGCCCTTCAGCAACTCCGTCTACGGCCTGAAGGACCCCACCTACAACTTTGCGGAGGAGATGAACTACAACTTCACGAAATACCGCTATACGAACGTGCGCACCCACGTGAAAACGCTGTTCCACCTGCCCGTCAAAGGTTGGACGGCCCAAGCACAGTTTCAGTACGAAGACATCAATTCGCGCTCGCAGACGCGCTACAACGCAGAGTCGCACTACATGCGGAGCCTCTACAACCTCTACACCACGGCGCAGAGCGTGACCGAGTGGGTGGAAGACCCGAACTTCGACTGGGACGCCGCCTTCAACGACCCGAACACCGACTGGTTCGACCCCTACCTGGGCATGATGCAGGTGACCAACACGGAGGTGAACCACGCAGTGCCCGACGGCGACCTGCTCTCGACATACAACACTTCGAGCCAGTTCTACACTTTCCGCGCCCAGACGCAGTACAACCGCGAGTTCGGCGCGCACGCCATCGACGTGCTGGCAGGCTTCGAGTATCGCCAGACACACACCACGACGGACAACGACCTGAAGTATGGTTATGACCACCAGACGCAGACCAACCTCAATTTGCAGACGGACTGGGCTTTCATCAACAATCCCTACACCGGGGTGCTTGGCTCGGACTATGGCGTCTACGGCGCGCCCAGCGACTTCGACACGAGCGACGTGTTGCACCGCTACTACTCGTACTACTTCACGGCCAACTACGTGTACGACAGCCGTTACAGCCTGTTCGGCTCGTACCGCGTGGACAAGACCGACCTGTTCGGTACCGACCCGAAGTTCCGCGGACGCCCGCTCTGGTCGGTAGGTGCCAGTTGGAATGTCCACAACGAGGCGTTCCTGAAGCCCATCGACTGGATAAATGTCCTGAAGTTGCGCGCCAGCTTCGGCCTGACGGGTAACATCGACTCCAGCGTGTCGTCCTACCTGACGGCGAGCCTCGACACCAACCGCTACAACGGCGCACTGACCGGCTCGCTCCTGACGCCGCCCAACGACCAGCTTCGTTGGGAAAAGACCGCTACGTGGAACGTCGGCCTGGACTTCGCCGTGATGAACTACCGTCTGCATGGTTCGCTGGACGTCTATCGAAAGAAAGGCAGCGACCTGCTGACCAACACCGATCTCGACCCTACGACGGGCTGGACGTCGCTGACCATCAACAACGGGAAGATGACGAACACGGGCGTCGAACTTCAACTGCAAGGAGAAATCCTCCGGGCGCACAAGAGGCAGGACTGGGGCGTGAACCTCGGATTCAACCTGGCCTACAACAAGAACAAGGTGACGAAGGTGTCGCACTACCCGGAGTCGGGCTCGGAATACCTCAGCATGTCACTGCACGAAGGCTATCCGCTCAACTCGCTCTTCTCCATCGACTACGCGGGACTGATTGAAAAGGACGGCACGTACTTCGTGGGCTGGAGGGACAAGGACGGCGAAGTGCACACGGAATCCATCGGCAGCGGTGTGTTCACGGTGGAAGACGCTGTGTTCTCCGGCTCGTACACGCCGACCATCAGCGGCGCCATCACGCCGGAGATCACTTGGAACGGGTTCAGCCTCTCCGCGATGTTTAACTTCTACGGCGGACACTACATGCGGACGGACAACGACGTGTGGACGGCCACCATCGGCAATTCGGCGGGCTACAAGGGCGCTTTCGGCGACGCCTCCGTGCCCAAGGACTACCTGCGTTACTGGCAGGGGGATACGGACGTGCCGGCCAACGGATACCTGGCGATTCATTATAACGACATGGACGACGCTGTCTACCGCCACACCAACGTGGAGCACGCCGGATACGTCAAGCTGCGGAACATCGTGCTGGGCTACGACTTCAGCAAGCGCGTCTGCCGTGCCATCGGGCTGAACGACCTGCGCCTGCGCTTCCAGGTGAACAACGTATGCACGTGGGCGCGCAACAGCAAGGGGCTGGACCCCGAGGCGGTGAACCCGGTGACGGGCGCCAACTACAACCGCGTGCCACGCAGCTACACGATGAGTCTTTTCTTTAACCTCTAAAACGTATGACACAGATGAAAGCGAAAAACATATTCCACTCCCTGCTGCTGGCGGCCGCCATGTGCTGCACCGCCTGCGACGACAAACTGGACATCGTGCCCCTGGGCAAGACGACGCTCGACACGGTGGACGACCTGGAAACGTTGCTCAACCAGACGCCCCTACTGTACATGGAAGACAATGAATTCGAAATACTCTGCAACAACCAGTACTGCAAATGGGAGGGCCTGCCGGAGTATCTGAGCAACCCGAACAGCATCATCTACGCCCTCGTCACCTACGACGAGACGGTGGACCGGGCAAACCTGGTCACTTCGAGCAGCATGTACGAAAGCCTGTACAGCAGCATCAACTACATGAACGTGGTCATCTCCAAAGCGCCCGATGCCGGGGGCGACGACGCCAAACGCCGGCAAATCATCGCCGAGGCGCGCGTGCTGCGGGCCTGGTACCACTTCCTGCTGGTCAACATGTACGCCAAACAGTATGACGAGTCGATCGCCGGCGAGCTGGGCGGCGTGCCCTACGTGGACAACACCGACGTGAGCGAGCAGAAAACCAAGCGGACGGTGGCCGAGGTGTACGAACGGATACTGGCCGACTGCAGCGACGAGGTGCTGGCCGACCTGGTGCAGAGCCACGTGAGCGACCCCTGCCGCTTCGGCCTGGACTTCGGTTATGGCGTGCGCGCCCGGGTGCTCTTCCAGATGAAGCGTTATGACGAAGCCTTGCAGTATGCCACGAGGGCCCTCCAGGTGAACAACACGATAGAAGACCGCAGCACGGTGGCCACCACCGGCGTGTGGACGCTGAACGAGACGGCGCAGAACAACTACTACGCCATCTGGAGCGACAACTCGAACCTGGGTGACTTCTACGGCGTGACCGTCACGCCCGAGGTGGCCGCCCTCATCAGCCCCGACGACTACGTGAACAAGTACTACAACGTGTCCGGCGTCCGGGCTTGGGACACGCCCTATCCGGTGCTGCCCGACGGCTGCCTCCAGTGCCAGGTGAGCGACATCAAGTACAACCTGTTCGGCATACGGTCGGAAACGATGTACTACCTCGCCGCCGAGTGCCAAATCCGGGGCGGGAACATCGCCGCCGGGCTGCAACAGGTGGACCTCGTGCAGACGCTGCGCATCGAAAACTACCAACCGCTGGCCGCCCAAGCCTCGACATTGACCGAACGCGAGGCCATGAAGCTGCTGCAAGACGCGAAGCGCGTGGAGTTCCTCGGCTGCTTCGACAACTTCTGCGACCGCAAGCGGTGGAACTCTGAGGCGGACTATGCCGAAACCATCACCCGCGACCTTGGCCCGGACTACGGCGGCACGTACTCGCTCCGGCCGGACTCGCCCCTGTGGGTATGGCCGTTCCCACAAAACGCCGTGCTGCACAACTCGTCGCTGACGCAGAACTATTAAGCACACCCCCCTCCGACACGGCCGTCCCTACGGCGGACAAGAGCCGCGGCCGTGTCGGACGCTAACCAACCAAACGCCGGACCGTAGCCCGTACGGTGGTGTGCCGGCGGCGGTCCGGCCCGGCTTATCTTCCCTGAAAACCAACCTTCAAGCATCGCATTTATGTACACCCGATTCATCCTCAGCTTCCTGCTCGGGCTGGCGCTGGGCCTGCGCTCGGCCGCCCAGATTCAGGAGCCCGTGAAGTTCAAGCACGAATGGAAACAACTGTCGGCCACCGAGGCCGAAATCGTCTTCACCGCCACCGTCGACCCCGGCTGGCACGTCTACTCCACCGACCTGCCCGACGGCGGGCCCATTGCCGCCACGTTCAACACCGACCGCCTGGAGGGCGCGGAGACGGCCGGTGCGCTGGAGCCGCGCGGCAAGGTGGTGGAGAAGATGGACCCGCTGTTTCAGATGGAAGTGAAATATTTCGAAGGGCGCACCGCCTGCTTCGCCCAACGCATCCGTCTGACAGGCGGCGCCTACGAGGTGACCGGCTACCTGCAATACGGCGCATGCAACGACGAGAACTGCCTGCCGCCCACCAACGTCGAGTTCAGCTACCGGGGCACAGGACCCGCAGGCAGCGCAGCCGCCGCCTCGACCGGCACGCCGACCGGCAGCACCCCGGCATCGGCCGCCGCCCCCGCCACCGCAACGGACAGCGGCACGGACCGCCCGGCCTACTGGGAACCCGTGGCCGACCGGTTGCAAAACTTCGGCGATACGGGCAGCACGCAGTCGCACTCATGGCTCTACATTTTCCTGGCCGGCTTCGTGTGGGGATTGCTGGCGTTGTTCACCCCGTGCGTATGGCCCATTATCCCGATGACGGTCAGCTTCTTCCTGAAGCGGTCGAAAGACCGGCGGAAAGGCGTGCGCGACGCCTTCACCTACGGGGCCAGCATCGTGGTCATCTACGTGTCGCTGGGCCTGGCCATCACGCTGCTGTTCGGCGCCAGCGCGCTGAACGACCTGTCCACCAGCGCCGTTTTCAACATCCTGTTCTGCCTGCTCTTGGTGGTATTCGCCGCCTCGTTCTTCGGCGCGTTCGAAATCACCCTGCCCTCGCGCTGGAGCAACGCCGTCGACAGCAAGGCCGACCGCACCACCGGGCTGCTCAGCATCTTCCTGATGGCCTTCACCCTGTCGCTCGTGTCGTTCTCGTGCACGGGTCCCATCATAGGCTTCCTCCTGGTGGAAGTATCCACCACCGGCAGCGTAGTGGCACCCGCGCTGGGCATGTTGGGATTCGCGCTCGCCCTGGCCCTGCCCTTCACCCTGTTCGCGCTGTTCCCCTCGTGGCTCAAGTCGATGCCCCGGTCCGGCGGGTGGATGAACGCGATAAAGGTCACGCTCGGATTCCTCGAACTGGCCTTCGCGCTAAAATTCCTTTCGGTAGCCGACCTGGCCTACGGCTGGCATCTGCTGGACCGCGAGACCTTCCTGGCGTTGTGGATTGTGCTGTTCGGACTGCTCGGCCTTTACCTGCTTGGGAAGCTGAAGTTCCCGCACGACGACGACGAGACGCGCGTCAGCGTTCCCCGCTTCTTCCTGGCACTGGCGTCGCTGGCCTTCGCCGTCTACATGGTGCCCGGCCTGTGGGGCGCTCCGCTGAAGGCTGTCAGTGCCTTTGCCCCACCCCTGCAGACACAAGATTTCAACCTGTATGACGACGAAGTGCGCGCCCGCTTCCACGACTACGACCAAGGCATGGCCTACGCCCGCCAGCAAGGCAAGCCCGTGATGGTGGATTTCACCGGCTACGGTTGCGTGAACTGCCGCAAAATGGAGCTGGCGGTGTGGACCGACCCGCAGGTGCGCCAACTGCTGAACGAAGATTATGTGCTGATTACGCTCTACGTGGACGAGAAGACGCCGCTGCCCGCCCCCATCCGGGTCGAAGAAAACGGAACGACACGCACCCTGCGCACCGTGGGCGACAAGTGGAGCTACCTGCAACGCACCAAGTTCGGGGCGAACGCTCAACCCTTCTACGTCCTGCTCGACAACGAAGGACAGCCGCTCAACCACTCCTATTCGTACGACGAAGATGTGGACAAGTACGTCGAGTTTCTCGAAACAGGGCTCAGGAACTTCAAAAATGAAGAATGAAGAATTAAGAATGAAGAAATTCCGAGCATAAGGGGCGGACGGCCTGTATTCCTCATCCCATCCCCTGCCACGCCCTGTCATCCTGAGCGAAGCGCAGCGAAGTCGAAGGATCTCCCTAAAGGCACAAAAAGCCTTAATAAGATGTCGCGACTACGCTGCGCTGCGCTCGACAAGACAGAAAAACGAATCCCCACACCTGCCACGCCCTGTCATCCTGAGCGAAGCGCAGCGAAGTCGAAGGATCCCACTAAAGGCACAGAAAAACTTAGTAAGATGTCTCGACTACGCTGCGCTCCGCTCGACAAGACAGAAAAACGAATCCTCATCACCTCCACATACTGTCATCCTGAGCGGAGCGCAGCGAAGTCGAAGGATCTCCCTAAAGGCACAGAAATCCTTAATAAGATGTCTTGACTACGCTGCGTTCCGCTCGACAGGACAGAAAAAACAATCCCCGCCACCGCCACGCCCTGTCATCCTGAGCGGAGCGCAGCGAAGTCGAAGGATCTCCCTAAAGACACAGAAATCCTTAATAAGATGTCTTGACTACGCTGCGTTCCGCCCAGCAAGACAGTACAACGAAATTCTTCATTTTTCGTTCTTCATTCTTCATTTAACCGACCTTCATCCCGTCCACCAGATGAACGGTACGGTCGGTCATCCGCGCCAAGCCCTCATCGTGCGTGACAATCACGAACGTCTGCCCCAACTCGCGGCGCAGGTCGAAGAACAGTTGGTGAAGCTCCTCCTTGTGGCGCGTGTCCAGGCTGCCCGACGGCTCGTCGGCCAACACGACCGACGGACGGTTTATCAACGCTCTGGCCACTGCCACGCGCTGCTTCTCGCCCCCGGACAATTCGTTAGGCTTGTGCTCCGCCCGCTCGGCCAGGCCCAGCAGAGCCAACATCTCGCGCGCCGCCTGCGTGGCCTCCCGACGCGGACGACCGGCGATGAGCGCCGGAATCAACACGTTCTCCAACGCCGTAAACTCCGGCAACAGTTGGTGGAACTGGAAGACAAAGCCGATGTGCCGGTTGCGGAAGGCAGCCAGCTCGCGCTCGTTCAGCCGCCCCACCTGCGTGCCGTCTATGGTGACCGTCCCCGTGTCAGGCCGGTCCAACGTCCCCATGATTTGCAGGAGCGTGGTCTTGCCCGCCCCGCTGGGGCCCACGATGCTGAGCACCTCGCCGCGCTCCACATCCAGGCTGATGCCCCGCAGCACTTGCAGGGAGCCGAAACTTTTGGTTATATCTCGTAGTTGTATCATACGCGCTTACAATCTCTGAATGACATACTCGGCCAGGTAGCACCCGAACACCGCCGGCAAGTAACTGACAGTGCCGCACGTGCTCTTCTTGTTGCGCTCTCCTGTTACGGTGCAGACGGCGTCAGGGTTCGCCTGCTCGGTGCTGAACACGACAGGCACCTTGTGGCGCACGCCCATCCGGCGGAGCCTGGTGCGGACAGCCTTGCTCAGCCCGCAGTGATACGTGTCCCACACGTCGGCGAAACGCACCTGCGTGATGTCCGTCTTAGCCCCGGCTCCCATGCTGCAGACGATGGGCACCTTGCGGCGCACAGCCTCGGCTATCAAGCGGCACTTGGGCGCCAAGGTGTCGATGGCATCGACCACGAAGTCCGGCCGCGTCTCGTCCAGCAGGGGGGGGACGTCGTCTTCCTGCAAATAGACAGGACGGACGTCCAGACGGAGGTCGGGGTTGATGTCGCGGAAGCGCTCGGCCAGTACCTCGGCCTTGGCCCGGCCCAGGGTCGAACGGAGGGCGGGCAGTTGTCGGTTGAGGTTGGTGGGTTGCACGGTGTCGGCATCGACCAGGGTCAGGCGGCCCACGCCGGCGCGGCACAGCATCTCGGCCGCGTAGGCGCCCACGCCGCCCACGCCCACCACCAGGACGTGCGCCCGGCAGAGGCGTTCCATCTTTTCATCGCCCAGCAAGAGGCGCGTGCGTTGCATCCAGTCTTGTTCCATGACGTTAGTTTTCTTCTTTTTTGAACCACTTGTAGAACCAGCGTCCCACTTGCTCGTAGTGCTGGCTCTCGTTGTTGCCCTGCGGGTTGGCGAAAGAGATGGCATCCTGCGGCTCGCCAATCTGGTCGGGATAGAGCACGATGACGCTGTTGTTGGTGAAGTATTTCCCCAGTTGTCCGGGCAGCTTCTCGAACGCGCTGTCGTAAGAGATGGAGCCCCGTCGGGCAGTGACCACCACCAGCAGATGGTCGTAGTTGACCTGGCCGGTCAGCAGAAGCAAGTCGTCCCAACTGTCCAGGCGCGAGAACTCCGTCATCGTGCCGGTGTACTTCTTCTTCACGAGGGCTTGCAGCAAGGCAGTGGTCTGTTCGTTGGCAAAGAAGTGGACGCGGCAGTTCAGCGAAGCGCCCATGCGGCAGAAGTGCTCCACCCATTTCTGGAAACCCGCCTCGTATTCCGCCTTGGGCGGGACGGCCACGATGATGCGCCGCAACGTGTTCAGCGGGATGAGGAAACGGGCCACCATCACCTCGCGGTGCAGGCCCTTCAGCAAGCTTTCGGTCAGTTTGCCGAAGTAAGAGTCGACGAGGTTCACCTTATAATGAAGTCCGATGATGACGTCTGTCACGTCATACTCGCGCGCGGTGTGGATGATGCCCGCGGCAATGTTGAGGTCGTAGCGGCTGATGCAGCGCAGCGACAATCCTGCGGCGGCAGCCGTCTTGGCCGCCCGTTCCAGGTAACGTTTGCCCTGCTGCTCGAGGCGGTCGGAGTCGCTGTGGTCGTTGATGACGTTCAGGGCCACGAGGTTGTTCTTCTGCTTGGGGTCGCGGATGAGCAGGGAGAGGGACATCAGGTAGTCTATGGTGGCGGGATTGGCCACGGGGATGAGAATCTTCTCGGGCAGGCGCGAAGGGTCTTCCTCTTCGGGATGCGCCTCGCCCATGGCGATTTTGCGCGCTGCCCGTTCCGTGGTGAACGAACTGACGACGCACGTGACAAGGATGAGCAGCACGGTACCGTTGAGCACGTCTTCGTTCAGCAGGCGTTCGCCGTTGGGCTGGATGAGGTTATAGCCCACCAGGACGGCGGCCAGCGTGGCAGCCGCCTGGGCATTGCTCAGTCCGAACATCAGCTCGCGCTCCAGTACGGACATGCGGTATATCTTCTGCGTCAGCCACGAGGCTATCCACTTGCCCGTCAGTGCCACCACTATCATGACAGCGGCCACCTTCAGCGCATCGCCCCCGCCGAAGATGACGTGGACGTCTATCAGCATCCCGACGCCGATGAGGAAATAGGGGATGAAAAGCGCGTTGCCCACGAACTCCAGGTGCCCCATCAGCGGGGAGACGTGGGGGATGAGACGGTTCAGGACCAGACCCACGAGGAAGGCGCCGAGGATGCCTTCCATGCCGATGAACTCCATCAGCCCCGCACCAAGGAACACCAGGGCGAGGACGAAGATGAACTGCATGACGTTGTCGTCGTACCTGCGGAAGAACCAGCGGGCGATGCGCGGGAAGAGGTACATGATGCCCACGCCGAGCACGACGACCTTCAGCACCAGCCAGAGCCAGAACCATCCGCCTCCCTCGCCCCGGAACAGTCCGCTGATGACGGCCAGCACCAGCAGTGTGAGCGTGTCTGTGACGGCTGTGCCGCCCACCGCGATGCTGACGGACCGCTGCCGCGAAATGCCGTAGCGGATGACGATGGGGTAGGCCACGAGCGTGTGCGAGGCATACATGCTGGCCAGCAGTACGGAGGTCAGCAGGGTGTATTTCAGCAGGAGCATGTTGGTGACGAGGCCGATGCCGATGGGGATAACGAAAGCCAGGAGGCCGAGCATCACTGCCTTGCCGCGGTTCTTCTTGAAGTCGGACATGTTCATTTCGAGGCCGGCCAGGAACATAATGTAGTAGACGCCCACCTTGCCGAACAGTTCGAAACTGCTGTCCCTGGCCAGGATGTTGAACCCGTGCTCGCCGATGACCAGCCCGGCCAGAATCATGCCGATGATGTGCGGGATGCGCAGTTTGGTCAGCAGGATGGGGGCGAACAGGATGATGAGCAGCACCAGGAGGAAAATCCAGGTTGGGTCGGTGACGGGTAGCTGGAGACTGAAATGAAACAAGTCCATCGGGCGGCGGTTTTTCGGGTTTCAAACTGCAAAATAACGAAAAACTTTTCATTCGGCAAACCGACGTAGCACATTTTGTTATACATTTGCAGCCGGAAAGGCGCGAAGCCTTCCGCGTGAACTTATTAATATCAACCCTCAACAAAAGAAAGAAGAAAGAAGATGAAAGTAGCGATTGTGGGAGCAAGCGGAGCCGTGGGACAGGAGTTCCTGCGGGTGCTCGACGAAAGGAATTTTCCGTTGGACGAACTCGTTCTTTTTGGTTCGCCGCGCAGCGCGGGGACGAAATACACGTTCCGTGGTAAAGACATCGAAGTGAAACTCCTGCAACACAACGACGACTTCCGCGGCGTGGACATCGCCTTCACGTCGGCCGGAGCCGGCACTTCCAAAGAATATGCCGAAGACATCACCCGCTTCGGCGCGGTGATGATAGACAACTCCAGCGCTTTCCGCATGGACGACGACGTGCCCCTGGTCGTGCCCGAGGTGAACGCCGCCGACGCCAAGCAGCGCCCCCGCGGCATCATCGCCAACCCCAACTGCACCACCATCCAGATGGTGGTGGCACTGAAAGCCATCGAGGGCCTGAGCCACATACGGCGCGTGCACGTGTCGACCTACCAGGCGGCGAGCGGTGCCGGAGCGGCCGCCATGCAAGAGCTGTACGAACAGTACCGCCAGGTGCTGGCCGGCGAGCCTGTGAAGGTGGAGAAATTCGCTTACCAACTGGCCTTCAACCTGATTCCGCAGATAGACGTGTTCACCGACAACGGCTATACGAAGGAAGAGATGAAGATGTTTAACGAAACGCGCAAAATCATGCACAGCGACGTGCGCGTCAGCGCCACCTGCGTGCGCGTGCCCGCCCTGCGCTCGCACTCGGAGAGCATCTGGGTGGAGACCGAGCGCCCCATCTCGGTGGAAGAAGCCCGCGAAGCGTTCGCCCGAGGCGAGGGCCTCGTGCTGATGGACAACCCGGCGGAGAAGGAGTATCCGATGCCCCTGTTCCTGGCCGGCAAAGACCCCGTCTACGTGGGCCGCATCCGCCGCGACCTGGCCAACGACAACGGACTGACGTTCTGGATTGTGGGCGACCAAATCAAGAAGGGTGCGGCGCTGAACGCCGTGCAGATTGCGGAATACCTCGTTCGCGAAGGCGACATTTAAGATAAATTCCCCCGTCCCCCCGACGCAGACAGGGCAGCAGTGCGGCTCCCCGCCGCAAACCTGACCCGGTCTGCGTCTTTTTTGTGCCCTCTTTCTGCCGGACGACGGCCGCGCCTGCTCCGCACACCGGCCGCGCCCGCTCCGGACAGGAAGCGGCAGCCGACGGAAGAAACAACGCCTCCCCTATCCTTCAGGGGCACTGTCATTCTGAGCGGAGCGAAGCGCAGTCGAAGAATCTCACGACAGGCAGAAAGGACACAACGGAAACGCCGGAAAGACATTAGGGAGATGTTTCGACTGCGCTACGCTCCGCTCAACATGACAGGAAGAGGCGCGCGGAAGGAGAAGAACCGATTCCCAACCGCACTTTTATCGACTTTCGAAAGAAATTTATCGTTTTTCGATAAAAAATTGCCGTTTTTCTTGATAGTTTCAAAAACTTCGCTTTTCTTTGCAGCGTGGATGCCGCACGGCCGGCGGACAGACCGCGAAAAAGAAACGAACATATCAAAAGGATTCGGTTATGAAAAGAACATTCTTAAGCATCACGACGCTGGTAGTCTCCCTCTCCGTGACGCTGAGTTTACTGATTGGCCTGGCCATCCCCGCCTGAGGGAAGGCCCGGACGAAACACTAAAACGCATGTACAATGAAAGCAAGCATTAAACTATTCTTTATCTACATCGTGCTGAACCTGCTGGGCAGCCTGGCCGCCGTGCCCTTGGTGCTGGTGTGGCAGTTTGTCACGACAGGCACGGTGGATGCCGAGACCGCCGGCGCACAGACATTCGTGCCCGGCTCGTTATTGTTCATGTTCTTCACCGTGTGGTATTTGTGGAAGCAGCGTTACCTGGACGATTACCGCCAGTACGTCCCCACGTCGGCGGGCTACCTGGCGTGGACAGCCCTGCTGGTGCTGACGGTCGGCATCGTGATGGAATGGGTGATGGGTCTCCTGAGCTTCCTGCCCGACTGGTTCGAACAGGACTTCGACCAGATGCGGGACAACTGGGTGGGCATCCTCTACATCTGCCTGCTGGGGCCGGTGCTGGAAGAGCTGGTATTCCGCGGCGCCATCATGCGCGAACTGCTGCGCCGCAACCGCCCGTGGGTGGCCATCGCCGCCTCCGCCCTGCTCTTCGGCCTCATCCACTTCAACCCCGTGCAGACGGTCAACGCCATCCCGCTGGGCATCCTCCTGGCATGGCTCTACTGGCGGACGCGCAGCCTGGTGCCGGGCATCGTGTACCACGTGTTGCACAACAGCCTCGCCACGTGGCTCACGCTGCGCTACCCCGACGTCGAGACCCTGCGCGACCTCTGGGGGCCGGACGTGCACACCGCCGTGCTCTGCGGCTCGGCAGTCGTCGTCCTCGCAGCCCTGTGGCGGCTGAGCCGATACCCGGCCACGGGCGAGGCGGGATGGCTGCCTACGACGAAAGAAACGGATAAGACAACAGATTGAACTCACGTAAACAAAACACTGAACATGAAGAAAAGACTGAACCTGCTGTGCGCCATCGTCCTGCTCGTCCTGGGCTGGTCGGTGGTGGAGACCGGCTACTACATGGTAAGGGGCGCGACCGAAGGCTTCCGCCAGGGATGGAACTACGCCGAGGCCGAGGAGAAAGCGAAAGAAACGGGCGAGCCGATGCCCGAAAACCTGCGCGAGATGCAGCACTCGAAGTATATCTCGCTCCTGCCCCCGATGCTCAGCGAGCCGGGTGGCAAGATGCTGCCCGACTCCGTCTACAACGAGCGCACCCACACCTACATCCCCGCCGCCTACGCCAGCCTGACGGTCAGCATCGATTCGGGCAGCCCCTGGACACGCGCCCTGCTGGGGATGCTCGTCCTCATCGCCAACATCTGGGCCCTGGTGGTGTTCATCCGCCTGGTCATCTCGATAAACAAGTCCGACATCTTCTGCTGGCGCAACGTCCGCCGCCTGCGCCGCCTGGGCGTGCTCCTGGTCGTGGCCTGGACCTGCGCCTGGCTGTCGGAGTGGCTTGAACTGCAAGCGTTGCGCCAGGCCCTGTCCATCCCCCACTACGAACTGGCCATGACCGACGCCGTCGACCGCATCAGCCTCCTGCTGGGCCTGTGCGCCCTCATCGTGGGCGAGGTCTTCGCCATCGGCCTGAGGATGAAGGAAGAACAAGACTTAACCATCTAACCCCGTAAGGAAAGGAAGAAAAAGACATGCCGATAGTAGTAAACCTGGACATCATGATGGCACGGCGCAAGATGACGCTGGGCGAGCTGGCCGAACGCATCGACATCACGCCCGCCAACCTTTCCATCCTCAAGACGGGGAAGGCAAAGGCCATACGTTTCTCCACGCTGGAAGCCATCTGCAAAGTGCTCGACTGCCAGCCGGGCGACCTGCTGGAATACCAACCCGGGTGAACGCGACGCCCCGAAACGCAACGCAACACCCCGAATTGCCATATGCACTTTGCAGATAGTGTTACCGATGTATAAAAGTGCTTCCGATTAAAGAAAAATTTCCCTAATCCGGTTGCCCGCAAGCAGAAAAATATTACCTTTGCAGGCGAAAACCGAAGGGCACGGAAATCCCGTCCGAAGAAGAAGGAAATCCCGTCCGAAGAAGAAGGAACTCCCGTCCGAACACGGAGCAACTCCCGTCCGAAGCGGAAAGAAATACAGATAATAAACCAAAGTACCAATTTAATAACTTAAAGAAAATGGCTAATTTAGATTTAAGCAAGTATGGTATCGTAGACGTGAAGGAAATCCTTCACAACCCGTCCTACGAAGTTTTGTTTGAAGAAGAGACCAAAGCCGGCCTGGAAGGCTACGAAAAAGGTCAAGTAACCGAACTCGGCGCAGTGAACGTAATGACCGGTATCTACACAGGTCGTTCGCCCAAAGACAAATTCTTTGTTTACAACGAAGCCAGCAAAGACACCGTATGGTGGACCAGCGATGAATATAAGAACGACAACAAGCCCTGCTCCGAAGAAGCTTGGGCCGACCTGAAGGCAAAAGCCGTTAAGCAACTGAGCGGCAAGCGCCTGTTCGTTATGGACACATTCTGCGGCGCTAACCCCGCAACCCGCCTGAAAGTGCGCTTCATCATGGAAGTGGCTTGGCAAGCACACTTCGTGAAGAACATGTTCATCCGCCCCACCGAGGAAGAACTGGCCAACTACGGCGAACCCGACTTCGTATCCTTCAACGCTGCCAAGGCAAAGGTTGACAACTACAAGGAACTGGGCCTCAACTCCGAGACAGCTACCGTGTTCAACCTGAAGACCAACGAACAGGTCATCCTGAACACCTGGTACGGCGGCGAGATGAAGAAAGGCATCTTCTCCATCATGAACTACCTGAACCCGCTGCGCGGCATCGCTTCCATGCACTGCTCGGCCAACACCAACATGGAAGGCACCGACACGGCCATCTTCTTCGGCCTGTCCGGCACAGGTAAGACGACGCTGTCCACCGACCCGAAACGCCTGCTCATCGGCGACGACGAACACGGCTGGGACGACGAAGGCGTATTCAACTACGAAGGCGGCTGCTATGCCAAGGTTATCAACCTCGACAAAGAAAGCGAGCCCGATATCTACAACGCCATCAAGCGCGACGCACTGCTGGAGAACGTTACGGTGGATGCCAACGGAAAGATTGACTTTGCGGACAAGAGCGTAACGGAGAACACGCGCGTATCCTACCCCATCTACCACATCAACAACATCGTGAAGCCCGTATCCAAAGGCCCTCACGCTCATCAGGTAATCTTCCTGTCTGCTGATGCCTTCGGCGTACTGCCTCCCGTATCTATCCTCGATGCAGAACAGGCCAAGTACTACTTCCTGTCCGGCTTCACGGCTAAGTTGGCCGGTACAGAGCGCGGCATCACGGAGCCGACTCCGACGTTCTCCGCTTGCTTCGGCGCAGCCTTCCTGAGCCTGCACCCGACGAAGTATGCCGAAGAGCTGGTTAAGAAGATGAACAAGGTGGGTGCCAAGGCATACCTGGTGAACACCGGCTGGAACGGAACGGGCAAGCGCATCTCCATCCGCGACACGCGCGGCATCATCGACGCTATCCTGGACGGTTCCATCGACAAGGCTCCGACGAAGACCATCCCGTACTTCAACTTCGTAGTGCCCACCGAACTGCCGGGCGTTGACCCGAAAATCCTCGACCCGCGCGACACGTACGATTGCGCCTGCAAGTGGGAGGAGAAGGCAAAAGACCTGGCCGGACGCTTCATCAAGAACTTCGCCAAGTTCGAAGGCAACGAAGCAGGCAAGGCTCTCGTGGCTGCCGGTCCGAAGCTCTAAGCAAAGCCCAGACAATCTATATGCAAGAAAGGGGTCCCGCCTGGCGGAATCCCTTTCTTTTTTGGACGGATGCGAGACTTTCATTATATTTGCAAGCGTAACAGTTAAATACAACAACCCATGAAGAAAACCATCTTAGGCGCAATGCTGGCAGCCGCCTCCCTACTCTGCCTGGGCGGATGCGGACAGCACAGCCGCGTGGACGAGCTGAAAGACTTCGTCGAAAAAGTGCAGAAAGAAGGCAGCGACTACACCGAAGAACAGTGGCAGGAGGTGAACGCCGAGTTCAGCAAGCTGCTGGACAAACTGAACGACTACAAAGACCTCTCGCCCGAAGAGGTGAAGGAGATTGCCAAATACCAGGCCGAATATGCCACGGCCGCATTCAAGGAACATGCCGGCAAGTTCATGCAAGAGGCCGACAAGACCTTGGAACAGGCCGGTGCCGCCCTGGAAGGGGCGCTGGAAGGCCTGACAGACGACGACGAAACGGAAGACTCGGAAGACTGACCCTCGCAAAAACAGAACTTACTTAAAAGACAGGAAAAGATGAAGACAGTGAAGACCCTCGTCGGCGGCCTGTGCCTGTGCGCAGCCGTCGGCAGTTGCACCCCCGCGGCGCAACAATCCGGACAGACGGCCCAGGAAACGCCGTCGAAATCGGAAGTAGTGATAGAAAACATGATGACGCGCCGCAGCATCCGCCAGTACAAGCCCCAGGCGGTCGGCCGCGACACGATGCAGACGATTCTGAACTGCGGCATCCATGCGCCCAACGGACAGAACAAACAGTCGTGGGAAGTGCGCGTGGTGGACAACCCGGAGTTCATCGACGGACTGACGGAAGTGTTCAAGAAGAAAAACCCGCAGATGGCCGCCGACCCGTCGTTCAAGAACATGTTCCGCAACGCGCCTACCGTGGCGTTCATTGCCCACGACACGTCGTACGACATGTCTCAGATAGACTGCGGCCTGCTGGGAGCGAACATGGTCTTGTCCGCCTGGTCGATGGGCGTCGGCTCGTGCTGCCTGGGCAGCCCCGTACGCTTCATGAAGACCGACAAGGACGCGGCGCCCTACCTCGCGAAGCTGGGCTTCAGCCAGGGTTACGAGCTGCTCTACTGCATCGCCTTCGGCTATCCCGCCGAAACGCCTGCCGCCAAGCCCCGCAACGCGGAGAAGGTGAAGTTCGTGGACTGAAGCGAAATGGTAAAAGTACAGAAAAGGCTTACTCCCGACGACGGGGGCAAGCCTTTCTTATTATATAGAGGGACGGCGGTCAGAGGTATTGGGCTTTCATTGCTCCCTGCGGAATAATGATTCGATATGGGCCAAGGCACCCGCTCTGAACTCATCGAAGGAGATGGCCCTTTCCAAGTCCTCGTCCGGTTCCAGGATATATTCGGGCGGGATGTCCGCCAGGACGTCGTCGGCGGGGATGACGAGGTATTGCTTCCCTCCGCTGCGTTGCAGCATCAGTTCCTCCCCGGCATCCACTTGGTCGAGGTAGCGTTGCGGATTGTCCCGGAACTCGCCGGCAGTGATTTTCAGCATAGCCATACGTTTTTAGTGTCAGTCAATCTGTTGCGTACAAAGATAAGCGGTTTTCCGCAGAAAAGCAAGCGCCACCGGGCAAAAGGCAAAAAGAGAGCGCGACTGGCTCGGCTCCCGCCGGTGCGGCTTCTTGAAGCCCACCCACGACCTCCGCGCCACCCGCGCCTGTCTGCGAGACACTTCCGTCTCGTCCTCTCGTTTTGCCCTCCTCGGGGGCATCAAGCGGCGGCCACCGCCAGACGGTAGTAGACGCCTTCGTTTTCACTGACCTGCTCGATTTTCTTTTCACGAAGGAGCTGAAGCAGTGCCATGCACAGGTCGGTGCTGGCCAGGTTGCAACGCTTCTCCAGTTCGCCGAAAGTACAATGGGTGTAACGCAGCAGGATGTCGTACACCTTTCGGCTGTTGGTTTTGATTGCTTGAATATTAAACTTCATAAAGTAAATGTTTACTTGTAACGTTGGTTTAGGTTTACTGTCACAAAGTAAATCATTTTTTCCGGAAAAGCAATAGTCCGCACCCCCTTTTAGGTGTTCATTTGCGGTTCTTTGGCCTTCTTTAACGTATCTATCGACAAGCGTCCGGACTCAGGCCGTGACGGGCGGCTGCGCGCCGTCCTGGGCCACGATGAGCAGCGTGTCGCCGGGCAGTAGCTGCAGGTCGCCGTTGGGCACCAGGAAGCGGTCGTCGCGCTTCACCAGCATCACCAGCACGCCCCGGGGGAAGGGGATGTCGCGTATATGGTCGCCCTGTGCCAACATCTTCTTGGTGCAGCGCAGCTCGTGGAGGCTGCTGTCCATCGTGTCCGGGAACTCGATGCCGAAGAAGTCCGGTTTCTCCTCCACCGGGTCGCACAGGTCGAGCCGCCGGGCCGCCCAGGGCAGGGTCATGCCTTGGGCCACGAGCGAGATGAGGGTGACGAAGAAGACGATGTTGAATATCTGCTCGCCGCCGGGCACCTGCGCCACGACGGGATAGGTGGCGAACAGGATGGGGGCCGCGCCACGCAGGCCGACCCACGAGACAAACAGCTTGGACTTGCGCCCGATGCGGCGGCCGAAGGGCAGCAGGCTGAGCCAGACGCTGGCGGGACGGGCCACGAACATCATGAAGAGGCTGACCAGCACGGCGGTGACCGTGACGCCCAGCATCTCGTGCGGGTTGACCAGCAGGCCCAGGACGAGGAACATGACCACCTGAAGCAGCCAGGTGACGCCGTTGAGGAAGGTACAGGTCTCTTTCTTGTGTACCAGGCGGCTGTTGCCGATGACCAGGCCGGCCAGGTAGACGGCGAGGTAGCCGTTGCCTTTCAGCAGGAACGTGCCGCAGTAGATGATAAAGGCGAAGCTGACCATGAGGACAGGATACAGTTCTTCGTTCTTCAGGTCGATGCGGTTGACCAGCCAGACGGCTGCCTTGCCCAGCAGGAAGCCGGCCGCCGCGCCCACGGCAAACTGGAGGACGAGCGAGAGGGCGATGTCGCCTGCCGAGAACCCGCCCGACTGGACGACTTGGATGAGGACGATGGTCAGCAGGTAGGCCATGGGGTCGTTACTGCCGCTCTCCAGCTCCAGCATCGGACGCAGGTTGTGGCGCAGGTTAATGCGCTGCGTGCGCAGGATGTTGAACACCGAGGCCGAGTCGGTGGACGACATCGTGGCGGCCAGCAGCAGCGAGCCCAGCAGGCTGAAGCCTATCTCGGTGTGTTGCCAGCCGGAGATGAGGTAGATAAACAGTCCGGTCAGCGCCGTAGTGCACAAGACACCCACCGTGGACAGCATGACGCCCGGCAGCGCCACGGGGCGGATTTCGGACAGCTTCGTGTCCATGCCGCCGCTGAACAGGATGACGCACAAGGCGACGGTCCCCACGGCCTGCGCCTGCCCGGCGTTGTCGAACTGTATGCCCAGCCCGTCGGTGCCGAACAGCATGCCTGCCACGAGGAACATCAACAAAGTCGGGATACCGAAACGGTACCCCGTCCTGCAAATCACGATGCTGCCGAAGATAAGCAACGAGCCTACCAGCAGCCCAATCTCCAACGATATGTTCATGGCCGTTCCGGACGCGCGCTTACAGGTAATACTCTACGTGCACCGTCAGCGTACCGCCGTGCGTCTGCCCGTTCTCGCCGAAATCCACCTTGTCTTCGCGTGCCAGCCAGCCCACGGCCGCATAAAAGTCGGGGGTCGACAGGCCGGAAGCCTCCTGCAGCTTCTCCAAGTCCCACACGTGGTTGTTCTGCTGGGCAGCCATCAGGCGCCACAGCACGCCGGCGTTTTCTCCAATCTGAATTTTGTCCATAGTTGTCAATGCGTTTACGTGTTGTTAAAAACTAATTGCTCCGGACAAAGTAAAGGATTTCCGCCGAGAATCAAGTTGTCTGAAATGCTACAAAACCATTGCGTTTCACTTCTTTTAACCTTTCTTCCCGTCGGCCTGCGCCGCCCGGCCACTCCGCACAAGGGGCGTGCCTGTTGTCCGGACGGGGAACGGCTCTTGCGCGTCGGGGCGGCACGCCCCTCTGCGGGTCATTCTCCGGGCTTCTCCGCCTTCTCCGGCCGGGGGCGCGGGGAGCGTGCCTGCAACTCCTTCCAGCGGGCAAACTGCTCGTCGGTCAGGATTTTCTTCATCTTCTTCTCCCGCTTCCGGGCCTGCTCCGCCAGTTGTTCGGCACGGTCGGCGTGGTCAGCGGGCGGCATGGGCGGCCGTCCCTCCCCCATCATGGGCGGGAATCCCCCTTCGGGTATCGGCGGACGCCGGCCCTCGCCGGGCGGCATGGGCATCCCGGAAGGAGGAGCGGGGAAATGCGCCTCCAGACGCTCTTTCTGCGCCTTCAGGTTCAGTTTGTACACCTTCTTGTACTGTTTCTCCGTCAGTTGCAACTCCTCTTTCAGACGGTCGGTCTCGGCCCGCGCCGCCTCTTCGGGGTTAGGAACTTCTGCCAGACGCGGATGGCGCCCGTGCAGCGAATCGGGAGGCAGCGGCCTTCCGGGCCCTTCCTCCTGTGCGGCAGCCTGTCCCCAGCAGAGGCAGGCGGCCGCGGCTAAAAGCAACAATTTCTTCATGGTTATCACAGATTGATGTTCACCGCAAAGGTAAAGGCCGAGGGGGCGGCAGGCAAATGAAATCGACGGGCAGGGGGATTTTGTGGACGAAGAAGGCGTAAAAAAAGCATATCCGCCCCGGCCCTTGTCGGCCAACGGCGGATATGCCCGATGTATGTGAAACGCGACGCCCGCCCCCCGTCAGTCCTTGCGGTTGGCGCGCTTGCGTTCGTTCTCGTCCAGAATCACCTTGCGCATGCGCATCGACTTGGGGGTGACTTCGACGTATTCATCGCCCTTGATGTATTCCAGCGCCTCTTCCAGCGAGAATTGCACGGGGGGGATGAGACGCGCCTTCTCGTCGGAGCCGCTGGCGCGCATGTTGGTCAGCTTCTTCGACTTGGTGACGTTGACCACCAAGTCATTCTCGTGGCTGTGCTCGCCCACCACCTGGCCGGCGTACACCTCTTCTTGCGGGAAGATGAAGAAGCGGCCGCGGTCTTGCAGCTTGTCAATGGCGTAGGCGAACGCCGTGCCGGTCTCCATCGCTATCATCGAACCGTTCGTGCGCCTCTCTATCTCACCCTTGTAGGGCTGATACTCCTTGAAGCGGTGCGCCATAATGGCCTCGCCCGCGCTGGCGGTCAGCACGTTGGTGCGCAGGCCGATGATGCCGCGCGACGGCATGTCGAACTCCAGGTTGACGCGGTCCCCGCCGGCGGTCTCCATCTTCTGCATCTCGCCCTTGCGGCGCGTGACCATGTCGATAATCTTGCTCGCATATTCCTCGGGCACGTTGATGGTCAGCTCCTCGACCGGTTCGCAGCGCACGCCGTCTATCTCCTTGAAGATGACCTGCGGCTGCCCCACCTGCAGTTCGTAGCCCTCGCGGCGCATGGTTTCGATGAGGACGGAGAGGTGCAGCACGCCTCGGCCCGAGACCACCCACTTGCCGTCTTCCTCGCTCTTGCGCACGCGCAGGGCCAGGTTCTTGTCGAGCTCCTTCATCAACCGGTCCTGAATGTGGCGCGAGGTGACGTACTTGCCCTCGCGGCCGAAGAAGGGAGAGTCGTTTATTGTGAACAGCATGCTCATGGTCGGCTCGTCTATGGCGATGGGGGGCAGCGGCTCAGGGTTGTCGTAGTCGCACACGGTGTCGCCAATCTCGAATCCCTCGATGCCCACCAGCGCGCAGATGTCGCCGGACGAGACTTCGGGCACGCGCTTGCGGCCCATGCCCTCGAAGGTGTGCAGTTCCTTGATTTTGGTCTTCAGGATGGTGCCGTCACGCTTGGCCAGGGATACGTTCATGCCCTCGCGCAGCGTGCCGCGGTGCACGCGCCCCACGGCGATGCGGCCTGTATAAGATGAGAAGTCGAGCGACGTCACCAGCATCTGCGGCGTTCCCTCCAGTTGCTCGGGGGCGGGGATGTTTTCCAGGATGCAGTCCAGCAGGGCGGTGATGTCGGTCGTCGGCTTCCGCCAGTCGGTGCTCATCCAGTTATTCTTGGCCGAGCCGTAGATGACGGGGAAGTCCAGTTGCTCTTCCGTTGCATTGAGGCTGAACATCAGGTCGAACACCATCTCGTAGACTTCTTCCGGCCGGCAGTTCGGCTTGTCCACTTTGTTCACCACCACGATAGGCTTCAGCCCAATCTGCAAGGCCTTCTGCAAGACGAAGCGCGTCTGCGGCATGGGTCCCTCGAAGGCGTCGACCAGCAGCAGGCAGCCGTCGGCCATGTTGAGCACGCGCTCCACTTCTCCTCCGAAGTCACTGTGTCCCGGCGTGTCGATGATGTTGATTTTCGTTCCTTTGTACGTGATGGATACGTTTTTCGAGAGGATGGTGATGCCCCTTTCGCGCTCCAGGTCGTTGTTATCCAGCATTAATTCACCCGTGCTCTGGTTGTCGCGAAACAGGTGTCCGGCCAAGAGCATCTTATCTACCAGCGTTGTCTTGCCATGGTCCACGTGGGCTATGATGGCAATGTTTCTAATGTTCTGCATACTATACCTATTGTTTCCGGGCGCAAAGATACGGGTTATTCGGCAGATATCCTACATTTTTCTGCCAGTTCCTCCATCAGCCGGATGTCCATCGTCGCCTCGCCTTGCATGAGATAGTCGTCGCGCCGGCGGCAGACGTCGGCCAGGATGCTGTTTGCGCGGGCCTCGTCGGCGTCCAGGCAGCGGGCCACGGCGAAGAGGATGCGCTGCTTCGCACTGCTCGTGCGGCTGTGGGCCGTGACGTAGGTCTTCAGTTGCTCCGTCCAGAGGGAGCGGGCGCGGTCTGTCCGGCCCAGCATGAGGAGGGTGAAGATGAGTTCGGCCTCGGTCTCCAGGCGAATCAGGCCGAGCAACTGGTCGCGGTGGGCATAGACGCCGTCCAGCAAGGTGCAGGCCTCGTCCCAACGGCCGCTGTCTTGCAGGCGGGAGGCTTGCATCAGGGGTATGGAGACTTGCATCAGGTCCGAATAGTCGATGGCTGTGTCGGACGACGGGAACCATTCGTCCGGGAGAGAGCGGGGGCTCGTGCCCGTCTGGATGAGGGCGGCGGCGGTGAGTTGTATCCACATGTAGCGGAGGTCGGCAGGGCGGCGGCGGAGCAGGACGATGTTGCAGGCGTCGTTGCACAAGCCGCCCATCTTGGCAGGGATGCCGTTGAGCGCGGCCAGCAGCAGCCCCATCAGCCCGAACAGCAACAGGAAGAGCCGGAGCCAGAAGGGCATCCCGTCCACCCAGGCCCAGAGGCCGAGGGCAAGGAGCGCCGAGAGCAGGTTGGCGGCAACCCCGCCGGCGTAGTACCAGAAGTAGGGCACTCGGTCGTCGGGACCGCCCGGGGGTGCGAGGAGGCATTGCCCGCCCGTCCCCGCCAGCTTGTAACGCTTCAGGCGCAAGCGCCCGTCTTGGCGGACGAGGGTCAGGCTGAACACGCGGAAAGAGAGGAAGCGGTAGCCCGACAGCAGGCCGCACACCAGGTGGCCGGCCTCGTGCAGCAGCACTTGCAGGAAGAGGCAGAAGAACATCAGCAGCACACCCGCCAGGGCACAGGCCGCTATCGTCAGTACGCCCATCCGGGCCACTCCGCGGCCGAACTCGGCCAACGATATTTCTCCGAACAGGGCGACAGACGCCACAACCAGCACCGCACCGATAAGGGCGCCGACCAGGAAAGGGAGCAAGTGTTTCAAAACTTTCTTCATGGGTGACATTCGTTAGGTGCCTGAAGATGCTTCACCAGCCAGCGGTCGATGTTGCGCGTCTCGCTGCTGAAGTTGACGCCCACGCAGAAGACCCGGCGCGTGTCCGCGACGAAGGGGCGGGCATAGTGTTTGTCCTCAATCTGCCGCAGGGCCTCTTCGGCGGTGCCGTCCAGCTTGAACTCCATGACGTAGACGAAGCGGTCGGTCTGCAGCACCAGGTCGATGCGCCCCTCTGAGGTGTGGTACTCCACCTGCACGTAGAAGCCTATCAGCTTGAAAACGATGAAAAGGATGTTCTGGTAGTGTAGCTCGCGGTCGCGTGCCAACTCGTAGGGCGTATCGGCAAAGAAGCTTTGCAGGCGGAGAAAGAAGGCGTCGATGTCTCCCCCCTCTACCTCGTGCACGAACTGGCCTATTTGGAAGCGCCCCTCGGCCTCGTTGACGTGGGCGTAGTTGGGCAGCAGGAAGTTGACGAACCCTTCTTCCACCTCCCGGTTGGGGAAGCCCAGTTGGTAGAGGCCGAAGCGGCTGTCGTAGCCTTTCAGGGTGAGGTAGCCCGCCTGGTAGAGCATGGCGATGGACGAGAGGTTGCTGGGCACGGCGTTGTTCAGGACCTCGACCGTGGTCTGCACGTGTGCCATGCGATACAGGTCGTAGCGTTCGCGCTGCAACAGTTCTACCAGGAAGGTGGGCGTGCCCGTCTCGAACCAATAGCTGCCGAACTCCATCCGGGCAAACGTGCAGAGCAGGCTGAAGGGATTGTACAGTCCGGGCGACAGGCGGCTGAAGTGGTAGCCGTCGTACATCTCGCGCAGCTTGTCGCAGGTTTCCTCGTAGGTCAGGCCCGTGGCGGCGGCCAGTTGGTGAAGCTCGGGGTCGAGATGGCGGCGGATTTCCTCCTCGGTGATGCCGCACAGGGTGGCGAAGCGGTTGTCCATCGAGATGTCCATCAGGTTGTTCAGGTCGCTGAAGACGCTGACCTTGCTGAACTTCGACACGCCGGTCAGGAGAGTGAAGCGGATGTAGGGGTCGCAGCTCTTCACCACGCCGTAGAAGGCCTTCAGCGTGGCCCGGTAGTCGTCGGCCAGCGTCTTGTTGCCGATGGCCTGCAGCAAGGGCTTGTCGTATTCGTCTATCAGGATGACGACTTGGCGGCCGGTCGTCTCGAAGGCGCGCCTGATGACGCCTTGGAAGCGCAAGCCTGCTCCCGTCTCGGAAGGGTTAGCCCCGTAAAGCTTCTCCCAACGGCACAACGTGTCGTTCAGTATCTCATCCAGTGAAGTTTCGTATTCATACTTTTGTGTGTTCAGGTCGAGGTGCAGCACGGGATATTCCTTCCACTCCTGCTCCAGCTGCTCCATGGCCAGCCCCTTGAACAAGTCTTTCCGCCCCTGGAAATAGGCCTCCAGCGTGGAGACCAACAGGCTCTTGCCGAAACGGCGCGGGCGGCCGAGGAAGTAATATTGCCCTCCTTGAACCAGTTGATACACCAATTCAGTCTTATCAATATAGAAATAGTCACCTTCACGAACTTTTTCAAAGCTCTGTATGCCTATCGGGTATTTCTTCTCCATAGTCCTTCTCGTTTGAATCCACAGGCAAAGATAACGTTTTGCGGCCTAAAAGCAAGGTACACACGCGGTTTTTTCCGCCGCCGGGCGAAATTCTTGCGCCAAAGCATTGCAGTATGAAAGATAATGCGTACCTTTGCGCCCCGTAAAGAGACTATATTAACTATTTATTCATTTAACACTATGTATTTAGACGCTGCTAAAAAGCAAGAAATCTTCAGCAAGTACGGAAAGTCTAACACTGATACTGGTTCCGCCGAGTCCCAGATTGCTTTGTTTTCCTACCGTATTGCCCGTCTGACTGAGCACCTGAAGCTCAACAGAAAAGATTATAGCACTGAAAGAGCTCTGACTATGCTGGTAGGTAAGCGCCGCGCCCTGTTGGACTATCTGAAGGACCGCGACATCGAACGCTACCGCGACATCGTGAAGGAGCTGGGCTTGCGCAAGTAAACCACTTGCCCGCACGAGGAAAAAGAAGAGGGTGTGTCCGCCGGGACGCACCCTCTTCTTTTTCTCCCCCGGACCTCACAGGCCGGCGGCGTGCTGCGCGGCCTCGGCTTCGGCATACATGCGGTCTATCTCGTCCTTGAAATGCTCGCTGACCACCGACCGCCGCAGCTTGAGCGTATTGGTCAGCTCGCCCTGCTCCATGCTGAAGGGACGGGACAGGAGCGTGAAGCGCTTCACCTGCTCGTAGTGGGCAAACTGCTGTTGCAGCGTGGCGATGCGGGCCTGAAAGAGCGCGATGATTTTGGGATGGCGCAGCAGCTCATCCAGCGAACTGTAGGTGATGCCCTTGCGCGCGGCATACTCCTTGACGTACTCGTAGACGGGGACTATCAGGGCGGAGACGAACTTGCGCCGGTCGGCGATGATGGCAATCTGGTCGATATAACGGTCGATGGCCAGGCGGGTCTCCAGCGCCTGGGGCGAGATGTACTTGCCGTTCGAAGTCTTGAACAGCTCCTTGATGCGCCCGGTCAGGAACAGGAAGCCGTCGCGCAGGTAGCCCGCATCGCCCGTGTGGAACCAGCCGTCCGCATCGAAAGCCGCGGCGGTGGAGACGGGTTTCTTGTAATAGCCGTCGGTGATGCTGCGGCCCCGCAGCAGGATTTCCTGGTTGTCGGCAATGCGCACCTCCAGCCCCGGGATGACGCGCCCCACCGAGCCTATGCAGAACCCCTTGACGGGGAAGAGCGAGACGGTGGCCGTCGATTCCGTCAGGCCGTAGCCCACCATCATGTTCAGCCCCACGGAGTGTGCGAAGCGGCAGATTTCGTCGCTCACGGCAGCGCCGGCCGTCGGGAAGAAGTTGCCGTTCTCCAGCCCGATGGTCTTCTTCAACAAGGCGTAGACGGTCTTCTCGTAAAACTTATACTTCATGCGCAGCATCAGCGGGGGCGTCTTGCCCTCGTTCACGTAGTCCACGTTGTGCAGTTCGCCCGTCTTCAGCGCGTCCATCATCAGGGCCCGGCGCAGGGGACTTTCGCGGGCGATGCGCTCGTGCACGCCCTGGTAGACCTTCTCCCAGAATCGCGGGACACTGCACATCACCGTGGGCCTCACCTCGCGAAGCGACTGCTGCACGTCGGCCGGCCGCAGGTTGACACAGACCAGGACACCGCGGCGCAGGCAGAAGTAAGTCCACGCCTTCTCGAAGATGTGCGTCAGCGGCAGGAAGTCGAGCGACACGTCGCGGTCGGTCAAGACGCTGAGCAGCTTGTCGTGCGTGCGGAAGATTTCGTCGTAGTTGCTGTGGCGTAGCATCACGCCCTTGGGTTCGCCGGTGGTGCCCGACGTGTAGAGTATGTTCACCAGGTCGTGCTCATCGCCCCGGGCCGTGCGCGCGTCGACCTCGGCCTGGTGCGGGCATCCCTGGCCCAACTGCAAGAACTCGTCCCAATAGACCGACGTCTGGTCGCGCGGGTCGCGCCGCACCGAGCGGTCGAAGATAATCATCTGGAGCAGCGACTCGCAATAGCCGAACACGGAGAAAGCGGCGTCGTACTGAAACTGTTCGCCCACAAAGAGATAGCGTATGGCGGCGTCGCCCACGATGTACTGCACCTGCAAGGCCGAGCTGGTGGCGTAGAGCGGGATGGTGACGGCGCGGTTGGCAAAGGCGGCGAAGTCCACCGCCAGACATTCAGGCTTGTTTTGCGAGAAGATGCCCACGTTCTCCCCCTCCTGCACGCCGAGCGCCACGAGTGCGCTGGCCGCCGTGCGCACGGTCCGTTCGAAGTCCTTCCACGACACGGGCACCCACGTCCCCGTGCCATAATCCCTGTATTTCAGTGCCGTCCTATCGCCATATTTGGCCGCCTGCCGCTGCACCAGTACCGCCATTTCCTGTTGAGCCATGATGATGTGCTTTTTAGTGAGACGTCACAAAGTTATACATTTTTTTAGAAAAAACAATACTTGGGGCGCTTATTTTCTCGGCACGCGTCCGCCGCCCACCCAGGACGCACACGAGCCATGCTTCCGGCGGACAACGGACACGGCCCGGGCGCACATCGGGCAGGAGAAACAAAAAAGACGCGGCCTCCCATACGAGGAAACCGCGCCCAAAGACTGTCCTTCCCGGTCTAAGCAGCCGGCAAGAGGGTCATTTGCTCTGTTTGCGCCACATATCGTTCAGTTTCGCAGCCTCCAGCTTCTTGAGAGATTGGGGCGACAGCGGAGCGGGCTTGAAGCTGCCGGCCTTTATCTGGCGATTGACAGCCGAAACGGAGATGCCTTCGTCCAGTGTAAAACGGATGACCTGGGTCATGTCGCCTTCACCCGCACCTACGGGGTAGACGCCCGATGCCGGATTCGAACCCAACTCATTGTTCACTTCATTGCCCTTGTAGCGGGCTACGACCGACCAACTGGTGGCAATCGAAGGCTCGCAGTTGGCATACATATCGACGATGACCGTGTACGTGCCAGCCTGTATCAGTTCGGCCGGAATGTAAATGTTTTCATTGTTCAGGTTGTCAATATCGCATGCGGCGTTCGAGTCATGGTCCAAACCGTAGCTCACCGTATGCCCGTCGGCCGTCTCCACCGTCCCGCCGGGTTCACCGTAATAGATGTGTTCGCCGCTGGGCATAATGAGGTGCAGGTCCACGTCCTTGGCGTTGCTGAAGGTCAGGTTGATGTTCAGGTCACCCGACTGGCTCTCAACATAGGTAATCTCCGTCTCGTAGGGCTCGGTGATGTCCCCGCTCTCATCCTCACCACTGATCAGCATGGTGATGTCCGAGCTGTAAGTGGTACTGTAGTTGACGGGGATAATGTACGTATTGCTCCCTCCGTCGGACTCTGCCCGATTGACCGGTGCATCAGGCACGTATTCCCAATAGCCTTCCACACCCTGCACGCCGATGAAGAAACGGTTGTATCTGACATCGGAGACAATGGTGATGAAGTTCATGCCTCCACTCAGGGCGCGGTCGTTAACCGTAACGCCTTGGAGCGTAGCCGTCGAAGTGGCCGCAGGGAACTGCCCCGACTGGTATTGGGCGTTTTCAATCGAGAAATACTGCTGTTCCAGTTCGCTCTTACCCGGATTACCTCCGTCGTCGTCGCTGCACGATGCCAGTGCGCTCCCCAGCAGGAGCAGGCACCACATAAACACTTGCTTTTTCATTTTCTTGTTCGCTTTAAGTTAAACATAAATTTATGGTTGTACCAAGTTAATCTCCATTTCATGCGGGACGCCATCGGCAGATGCCGAAGACAAGCCACGCACATTTGGCGCACCAACCACCGTGCAACCGGTGAAGCTGCTTCCGTCATGATGGTAAGAAGCATAGGCGCTGCTCTGACAAGAAGTGCCATGAGTGCTGTCACTGCCCGTCAAGTAGACGCGATAGTCGCCGTTGAAGTTCTTCTCATCGTAGTAATAATTGACCGTCAGCACATTGGCTCCATCTACCGGGTCGATGGAATAGTCCGGCAGATTCCAGCCGTTCCAGCCGTTTCCTTGCGCTTCCGGACTGACACTCAGCCAGTAGCCGCCCTTTGCGGTGAAATAGAACTTGAAGGTCGACTTATAGTCATACGTACGTCCCTGATAAACCGTGTTCGTCTCCGTGCCTTGGAAGACGCAATCGGTCAACACAAGCGACGAAGTGGTGGGATAGTTCAGAGCGAACTCCAGCGTTTGGCCGAACGAAGGATTCTCGTCGTCGGCATAGTGCACGTATCCGCCGAAGCGGGCTGTGGCTTCCGGCTCGTTCTTGGCATAGGCAAACCTTGTGTCCGTATAGGGCGACTGGTTTCCGTTCAAGGAGACCAGCACGCGCTGGCCATATTCATCCTCGTAGTAGTATCCCCAGTCGGTGATTTCGCGCTCGCCCTCGTCTGTAAGTTCAGCCGTCACGGCACAATCATACTTGAAGGAATAGTTTCGCCCGTTGAAAGAATAATGGTCGGGATAATAGGAAGCATCGGTCACTTCCACGCCAGTCACCTCTACGGGGAAGGAGGAGGAGAAGTTGATGCCTCCTTCTTCATAGCTGTTGCCCAGCAGTTCGATGTAGGGCACGGCAGTGTATTCGGTGTCCCGCTCCAAGTCGGCCAGGGTGAAGTCGAAGTCCGTAGGGCCTTCCGGCGTGATACTGGCATCGTAGGGCACGGACATGACTTCTTCTTCGTCTTTATAGACGCGCAGGCCGGGGGTGATGTCCATGAAGCGCATCAGCACCCCGCGTTCTTCCAGGCTGTATCCGGCGTCGAACAGCAAGTCTATCGTCCCAGTGCGTTCGCGGACAAAGAGGGAGTTCTCTGCCAGTTTGGGCAGCAGTGGGAAGGAAGTGTTCCAAAGGTTCCAGGAGCGCATATTGATTTCTTCGTCGGCAATCTCGACTCCCACCAATGCTGCGCGGAAAATGCCGCTCAGGTCTGCCACCAAATCGATGTCGAGGGACGAGCCTTTGGAAAACAGCTCCGGATCATCCAAATTAAAGTCGAAAGAAGGCCCGAAGGAAAGCTCCGGACGCAGACCGATGGCGATATCGCGTGTATAAAGTCCTATGCCAAGCTCGGCTCGAAGCACCAAGGCAGCACTTCCTTGCGCGTTTATTTCCAGGTTTTTCAGCAAATCATTTGCAGCCGGACGGGTGGTGTTCTCCCGGAAAAAGCCGTCTGTCACGTCGTCGCGTTTAAATCCGAACTTAAGCCCGAACTGTTTGGAGACTCCGGTATGTATGTCGCCCTCAAATTCAGCAGTCACGTCGAGGCCGACGTCCACATACGGGCGCAACACGACGGGGCCGATGTAAGCCACTCCCTGTATCAGATTTTCTTTCTGAAAGATGGTCTTTTCATACTCCACCTTCTCACTGGTGCCACAACCGATGTTGGCTTCGAAACCGCCCATCGTTTCCAGCGAGCACTCGTAGGTATTGTCCAGCATGGAATAATTAATCGTGGCAATCAGCCCCAACGAAAGCGTGCCCGACGTATAGAAGCCGTTCTCCTGACCCGCCCTTACCGGTATCTGCAACACGTTGGGGGAACCGATGGTAGCTTTCGTGTCGGCTTCATAGTCTGGGTTGTCCCATTCCTCGTAGGGCACGACCCGGGCCTCGTGGAAGTTGCCTTCATCGTCGTAAAACCCGTCTATCGTGTCCAGCAATGCCTGCGTGTACGTAAACTCCAGTTCCTTGAAAATCTGGTCCAACGGGGCAGCCGTGGTGACGCAACGGTAAGCGTCGCCCGCGTCGGTCACGGATACGACACTGCCGCCCAGGCCGTAGGGCAGCATCTCGGTCTGCCGACTGGACAAGATGTCGCCCACTTCGGGCAACACTTCGTCCGGCGTGCTTTTCGAGAAATAAAGGATGCTGTCTTCTTCCACCCGGACAATGTAGCCGCTCTTCGCAGGTGTCAGCACCTGCACGTCTTCCTGGTACTGGTAGGTGATGCTGTAAGAATCCGTTTCTTCCTTCACCGGCTCTTCCATGCCTTCCACGGGGTCTTCCTGAAACCCGCCTGTTTCGTCGTCCGAACACGACCACAAGAGGCAAGCTGCCAACAGTGCGATAAAATACGATTTGCGCATAATGAATAGATTTAATATAGATTAGACATACGAGAACACCCCAACAAGCGCCACGACCAGAAACAGTGCAGCGGTTACCAGAAAATGCCGGTCGAAAGGAGTGCCGTGACACCGGTAGAAGTCTTTCTTCATTTCTTCTATCTTCCTTTTTTGATGCTCACGAGTATTCATATTTGCGAGATTTACAGTGCAAAATGTCACAGACAAAGATAAGAAAATCCGACAAAAAGACAAAAACGCTCTCCGGGCAAGATGCTACCATGCAGCAAATGAAGAAGACTGTTCTGCTAAAAAAAGCGACTATGCTTACCGATATTTTTCCGCCCAGGACGTACACGAGCCATGCTTCCGGCGGACAACGGACACGGCCCGGGCGCACATCGGCCAAACAAAACCCGCGCCCCGTGACAGAATCTGCCGCGAAATGTGTATTTTTGCGCCGGAAAGACTGACATCAACCAAGCTGAAGATATGGAAACTCTGATACTTCCACCTGCCCTGCACGCGGGAGACCGCGTGGTCATCCTCTCGCCGTCGAGCAAAATCGACTGCCACTTCCTGCAAGGCGCCGCCGAACGGCTGCGCTCGTGGGGACTCGAACCCGTCATGGCTCCGCATGCCGAGAGCGCCTGCGGCACGTATGCAGGCACGGTGGACGAACGCCTGGCCGACCTGCAAGGGGCGATGGACGACCCCGACGTGCGTGCCATCTTGTGCAGCCGCGGAGGCTACGGAGCCGTCCACCTGCTGGAAAGGCTGGACTTCACGCGACTGGCACGCAGCCCGAAGTGGCTCATCGGATTCAGCGACATCACCGCCCTGCACGCCGCCTGGCAACGCGCCGGATTCGCCTCGCTGCACGCACCCATGGCCCGCCACCTGACCGTGGAGCCTGCCGACGACGAGGCCACGCGCGCCCTGCACGACCTGCTGATGGGCACCACGCCCGGCGGAAAGGCCCCCGCCATCGCCTGCACACCGCACCGCCTGAACCGGCAGGGCACGGCCGAAGGCACACTGCGCGGCGGCAACCTGTCGGTCTTCTACGGACTGCGCGGCACGCCGTGGGACTTTCCGGCCGAAGGCACGCTGCTCTTCCTCGAAGACGTGGGCGAACGCCCGCACGCCGTCGAACGGATGCTCTACAACCTGCGGCTGGGCGGCGTGCTCCAACGGCTGGCGGGCCTCATCGTGGGGCAGTTCACCGAATACGAAGAGAACCTCTCGCTGGGCAAACCGCTCTACGACGCCCTGGCCGACGTGCTGGACGGATGCACCTGCCCCGTCTGCTTCGACTTCCCCGTGGGGCACGTCACGCGCAACCTCCCCCTGATTTGCGGCGCACACGCCCGCCTGGAGGTAGGCTCGGCAGAAGTAAAACTGACATTTGACCAAGAAACCAAAATATAGAGACATGAAAAAGAAGCATCCCCTCATCGCCGCTGTCCTGCTGACGGCTCTTGCCATCATGGCCTGCGGCAACCACCGCAAACAGGCGGACCAGGCCGCGACAACGGCCGCCGCCGAAGCGCAAGACACCGTCACACCGCCCACTTTCTGCGCCGACAGCGCCTACCGCTACGTCCGTGAACAGGTAGATTTCGGCCCCCGCGTGCCCAACACACAGGCGCACCGCGACTGCGGCGACTACCTCATCGGCAAGCTACGGCAGTTCGGAGCCACCGTCCAGGTGCAGGAAGCCGACCTCGTGGCCTACGACAACACCATCCTCAAGGCACGCAACATCATCGGCTCCTATCAGCCCGAGAACCGCCGCCGCGTCCTGCTCTGCGCCCACTGGGACAGCCGCCCCTATGCCGACGCCGAGCGCAACAAGAAACGGCAGCGCGAACCCATCCTGGGCGCCAACGACGGAGCCAGCGGCGTGGGCGTACTGCTCGAACTGGCACGCCTCATCCAGCAACGGCAACCCGCCATCGGCATCGACATCATCTTCTTCGACGCCGAAGACTACGGCATGCCCACCTTCCACCGCGGACAGTACAAACCCGACACCTGGTGCCTGGGCTCGCAATACTGGGGACGCGTGCCCCACACGCAGGGCTACAACGCACGCTACGGCATCCTGCTCGACATGGTGGGCGGACGCGGGGCGACGTTCTACCGCGAGCTCTTCTCGCAACGCACGGCCCCCGCGCAGGTGAAGAAAATCTGGGACACGGCCGCACGGCTGGGCTTCCAGGACTTCTTCCCGCAGGCAGACGGCACGGAAGTGACCGACGACCATATCTACGTCTACAACCTCACCCGCATCCCCTGCGTCGACATTATCAACTACGACCCCCAGGGCGACACGGGCTTCGGCGACTTCTGGCACACGCACGATGACAACATGGACATCATCGACCGCGCCACGCTGAACGCCGTGGGCACCACCGTCGCCACGGTCATCTACAACGAGAAATAACTCTTCACCCATCATTCTTCATTAAATCATTCTTCATTAAAATGACTATCAACGATACACAAGACGAAATCATCGCCGAGTTCAGCGACTTCGACGATTGGATGGACCGCTACCAACTGCTGATAGACCTGGGCAGCGAGCAACAACCCCTGGACGAACGATACAAGACGGACCAGAACCTGATAGAAGGTTGCCAGAGCCGCGTGTGGCTGCAAGCCGACGACGTGGACGGGCGCCTGGTGTTCCGCGCCGAGAGCGACGCCCTGATAGTGAAAGGCATCGTCGCCCTGCTCGTCCGCGTACTGTCCGGCCACACGCCCGACGAAATCCTCTCGGCCGATCTCTACTTCATCGACCGCATCGGCCTGCGCGAGCACCTCTCGCCCACCCGCAGCAACGGCCTGCTCGCCATGGTGAAGCAGATGCGCATGTATGCCCTGGCCTTCAAGGCGAAAGAGGGGAAATGAACGCTAAAACGATTACACGGTTATGAAAGTCATCAACCTGTCCGAAACGGACACCATACTGAACCAATTTGTGGCCGAACTGCGCGACGTGCGCATCCAGGGCGACCGCATGCGCTTCCGCCGCAACATCGAGCGCATCGGCGAACTGATGGCCTACGAGATGAGCCGCACGCTCTGCTATTCAGCCAAAAACATAGAAACGCCGCTGGGCACGGCCGAGGCGCGCACGCCCGACGACGAACTGGTCGTGGCCACCGTGTTCCGCGCGGGACTGCCGCTGCACCAGGGCTTCCTGAACGTGTTCGACCGCGCGGGCAACGCCTTCGTGTCGGCCTACCGCTACTACAAGGACGAGGCGCACCGCGAGGTGGACGTGCACGTGGAGTACATCGCCACGCCCGACCTGTCGCGCAAGACCGTCCTGCTGGTCGACCCCATGCTGGCCACGGGCGAGAGCCTGGAGATGGCGTGGAAGGCGTTTCTGACCAAGGGCACCCCGCGAAGGCTGCTCATCGCCTGCGTCATCGCTTCCAGGCAAGGGGTGGAGCACCTGAGGCGGCTCTTCCCGCAGGACGACGTGACGCTGTGGTGCGCGGCCATCGACCCGGAGCTGAACGAGCACAAGTACATCGTGCCGGGGCTGGGCGATGCGGGCGACCTGGCCTATGGCGAAAAGCTGTGAGTCAGGAGATTTCGGGCAGGCTGTTGCCGTTTATTTTCCGGTAGAGGTCGAGGGCAAAGACGTCGGTCATCCCCGAGATGTAGTCCAAGACGGCCTGCACGCGCTCGTACAGCCCCTCGGCGCGGATGGCGTACTGGCTGGAGACGCGGTTGATGAGCAACTGCGAATAGGCCTTCTGCGGGGCGCGCACGGCGTCGAGCATCAGTTCGAGCAGGGTGCTGATGATGCGGAAACCGGCCAGCTCGATGTCCAGCACATCTTTCGAGCGGTAGATGCGCTCGCACGCCAGCTCCGAGCAGCGGGCGTAGGCCTGGGCCGGGCGCGGGGAGATGTGGCGGATGAGGGGCCCGTCGAACGTGCCTCCGAGCAGCGCCTCTTCGTTGTCCACGAAAGCGCGGGTGCACTCGCCGATGAGCAGGCCGATGACGCTGGAGCGCAGGTAGGCAATCTGCTCGTTGCGGTCGGCCACGATGCGCAGCGTGTCCAGCCGGCGTTGGCGGCGCTCGTCGTCGAAGAACGACAACAGCAGCTCGCGCGTCTCGTCCAGCGTCAGCAGCTTCAGCTTATAAGCGTCTTCGATGTCCATAATCTGATAGCAGATGTCGTCTGCCGCCTCCACCAGATAGACCAGCGGATGGCGGGCGTAGCGCAGGGGGCTGTCTTGCAGGCGGCGCATCCCCAGCTCGTCGGCAATGCGCCGGAAGGTGTCTTCCTCCGTGGTAAAGAATCCGAACTTCGACTTCGTCCCCGCCAACGACGAGGCATAAGGATATTTCACAATGCTGGCCAGCGTCGTATAGGTCAGCACGAAGCCACCCTGCCGCCGTCCCTCAAACTGATGGGTCAAGAGACGGAAGGCGTTGGCATTGCCCTCGAAGTGCGTCAGGTCTTCCCACTGCTCCGCCGTCAGGCACGAGCCGTCGGGCTGCGGATGGCACAGCGACTGCCCCCGCCCTTCGGAGAAGAAGGTCGAGATGGCCCGCTCGCCCGAATGGCCGAAGGGCGGATTGCCCAGGTCGTGTGCCAGGCAGGCGGCGGAAACGACGGCGCCAATCTCGGGCACATACGTCGCGGCCAGCTCCGGATGGCGGCCGACCAGCAGGCGTGCCACGTCGTTGCCCAGCGAACGGCCCACGCACGACACCTCCAGGCTGTGCGTCAGCCGGTTGTGCACAAAGACGCTGCCCGGCAGGGGAAACACCTGCGTCTTGTTCTGCAAGCGGCGGAAGGGGGCGGAGAAGACCAGGCGGTCGTAGTCGCGCTGAAATTCCGAACGGTTCTCGGGGTGGTCGCGGTGATACTGCTCCAAGCCCAGACGCTTGGCCGAAAGTAGGGTATGCCAATCCATAACAGGTCTCTAAAAGGGTCTCTAATCAGATACTTTGTTATTATTTAACTGCAAATGTATCACTATTCTGCCACAAAATCCGTACTTTCGCCGGAAAAATATCCGGCCACGGGCTGATTCCAGGCCACAACCCCTCCCCGCGGCTGGCCATTCATCTAAAAACGAAACAGATATGCTGACCATCCCCATCATCAACCGTTCGAAGCACCCGCTTCCCGCCTACGCCACCCCCCTGTCTGCCGGCATGGACCTGCGCGCCGACCTGACGGAACCCATCACCCTGGCCCCCCTGCAACGCTGCCTCGTGCCCACCGGCCTCTACATCGCCCTGCCCCCGGGCTACGAAGCGCAGGTACGGCCACGCAGCGGGCTGGCGCTGAAGCAGGGCATCACCGTGCTCAACGCGCCCGGCACCATCGATGCCGACTACCGGGGCGAGATACGCGTCATACTGGTCAACCTGTCGGACACGCCCTTCGTCATCCAAGACGGTGAACGCATCGCGCAGATGGTCATCGCCCGCCACGAACAGGCCCTGTGGCAACCCGCACAGACGCTGGACGAGACCGAACGGGGCGAAGGAGGATTCGGACACACCGGGAAACAATGAACCTGCAACCCTGCAAACGTATGAAAAGAAAGATGCTACTCCTGGCCGCCATCATCGGCTGCCTGGCCTTCGGGCGGGCAACAGCCGCAACCGCCACGGGCGACAGCCTGCGTGCCGACGAACAACGGCGCTTCGACTACTACTTCCTCGAATCCATCCGCCAGAAAGGCCAAGGCAAGCTCGACGCGGCCTTCGACCTGCTGCAACACTGCCTCAGCATACAGCCCCGCTCGGCCGCCGCACTCTACGAACTGGCGCAATACTACGTCTACCTCAAGCAAGACAGCCTGGCCGTCAGCACCATGGAACAAGCCCACGCCTACGCCCCCGACAACTACTGGTATGCCCAAGGACTGGCCAACCTCTACCAGCAACAAGGCAGCACGGACAAAACCATCGCCCTGCTGGAAGAAATGACCCGCCAGTTTCCCGACAAGCTCGACCCCCTCTATAACCTGCTGGACCTCTACAGCCGCACACAGGCATACGACCAGGAACTGGACGCGCTCGACCGGCTGGAACAACGCACCGGCAAGACCGAAGAACTGACCATGGAGAAGTTCCGCATCTACCTCCGGAAGAAAGACCACAAACACGCCTTCCGCGAGATAGAAAGCTTGGTCAAGGAATACCCCATGGACACCCGCTACCAAGTAATCCTGGGCGACGCCTACCTGCAAAACGGCCGCAAGAAAGAAGCCTACAACCTCTACCGGCAGGTGCTGGACACGGAACCCGACAACGCCATGGCACTCTACTCGCTGGCCAACTACTACCAAGAGACAGGACAAGACGAACGCTACCGGCAACAGATTGACACACTGCTGATGAACCGCCGCGTGCCCTCGGAAACCAAACTGCTCGTCATGCGCCAGCTCATCGTCGAAAACGAACAGGCCGGAACCGACAGCACCCGCATCACCCGGCTCTTCGACCGCATACTCCAACAAGAACCCGATGACACACAACTGCCCCTGCTCTACGTGCAATACCTCTACGCGAAGAACAAACAGCAACAAGCCCTGCCCGTGCTGCAACACGTGCTCGACACCGACCCCACGAACACCGCCGCCCGCATGACCCTGCTGGGCGAGGCCATCCGGACCGAAAACACCGCAGACGTGCGCCGACTCTGCGAAGGAGGCATCGTGGCCAGCCCCGAACGGCCCGAGTTCTACCTCTACCTGGCCATCGCCTACAACCAGGAAGAACGCTACGCCGACGTCATCGACCTCTGCCGCAAGGCCCTGAAACAAGCCGCCGAGGGAACGAAGAAAGAAGTACTCTCAGACTTCCTCACCATCATGGGCGACGCACACTACGCCCTCAAGCAACCCAGCCAAGCCTACGCCGCCTACGACTCAGCCCTGGTCTACTATCCCGACAACATCCCAGCCCTGAACAACTACGCCTACTACCTCTCGCTCGAACGCCGAGACCTGGACCGCGCCGAAGAAATGAGCTACAAGACCATCAAAGCCGAGCCCGAAAACCCCACCTACCTCGACACCTACGCCTGGATACTCTTCGAAAAAGGACGCTACGACGAGGCACGCATCTACATAGACAACGCCCTGCTGAGCGAACAGAAAGACGCCATCAGCGCCGGCATCGTGGAACACGCAGGCGACATCTACTATATGACAGGCGACACCGAACGAGCCCTCGCCTTCTGGCAAAAGGCACAAACGATGGGCATCAACAACGAAACACTGAAACGAAAGATAAGCAAAAAGAAATACATCCCCTATGACAACCACGAAGATGGAGAAAAAGCCACAAACGCCGCACACCCGGCACAACCGTAACGCAGCCCGCACAGCCCTGGCCCTGGCCGTCATCCTGATGCTCTGCCTGGCCGGATGCCGCACGTCGAAACAAACCGCCCGCGAGACAGCCGCGCAAAGCACCTGCCTGTCGGCCAAAGTCAAGCTCACCGTGCCCAGCAAGCAATCCGTGCTCACCGTCAACGGCACCCTGAAGCTGCGCCGGGGCGAACGCGCCCAACTGTCCTTCCTCATGCCCATCCTCCGCACCGAGGTGGCCCGCGTCGAAGTGACACCCGACGACATCCTGCTCGTCGACCGCATGGGCCGGCGCTACGTCCGCGCCACCCGCGACGAACTGAAAACCATACTGCCCCGCAAAGCCGACTTCGCCCACCTGGAAAAACTCATCTGCGACGCCGCACGACCCGGAGGCAAAACCGTCGTCACAGCCGAAGAACTGGGCCTGACGGACATCGAGCGGGGCAAAATCGAGCTGAGTGACTTCAGCACACGGCCCTTCGACCTCGAGCCCACACGCCTGTCCGACCGCTACCAGCAAGTCTCCTGGCACGAACTACTGCACCTGCTCATGAGCCTATGACACGGCTGACGCTCCTCCTCATCCTCCTGCTCCTGCTGCCAGCGGCCGACCTGCTGGCCCAGACCGACAACCCCGCCATCGGCCAACTGCGCCAACGCCGGGCCGGGCTGCAACAACGCATCACCCAATCCGAAGCCCTGCTGAAAACCACCACCGACGACGCCCGCAGCCAGCTCGACGCACTGGCCGCACTGAACAGCCAGGTGGAAGAACGAAAACGATACATCCAAGCCCTCGGACGCGAGCTGGACACCCTGGACAACGAGCTGCGCCGGCTGGAGCAACGCATCGGACGGCTGAAGAACGAACTGAAACAGAAACAAGAACGCTATGCCGCCTCCGTGCGCTACCTGCAACAACACCGCCCCAGCATCCAGGAGAAGCTGCTCTTTATCTTCTCGGCCGACGGACCCGGCCAGATGTACCGCCGCCTGCGCTACGTGCGCGAATATGCCGACTACCAGCGGCGACAGGGCGAAGACATCGCCCGGCAGCGCAAGCAGATTGACCAGCGCCACGCCCAGATGCTGAAACTGCGCGGAACCAAAGGGGCCTTGCTGAAAGACCGAGAACAGGAAATGCGCACCCTGCAAGCCAAGGAACAGGAGAAGACGGAACTGGTCGGGAAGCTGCAACGCAAGCAGCGCGAACTGCAACGCGAGCTGGCCCGCCAACGCCGAGAGGCACAGCAACTGAACGAACGCATCGACCGCCTCATCGCCGAAGAGATAGAGAAAGCACGCCAACGCGCCCTGGCCGAAGAGAAAAAACGCAAGGCCGAAGCCGAACGACGGCGCAAGCAGCAGGCCGACAAGCCCGGCACCCCGGCGCAGAAGCCGGAAAAACAATACGTCACAGACCGCTCCGACCAACGGCTGACAGGCTCCTTCGCCTCCAACCGCGGCCGCCTGCCCGTCCCCATCAGCGGGCCCTACGTGCTCACCGGGCACTACGGCCGATACTCGGTCATGCGCAACGTCGTGCTGGACAACAAGGGCATCGACCTCCAGGGGCAGCCGGGCGCACAGGCACGCGCCGTGTTCGACGGACGGGTGGCAGCCGTCTTCCAACTGAACGGACTGACCAACGTGCTGGTGCGCCACGGCGAATACATCTCGGTCTACTGCAACCTGGCACAAGCCGTGGTAAAGGCGGGCGACGAGGTGAAGGCACGCCAACCGCTGGGCGACGTCTTCAGCGACGGAGCCAACGGCGGACGCACCGTGCTGCACTTCCAACTGCGGCGCGAGAAGCAGAAACTCAACCCCGAGCAGTGGCTGGCGCTGTGACCGGCGATGGTCCTGTTCTGCCCGGCAGGACGACCGACTTTATTCTTAAATAGTCTTACCGCACAGCCGGAAGAGCAGAAAGATTTCTTAACTTTGTTCTGTACTTTTCTTTTTGCCTGGATGCCTAAAGAAAAGATACCAAAAGAAAAAAATCAAGCGCACGAGCCTTCCCCGCACGTCTGTCCGGCATCATCCAGCGGGCGTGAAGCGGAGAGCGGTTGCGGGAGCCTTTCTTTTGGGTATCTTTTTCTTTCGGCGGCCCGAAAGAAAAAGTACAGTATCCAGAGCCTGTGCGCTAATCGCTTCCTGTCATGTTGAGCAAGCGCAGCGCAGTCGAAACATCTCACTTCTACATCGTGAGATCCCTCGGCTTCGCTCGGGATGACAGAGGAAAAGAACCATTGAACAGGTTCTTCAAAAGAACCATAACTTTACGCTAAAACCCGCGTTATGAAACATCTGCTTCGAAAGCCGTCCGCCCAACGCCTGTCCCGCCGCCTCCTGCTGTTGCTGATGCTGGCGGCAACGTCGGCCACCCATCTCTTCGCCCAGCAGGAAGACAGCCTGCGCGTACGCCCCGACACGCTCCGCACCCGCCTCTACCACCCGGGCCCGGCCGTGGCGTTCGACAGCCTGTCGACGGTCAACAGCGAACTGCCCGCCCTGCGCCGGTTGCCGGTGGACGCGCCGTCGTCGTCGCGCCGCCTGCCCGTGATGCCCGCCCTGCCCTATCACGTCAACCCCTCGCTGCTCCACAAGGGCGACTACTCCACCGGCGGGGCCATGTGGCTGCTGGAGCCGGGCTACATCGTCGGTCGGGGCGAACAGCGCAGCGTGCCCGGCATCGGACGGTTCAACGCGGCGGCTCTGGGCTGGCAGGGCAGGCTGAACGACCGGCTGACGCTGCAGGTGATGGCCGACGCGGTGAAGATGAACACGGCGCGCTTCACGGGCCAGTCGTTCGGCCTGTCGGCACAGATGGTGTACGAGGCGCAAGACAGGCTCTACTTCCGCACGTTCGGCGGCGTGGGCTTCGGCGACTTCACGGCCCGGCCCGACTATGGCTTCGGAGGTACCGTGGGCATGGGCTTCACCGACCGCTTCGGCGTGGAGGTGGGCGTGCAGACGTTCTACAACAGCCTGACGAGGCGGTGGGAGACGCTGCCCATCGTAGCGCCCTACTATAAATTCAACAAGTTCAAGCTCCAGATGGATTTCGGGCCCATCCTGTTCGAGTTGATACGCGGGGCGATACAGAAGCATCGCGGGGGCGGAGGCGGAAGCGGCGGACCGACCATCATGCCGGACGTGCCGGGCTTCCACGGGTTCGGGCCGAAGTAGTTAGTTGACAAGGGGACAAGTTAACGAGGCTACAAGGACGAGGGAACGAGACTGCAAGGACGATGACAAAAGACAAGGGAACGAATCGGCTAAATCCTCGTCAACTCGTTCCCTTGTCAACTTGTCAACTCGTCAACTAAAAGCCTTGTAGCCTCGTTAACTTGTCCCCTTGTCAACTAACACCCCGTCAACCGACGGCGTTCATCGCGCTGGCGCCCAGTGCCCCGGCGATGGCCGAGAGGATGGCGATGGCTACTTTCAAAATCTTATCCCAAAGGTTCTTCTTTTGTGTGTTCATACGTTTCTGTTTTTTGAGTTAAAGCAATCTGTTAAGGTATTTATTCAGTGGACGAGTTGACGAGGGGACGAGTTAACTTGTAGCCTCGTCAACTTGTCCCCTCGTCAACTCAACAGCTAAATGATTATCCGAAGGTGCCCTGTCCGCTGTCGTCTTCCTCCTCGCCTCCGGGCTGGGTGGCGTCAGGGTCTGCCGGGACGGCTTCGAAGCGCACGCACTTGGCGCCTTGCACCAGCGAGCGGGTGGCCAACGTCCCGTCGGCGTGGCGCGTGCCGGTGGGCAGGAAGCGCACCTTCAGTTGCGACTGGGTGGCGGAGACGTCGGCCTCGTTCTCCACGCCCCCGTTCAGCGTGTTCAGCGTGAATCGGAACGAACCGAATCCGTCGAGCATGACACTCTCCGAGGCCTGGAGATGGCGGGTGACGACGGTCACGAGGTTGTCGATGACATTCTTCACATCGCCCGTGGTGAGTGACGACAATTCGGAGATTTCGCGGGCAATCTGGTCGGTTCCCACGCTGCCCGTCAGGACGACACGTGGGTAGTACAACTTTTTTCCGCTTCTGTTTGCAAATTGCGACTGATAAGTCTGGTAAATTACTGGCATAGTCTAAAAAAGTTTTTGAGTTTACTAATAGGTTTGTTTTCTCTTTGTGTCGTTTAGGCCTTATCGACAGTGCAAAGGTAGACATTCTTTTCAAAACAGATACGCGTTTCGGACAAAACCGTTCCACACCATGCATTTTTTTTCTGATTGCGATGCGCAAGAGGCACTGCCCGCCTTCTCTGTCATGTTGAGCGGAGCGAAGCGGAGTCGAAACATCCCACTATGAGAACACACGTCCTTAGGGAGATCCTTCGACTGCGCCCTGCGGGCTCCGCTCAGGATGACAGAAAGAGAACGTTACCCTACCCTCTCTATCATGTTACCCCGCTTCCCCTGTCATGTTACCCCACCCTCTCTGTCATGTTGAGCGGAGCGAAGCGGAGTCGAAACATCCCACTATGAGCACACACGCCCTTAGGGAGATCCTTCGACTGCGCCCTGCGGGCTCCGCTCAGGATGACAGGAAGAGAACGTTACCCGACCCTCTCTATCATGTTACCCCGCTTCCCCTGTCATGTTACCCCACCCTCTCTGTCATGTTGAGCGGAGCGAAGCGAAGTCGAAACATCTCACTATGAGAGCACACGCCCTTAGGGAGATCCTTCGACTGCGCCCTGCGGGCTCCGCTCAGGATGACAGGAAGAGAACGTTACCCTACCCTCTCTATCATGTTACCCCACTTCCCCTGTCATGTTACCCCACTCTCCCTGTCATGTTGAGCGGAGCGAAGCGAAGTCGAAACATCTCACTATGAGAGCACACGCCCTTAGGGAGATCCTTCGACTGCGCCCTGCGGGCTCCGCTCAGGATGACAGGGAAAAACACTCAGGGTGACAGAAAAGAACACGCTGAATGACAGGAAGAAACGCCCGCATCACCCGCTGCCCACGCCCACCTTCTTCGGATGGCACAGGCTGAGCAGGAACCGCCCGGGCTCGCGGATGCGCCCACGGCCAGCACGGAGCTGTACGAAGCCCTGCCAGACGGGATGGCCGATGAGCCCGAAGTTGCTCAGGCAGATGATGGCATACTGCTCGCGGGGCGTGATGCGGAACTGGTCCATCGTCAGCCGCAGGCCGTCGAGATTGCGCGGCAAGCCGTCGGGCGGGGGCACGAGGCGGCCGATAGCGTCGTGCGTCCACTCGTACGGAGCGCCGCCCGGCTTTTTCACCCCCACATCCCCCTCCTCCTCCGCAGGCATCCGGCCGGCGGCAGGGGTTCCCCCGGTTTGGGGGGAACCGTTGGGGAGGAGGTCTGCTTTGCTCTGCTTTTCTATGCTTTCCTTTTCTTTGCTTTGTGTACTTTGGGGCGTAAAATCGACGTTTTCGGGCGTTTTTTGCACGATTTGCGTACTTTTTGTACCTAAATCCTGCACTTTCGTCCCCTCCCCGTCGGCCGGAGCTGCAGCGTTTTCCTCCTCCTCGTCGGGCGGCAAGAGGCAGTAGCGCTCGTCGATGAGCGCCCGCTTGCGGGGCCGTTTGATGAAGAGGAACTGCCGCTGAATCTCCTCCGACGTCAGTATGCCATGCTCGCGGAACATGCCTTCGTCAAACAGCCCCACCTCGACCGCCGTCTGGAGCACGCGGCGCACGTCGGCGGCCTCGAGGCTGAACAGCCCGTCGGACAGGTCTTCGCACAGGTCGTCGTCCAGGCGCACGAAGTAGCCCTCGTCGTCGTAGATAATCGACAACGCCCCCAGCAAGGCAGCCAGCGCCGCGTCGCCCTCGCGCTTCAGCAGGCGTCGCACGGAGCGCGACTGCAAGAAGTCGGTGTTCATGGGGAAGTAGTCCAGCCCCCGTTTCTTGATTCGTGCCATACGCTCCGCCTTACACCGTCCAATCCCTCGTTTCCTGTTCCCACTCCTGCTCGTGCACCCGTCGCAGGCGCCGTTCCATGCTGTCGCGCACCACCTGCCTGGCCCGGCGTATCAGCTCGAGGCGCACGTTGCGGTCGGCCACGCGGAAGATGTCCGCACGCCCTCCGTCCTCCGCCCGGCGGCCGGAAACCAGCTTGCGGCGCAGGCGCATGGCCCGCCGGTGGCAGTCCTTGCAACGATGTTCGGGCGTGCCGCCACGGCGGCGCAAATAAAACTGATCGGGGGGGCAGCAGGCGTCCGCAGCAACGGCAGACGCAGAGAGACGGGGCATCGCCCGCCGTGTTTTCCTGATTAAAACCTTTCGCTTCCATAGGCATTTTCCGTAAAAAGATAAAGTTTTTGAGTTAGCTTCGTGTTTTCATTACGCCTACAAATATAAAGACTTTCTTCCGCAACGAAAAATATTTCCGGAAGATTTTCGCATCAAAAACAACAAGGTGCTGGAAACGAAACGGATAAACGCCCCTGCCGACCGCTCCGCACGCCGGAGACGCCCCGCACGCACACCGGACGGCGCCGCCACCCGCAACGACGGCACACACACCCGTCCGGCCCGGACGCAGCAACGCCCCGGCAGCGGCAGCGGGACAAAAAAAAGAGGATGCACCACCAGGATGCACCCCCTACAACAATTTATGAAAAAAGGAGAAATCTAAGCGTCACTCCGTCACAATGCTATCGACGATAAAGTCGAACGCCAGGGTCGAATAGCCCGGTATGCCGTTGCTGTCCGAACTGCCGTAGCCCGACTGCCAGGGGATGTAGACCATCCAGCGCTCGCCCGTGCGGCAGTGTTGCAGCACCCAGGTGAAGCCGCTCACGATGCCGGTGAGGGTAAAGGTCGCGGGCTGGTCGAAATCCGTGTACCAGCGCCCTGTGAAGTCCTCCGGCTCCAGCACATCCGTGGCGCCCCATCCGTCGAAGTTGCCGTCGAACGATACATTGTTTATCAGCGTGCCGTAGTAGTAGATGCTGACCTGGTCCGTGTACAGCACACGTTCGCCGTCAGGATTGTCCACCAGCTTCTTGCAGTAGACATACTGCTGGCCGCCGGTATTGCCCCCGTCCTGCACCAGCAGGGCGTAAAGCTTGCCCAGCTCCATGCCGTCGGTCCCGATGTCGGTGATGGCACGCGTGGGCGGGTTCTGCCAAGTCAGGAAGTTGTCGCCGGCCACCGTGCGCAGGGAGTCGACGAAAGCCTCGTTGCGTGCCTGCCAGTTGTCGTAGGCCGAAGCTTCCTGCGTTTCGTCGCAGGAGGCCAGGCCCAGCGCACAAGCTGCCAGGCAGAGGGGAAGGCGGAAAAATGTCATCAATCTTCTCATGACCGTCCTCCCCCTTAGAGTGTCTTCAGCAGCGAAGTGATGCTGACGCGGTCGGCAATCAGGCGGTCCAGGTCGGCAATGGGCACACGTTCCTGCTGCATGGTGTCGCGGTCGCGCAGCGTGACACAGTTGTCGCTGAGCGTCTCGTGGTCGACGGTGACGCAGTAGGGGGTGCCGATGGCATCCTGGCGGCGGTAGCGCTTGCCGATGCTGTCTTTTTCGTCATACTGGCAGTGGAAGTGGAACTTCAGCCCTTCGATAATCTCGCGTGCCTTTTCGGGCAGCCCGTCTTTCTTCACCAGGGGCATGACGGCCAGCTTCACCGGCGCCAGGGCGGCGGGCAGGCGGAGCACGACGCGCGTCTCGCCGTTCTCCAGCTTCTCTTCGCAATAGGATGCGGACATGACGCTGAGAAACATGCGGTCCACGCCGATACTGGTTTCGATGACGTAGGGCGTGTAGCTCTCGTTGGTCTCGGGGTCAAAGTATTTGATGTTCTTTCCGGAGAATTTCTCGTGTTGCGACAGGTCGAAGTTCGTGCGGCTGTGGATGCCTTCCACTTCCTTGAAGCCGAAGGGCATGAGGAACTCGATGTCGGTGGCGGCGTTGGCATAGTGGGCCAGCTTCTCGTGGTCGTGGAAGCGGTAGTGGTCGTCGCCGAAGCCCAGGGCCTTGTGCCACTTCAGGCGCGTTTCCTTCCATTTCTTGAACCATTCCAGCTCGGTGCCGGGCTTGACGAAGAACTGCATCTCCATCTGTTCGAACTCACGCATGCGGAAGATGAACTGGCGGGCGACAATCTCGTTGCGGAAGGCCTTGCCTATCTGTGCGATGCCGAAGGGTATCTTCATGCGGCCGGTCTTCTGCACGTTCAGGTAGTTGACGAAGATGCCCTGGGCAGTCTCGGGGCGCAGGTACACTTTCATCGAGCCTTCGGCCGTCGAGCCCATCTCGGTGCTGAACATGAGGTTGAACTGGCGCACTTCGGTCCAGTTCTTCGTGCCGCTGATGGGGCAGACGATTTCCTCGTCCAAGATAATCTGGCGCAGCTCGTTCAGGTCCGGTCCGGCGTTCATGGCGCGGGTGTAGCGCTCGTGCAGGGCGTCGCGCTTCTGCTGGTGCTCCAGCACGCGGGCGTTGGTCGAGCGGAACTCCTGCTCGTTGAAGGCGTCGCCATACTTTTTGGCAGCCTTGGCCACTTCCTTCGCAATCTTCTCGTCGTACTTGGCTATCTGGTCCTCGATGAGCACGTCCGCACGGTAGCGCTTCTTCGAGTCGCGGTTGTCTATCAAGGGATCGTTGAAGGCGTCGACATGGCCGCTGGCCTTCCAAATGGTGGGGTGCATGAAGATGGCCGAATCGATGCCGACGATGTTCTCGTGCAGCAGAACCATGCTTTGCCACCAATATTGTTTGATGTTGTTCTTCAGTTCCACGCCGTTCTGGCCGTAGTCGTACACGGCTCCCAGTCCGTCGTATATCTCGCTGCTCGGAAACACGAATCCATACTCCTTGCAGTGCGAGACGAGTTTCTTAAAAACGTCTTCTTGTGCCATTTTCTTTTCTGTATTGTTTTGGAAAAACGTCGCAAAGATAGGGATTTCTGACGGACTAAGTTCGGTATGCGGATGAAATTTACAGAAAAATAACGGCGAAACAGAAAAGTAACAGGCTGGTAACAGGCTTGAAACATGAACAGCGGAAATTTGCAGCCGGAAAAAGAGTAACTATGGTTCACTATTTAATAAAGAGAAGCAATATGAAAGATTCGACCAAGCAGCGCCTGTTGTGGCTGTTGCTGTGCATCGCACTGCCCCTGGCTTCGTGCAGCAAGGATGACGGCACGGCTGCCGCCGCAGAGAGTTTTAATGTGGAGATTGAGTGTCCCTCGCTCATCGAGGTGAGCGAAGGGGGCGAGTACACGTTCCGGGTGACGGGCGGCGACGGCCTGCTCGGCTCGGACACATTCATTTTCGAGGCGGGGACGGGCGTCTCGTACGTGGCTGCCATCACCGAGGTGGCCGAAAGCAGCGCCACCGTGAGCATCCCCACCGGATGCGGGAGCGGCGACTACCGCCTCTACCTCAAGCGCGAGGAGCGCAGGAAGCTTATCGGACAGACTTACCTGAGCATTACCGACGGGCTGGACTTCACGCCCGACGCCGGGACGACGGTCTACGGCGTGGTGTCGACCCAGGACGGGCCGGTGGCCGGGGTCGTAGTGTCGGACGGCACGGAAGTAACGGTCACGGACGACCAGGGCATCTACCAGCTAAGCTCGGACAAGGAATCGGGCTACGTATTCCTCTCCGTGCCGTCGGGCTACGAGGTGCCGGCAGATGGCGTGCTCCCGCAGTTCTGCAAGCGGCTGAAGGGTGACGCGTCGACCGCCGAGCGCGCGGACTTCACGCTGACCCAGGTGGACGGGCAGGACGAATACAAGGTGTTCATGCTCGGCGACATGCACCTGGCCAACCGCACGGGCGACCTGCAACAGTTCGTAGACTTCACCGACGACCTCAACGCCTACCGCCAGCGCCATCCGGGCGAGAAGATGTATGCCATCACCCTCGGCGACATGACCTGGGACTTGTACTGGTATTCCAACGACTACGCACTGGAAGATTACCTACGCACCATAAACAGCCTGGTGGACGACCTGCAAATCTTCCACACCCTGGGCAACCACGACTACGACTATAAGGCAACGAGCGACCGCGACGCCGCACAGCCTTACACGAGCCTCATCGCGCCGCCCTATTATTCGTTTAACATCGGCCAGGTGCACTACGTGGTGCTGGACGACATCGACTGCGACAACTACGACGGCACCACCTCGCGCGACTACCTGAAGCGCGTGTCCACCGGACAGCTCGAATGGCTGGCGCGCGACCTGGCATACGTCGACAAGGACACCCCGCTCGTGGTCATCCTGCACGCGCAAGTCTTCTACCCCGACGAGACGGAGGGATTCCGCCTGGACCACGACGCGGCCAACACGCAGCAACTGCTCAACGCGCTGGACGGCTACCGGGTGCACTTCGTGACGGGACACACGCACCTGAACTTCAACGTCACCCCGACAGACGACGTCACCGGCGGACGCGACATCCACGAGCACAACACCGGCGCCATCTGCGGCTCCTGGTGGTGGTCGGGCCATCTGACACCCGGCATACACCTCTGCCCCGACGGCACGCCGGGCGGATACGCCGTGTGGGACGTGGCCGGGAAAGACCTGCAATACATCTACAAAGCCACAGGCAGCGACGAAGACTATCAGTTCCGCTCGTACGACCTGAACAACGTCAGCTTCTCGCTGGCCGACGTGCCGCAGATGCCCGCCAGCGTCCCGGCCAACGTGCGCAACAAGTACATGCAATACGTCGACGCCTACCCCGCCAACAGCGACAACGAGGTGCTCATCAACGTGTGGAACTGGAACCCCTCGTGGACCATCACCGTGACCGACGAGCAGGGCCGCCGCCTGACGCCCGAAGCCGTCTGGGCCTACGACCCCCTGCACGTGGCCGCCCTGACCGTCAAGCGATTCAACTCGTCCAGCCTCTCGTCCGTGCCCAACTTCATCACCGAGCGCTTCCCCCACTTCTTCAAGGTGAAGGCCGCCGATGCGGACACCGACCTGACCATCACCGTGTGCGACGAGTTCGGCCACGAATGGACCGAGCAGATGGAGCGCCCCAAAGCCTTCAGCACCGACGCCTACCTGCGCTGACCCACCGGGCCTGACGCCCGCGGCGCACCACGGGCAACGCCCCTGCGGACGAGGGCCACGGCCACCGTCCGCACCAGCCGATGCCCACCGAACGAACCAACATTAACTTAATTCATATGAAGACAATCCAATCCTATGTATTCCTCCTGTTGCTGCTCATCGCCGGCAGTCTCCAGACGCTGAGCGCGCAGAACAGGACCGTAGCGGGCAAGGTGCTCGACGCCCTGCAAGAACCGCTGCCCGGCGTGTCCGTCCGAGTGGAGGGCACCACCCAGGGAACCATCACCGACATCGACGGCATGTTCCGCATCTCCGTCCCCGCGGGCGAAACCTCACTCGTATTCTCCTACGTAGGCTTCCTGACCGAACGGGTCAAGGTGAAGCCTGCCGACAACCACCTGACCGTCTACCTGCAAGAAGACGCCATCATGCTGGACGAAGCGGTCGTCGTGGGCTATGGCACCCAGAAGAAAGTCAACCTCACGGGCGCCATCACCACCGTCGACAGCAAGCAGTTGGAGAACCGCTCGTCACACTCGCTGACCAACATGCTGCAAGGTGCCGTGCCGGGACTGAACATCACCACCTCGTCCGGCGTGCCCGGCAGCTCGCCCGCCATCAACGTGCGCGGCGTCACCTCCATCAACAGCGCCGGCCCCCTGGTGCTCATCGACGGCTCCATCGGCGACCTGGAACTCATCAACCCCAACGACGTAGAATCCATCTCCGTCATTAAAGACGCCTCTGCAGCGGCCGTCTACGGTGCACGCGCCGCCTTCGGCGTCATCCTCGTCACCACCAAGTCCGGAGCCGCCACCGAAGGCAAAGCCACCGTGCGATACAGCGGACGCGTGGGCTGGCAGGCGCCCACCACTTCTACCGACTACGAAGACACCGGCTACTGGTCGGTCTACACCATCAACAAGTTCTGGAAAGCCGACAACGGCGGCCTGTACGTCGACTACACCGACTATGACATGCAGCAGCTCCTGGCCCGCGTCAACGACAAGACCGAGAACCCCGACCGCCCCTGGGTGGTGGAAGACACGCGCAACGGGCGCAAGCAATGGGTCTACTACGGCAACTACGACTGGTGGCACATGCTGTACAACGACAAGCGTCCCACGCAGCAGCACAGCATCTCGCTCAGCGGAGGCACGAAAGACGTGAAGTACCTCATCTCCGGCGCCTATGACTACCAGAAAGGCATCCTCCGCCAGAACCCCGACATCTACCGCAAGTACAACCTCCGCTCGAAGATAGACTTCCGCATCAACAAGTGGGCCACGCTGAGCAACAACACTTCGTTCTACGGCTCGCGTTATACCTTCCAGGGCGACGGCAGCGTGGAGAACACCCTCGCTTACAGCGCCCGCCACGCCCTGGCCTGCTTCCCGATGAAGAACCCAGACGGCTCGTGGCTGTACAGCACGCCTTACCTGAACTACAAGGTGGGCAACGGACGGCACATCCTGCTGGGCGAAGGCTCGCACCGCAACGTGGACCGCACCACCGACTTCGCCAACACCACGCGCCTGGTCATCACCCCCTACAAGGGCATCAGCCTGACCGCAGACTTCACCTACCGGCTCTACCAGACGCGCAACACCAGCCGCTCCAACCCCTTCTACTATCGCGAGTATCCTGACGGCGAACTGCTCAGCTACGCCACCGGCGCAGGAGCCAACCGCCTGGACGAATCGGTCAACACGCGCAATTACTATTCGACCAACGTCTACGCCAACTACGACCACACCTTCCGCGAGGCACACCACCTGTCCGGCGTCGTCGGCTTCAACTACGAGACGATGCGCCTGAAGAACATCAGCGCCTACGGCGAAAACCTGGCCTCGTCGACGCTCGACGACCTCGACCTGGTGGGACAGAACGCCGAGGGCGAAGTCATCACCGGCGTAGGCGGCGGACAGAACGAATACGCCCTGGCCGGCTTCTTCGGCCGCGTCAACTACGACTACAAGGGACGCTATCTGTTCGAGGTCAGCGGCCGCTACGACGGCTCCTCGCGCTTTGCCGCAGGCAGCCGCTGGGGCTTCTTCCCCTCCGGCTCGGTGGGCTGGCGCATCTCCGAAGAACCGTTCTTCAAGCCGCTCTCGCGCTACGTGGACAACCTGAAGCTCCGCGCCTCGTTCGGTAGCCTGGGCAACCAGAACGTGTCGTCCTACTACACCTACATGCGCCTCATCAGCGTGAACGACTTCGCCGGTTACTCCTTCGGCGAGGGCAGCTCCATGGCGAAATACTCCACCCTGAGCGCGCCCGTCGCGTCCGACCTGACGTGGGAGACGGCGCAGCAGTGGGACTTCGGCTTCGACTTAACCATGCTGAAGAACCGTCTGAACATCACCATCGACGGATACGTAAGAAACACACTGAACATGCTGACCGACGGCATCGAGCTGCCGGCTGTCTACGGAGCCAGCGTGCCCGACATGAACACGGCCGACCTGCAGACGAAAGGTTACGAAATCGCCGTGAGCTGGCGCGACCAGTTCGAGCTGGCCAGCCGCCCCGTGGAGTACAGCATCGGCTTCAACGTGAGCAACTACAAGAGCTACATCACCAAGTACGACAACCAGGATAAGACGTTCGCCAAGGACTATTATGAAGGGATGCGCCTGGGTGAAATCTGGGGCTTCGTCACCGACGGACTGTTCCAGACCACGGAAGAAGCGCAGGAATACGTGTCGCAGGTGGACATGAGCTACATCAACAAACGCGTCACCGGCGGCTGGCAGGCAGGCGACCTGAAGTTCCTCGACCTGAACGACAACGGAAAGCTGGACATCGGCAGCAACACCGTGGACAACCCGGGCGACCGCCGCATCCTGGGCAACTCGCTGCCCAGCCTGTCGTACGGCATCAACGCATCGCTGCGCTGGTTCGGCTTCGACGCATCGGTCTTCTTCCAGGGCACGGGCAACCACTACTGGTATCCCACGGGACAGGCCATGCAGTTCTGGGGCCCGTACTCATACCCCTACCTGTCGTTCCTGCAAGAAGACTTCCTGGACGAAGTGTGGTCGGAAGACAACCGCGACGCCTACTTCACGCGGCCGATGGCTTACTCGGCCACGTCGGGCCCGCTCAGCCACGTGAACGACCGCTACCTGCAGAACATCCGCTACCTGCGCCTGAAGAACCTGACCGTGGGCTACACGCTGCCCGTGGCGCTGACGAAGAAAATCGGCGTCGAGCAGGCACGCATCTACTTCTCGGGCGAGAACCTCTGCTACTGGTCGCCGCTGAAGAAGCACACGCGTTACATCGACCCCGAAGCCGCCATCGACCGCAGCGACGCTTACAACAACGCCTACTATCCCTGGCAGAAGACGTTCATGTTCGGCATAGACGTGACATTTTAACCCTCATCCCTAACAAGACTCTAACGAAACGAAGATATGAAACGAACATTCATAGCAGCAGTGGCCCTGACCATGGGGCTCGCCTCGTGCGACAACCTGCTCGACCTGGACCCGAAGAGCGATATCTCGCAGACCGACTACTTCCAGACGGAGAGCGACCTCCAACTCTTCAGCAACTCCTTCTACAACAACCTGCTGGACAAGTCGCCCTACGACGACCAGAGCGACCTGTACGTGCAGCAGACCTTGTCCGACGAAATCCTTGGCGGAACGAACCGCATCCCCCCCGCATCGGGCGGAGGATGGACGTGGACCGACCTGCGCAAGATGAACACCTTGCTGGCCTACGTCAACCAGTGTGACGACAAGGCGGCCGTCATCAAATACACCGCCCTGACCCGCTTCTTCCGCGCCTTCTTCTACTTCGAAAAGGTGAAACGCTTCGGCGACGTGCCCTGGTACGACGTCGAGCTGGGCTCGGCCGACGAATCGCTCTACAAGCCCCGCGACTCGCGCGAGCTGGTCATGACGCACATGATTGAGGACATCGACTACGCCATCGAAAACCTCCCCTCGAAAGCCGAAGAGACCAGCAGCCCCTTCCGCGTGAACCGCTACGCAGCCATGGCGCTGAAAGCGCAATTCTGCCTCTACGAAGGCACTTACCGGAAGTACCACGGCGTATCGCTCGAAGGCCACGACTACACCTACTACCTGGAGCAAGCAGCCGCAGCGGCCAAGCAACTGATGGACGACGGGCAGTACAGTCTGTACAACACCGGACACCCCGAGAGCGACTACCTGACGCTCTTTGCCGAAGAAGATGCTAACCCGGACGAATACATCCTGGCCATCAAGTTCGACTACGGCCTGAACATCTACCACAACGCGACGGCACACACCCTGGTGCCCACGCAAGGCAGGCCCGGACTGACACGCAAGATGGTCAACACCTACCTCATGGCCGACGGCACACCCTTCACCGACCAGCCCGGATGGCAGGAGATGACCTTCCTCGAAGAAACCCAGAACCGCGACCCGCGCCTGGCGCAGAGCATCCGCACACCGGGCTACACGCGCATCGGCGAGACCGAAGTGCTGGCCCCCGACCTGTCGGTCAGCGTCACCGGTTACCAGCCCATCAAGTTCGTGCAAGAGCCCACGGCCTCCGGCGGCAACGTCGACCGCAACGACCGCTCCACCTGCGACCTGCCCGTCTACCGCTACGCCGAAGTGCTGCTGAACTATGCCGAAGCCAAGGCCGAACTGGGCACGCTGACCCAAGACGACCTGGAAGAGTCCATCAACCTCATCCGCCAACGCGCCGGCATGCCCGACCTCGACCTGGCCTATGCCAACGCCCACCCCGACCGTTACCTCTCCGACCCCGAGACGGGCTATGACAACGTGACGGGACAGAACCAGGGCGTCATCCTCGAGATACGCCGCGAACGCGCCATCGAACTGAACCAGGAAGGCTTCCGCTTCGACGACCTCGTGCGCTGGAAGGCAGGCAAGTGCATCGACCAGGCACTGACAGGCATGTACTTCCCCGGAGCCGGAGAATATGACCTGAGCGGCGACGGAAAGCCCGACGTCATACTCTACAACAGCGGCACGGCACGCCCCGCCGACCAGACAGGGGTGCTGATTTACGAAATAGGCAACGAAATCCTGCTCAGCGACGGAGACCAGGGCTACGTGGACTACCACCAGAACATCGCCCGCGCCGGCTTCAACGAAGAGCGAGACTACCTCTACCCCATCCCGACCAACGAGCGTTCGCTCAACCCGAACCTCACGCAAAACCCGGGCTGGGACGACGGACTGGATTTCTGACCCACACCGGCCCGCCGTCCGCACCAGAGACGGCCCCTCCGGACAAGAGGCACACCCCTTGCGGACGGCAGCCATCCCGACAGGACGACGGGCCCCGACAAACCCTGAACCAAACAACCTCTAAAAACGAAAAAACAACATGAAACTGAAGAATTACATAACAGCCTCGGCCCTCGTGCTGGCCACCCTGCTGTGCGGAAGCTGCGACGACGACGAGCAGACCGTGGCCAAAGCCGTGCTGGCCAGCGCCTCGGCCCTGAACTTCGAGGCAGAAAACGCATCCCAGCAAATCATCACTGTCTATTCCGACGCCCAATGGGTGATGGACGAACTGCCCGAATGGATTAGCGTGACGCCCGTCACCGGACAAGGCACCACGGAAGTCACCGTGTCCGTCACCGACAACCTGCGCGAAGGCACCGTCGACAATCCCCGCGAGGCCACCATCGTCTTCCGAGGCAACACACTGGCCAGCCGTGCCGAAGTGACCGTCTCGCAAGACGGAGACAAGTACCGCGACTGCCAGGAATACACCGTCGACCAACTGCCCGCCCTGGCCGACGAGACCGTGGTCATCGTGCCCGAAGCCCTCGTGACAGCCGTCAGCACCTCGGGCTGCATCGTCAGCAGCGACACCTACGACACCCACATCTTCCTCGAGACCACCGCCACTGTCAGCGTGGGCGACCGCGTCTACATCCAAGGCTCGAAAGACACCGACAGCCGCTCGCTGACCTACGTGGCCTGCGATGACGTGAGCATCCTCACCAGCGGCAACCCCGTCCAATACCCCGAAGCGACCGACATCACCGCCAACCTCGACAGCTACAACGCCACCAGCCGCGAATGGCTGTCCGTCACCGGAGTGCTCAACGGCAGCACCCTCACCGTGGAAGACGCGTCCAACTCCGTCTCCATCATCGACGCACCCGCCTCGCTCGGCCTGGACGAGCTCAACGGCCACCGGGTGACCCTCCGGGGCTACTTCGACGGCGTGGAAGCCCCCGTGCTGCGCCTCATCGTCGCCGAAGTGGACGACCTGGGCCTGGTCGAGCAGATATACTTCAGCGATGACTTTGAGTGGCTGCAACCGTGGGCAGAGAACAGCGGCGCCGGACAGACCGTAGAAAACGACGGCACGGGCGACGCCCCCCAAATCTATTCGGCCAAGAACGCCGACGGACAGACGGCCGCCGAAGCCCTCGTGCTGCACGGCTACGGCCTGGAACAGACGCCGGGCAACGCCATCTACCTGCAGAAGAACTACCTGAAGTTCGGCAAGACCGACTACCAGGCTGGCCTGACACTGCCGGCCCTCACAGAAGTGCCCGCCGGCACGAGCCTGAAGTTGACATTCGACTGGGCACCGATGGTGGGCGGCACGCGCAAGTTCGACCCCGTGCAAGTAATAGTCTCTGTCACCACCAACGGCAACACCGTCGAGATGGAGCCTATCGGCCACAGCTTCGTCGACACACAGGACAAGCTGGAGTGGCTGCACGCCGAGGTGGTGATTGACGGGGCAGACATCACGCCCGAAAGCCTCATCAGCATCAAGTCCAACGACTGGGGTGCCAACGAGGACAACACCGGCAGCAAGGTTTACCGCCGCTGGTTCATCGACAACATCAAGCTGATGCGGGCAGAGTAAGACAAGCTACGAGTGACAAGAGACAAGTTACGAGTGACAAGAGATAAGTCACGAGTGACCATGAATAAGAAAGAGCGCGATGCCCGGGCATCGCGCTCTTCTTTTTTCCATCGGTCTGCCGGTCTTCCCGGTCAGCCCTCCTGCTCTTCCTTCACCGCAAAGCCCAGCTTCTTCAGCCCGGCCTGCACGTCGGGGTGACTCATGAACAGCCGCCAGAGCAGGCCGCTGCGGTGGTTCTCAATCATCACGGCGATGGGGCCCTGGTCGATGGCCAGGTAGCGCTTGGGATACCATCCGTCGGTCTCGCTGAAAGCGTCGTAGAAGCCGTAAGGGCCCAGCACCGAGTCGCCCATCTGGTAGAGGTGGCGCATCATGCGCAGCGACTCTTCGGGGGTGTAGACGATGGACGACAGGGCGGCCGTGGGCGAGATGACACCCAGGTCGGCCTGCTCGTTGGGGGCATGGGCCGAATAGCCCTTGACGGAATAGCTGGCCGTCAGTCCCCAGCAGTCGGGGCCGTAACCCTTCCAGCCCTTGGGGTTGCGCACGCACCAGTCGTGGTGCACCAGGGTGAGGTTGCGCATCTCGTCGAAGTAGTTGGTGCAATACTTGTCGGACAAGCCCCGGGGGTTCAGGCCGAGCCACGAATAGTGTGCCCAGAACAGCGGTCCGGCCTCGGTGCCCTGGTAGCGCAGTTGCAGGCGATGGCCCTCGACGTCGTGGGGCGCGACGATGGCGCCGCCTTCGGCCCAGCCCTGGTGGTAGACCTCGGCAGGAACGCCGTGGGTGGGCGACGAGGCAGCAAGCACATACATCACGAGACACTCGTTATACCCACGGACGGGGAAGTTCATCTGCCAGGCATATTCCGGGCTCCAATGCCAGTAGAGCACGTTCTGGCCGTCGCGCCGGTGCCAGTCCCACTCCACTTCGCGCCACAGTTTGTCGATGCGGGCGGCCAGTGCCTTCTCCTGCTCGCCTCCCTGCTGCACGTAGTACTGGTGCACACAGAGCAAGGCTTGCATCAGAAAGGCCGTTTCCACCAGGTCGCCCCCGTTGTCCTTCTGCCCGAAAGGTTTCACGCGGCCCGTGTCTCCCTGCCACCAGTGGGGGTAGACGCCATGGAAGCGGTCGCAGGTCTCGAGGAAGGAGACGATGCGCTCCATGCGCTCCAGGCCTTGCTGGCGGGTGACGTATCCCCGGTCTATGCCGGCCAGGATGGCCATGATGCCGAAGCCGCTGCCTCCGCTGGTGACGACGTTCTGGTCGCTCTGCGGATAGTCACCGTCCAGGTGGATGCGTTCGCGGGCCAGGCCGCTGTGGGGTTCGGCTCCGTCCCAGAAATAGTTGAAGGTCAGTCGCTCGATGGTGTCCATCAGTTGCTCGTCGGTCAGCTCGGGGGCTGCGGCGGCATTGTCTTTCTTGGGCTTGCACTGGGTGAAGGCCAAGAGCAGGCACAGGGCCAGCAGTAAGTGAGTCGGTTTCATTTTGTTCGACAGGTTTATTGCGGATTAGTAAATGTCAGTTCGGCCATCACCGGGCAATGGTCGGAGTAGTAGCCCGTGGTGGGCACGTCGCTCAGCACGCGGCAGCGGGCGGCGTGCAGTTGGGGCGTGGCAAAGACGAAGTCGATGAGGTAACGCTCGGCACGGGGCAGGCGGCCGAAGTCGTGGAAAGACCAGGAGGGCCCGCAGGTCACGTCGGCCGAGGTCCAGGCGTTCTGCAATCCGCCTTGGGTCAGCACTTGCGCCGGTTCGTCGTCGGGCAGGCAGTTGAAGTCGCCGGTGACGATGGCGGGCATCGCCGGGGCGATGGCTTTCAGGCTGTCCACAATGAGGCGCATCCCCTCGCGGCGGGCTTCGGCGCTCACATGGTCCAGGTGCGTATTGAAATAAGCCACCTCGCGGCCGTTCTGCCTGTCCTTCAGCAAGGCCCAGGTGCAGATGCGGTTGCACGCGGCCCCCCAGCCTTTGACGCCAAACTCATTGGGCGTGGGGCTGAGCGAGAAGTTGCCCGAACGCAGCAGTTCGAAGCGGTCGGTGCGGAAGAAGATGGGGCTGAACTCGCCTTCGGCCTTGCCGTCTTCGCGACCCACGCCGAGGGCGGTGTACTGCGGCAGCATCTCTTTCAGGGCTGTCATCTGTTGGGGCAACACTTCCTGCATGCCCAGTAGGTCGGGGGCATAGTAGCCCAGCATCCGGCCTACTTCGGCACGGCGGTGGGGCCAGGCGTTCAGGCTGTCCGACTCGGTGTCGAGGCGGATGTTGAAGGTCATGACGTTCACAGACTGGGGAGCGTCGGAGGTTTTCGTCCCGCAACTGCTCAGCAGGAGCAGGGCGGAAGCAAGGGTAAGGAAGAAGGTTTTCATAAATTGAGAATTGAGAATTGAAAATTAAGAAATAAAAGATGAGTAAATGGAGAATTGAGAATTGAAAATTAAAAAATAAAAGATGAGTAAATGGAGAATGAGAAATTCTTTAATTGAGAATGGAGAATTAGGAATTGAGAAATAAAAGACGAGTAAATGGAAAATGGAGAATGGAAAATTAAGAAATAAAAGATGAGGATGTTGAGAATGGGAAATTCATAAATGGAGAACTGAGAATTAAAAATTAAGAAATAAAGGCGGAGGGTATTCCACTGTGAAACAAACTAAAGACATTTCGGACAAAGGCTACGAAGCCTCTCGCAGAAGCAAACTCCGAAGGACAAGCGCGCCCCGTGTCCGGACGAAGCGCGCCCCGTGTTCGCCGCAGCCTACAGCCCTCGCCTTTATTTCTTAATTTTTAATTCTCAATTCTCAATTAAAGAAGCGTAATCCGCGCCGTCTTCACGCGGTCGCTGCTACCGCCAATCATCACGTCGAAGTCGCCCGGCTCGCAGACGAAATCCAGGTCGTAGTCGTAGAACTTCAGCAGGTCGGCCGTAATCTTGAAGCTGACCTCGCGGCTTTCGCCGGCCTTGAGGAAGACTTTCTGGAAGCCCTTCAGCTCTTGCACGGGACGGGTGATGCTGCCCACGCGGTCGCGCAGGTAGAGCTGGACCACCTCGGCCCCGTCGCGCGAGCCGGTGTTGGTCAGGGTGACGGTGGCGGTGATTTCGCCGTTCTGGTTCATCTGCGTCTTGTCCAGGCGGATGTCACTGTACTGGAACGTGGTGTACGACAGGCCGTAGCCGAAGGCGTAGAGCGGCTCGTTGGGCACGTCAAGGTAGTTGCTGCGGAACTTCGTAAACCAGTGGCCCTGTTCGAGCGGGCGTCCGGTGTTCTTGTGATTGTAGTAGAGCGGAATCTGCCCCACGTTGCGGGGGAAGGTCATGCTCAGCTTGCCGCTGGGGTTGACGTCGCCGAACAGCACGTCGCCGATGGCATAGGCGGCCTCGCTACCCCCGAACCACACGTTCAGGATGGCCGGCACGTTCTCCTGCTCCCAATCCAGCGTCATGGGACGTCCCGCGAAGAGGGTCAGCACGACGGGCTTGCCGGTCTGCAGCAAGGCTTCGAGCAGGCGGCGCTGCGTGTCGGGGATGCCGATGTCGCTGCGGCTGGAGCTCTCGCCCGACATTTCGGACGATTCGCCCAGGGCGGCCACGATGACGTCGGCACGGGCAGCCACGGCCAGCGCCTCGTCCAGCAGCTCCTGGTCGGTGCGGTTGTCACGGTTCAGCGAGCGGCCGAACATGGTGGAGTTCTCCTCTTGCTTGGCGTCGCTCATCAGGTTGCTGCCCTTGGCGTAGAGGACTTCGACCTTCTTTCCGGCGACTTCTTTCAGTCCTTCGTACAGCGAGGGATAGTCGTTCAGGCGGGCGGCCACGCTCCACGTGCCGGGCATGTTGCTGCGCGAATTACCCATCGGGCCGATGACGGCCACCGTGCCCTGCTTCTTCAGCGGGAGTACGGGCGCCTGTCCGGCCTGGGCGGGCTCGTTCTTCAGCAGCACGAAACTGCCGGCGGCGATGCGTCGGGCAGCGGCGCGGTGTTCGGCGTTGAACACTTCCTTGGCCGGACGCTTCAGGTCGCAATACTTGTAGGGGTTGTCAAACAGGCCGAGCTTCCACTTCGCCTCGAGGATGCGGCGGCAGGCCTGGTCGACGTATGCCATGCTGATTTTGCCTTCGTCGAGCGACTTCTTCAGCGTGCCGACGAAGCCGTTGCTGACCATGTCCATGTCTACTCCCGCTTCGAGGGCGCGGGCCGACACCTGCTGCAAGTCGCCTATGCCGTGGGCAATCATCTCATAGATGCCCGTGTAGTCGGTCACGACAAAGCCGTCGAACTTCCACTGGTCGCGCAGCAGGTCGGTCATCAGCCAACGGTTGGCCGTGGCGGGCACCCCGTCGACCTCGTTGAACGAGGCCATGACGCTGCCTGCTCCCGCCTCGACGGCTGCCTGGTAGGGCAGGAAATATTCGTTGTACATGCGGTTGCGGCTCATGTCGACCGTGTTATAGTCGCGTCCGGCCTCCGAGGCGCCGTAGAGTGCGAAGTGCTTGACGCAGGCCATGATTTGGTTGTCGGCCTGGAGCTGTGTCGCACGGTCGGCGCCCTGGTAGCCACGCACCATGGCCCGTGCAATGGCGGCGCCCAGGAAGGGGTCTTCACCGCTGCCCTCGCTGACGCGTCCCCAGCGCGGGTCGCGGCTGATGTCAACCATCGGGCTGAACGTCCAGCAGATGCCGTCGGCGCTGGCTTCGGTGGCCGCGATGCGGGCCGACTCTTCCACGGCGTCCATGTCCCACGAGCACGACAGGCCCAGGGGGATGGGGAACACCGTTTCGTAGCCGTGTATGACATCCATGCCGAACAGCAGGGGGATGCCCAGGCGCGAGTTCTCGACCGCCAGGCGCTGCACGTCGCGTATGCGTTCGACGCCCTTCAGATTGAACAAGCCGCCCACCAAGCCTTGCTCGATAAGCTTGGCCACGTCGCTGCTCTTGGCCTGCCCGGTGACTATCTCGCCGGTGACGGGCAGGTTGAGCTGGCCGATTTTTTCTTCTACTGTCATCTTGCTCATCAGTTCAGAGATGAACGTGTCCATGTCGCGAGGCGTGGTCGTCGGGGTTTCGCCCTTGGGCGAGGCCGAGGCCAGCAGGGCCGACACAGAAGCTACAGCTAATAAGGATAATCTTTTCATGTTTCTTCAGTTTGTTTATCAGGTTTATTAATATTAGGTATCCGGTCCGTCTGCCTGCCCGTTCGGGCAAGCGGGGCACGGCGGGGGCGGACGCTCGCCCGGCTGCCAATGCTTCGTACAAATATAAGAAAGAGAAGGCGATGAAAGCAAAAAAAAAGATACGTATTTAATACGTTTTCCGCTTTTTTTACTGAAAGGGCACTACTGTTTTATTGCTCAAACGCGTGTATCTGGCTGTATGACAAAGACTTGAAAACAGGCTCCCGACACGGCGGAGAAAACCGGGGAAACACTCCGGCCCGACCCCGCTGCGGCCGCCACGCGCAAGAGCCGCGCCCCGTGCGGACAAGAGCCGGCGCCGGAACGGACGGGAGGCAACAAAAAAGCCCCCGCGTCGTCACGACGCGAAGGCCCATTTATGCCATATTATAAGAAATCAGAAAAACCTCAACGGAAGTAGAGGCCATCTGGTGCGGGTGACAGGACTCGAACCTGCACGCCTCGCGGCACCAGATCCTAAGTCTGGCGCGGCTGCCAATTACGCCACACCCGCTTGTGCTTGCGTATGCGGGGCAAAGATAAGGAGTTTTTTCTTTCCGACCAACATTCCAGGCAGGAAAGTGCACGGCGGTCAGTCCGAAGGGCTGTTCAGCAGGGCGCGGGCAGCTTCGATGAGGGTGTCGCGGCCCTGGTCTTCGTCTTCGTCGGTCATGTCGAGCTTGACGTCGGGGTCGATGCCGAACTCGATGTGCTGCTTCTGCGCGTCGAGCATGGGGCTGGCAGAGAAGCGCACACCCCAGCCGTTGGGCAGTTCGGAGGAGAAAGGCAGGCCGGAGCCGCCGCCGGTCTTGTCGCCCAGCAGGGTGACTTGGGGCAGGCAGTTCATGGAGTTGACGAAGTCGTTGGTGGCGCTGTACGCATGGCGGTTGGTCAGCACGACGACGGGTTTCTGCCAGCGCACGCCGTCGGATGGGTCGAGGTAGACGGGTTCGGGGTCGGAGAAGTCGGAGTGTCCGGGGCCGGTTTTGTGCTGGATGTAGCCGGTCAGCACCCGTTCGTTGGTGAAGCGGGCGGCCAACTGCGAGGCGGTGGTCAGATTGCCGCCTCCGTTGTTGCGCACGTCGATGATGAGCCCGTTGCACACGGCCAGGTAGAGCAGCATCTCGTCCAGGTTACCATCCCCAATGCCGGAGGAGAAATCGCCGTAGCGCACGTATCCGATGTTGTCCTGGAGGATGGTATATTCCGCCCCGCCGCCGATGCGGTAGTCACGGCCCAGGTACTGCTCTACGAGCGCCTCGTCGAAGTTGCGCGGATAGTCGAGGTACCAGTCCCAGTAGCGGGCCGTGTTCCAGGCGGAATAGAGGTTGACATGCCCGTCTTTCAGCTCGGCCAGCATATTGCCCAGCACTTCGAAGAGGGCGTCCTGGCCCATGTCGTCCGTAATCTGGACGCGGTATTGCTCGTAGATGGCATCCCAGTCGATGCCTTTGTAGTCCAGGAAACAGTAGTGTTCGTCGATGAGCTTCCAGAGGGCTTCGAAATTGCCCGTAGGACTGTTGTCGTATTCGTCTTCGCGGATGCAGCCGCCCAGGACGAGGGGCAGCGCACACATTATATAAATATAGGAAAGCAATCGTTTCATACGGCATCAGCGGTTAGGGAGGAGGGAGAATTGTTTGACAAAACCCACCATGAAGATGTGCCCGTAGGCGTGCGTCTCCAAGTGGTTGAGTTTGGATTGCCGGACATCCCACAGGTAGGTGAAACGCATCTTGAGGCGCCCGGCCGGAAAGTCGAGCGAAAGACGGTGCCGCCAGGAGGGAGCATTGTGCAGAGACGTGAACTTCACCACGCCTCCGGCATTGCCCAGCGAGAAGATTTCGTAGTACGATTGCCCGTAGTGGGGCGAGAAGGCCATGCCCAAGAGGGGTACGTCGAGCTGGTAGCGGAGGGTCAGGGGCACACGCCGCACGCGGAAGTCCCACACGGCGGCCACCGAAGCATCCAGCGCCACGGAGGCACGGGCCGAGGCAGGGTTGTTGCCGTTGCGCAGGTTCCACACGAAGCCGCCCGCCGCATCCACCAGTCCGCCGGCCAGCAGGCGCAGGCCGCCCGTGCGGTAGAGGCGGTAGTGCAGCCCGTAGTTCCAGTTGACGAGAGCAGACAGCGTGTTATTGTTGTCCACGTGGTTATGCGTGTAGTTGGCGTAACCCTGAAAGAAAGCTTGACGCATCCACCGGCCGTCGCCCCACTTGGTCTGACGCAGGCTCTCGCGCGACAGACGGAACTCCACACCCCGGTATTCCTGGGGCGAGAGATAGGTGTCGTACATGTTCGCCCAGCCCAAACCGTACATCGTGGCCCGCTGGATGGGGCGGTCGGGCACGGAGTCGTTCGTCTCCTCCTCCGGTACGGCGGCAGCCCGCACGAGCGGCAGGAGCAGTAACAAGAAGAATAATGCGTTTCGTTTCATCGGCAGTCAGATCAGAATAGTTTCATTTGTCCGGTCAGCTCGTCCAAGATGTCGCCCGGCGTCTTGTCCTTGTCCGGGTCCAGGTCTTCGGGCTCTTCTTCAGGCTCTGTCGAGGCCGGGCCGACAGGCTCGGGAAGGCGCGTCGGCTCCAGTTCGTTCACCGTGTCGAGCGTGTAGGTGGTCAGGCGTTTGCCCTTGGCCTTGAAGCCCTTGACGCCGATGAAGTCGTCGGCCTCGATGACCAGGGGGTCACGGAAGGCATCGTGCCCGCCGAACACCACCTCGAGGCGCGGATACGGCTCGTCGGTCAGCAGGATGAGGCGGTTCTTGCGGTTCTCGCCCAGGTAGTTCTGCTTGCGGGCCGTTGCCTCCAGGCAGAAACGCTTGATGTAGGGATAGTTCTGCTGGTCGGCGTCGTAGAGCACGGCGGTCCACACCTTCCCGGAGTCGAACTTCTCCAGCAGGCGGATGTCCGGCTCGTAATGGTTGGCCAGGTCGAAGTTGGTGGTATAGAAGTCGCCGCTTTCCAAGATGACCAGGATGCGGTCGTCGGTCTGAAACTCGCCCACGTATTCGCCCCGCCCGTCGTAGTTCAGGCGCAGCACGTCGCGGTCGAACCATACCTTGCGGCCCCCGAGCGTAGAAGCGCCGCGCTGCTTCAGCACAATCTTGTGCACCGGCAGCCGTGTCAGGATGTTGCCGATGGCTTGCCGGCCCTTGATGGCCAGTTGACTGAAGTCTTCTTCAAATACTATCTTGCGCACCCTGGGGTTCGGTTTGAGGGTGACTTTGATGACTTCGGCCTCGCCGTTTGGATTGGCGCTGAAGTAGAGGATGCGCGAATCGGGCTTGCCTTGGGTGAGGTCGTACTCGCGGTCGCGTACGACGCCGGTGACGAAAAACCGCTTGTAGAAACACGTACCTTCCTTGCCGTCGCGGTACGCCACGTTATAGATGGTTCGCTTGTCGTTTTTCTTGAAGACGTTGACGTAAAGGATGTTCTTGCCCACGAACTTCTTGTCGGCCACGGGGGTCACCAGGTAGCGGCCGTCGCGGTAGAAGATGATGATGTCGTCAATGGGCGAGCAGTTGGCCACGAACTCGTCTTTCTTCAGCCCCGTGCCGATGAAACCCTCCTCGCGGTTGATGTAGAGCTTTTCGTTGGCCTCGATGACCTTGGTGGCCTCAATCACGTCGAAGCTGCGCAGCTCGGTGCGGCGGGGGAAGTTCTTGCCGTATTTCTCGCGGAGCATCCGGAACCAGTCGACGGTGTATTCGACGAGGTTGGCCAGGTGGCGGTCGGTCTCGGCCACGTCGGCCTTCATGCGGGCAATCTGCTCTTCGGCTTTGTCGCTGTTGAACTTGAGGATGCGGGCCATCTTTATCTCCATCAGGCGCAGGATGTCGTCCTTGGTCACTTCGCGGATGAACGAGGGGTAGTAGGGCGTCAGCCGCAGGTCGATGTGCTCGCAGGCGGCATCCATCGACTTGGCCTGTTCGAACTCGGCGTCCTTGTATATCCTTTCTTCGATGAATATCTTCTCGAGCGAGGCGAAGTGCAGCGCTTCCATCACTTCGGCACGGTGAATCTCCAGCTCGCGTTGCAGGAGGTGCTTCGTGTTGTCCACCGACTTGCGGAGGACGTCGCTCACCGTCAGGAAGTGCGGCTTCTGGTCATCAATGACGCAGCAGTTGGGCGAGATGTTCACCTCGCAGTCCGTGAAGGCATAGAGGGCGTCGATGGTTTTGTCCGACGACACGCCGGGGGCGAGGTGGACGAGTATCTCGACGCTGCCGGACGTCAAGTCTTCTACCTTCCGTATCTTTATTTTCCCCTTCTCGCTGGCCTTGACGATGGAGTCGCACACGCCGGCCACGGTCTTCCCGTAGGGTATTTCGCGAATGGCGAGCGTCTTGTTGTCCACCTTTTCTATCTTGGAGCGGACGCGCACGGAACCGCCGCGCTCGCCGTCGTTGTACTTGGACACGTCGATGCTGCCGCCCGTCTGGAAGTCGGGATAGAGGGCGAAAGGCTCGTCGTGCAGGTAGGCGACGGCAGCGTCGCACAGCTCGTTGAAGTTGTGCGGCAGTATCTTCGAGGAGAGGCCGACGGCAATGCCCTCGACGCCCTGTGCCAAAAGCAGGGGGAACTTGACGGGCAGGGTGACGGGCTCGCGGTTGCGACCGTCGTACGACTGCTTCCACTCGGTGGTCTTGGGGTTAAAGACGACGTCGAGGGCGAACTTCGTCAGGCGCGCCTCGATGTATCGGGCAGCCGCCGCATCGTCGCCGGTCAGGATGTTGCCCCAGTTCCCCTGGCAATCGATGAGCAAGTCTTTCTGCCCCAACTGCACCAAGGCGTCCTTGATGGAGGCGTCCCCGTGAGGGTGGAACTTCATGGCTTCGCCCACGATGTTGGCCACTTTGTTGTATCGCCCGTCCTCCATGCGGCGCATGGTGTGGAGGATGCGCCGCTGCACGGGCTTCAGGCCGTCCATGATGTGGGGCACCGCACGCTCCAGGATGACGTAGGAGGCGTAGTCCAGAAACCAGTTCTGGTACATGCCGTTCAGCCGGTGGCGCACCTCGCCGTCGCCGATGTCGGCCGGTTTATAGTCGGTATGTTCGGCACCTTCCTCGTGGAAGGGGAGCTGGTCTTGTTCGTTGATGTCGTCTATATCTTGGCTCATAAATGGTTACAATGCGTTCGAGAGGCAAATATACGAAAAAAAGCAAAAACAGGAAAAGACAGGCACAGGTTATTTGCCCAACAGGGCACGCACGAAATCAATAAAGGCTTCTGCTTGCGGATATAGCGCATCGACGGTTTCTTCGTCGCAATAAGCAAAGTCGTCATAATCGCCGCTGTGCCGTTTCTCGAACAAGGTGCCGAAGACCTTCCCTATCCGCACGGGCATCTTCCCGGTTGCGACGAAATGCAATCCCAACATGGTTTTCACCCCGCTATGTGTCTGCGCCTGGATGTCGTTGGCGAGGAGCAATGCCACCGCCGCATAATAACAGGCATAGTACAGGCGGTTGATAGCCGCATTGCAGAAGCCTTCGCGCCTCATCACGGCGGCTTCCTTCAATGTGCCATACGCACGCTCCAGCCGGTAGGCCACCAGTGCCCGTCTGCTTTCTTCGTCTAATTTCTCTTTCATAGCCTCACTCCTTCGTTTATTACATTGATATAGAACGGCGTCTTGAACGGCCTGTCGCGCCACTGTTTCTTCAGCAGGACGATGGGGCTGATGCAGACGCCCGTCCGCAGTTCCAGCTCATAGAGAGGAAGGGTCACCGTCTCTTCGCGGGCCAGCGTGAGCCGGTCGCCATCCAGCAGTATGAGCAGGTCGATGTCGCTGTCGGGACGCGCGTCGCCCCGCGCCTCCGAACCAAACAGGACGACTTCTGCCGTAGGAGCCGTCTGCCGGACCACTTCCTTGATCTGCCTGATGATTTCCGGTCGTCTCATTCCGTTCCTTTCTTTTCCGAATAGATGCACAAATATAGGCATTTTCCGCCAATCACGCAACCCGTCAAGGCAAAAAAGCCCCTCCCCTGCCCTCACTTCTGCCTTCCGGACAAAAATAAATCCTCCTTCGCTTGGCAGTATCGAAATCTTTGCGTACCTTTGCGCCGTCAAAACAAAACGAGACAAAGCATCGGAATGTAGCGCAGTTGGTAGCGCACTACGTTCGGGACGTAGGGGTCGGGCGTTCGAGTCGCCTCATTCCGACCAAGCCAAAAGGGCAAGCCACTGCACCCCGCAGCGGCTTGTTTCGTTTATGCCCCGCGCCCACGCCGGACAACGGCCGCGCTTCTTGCGAACAGTAGCCGCGCCCGCATCGGACAAGAGGCTTCACACCTTAATACCTGATTGTATGACACCTACCTACGCACCTTTCGCCCACCCGCTCTACGTCATGCCCAAGCCAGCCGGACCGCTGTGCAACCTGGCCTGCGAATACTGCTACTATCTGGAGAAGGCGAACCTTTACCTCGAATCACCCCAACACGTGATGAGCGACGAACTGCTGGAAAAGTTCGTGCGCGAGTACATCCAGGCCCAGACCCTGCCGTCGGTACTGTTCACCTGGCACGGGGGCGAAGCGCTGATGCGCCCCCTCTCCTTTTACAAGAAAGCCGTGGAGCTGCAACGGCGTTACGCCGGCGGACGCACCATCGACAACTGCATCCAGACCAACGGAACGCTGCTGACCGACGAGTGGTGCCAGTTCTTCCGCGAAAACAACTGGCTGGTAGGCATCTCGATAGACGGGCCGCAGGAGTTTCACGACGAATACCGCCGCAACCGCCAGGGACGACCCTCGTTCGTGAAAGTGATGCGCGGCATCGAACTGCTGAAGAAGCACGGCGTGGAGTGGAACGCGATGGCCGTCGTCAACGACTTCAACGCCAGCTACCCGCGCGAGTTCTACCACTTCTTCCGACAGATAGGCTGCCACTACCTGCAATTCGCCCCCATCGTCGAGCGCATCCTGCCCCATGCCGACGGACGCCACCTGGCCTCTGCCGACGACGGGAGCGACGCACGCCTGGCCCAGTTTTCCGTATCGCCCAGGCAGTGGGGCACGTTCCTCTGCACACTGTTCGACGAGTGGGTCAAGCAAGACGTGGGCACGATATTCGTCCAGCTCTTCGACGCAACCCTGGCCAACTGGGTGGGCGAGCAGCCGGGCGTCTGCACCCTGGCACCCACGTGCGGCCACGCCGGAGTGATGGAGTTCAACGGCGACGTCTACGCCTGCGACCACTTCGTCTTCCCCGAATACCGCCTGGGAAACATCTACACGCAGAGCCTCGTGGAAATGATGTACGGCGAACGGCAACTGAAGTTCGGGCAAGCCAAGCGCGACAGCCTGCCCCGCCAGTGCCGCCAGTGCCCCTGGCTCTTCGCCTGCAACGGCGAATGTCCCAAGAACCGCTTCTGTCAAACGGCCGACGGCGAACCGGGACTGAATTACTTGTGCGAGGGATACCGCATGTTCTTCGCCCACGTCGCCCCCTACATGGACTTTATGAAGCGCGAGCTGCTGGCCGGACGGGCGCCCGCCAACGTGATGAAGGAACGGTTTTAGGCTTCAGGGACGAGAGACAAGGGACGAGGAGACGAGAGACAAGAGACGAGGGGACGAGAAATCAGGGACGAGGCCGGCCAATCCCCGCTTCCCGCTATCCTGAGCGGAGCAACGAAGCTCCACCCCCATCATGCGCTGTCATCCTGAGCGGAGCAACGAATCCCCACCCCCATCATGCACTGTCATCCTGAGCGAAGCAACGAATCTCCACCCCCATCATGCACTGTCATCCTGAGCGGAGCAACGAATCCCCACCCCCGTCATGCACTGTCATCCTGAGCGGAGCGCAGCGGAGTCGAAGGATCTCACTAAAGACACAGAAACCCTTAGTGAGATGTCTCGACTCCGCTGCGCTCCGCTCGACATGACAGGAGAACGAAATTCTTCATTCTTCGTTCTTCATTCTTCATTCAATGACGCTCCGCTCGACAGGACAGGGCCAAAGAAACAGAGGGAAAACAGCAAGCGTCACACCAGATAGAACACCGCCAGCAGGCACACGTTCACCCCAATCACCACGCCAAACCCCGCCAACAACGGACGGCGCAACGCACTGCCCCGCCCGGCAAAGAACAGCGCATAACACAAGTTCACAACGATGTTGCTCACGATGGCCTGCAGGCTGCACGCCGCAATCATCTCCACCGAGACGCCGCCCGTGCCCTGCACCAAGTTCAGGATGAACGGGGTGATGTCGCTCACGCCCGAGACGAAAGACAACGCCGTCAGCCCGCCCGTGCCGGCATACACCAGCGTGTAGTGCGTCAACAGCGTAAACACCACGAACAGCAGGGCGAAGATGAGCGCCACCTTAAACTCCAGCGGGTTGCCCGTGTCGTCCGCATCGGCCTCCGCCCCCGGCGTAGCCATCCGCCGCCGGTGCAGCCACCACGCCACGCCCGCCGCCACCAGCGACATCGCCAGCAGGTAGGGATAGATGGCCTCCAGTGCCTCCAGGCTGAAGATACCTATCAGTATAAGGAACCTCAGAAACATCATGCAGACCGCTAACAGCATGGCAGCGGCATACTCCGGAGCCTCGGCAGCCACCGCCGTGCGGCTTTTGCGCGCCAGCACGGATATGGTGGCGGTGCTGCTGTACAGCCCGCCCACGATGCCCGACACCAGGATGCCCGACTCGCGGAAGACGTAGCGACGCAGCAGGTAAGACAGGTAAGAGATGCCCGACACGACCACCGTGGCCAGCCACACGTTGTAGGGCGTCAGGTTGATGCCCGCCACCAGCGTCTTGTCCGGGAGCATGGGCAGGATAATCCCACTGATGGCAAGGAACTTGGCCAGCGTAATCATCTCGTCGTTCTTCATGCGTTGCGCCAGCTCGGTAAAGGTGTGCTTCAGCTCGGTCAGCAGCAGCACGACCACCACCACGAGGACATAGAACCACGAGGGCTGGGTACAGACGATGGGCGCCAGGCAGTAGGTGATGAGGGCAATGACGATGGTGGTCACCCCGAACACGTGGTAGCGCGTCTGCTTCACGTAGTAGTTCAGCGCCAGCAGCAGTCCCAGCACCGCGCCGCCGCCCAGGAAGAGGCGGTAGTCCGTCGGGTCGAGGATGTAGAGCAAGTATCCCAGGATGCCGATGAACGTAAAGGTACGGTCGGTGCCAAACAGTGTGGCCTCGCCCTCGCGCTTCAGGCTGATGCGCCGTTGCGAAAGGCCGATGAGCAGGGAAAAGAGGGTCACCAGCACGAAAGTGACGAACTCCTGTGGCAAGTATGCGTAGATTCTTTCCATTTCTTGAACTGAAAAAAGGGTTAGTTAACGAGGGGACGAGTTGACGAGGGGACAAGGGGGTGTGGACAAGTTAACAAGAACGAAGGGACAAGTTAACAAGTTGACGAGTTGACGAGGCTTTGGAAACGAATTGACACGGTGGCGGACAAACGAAGCGGCGAATACGCCCTTGTTGCCTGACGCCTTGTCAACTTGTCAACTCCCCCTTGTCCACTCGTCCACTTGTCTACTCGTCCACTCCCCGCCCGGTGCGGCATCGGCCCACGTGCGGTAAGGGTGCTGCATCAGTTGGGAGTTGTAGTAACGCCGGTCGCCGGTCACCTCGCGGCCCAGGAAGGGCGGTCGTCCGAACGGTTCGGCGGGGTCGGACAGCTCGACTTCGGCCACCACCAGGCCCTCGTTCTCGCCGTGGAACTCGTCTACCTCGAACACGTGTCCGTCGTAGGGCACGAGGTGTCGCGTCTTGTCGATGACGCCGCCCCGGCAGAGGCGCATCAGTTCCGAGGCATCGGCGGGGTCAATCTCCTTCTCCCACTCGTAGCGGCTCAGGCCGCCGTCTGCCGAAGGGCCTTTGATGGTGAGGTATCCCCGCCCGTCGCGCAGGCGGACGCGCACCGTGCGCCCGCTGTCGGAGCAGATGTATCCTTGTGCGATGCGGCTGGACGAGGCCACGAGCGGCCGCCAGTCGCCGTCGACCAGGAACTTTCGTTCAATCTCCTGCGGCATGGCGTTCAGGCCCAGAGGGTGTAGGCCACGAAAGAAAGGAGGATGAGCACGACGGCCACGATGGTGATGGTGCGCATTACTTTTTTGGCTTGTTCTTCTTCACGTTGCGTGTGCGTCACGCGGTTTCTGTTGCTTCTTCCCATGGTGTTTAGTTTTAGTTTATCGTTCAACGGAGAGCAAAGTAAGGGGAATTTCCGGAAGATTCCAAGGAAAAGCGGTAGAAATTTACGCGAAGTCAGTTCAGGTTGTATTCCGAGGGTGCCTGGCCGGTGTATTTCTGGAACACGAGGTTGAAGCGGGCGATGCTGTTGAAGCCCAGTTGCCGGGCCACTTGCGCGGGCGTATGCGTCCCCGTCTGCAAGAGCCGTTTGGCCATCTCCAGGCGGCGCAGTTGGAAATATTCGGCCAGGTTCTGCCCCGTCTCGAAGCGCAGCAGGTCGCCGAAGTAGGCCTCGCTCAGCCCCAGCAGCCCGGCACAGTCGGCGGCTGCCGGCATCCGCCCGCCCGCCATGCGTCCGGCGCCGATGTAGTCGTCGGCCCAGCGCCCCAGTTGCGCCAGCAGACGCTTGTTCTTGTCCTCGCGGGTGATGAACTGCCGTTCGTAATAGCGCGCGCAATAGTCCAGCAGCAGCTCGATGAGCCGGGAGAGGAGCGTGCGGCTGTGGCCGTCGATGGCGTGGTGCAGCTCTTCGTCGATGTCGTCGAAGTAGTGGCGCACGCGCTCCGTCTCGCGCTGCGACAAGTGCAGGGCCTCTTCCTGGCGGTAGTGGAAGAAGGTGTACTGGTCGATGTGGCGGCACAGCGCGGTGCTGAGCAGCAGCATCGGGTCGAAGGCCAGCAGCAGTCCGCGCGGGGGCAAAGTGTTTTCCTTGCTCATGCGGAACGCCTCGCCGGGAGTGAGGAACACCATCGTGGCGTAGGCAAAGTCGTAGTAGCGGCGTCCGCAGCAGTCGCCGCACCCGGCACTGTCTTCTATCAGCAAGATGGCGTAGAAGTCAAACTTCACCGCCTGCTGTTCCAGCCCGGGATTCTCCAGGTTGATGACGGCAGCCTGCGGGTGCCACGTCTTGCTGCCCAGGCAGCGGTTGCACTCGCACACAGTCTTTATGTCCAGCACATTTTCCTTTTTCTTCATATCGGCTCGATTCCCCGCAGGGGGACTGATGGTTTTCCGGCGGCAAAGATAGCTGTTTCCCGCCAACACCCCCCTACCCGCTTTACAGATTCTTTAACCTTTCTCACCGATTTTTATGCCCCGGCGCAAGCACGCCCGCCCGTGTGCGGAGTGGACATGGCTACAGTTCGGAGGAATGACGCCCGCTCCGCACAAGAGGCAGACAGTAATTCGGGTAAAAACTTCTGTAATCCGGATAAAAGGCGGAACGGACAAATGACTTACCTTTGCAGCGTCTGAAACGATTATCCATTTTATACACTTTACAGAAGATATGAGACAACGATTCACTCTTACTCTCCTGTCCCTCGCGCTGGCGACGGCGGTCGCCGGGGCGTCGGACAAACAGGAAACTGACTCCGTGCGCCACGATTACCGGCTGAACGAAGTGGTCGTCACCGGCACACGCAACGCGACCGACATCCGCCACTTGCCCATGACCATCAGCGTCGTGGGACGGACACAACTGGCCGACCGATACCAGCCCTCGCTCCTGCCCGCGCTGACGGAGCAGGTGCCGGGACTGTTCGTCACCAGCCGCGGCGTGCTGGGCTACGGCGTGTCCACCGGAGCGGCGGGAGGGCTGAGCATCCGCGGACTGTCGGGCAGCGCGCAGATGCTGGTGCTCATCGACGGGCACCCGCAATACATGGGACTCTTCGGTCACCCCATCTCTGATTCGTACCAGACGATGCTGGCCGAGCGCGTGGAGGTGCTCCGCGGCCCGGCTTCGGTGCTCTACGGCTCGAACGCCATGGGCGGCGTCATCAACATCGTCACCCGACAGATGCACGAAGACGGGGTGCGGACCGACATCAACCTAGGCGCAGGCTCCTACGGAACGGTGCAAGCCGAGGCCGTGAACCGCGTGCGCAGCGGACGATTCGGCAGCACGGCTTCCTTTTCGTACAACCGCACGGACGGACATCGCGCCGACATGCCTTTTGAACAGTTCAGCGGCTACGCCAAGCTGTCGTACGAAGTGACGAAGAACTGGCGGCTGTGGGGCGACGTGAACGTGACGCACTTCAACGCCTCGAACCCCGGCGAGACGTTTGCCCCGCTCATCGACAACGACTCGCGCATCACCCGCGGCATGGCGTCGGCCATGCTCGAAAACCACTACGACCGCACCTCGGGCGCCCTGAGCTTCTTCTACAACTGGGGACGGCACAAGATTAACGACGGCTACGGCCCCGGCGAAGAGCCGCAAGAATCGCTGTTCCACAGCAAAGATCTGATGATGGGCGTCTCCTGGTACCAGAGCGCCGAACTGTACCGGGGCAACCGCCTGACCGTGGGCGTGGACTACCAGCACTTCGGCGGCGAATCGTGGAACGTGGCCGTGGCCGACGGCGAACGCATCCCCGGCGTGGAGAAGAAGCAAGACGAAGTGGCTGCCTACGCCGATTTCCGCCAGGATTTCGGACACTGGCTGTCGCTGAACGCCGGCCTGCGCGTCGACCACCACTCGCACGTGGGCACCGAGCTGGTGCCCCAGGGCGGACTGGCCTTCCACCTGCCCCGCCAGGCCGAACTGAAGGCAATGGTCAGCAAAGGCTTCCGCAACCCCACCATCCGCGAGATGTACATGTTTCCCCCGCAGAACCCCGACCTGCGCCCCGAACGGCTGATGAGCTACGAGCTCAGCTTCACGCAGACCCGCCTGGACGGCGCCCTGACCTACGGTGCGAACCTCTTCTACATCGACGGCGACAACCTCATCACGACCGTCCGGCAAGACGGCCGCCCGCACAACGTGAACAGCGGCCGCATCGAAAACTGGGGCATGGAAGCCAACGTCGGCTGGCGCGTCAACCCGCACTGGAGCGTCAACGCCAATTACAGTTGGGCACACATGGAACACCCCGTCATCTCCGCCCCCGAGCACAAGCTCTACGCCGGGGCCGACTTCCGGCGAGGCCGCTGGACCGCCTCGACAGGCCTCCAGTACGTGGGCGGACTATACACCTCCGTGGGCGAAGCACCCACGACCGAGGACTTCGTCCTGTGGAACGTCCGCGCCTCCTACCGCCTCTGCCCCTACGCCCGCCTGTTCGTGCGCGGCGAAAACCTGCTGGCACAGCGCTACGAAGTGATGCTGGGCTATCCCATGCCGAAGGCCACGTTCTTGGGAGGCATCAGCCTGAACCTCTGAAAGCGCGGCCACGGGCCGCAGGCGGTGCAGCCACAAGCTACGGGCCACAAGCTGCGGGCAGGCTGCCCAACAGGTAACGGCTAACAAAAAACGAGCTACGAGTACGTCACCGGTGACATTCTTCCGGTAACTTTACTCGTAGCTCGCAGTTTATAGCCCGTGGCAGGACAGGTCACGCTTCACCCTCGCCCGCAAACTCCATGAGGTAAGCCTTAATGAAACCGTCGATTTTGCCGTCCATCACGCCGGTGACGTCCGAAGTCTGGTAATTGGTGCGGTGGTCCTTGACGCGGCGGTCGTCGAACACGTAGCTCCGTATCTGCGAACCCCACTCAATCTTCTTCTTACCTGCTTCGACTTTGGCTTGTTCGGCCATACGGTGCTTCATCTCCTTGTCGTAGAGCATGGAGCGGAGCAGTCGCAAAGCGTTCTCCCTGTTCTTGGGCTGGTCGCGCGTCTCGGTGTTCTCGATTAGAATCTCTTCTTCCTCTCCCGTGTACGGGTCTTTGTACTGGTAGCGCAGGCGCACGCCCGACTCCACCTTGTTGACGTTCTGTCCGCCGGCACCGCCGCTTCGGAAGGTGTCCCACGACAGGCGCGCCGGTTCGATGGTGACTTCGATGGTGTCGTCTACCAGCGGAGTGACGAAGACCGAGGCGAAAGACGTCATGCGCTTTCCTTGCGCATTGTATGGCGACACGCGCACAAGGCGGTGCACACCGTTCTCGCCCTTCAGGTATCCGTAGGCGTACGGTCCGCTGATTTCGATGGTACAGGTCTTGATGCCCGCCTCGTCGCCTTCTTGCAGGTTGGCGATGGTTGTCTTGTAGCCGTGCGTCTCGGCGTAGCGCAGGTACATGCGCATCAGCATGCTGGCCCAGTCCTGGCTTTCGGTGCCGCCGGCACCGGAGTTAATCTTCAAGACGCAGTCCATCTGGTCGGCTTCATCACGCAGCATGTTCTTCAGTTCGAGCGCCTCGACGGCGGACAGGGCTTTGGCATAGGCTTCGTCCACTTCTTCTTCGCTCACCAGCTCGTCTTTGTGGAAGTCGAAAGCCAGTTGCAGTTCGTCGGCCAAGGTCTTCACCTCGTTGTAGCCGCTAATCCACTGCTGCAAGCCTTTCACCTTCTTCATCTGCGCTTCGGCGGCCTTCTGGTCGTCCCAGAAGCCGGGCGCCTGGGTGCGGAGCTGTTCTTCTTCCACTTGTATCTTCTTGCCTTCGATGTCCAGGTAACGGTTCAACGCGTCGGTGCGTTCTTTGATGTCCTTCAGTTGCTCGGTAGTTATCATTCCTTTCTGTCAGATTTATGTAATTCTTTATATGTATCTTCTTCGTGCACGATGTTGCCGCCGGCCGTCCGCGCCTGCGGGAAACGCATCTCATACGGGCCGGGCAAAAATCCTGCATTTCAGTGCAAAGGTATGAAAAAAACGCATATATTTGCAGGGCAAGCCGAAACTAAATACAACTGAACCGCCATGAAACGACTGAAACGTCAGCGATGGGCCTTGCTGGCAGGGCTGTCCCTCTGTTGAGCAGGACATGCGCAAGTGATTTACATCGACGATGCCAGACACGGAAGGGGCCTTCATCCAGGCCGGAATGGTGGAGAGGAACGCAGTCGCACTACCACACCACGGGACAGAGCCGGAACATCCGCCTCGTTCCGCTCTACGAGATAGGTGACGAAGGCTACGAAATCTACTTCCCCCTGCGGAAGACGAGGCCGTAGGCCAAGGAGTACGAATCACACATTATATAATCTTATCGCTTATGAACAAATTTCTGAAACGGATGGGCGTGCCGGCCCTCGCACTGGCCGCCCTGGCTTTGGCGGGATGCCAGCCGAAGCATGACTACGAAACGGTGCCGGGCGACCCGCTCCAGGCACGCATCTACACGCTGGAGAACGGGCTGAAGGTCTACATGACTGTGAACAAGGACGAACCGCGCATCCAGACTTTCATCGCCGTGCGTGTGGGCGGCAAGAACGACCCGGCGGAGACGACCGGCCTGGCCCACTACTTCGAGCACCTGATGTTTAAGGGGACAACGCACTTCGGCACACAAGACTACGAGGCGGAGAAGCCCTTGCTCGACCAAATCGAACAGCAGTTCGAGGTCTACCGCCACACGACGGACGAGGCCGAGCGCAAGGCCATCTACCACACCATCGACAGCCTGTCGTTCGAAGCCTCGAAGCTGGCCATCCCCAACGAGTACGACAAACTGATGGCCGCCATCGGGGCCAACGGCACCAACGCTTACACCAGCTACGACGTGACGTGCTACACCGAGGACATCCCGAGCAACCAGGTGGAGACGTGGGCAAGGATTCAGGCCGAACGCTTCCAGAACTGCGTCATCCGCGGATTCCACACGGAGCTGGAGACCGTGTACGAGGAGAAGAACATGTCGCTGACGCGCGACTCGCGCAAGGTGGGCGAGACACTGCTGGCCGCCCTCTTCCCCCATCATCCGTATGGCACACAGACGGTGCTGGGCACGCAGGAGCACCTGAAAAACCCGTCTATCACCAACATCAAGAACTACTACAAGACGTGGTACGTGCCCAACAACATGGCCATCTGCCTGAGCGGCGACTTCGACCCGGACCAGATGATTGAAATCATCGAACGCCACTTCGGCGCGCTCCGCCCCAACCCCGACCTGCCCAAGCTGAATCTGCCCAAGGAGGAAGAAATCACGGCGCCCATCGTGCGCGAGGTGCTGGGACCGGAAGCGGAACAGGTGGTGCTGGGATGGCGCTTCCCGGGCGCATCCAGCCACGAGGCGGAGGTGCTGGACATTGTGGGGCAGGTGCTCTACAACGGGCAGGCCGGACTGTTCGACCTCGACCTGACGCAGCAGCAGAAACTGTTGTCGGCCTTCTGCTACCCGGACAACCTGGCGGACTACAGCGTGCTGATGATGCAGGGACGCCCCAAGGCCGGGCAATCGCTGGAAGAGGTGAAAGACCTGATGCTCGGCGAGCTGAAGAAGCTGCGCGAGGGCGACTTCGACGAGAACCTGCTGGAAGCTGCCATCAACAACTTCAAGCTCAACCAGCTACAACGGTTGGAGAGCAACGAGGGCAGGGCCGACTGGTTCGTGCAGTCCTTCGTCAACGGCACGGACTGGGCCGACGAGGTCAGCTCGCTCGAACGGCTCTCGAAGCTGACCAAGCAAGAGGTGGTGGACTTCGCGAACCGCTTCCTGAAGGATGACAACCTGGCGGTGGTGTACAAACGGCAGGGAACCGACCCGAACGAGAAGAAGATAGACAAGCCGCAAATAACGCCCATCGTGATGAACCGCGACACAGCCAGTGCCTTTCTGCGCGACATCCAGGCAGCCGCTTCGCAGGCAGCGCCCATAGAGCCGGTCTTCCTGGACTACAGCAAGGACCTGGCGCAGCTCTCGGCCAAAGACGGAGCCATCCCCGTGCTGTACAAGCAGAACACGTCCAACGACCTGTTCCAACTGACCTACCTCTTCGACATGGGCAACAACCAGGACAAGGCGCTGGGACTGGCCGCAGAATACCTGGAATACCTGGGCACGAGCGAACTGACGCCCGAAGACGTGAAGAAGAAGTTCTACCAGATGGCGTGCAGCTTCTCCGTATGGCCGGGCGCCCGCCGCACGTATGTCACGCTGAGCGGACTGAACGAAAACTTGCCCCAGGCGCTGGAGCTGTTCGAACAACTGCTGGCCGACGCGCAGGTAGACCGCGAGGCTTACAGCAACCTGGTGGGCGACAAGCTGAAGGCGCGCAAAGATGCCAAACTGAGCCAAGGGCAGAACTTCTCGCGCCTGATGCAGTACGTGTTCTACGGGCCCGAAAACCCGTCGACCCACCTGCTCGGTGAAGCCGAACTGAAGAAGATGGACCCGCAGGCGCTGGTGGAACGCATACACGGGCTGAACGGCTACAAGCACCGCATCCTGTACTACGGGCCCGACACGAGCGACGAACTGATTGCCTTGCTGGATCGCGAGCACCGCACGCCCGACACGCTGAAGGACGTGCCCGAAGGAGGCAACTTCGTCAGCCGCCAGACGCCGGAGACGCGCATCTTCCTGGCGCCCTACGACGCGAAGAACATCTACCTGGCGCAATACTCCAACCGGGGCGAGCGTTTCGACCCCGCTTCCGAACCGTCGCGGCAGCTCTACGGCGAATACTTCGGCGGAGGCATGAACAGCATCGTCTTCCAGGAGATGCGCGAAAGCCGCGGACTGGCCTACTCGGCCTGGGCCGGGCTGAACAGGCCGAGCTACAACGACGAGGCCTACTACTTCCTGTCGCAGATTGCCTCGCAGAACGACAAGCTGATGGACGCCATACACACCTTCAACGACATCATCGAGCAGATGCCGCAGTCGGAAAACGCCTTCCGGCTGGCCAAGGAGGGCATGATGGCACGCCTGCGCACCGAGCGCATCACCAAGGACGGGGTGCTGTGGAGCTTCGTCAACGCACAAGACTGGGGCCTGACCGAAGACAGCCGCATCAAGCTGTACAACGACGTGCAACGGATGACGCTGCAAGACGTCGTGGACTTCCAGCAAAAGTGGGTGAAGGGACGCACGTACTACTACGGCATCTTGGGCAACAAGAAAGAGCTTGACATGGACGCTCTCCGCCGCATAGGCCCCGTGACGGAACTGACCACGGAGGACATCTTCGGATACTAAGCGGGCGACCCCCGCACATGCCACGCCCCGGCCGCGCATCATTGGCGTCGGTCGGGGCGATTCTGTTTATATGAAGAAGTGTTTGTGGTCGTTATCCTGAACGACCCGTAGGGTCTATCTTTCCCCTTAAAAGCTCGTATGCAAAGTTAACCAACGGCAAGAGCGAATAAAAGCACGTGTGGAAAGAAAGTGGATGGCGAAAAACAACATACTCTTGTATTCCAGCGAATTAAACCCATTCACCGATATGCAAAAAGTGGACGGAATACAGAAAAAACGCTCCTCCGGAAGCCCGGAACGGCCGTTGTCCGCACGAAGCGCGCTCCACTCGGACACGGGGCGCGGCCGCCACGGACAAGAAGCAAACGAGGGTCGGACGGAGACCGGCGCGAAGACGGACAGGCAGGCGGTCAGCCAATGCGCGCGACGTCCTCCTCGAAGCAGTCGCGGCAGCGTGCCTTGTTTTTCACCTTGGCGCGGTAGTTGTAGATGGTGTTGACGGAATAGTGCAGGAACTCGGCTATCTGCGAACTGTCCGTGATGCCCAGCCGGATGAGGGCGAAGATGCGCAGCTCGGTGCAGAGTTGCCCCACAGCCTTGGGCTGTATCTGCTCGCCCGGGCGCAGCAGGTCGTTGAAGCGCTCGACGAAGTCCGGGAAAATGTGCAGGAAGACGGCGTCAAAGTTCGCATACAGCTCGTCCAAGGCTTCGTCCATCGCCGAGGGCGTGCGCGCCATCTTCAGCAGCTCCGCCGTCTGCCCCGCCACCAGCTTGTTGGCCACCATGCGCCGGTAAGCGTCCAGGCGGTCGACATAGGTCGAACAGAGCTTGATGAAGCGGGCCAGGTAGTTTTCCTTGACGGCATTGGCCTCGCGCAGTTGCAGGTTGGCCGTTTGCAAGTCGCTGTTCATCGCGTGCAGGCGTTCGTTCAACGTATGCAGGCTGTCGTTGGCTTCCTGCAGCCGCCGGCGTGCCAGAGCCAGCTTCTTCACCTGCCGCCAGATGCAGAACAGGGCCAGGACAAGCAGCAGCAAGAGCAGCGACGAGAAGAGCGTATAGTCGGTCAGCAGCGTGTTGCGGCGCGACAGCATCATCTGGTAGGCATCTTCTATCAGCGACAGTCCGCCCACACTCTGGAGCACACGCAGGCGGGCGTTGAACGACGAGGTCTGGCTCCACGAGAAATCCATGTAACGATAGGCCCGCTCCAGGTCGCCATCCTTGAACAGCGCCTGGGCCAGCAGCAGCAACGACACGTGGTCCTGCACGGCCGCCCGGATGTCGGCCGTAGCCGAACGCGCCAGGCAGCAACGGTATTCCTCGTCACGCCCCATCTGGTGGCAAATCAGCGAGCGCAGGTGGTAGGCCACGGCCTGTTCCCGCGTGTCGGGCTGCACGTGCTTCAAGCGCAGGTCGTTCTGCCTCAAAGCTTCTTCCAGGCGCCCGGCGTTCAGCAGTTCCACCTCGCCCGGCTGCCGCGACGGGTCTGGCTCCGATGCGTCATACAGGCGGGCAGAGTCCCGGTACTGTTCGGCCAGCATGCGGTAGCGCCGCTTCAGCCGGAGGTCCTGGGTGTTGCCGTACAGCTCGTCATACACGCGCACATAGGCCGAAAAGTAACTGACCGCCTGGGCACTGTCCAGCCCGCTCCGCTCCACCTCGTGCAGCACGTCGGACGCTTCCATGTACATCCCCGTGGAAGCAAGCAGGAAACTCAGGCGGATGCGGCTCTCCGTCCGCAGGCGGGGCGCTCCCATCGCGTCGGCCAGCTCGATGTTGCGATTCAGGCAGGCGATGGCCGAATCGCAGATATACGGTTCATACAGTTCGTAGAGGCGGTTGGTCAGTTGGTAGCGCCGCTCGTCCGACAGGCCGGGCGCACGCAGTTGCCGCCCCAGCAGCTCAATCTGCTTCTCCCGGCGCCCGGCATATTCCCGGTGCGAGGCGATGGCCTCGTCCAGCACCCGGAGCAACGAGTCGAGCGGTGCAGCCCCGCCCGTTGCGGGCCAGGATAACACGAGCATAAGAAAGAGAAGTAACCGTCTGATGCACATAACACAAGGGCCGGCCGCATGAGGCCGGCCGGGCAAAGGTAAGACAAAAAACGTACAATCGCACACATCGGCTTCCTTTTTCACCGCAAAATCCCTATATTTGCTCCCAGGGACTGCCGCCGGATGGGCGAGCCTGTCCCGACACATACTTATATATGTATCTCCAAACACCCCGACAACTATGGACACCGAGAAACAAAAGATGCTGCGCGGCGAATGGTACGACGCCAACTACGACGCCGCGCTCTGCGCCGAACGCGACCGCTGCCGCCGCCTCTGCGAGACCTTCAACCACCCCGACCGCACCGACGCCGAACGCCGCGAGGCCTTGCGCCAGGCCCTGCCCGCGATGGGCGAACGCACGGTATTCACGCCGCCCCTGCACGTGGACTATGGCTACAACGTCGTGACCGGCACGGACTGCTTCTTCAACTTCGGCACCACGATGCTGGACGAGGCACCCGTCCGCTTCGGCAACCATGTATTCGTGGGGCCCGACTGCGGATTCTACACCGCCATACACCCGCTGGACGCCGCCCGGCGCAACGCGGGACTGGAGCGTGCCCGGGGCATCACGGTGGAAGACGACGTATGGATAGGCGGACATGTCACGGTGTTGCCGGGCGTCACCATCGGCCGGGGCAGCGTGGTGGGGGCTGGCAGCGTGGTGACGCGCGACGTGCCGCCGGGCGTGGTGGCCGCGGGCAACCCCTGCCGCGTGCTGCGCCGCATCGAAGAAGACGAGACACACTGAAGCCTATCCCTATGGACAGAAAGATGCCCGCCGTGCTCGTCGCCTGCCTGTTGTCGGTGCTCGTCGTCCTCTGCGCCCGCGCACAGGCCGTGCCCGTCCCGCCGTATGCCACCACCCCACACGACACGCAGCTCGAACTGACAGAACTGGCCGAAGAAGAGCGCGACTACGCCAGGTTGCTGTTCTACCGCCTGCTGTCGGCCACGCTGCTGACCTCCGTCATCCTGCTGGCACTGTTCATCCGGAGCAAACGCCACCAGGTGCGCCTGAAGATTCAGAAGATGCAGGCCGACCTTGCACGCCGGCAGGCCGAGGCCGCCTTGTCGCGCGAACAGGAAGCCCGCCGCCGGCAAGAGCTGGAAGCCGCGCAACGGAAGCTGGAGTACTACCGCAGCCTCAACGCCATTACCATCCCGATTCTCTGCGGCAGGCGGAACGAACAGGGCGCCCTGCACCTGGGCGACGACGACTGGGAAGCCGTGACACGCAACACCGACGCCTGCTTCGACCGCTTCACCGAACGGCTGCGCGCCCATTGCCCGCTGCTGACGGAGGAAGAAGTGCGCTTCTGTTGCCTGGTCAAGATGGAACTGCCGCTGGCCGTGCTGGCCGACATCTACCACATCGCCAAAGGCAGCATCTCGCGCCGGAAGATGCGGCTGAAGGAGAAGCTGGGCGTGGCCGACGGTTCTTTTGACGAATTTATCGCCGGATTCTGACAAAGCGGCGTTTCTCCCCTGTTTTTCTTCGCTCCAAAGGCCGATGTACATCGGCTTTTCTTCTTTTTCATCTATCTTCCAACGGTTTACGCATTTTCTTTGTACACCGTGTTTCCTTGGGTGAGCAGAAATCTCACCGTAACTTTGCCGCCGTAAACCTAACCAAAAAACGAAGAAAGAAGTATGAAAAAGTTTTGCACAGCTCTCGTGTCCTGCCTGCTGCTCTCGTCGTGCTGCACGCTCTTCACGGACACGAAACAAACCATCACCTTCCGTGCACCGAACGGCACGAAGATTTACGACGCCAACAACAATGTCAAAGTGGCCGAAGTGACCAGCAACCAGACAGTCACCGCCCGCCTGCGCAAACGGCGCGAAGAACGCATACTGGTCGCCCAACTGCCGGGCCACCTGCCTACGACCTTCGCCCTGGAGCCGGCGTTCAACACCACCGCCCTCTGGAACCTGCTGTTCTGGCCGGGCTTCCTGATTGACTTCGTCTCGCAGAAGATGTTCAAGTGGGACGAAACGGTCATCCCCATCGAACTGGAGCCGGACGTGGATGCCGAGAAATACCTCAATGAATGACCCTTTTTCTTTTTAATCATAAACCTGACCAACCCCCCAAATGACGAGTATGAAAAAACATACTTACGCCATTGCAATGAGCGTTTTCTGCCTGACAACGCCCCAACTTGCGCAAGGACAAGAAAGACAAGAAGAAGAGAAACGTCAGCGGTGGAACATAGAGGTGAGCGGCGCGCTGAACAACTACGACCTGTGGGAGCTGGAAGCGTCAGCCACCTACCAGGTCTTCCGCCATGCCGGACTGACACTGGGCCTATGGTCTGCCGGCGAATGTCATAGCCGCTCTTTCGGCGGCACCACGGCCGACAAGCGATGGCGCTGGCAAAGCGATTGGACATCACCCCTATGCTGTCTCGCCCTGCGCCCCTCTATCCTACTGAGCACGCCTACCTGGTGGCTGGGAAGCGACCGTGACTGCGGACTCAGCCTGGCTTTGTCGCCCGGCGTCACCTTGCCCTTGCCGCCAAACCGGACTTTACAGATTGATTATTTCCCTAACCAAGCAGGCGCGTGGACAGCCATCCGCAGCGAACGTGTGAAAAACCACGGCGCCCGGTGGCTGTCTGCACACGCCAAAATAGCGCTCTGCGCAATGATTGACGAACATCTCCAAGTATCTGTCGGTTACACTTGCTCCAGCTTTGACCCCTATGAAAATGTACGTTACATCACCGTGGAAGGCGAACGCCCGGACATCAAACGCCACAAGCTGATGCACAGCGTGTCGCTGGCTGTAGGAATCTGCTTCTGACAGCCGCCTTGCCCGCCCCGGCCTGCGTTGCACCCCAAACAACAGAAAAAACACGGCCGGCATGAACACGGCATCGACTTATTGCGTATCTTTGCCCCCACAACCTATCATCTGCAAAGAGACATGAATCCGCATAAAACCCTGCTCATCCCCCTGCTGATGGCCGTGCTGGCCGTGGCCTTCGGCTACCGCAGTTACGACGAAACGCGCCGCCGCATCGCCGAAGACCTGAGCCAAGCCGTCCGCCAGACTGTCATGAACGAACGCCGCATCACCCAACAGCCCGACACGCTCCGCGCCTATGCCCATCTCCGGCAGGCCCTGGACACGTCCGTCACCGTCAGCGGCAGCTATCCGGCCTTTGCCCGGGCACTGACCATCGAAGCCCTGCGCGAACGAGCCGTGCTGACCGTCAGCGTGCTGTCGGCCGACAAAGCCCAGACAACGGCCGGAGACATACCGGCCGGCTGCCTGCCAAGCGACACCGTGCTGTGGCTCACCCCCGGGGCCGACGGACTGGCGCTCTCATTCCGCGCCTATGCCCGCTGCACACCGTGGTTCATCCTCACGCAGTCCGACCAGACCCCTTCAGTCTTGCTGCTGGCCGTCGCCCTGCTGTGTGGCGCAGGACTGTCTTTGCGCAAACGCTCGCAACGCAGCCACACGGCCGACGCGCCGGAAGACGGCGATGACGGACGCCTCATTACACTGGGCAACCTCTCGCTCTCCACGCGCGACGACTGCTTCTACGACGACCACCGCGAGCGCCTGCACCTGACGCCCATGCAGTACGCCCTGATGGAAATGTTCTACCTGAACGACGCCCACCGCCTGACGAAGCCACACATCTGCCGTGCCCTCTGGCCCGGCAAGGACAACGCCGACGAGACGCTCTACACCCTGATACGACGACTCAAACCTATCCTGGAGGCCCACAGCAACCTGCGCATCAGCAGCGACCGCGGCCGGGCCTACGTGCTCGAAGTCTGCGAATAAACCGTTCTTCCACAGGCTGATGCACCACCGTCAGGCGGTTGTCAGACAAATGTCAGGCAAGTGTCAGCCTTTTGTTTCCGCCCGTCGGCCGGCATGTTCCTACCTTCGCGCCATAAACCAAAAAGACGCGAAAACATGCTCAGACAACTTTGCTTGGGCTGCCTCCTGGTGCTGACGGCGGGAGGCCTCCTCACAGCCCAGACCCTTCCGACCCCTGCCGACAGCACGGCCGCCCTGCACGGACGGGTGCAGACCACCGAAGGCACACCCGTCGAACTGGCCAACGTCGTCCTGCTCAGTGCCGCAGACTCCACCTTCCTGCAAGGCACATGCAGCCGCGCAGACGGCAGCTTCGCCCTCTCTCCCGCCTCGCCGGGACGCTACCTGCTCCAAGTGTCGTGCGTGGGCTACGAGACCCAGCTCCGACCCACCGACGGACAGGGCAGCATCACCTGCACGCTCCAGCCTGTTTCGACGGCGCTGGACGAAACCGTCATCACCGCCCGACGGCCACAGTACCGGCTGAAACAGGGCGGCACACTGGAGACCGACGTGCGCCACAGCCTGCTGGCACGGCTGGAGACAGCCGCCGACGTACTGGCGCGCCTGCCTGGCGTGCGCGGTTCGGCCGAAGAAGGCTTCACGGTCTTCAGCAAGGGAACGCCGCTTATCTATATAGACAACAGGCGGCTGCAAGACGTGACGGAGCTGCTCCGGCTGAACGCTGCGGACATTGACCGCGTGGAGCTTGTGACCAACCCCGGGCCAGAATACGACGCCGAGGTGAAGGCCGTCATCCGCATCCGTACCATCCGGGGACGGGACGACGGCTGGGGCGGCAACGTGCGCCTGGTCCTGACGCAAAACCGGCGCCCGGGACATGCCGAGCAAGTGGGCGTGAACTACCAGCGCGGCGGCCTGTCGGTGCAGGCTTCGGCCTATGGCAACTTGAGTCAGGAACGGATGGGGAGAGATGCGCGCTACCTCATCGCCCCGGCTGACGGCAGCGGACAGACACGCGACGTGCGCGACTCGTTCGACCGCCGGCTGAAGGGGCACTCGCTGGCGGCTTCGGGCAGCGTGGACTATGCGTTCAACCCGCGGCACAACGTGGGGGCGTCGTACCAATTCTTCCGCACGCCCGACCTGCGCATGGCGTTCGACTCGTGGTATGCCACCATGCAGCCCGACGGCAGTCCGCAGGAACGGACGGACATGACGTCGCACAACCTGATGCAGGACACGTCGCACCAACTGAATGCCTACTACCAGGGCGATGCGAAGGACTGGCACATCGACCTGACCGCCGACGCCCTTATCGGCAGCAGCCTGGACACACAACAGGTGCACGAGACACGCGACGACGGCACGGCGCGTGACATAGACAGCCGCAACCGTTCGCGCAACCGACTCTTCGCCGCCAAGCTCATCCTGAGCCATCCGCTGGGACGGGGCACCGTGAAGTTCGGCGCAGACCACACCTTCATCCGCCGCCGCGACCGCTTCCTGAACCCGCAAGACCTGCTGCCCACCACCGACAGCCGCATCGACGAGCGGAAGACAGCCGCCTTCGCGCAGTATGTGTTGAACGTGGGAAAGGTGGGCGCATCCGCCGGCCTGCGCTACGAACACGCCCGCTCGCGCTACTACGAGCAAGGCATCCTCGTGCCCGAACAGAGCCGCACCTACGACGACTGGCTGCCCACGCTCTCCGCGGACTTCCCCTTGGGCAAGGTGCAGGCCAGCCTGAGCTACACGGCCAAGACCACCCGGCCGAGCTTCATGCAACTCCGTACTTCGATGAACTACAACAACCAGTATATATATGAGGGTGGTAATCCCCTGCTCCAACCGGAGACGGTGCACAACGTGCAGTTGCTTCTGCTGTGGCGGTGGCTCCAGGGCAACGTGAGCTACACGCGGCGGAAGAACGCGATAGAATTTCAGTCGCGGGACTACGAGGGCGATGCGGACGTGGTGCTGTTCTCGTCGGCCAACTATCCGAAGCAGGAAATGCTGGACGTTTCCCTGTTCGCCTCGCCGAAGATAGGGTGCTGGGAGCCGACGTGGGGAGCGCTCTTCATGCAGCCGTTTTTCAGTGTGATGAACGAGGGCGTGCGCCGGCGGCTGAACCGGGCGTCTGTCTACGTCGTGTGGCGCAACAACTGGACGCTGCCGGGCGGATGGATGCTCTCGCTGGACGCTTCGGCGCAGACCCGGGGCGACCAAGGGACGGCACGCATCGACAGATTCTGGGCCATGGACGCGGCAGTGCGCCGCTCGTGGCTGGACGGACGGCTGACGCTCTCGCTCCAGGGACAAGATTTGTGGAATACGCGGCGCGTCAATACGCAACTGTTCGGTTCGCGCCTGACCTACGAACGGCAGACTCGGCCCGACTCGCGGCGCTTCCTGCTAACGGTGAGCTACCGCTTCCGGGCAAAGGCCAAGGCATATCAGGGAAAGCCGGCGGCGGCAGACGACTTGAGAAGGTTGTAAAAGAAAGGTTTGCTCTGTCATTTCGAGTGGAGCGCAGCGGAATCGAGAAATCTCACTATGCGCAGAAAAGACACGCGGGAAATAAGCGAAAGACGTTAGGAAGATGTCTCGACTGCGCTGCGCTTCGCTCGACATGACAGGAAGCGATGTTTATCTGCACTTGAAGCCAAGGACATCCCCTGAGTTACCATTCATCGAGCAGTGCCTCTCCGATTCTTTATAAAACGTCCACGGGCAAAGATACGGAAAAAAAGGGAGATATTGTTGGAATACGAGAAACTTTGTCTTACTTTTGCACCACAGTGAAACAGTTAGATACCGAAAACACATCAGAACAATACAACTATGGATACAAGTAAGATTGTGGGCGCAAAGATAAGGACGCTCCGCGAAAGCCGCCGCATCAGCCTGGAGGAACTCGCACAACGCTCGGGGCTGGCCGTCGAGCAAGTAGAACGCATCGAGAACAACATCGACCTCCCTTCCCTGGCGCCACTCATCAAGATTGCCCGTGTGCTGGGTGTCCGTCTGGGCACGTTCCTGGACGACCAAGACGAGACGGGACCCAGCGTATGCCGCCACAACGAAGCGGGCGATACCATCAGCTTCTCGAACAACGCCATACAAAGCCGCAAGCACATGGAGTATCACTCGCTCTCGCGTGCGAAAGCCGACCGGCACATGGAGCCTTTCATCATCGACGTGGCGGCCACGGAGGACACGGACTTCGTACTGTCGTCGCACGAGGGCGAGGAGTTCATCTACGTCCTCGAGGGACAAATGGAAATCTGCTACGGCAAGCACACCTACCTGCTGGAGCCGGGCGACAGCATCTACTACGACTCCATCGTGCCCCACCACGTGCACGGCTACGAGGGACAGGCCGCCAAAATCCTGGCTGTGGTCTACACGCCCGTCTGACCCCCTGCGCAGGCCGCCTGCCCGCTCCGCGCAAGGGCCGCACCCCGTCCGGACACGAGGCCCGCTTCTTGTCCGGAAGAGGCAAGCCCCTGCCTTGCAGGCACATTTTTCAAGTTTCACACATTCCTGATTCTTCATTCTTCGTTCTTCATTCTTCATTCAGATGTTATCCGAACGCACCCTCGGCCAATGGCTGGAACATTGGGCCGAAACAACTCCCGACAAAGAATACATCGTCTACTCCGACCGCAACCTGCGCTTCACCTGGAGCCAGTTCAACCGACGGGTGGACGACATGGCGCGCGGCCTCATCGGCATCGGCGTCACCCGCGGCACGCACGTGGGCATCTGGGCCGCTAACGTGCCAGACTGGCTTACACTGCTGTATGCCTGTGCCAAGATAGGGGCGGTCTATGTCACCGTCAACACCAGTTACAAACAAGCAGAGCTGGAGTACCTCTGCCGTGACTCGGACATGCACACGCTGTGCATCGTCAACGGCGAGAAGGACAGCGACTTCGTGCAGATGACCTACGAGATGCTGCCCGAGCTGCGCACCTGCCAACGCGGACACCTCAAGAGCGAGCGCTTTCCCCGCATGAGAAACGTGGTCTACGTGGGACAGGAGAAACACCGCGGCATGTACACCACGCACGAACTCCTGCTGCTGGGCGAGAACACCCCCGACAGCGAGCTGCAACGGCTCAAGGCGCAGGTGACGTGCCACGACGTGGTAAACATGCAATACACCAGCGGCACCACGGGATTCCCCAAAGGGGTGATGCTGACGCACTACAACATAGCGAACAACGGCTTCCTGACCGGCGAACACATGCGGTTCACGCAAGACGACAAACTCTGCGTCTGCGTCCCGCTGTTCCACTGCTTCGGCGTGGTGCTGGCCACGATGAACTGCCTGACACACGGCTGCACGGAGGTAATGGTCGAGCGCTTCGACCCGCTGGTCGTCCTGGCCTCGGTGCACAAAGAGCGCTGCACGGCACTCTACGGCGTGCCCACCATGTTCATCGCCGAGCTGCACCACCCGATGTTCGACCTGTTCGACCTCTCGAGCCTGCGCACAGGCATCATGGCCGGGTCGCTCTGCCCGGTGGAGCTGATGAAGCAGGTGGAAGAGAAGATGTTCATGAAGGTGACAAGCGTCTACGGACTGACCGAGGCGTCGCCCGGCATGACGCACAGCCGCATCGACGACCCCGCCGAAGCCAGATACAACACGGTAGGGCGCGACTTTGAATATACCGAAGTGCGGGTCATCGACCCGGACACCGGCCGCGAGTGTCCTCCGGGCGTGCAGGGCGAGATGTGCTGCCGGGGCTACAACGTGATGAAGGGCTACTACAAACGGCCCGAAGCCACGGCCGAGGTCATCGACGCCGAAGGCTTCCTGCACTCGGGCGACCTGGGCGTGAAGGACGAACAGGGCTACTACCGCATCACCGGACGCATCAAGGACATGATTATCCGCGGCGGAGAGAACATCTACCCGCGGGAAATCGAAGAGTTCATCTACCAGATGCCCGGCGTACGGGACGTGCAGGTGGCCGGCATACCCTCGCCCAAGTACGGCGAGGCGGTGGGCGCCTTCATCATCCTGAAGGAAGGCGTCGAGATGGAAGAGAGCGACGTGCGCGACTTCTGCACGGGCAAAATCGCGCGGTACAAGATACCGAAGTACATCTTCTTCGTCCCGCAGTTCCCTATGACCGGAAGCGGCAAGATTCAGAAGTTCAAGCTGAAAGACCTGGGACTGGAGCTGTGCCGCAAGCAAGGCATCGAAATCATCTGAGCGGACAGCCGGCAACCACGAAAAAAGGAGCGGTCCGCGGCCGCTCCTTTCTTTTTATCCTATATATAGGTTCAGTTCCAAATACAAGTAGTCATGCCCGTCCACCTGGCTCGTTTCAAACTGAATCTTGTCTTCCCGGGCCAGCCAGCCGATGGCGGCGTTCAAGTCGCGGTCGGACAGACCCGTTGCTTCCTTCAACTCGTTGTACTCCCACTTGCGGTTGTGGTCCAGCAATCGCCACACTTTGCCCGCGTTGTTTCCGATAGTCTGTGCATCCATGATAATTACAGTTTAGAATGAAATGTAAATAAGGTTATAATAATCTGTCAGCCAAAGATAGGAAAAACCTCGCACGCGGGCAACTATCCGCCGCTATTTAACAGCCGTTAATGCAAAATCCGACCAACGGGTCAGTCATCCGCCTTGGCAGGATAGCTCATGTTGGCGTCGGTCATCTGCTCCAAGACCTCGTGCAGATACTTGGCCGCTTCCAGGCGTGCCATGGGCAGGTCGTGCAGCAGGTAGTTGCCGCAGTCCTGCGGGGCTGCTCCGGGCACCTCGCCCTCGTAGCCGGCCACGAAGCGGAACGTCTCCTGCATCAGCGGCAGGATGTCTTTCGGCTCCAGTTCGCCGCGCATCAGCAGGTAGTTGCCCGTCAGGCAACCCATCGGCCCCCAGTAGACCACGCGGTCCTGCCAGTCCGGCTGGTTGCGCAGGTAGGTGGCAGCCAAGTGCTCGATGGTGTGCAGTGCACCCGGATGCAAGGCGGGCTCCCGGTTGGGCTCCTTCATGCGGATGTCGAAGGTGGTGATGACTTCGCCGCCCACCTCGTCGCGGCGCGACACATAAATGCCCCGCAAGAGGCGGATGTGGTCAATGGTAAAACTGGGAATCTTCTTCATATCTTATATAGTCATTTAAAGAGTTTGCGGCAGGCGCGAGAGAAACGCGCAGGTGGTGCGGAACGAGCGGTCGGCCACCGTGTCCCAGAAGTTGAGGTACTGGTCCCAATGTCCGTCGGCGCCGGGCGTGTCGCTAATGATGCGGAAGCTGATGAAGGGCACGGAGTACAGGTGACACGTCTGCGCGATGGCGCCCGACTCCATGTCGACGGCCAGTGCTTCCGGGAAACGGCCCTTGATGTCGTTCAGTTCGGCGCGGGCGGTGATGAACTGGTCGCCCGTGCAAATCAGGCCACAGTGCACACGGCTCTCCAGCGCGGCCTCGTCGTTCAGGCGGCGGGCACAGTCCAGCAGCGCAGGATGGGCGTCGAACCTTGCCGGCAGGCCCTGCACCTGCCCGTACTCGTTGCCCTCGCCGCACCAGACGTCGTGATAGCCCACCTGCGCCCCGGCCACCACGTCGGTGACGGCCAGCGCGGCGTCGATGCCTCCGGCTACGCCCGTGCTCACCACACAGTCCGGCGCGAAGCGGCGTATCAGCTCGGCCGCGCCCAGGGCGGCGTTCACCTTGCCTATCCCGCAGCGGGTCAGCACGAGGCGGTTGGCGCCCAGTTGTCCTTCCACATAGTTATAGATGCCATGCGCCCGCTCCGTGGCCCCCTCGAGGCGCGAAGCCAGTTGCGCATGTTCATTCTCCATTGCGTTAATCACTCCGACAATCATGTTTCCGTATTTTAAGAGTCTGTTCAATTCTTCATTGGCTCTGTCATCCTGAATGAAGCGAAGCAAAACCCAAGAATCTCACAATGCCGGCAAAAAGCATGAAGGAGATGTTTCGACTGCGCTGCGCTCCGCTCAACATGACAAAAGACGATTTTCAAGCAGAACCAGAGTTCCGCCGGCAAAGGTACGACAAACTGCGGCAATTAATCTGTAATAAAGCCAAATTTATTTCCGTTTGCGGCCGCTTTGCGCTATCTTTGCCCGCAAATAGCTATCCAAAAACGACTACAATGAAGAAATACCTTCCCGACCTCCTGGTCCTGGTGGCCTTCGTGCTGCTGTCATTCATCTATTTCTACCCTGCCGACACGGAGGGGCGCATACTCTTTCAACACGACACAGAGGCCGGAGCCGGAGCCGGCCAGGAAGCCATGGAATACTACCAAAAGACGGGCGAACGCACGCGCTGGACAAACGCCCTGTTCGGCGGGATGCCCACGTACCAGATTTCTCCGTCGTACGACTCGACACGGCCCTTGACGTGGGTGCAGACAGTCTACCACTTGTTTCTTCCGAACTATGTCTACCTGACGTTCATCATGATGCTGGGCTTCTACATCCTGCTGCGGGCGTTCGGCATCCCCGCGTGGTATGCGGGCATCGGCGGCGTGTTGTGGGGCTTTTCGTCGTACTTCTTCATCCTTATCTCTGCGGGACACATCTGGAAGTTCATCACCCTGGCCTACATTCCGCCTACCATCGCGGGCATGGTCCTTGCCTACCGCGGACGGCTGCTGGCCGGCGGACTGGTGACCGCGCTGTTTGTGGCCCTTCAGATTGTTTCGAACCACGTGCAGATGTCTTACTACTTTCTGTTCGTCATGCTCTTCCTGGCCGTGGCCTACGGTGTGGAGGCGTGGCGGTCGCACACCCTGCCCCGGTTCTTCCGGGCGACGGCGGTGCTCGTCGTGGCCGGACTGGTGGGCGTGGCCATCAACTTGTCGAACCTCTACCATACCTATACGTACAGCAAGCAGACCATGCGCGGGCCGAGCGAACTGGTACAGACGGGCGACGCCGCTGCCCAACAGACGGATGGTGGATTAGAACGAGACTATATCACTCAGTGGAGCTACGGCATCGGCGAGACTTGGACGTTGCTCATCCCCAATTTCAAGGGAGGCGCCTCTGTTCCGCTGGCCGACAACGAGCAGGCCATGCAGAAGGCCGACCCGCGATACGCCGGGCTGTACCGCCAACTGACGCAGTACTTCGGCACGCAGCCGATGACGGCCGGGCCGGTCTACGTGGGGGCGTTCGTACTGTTCCTGTTCCTGCTGGGCTGCTTCGTGGTGAAAGGACCGCTGAAGTGGGCGCTGGTGGGTGCCACGGTGCTGTCCATCCTGCTGTCGTGGGGGAAAAACATGATGTGGCTGACCGACCTGTTCATCGACTATGTGCCGATGTACAACAAGTTCCGCGCGGTGTCGTCCATCCTCGTCATCGCCGAGTTCACCATTCCCTTGCTGGCCGTGCTGACGTTGGTCAAACTGATGCGCGAGCCCGAGTTGCTCCGGAAGAACCTCAAGCCGCTGCTGGTCTGCCTGCTGCTGACGGCGGGCGTGGCGCTGTGGTGGGCCGTGCCGGGCAATCCCTCGCCTTCGGACTATGTCCCTGCCCAAGAGATGCAGATGTTCCAGCAGGCGGCCGACCAGGGCTATCTGCCAAGCCAGGAACTGCCTGCCATACTGCAGAACCTGTCGGAAGTCCGCGCGGCGCTGGTGCAGTCGGATGCCCTGCGCAGCTTCTTCATTGTGGCCGCCGGGCTGTTGCTGTTGATGCTGTATGCCGGAGGGCGTCTGCGCCGTTCGTTCACCGTGGGCGGCATCGCGCTGCTGTGTCTGGTGGACATGTGGGGCGTGAACAAGCGCTACCTGAACGACGCACAGTTCGTCCCGGCCTCTGTCACCACCACCAGCTTCACGCCGACCGAGGCCGACAAGCTCATCCTGCAAGACACGGACCCGGACTACCGCGTGCTGAATCTGGCATCGAACACGTTCAACGAAAACAAGACGTCATACTGGCACAAGAGCATCGGCGGATACCACGCCGCCAAGCTGCGCCGCTATCAGGAGCTTATTGACCGGCGCATCCTGCCGGAGATGCAGGCCGTCTACGCCGAGGCAGCCCGCGCGGGCGGACAGGCGGACAGCCTGGATGCCTCGAAGTTTCCGGTGCTGAACATGCTGAACACGCGCTACTTCATCTTGCCTGCCGGGCAACAGGGCGAGACCGCACCGCTGCGCAACCCCGCGGCACTGGGCAACGCCTGGTTCGTGGACCGGGTGACGTATGTAGAGAACGCGAACGAGGAAATCGCGGCCCTGGACCATCTCCGTCCCGCACACGAGGCAGTGGCAGACCGCCGCTTCAGCGAGGCGCTGGGGGGCATGGAGCAGGCGTACAAAGACAGTCTGAGCACGCTCCGACTGACTGCCTACGAGCCTAACCGCCTGACCTATGAGTCGGAGAACGGGGGCGAAGGTGTGGCCGTGTTCTCGGAAATCTATTATCCCGACGGATGGCAGGTGACCATCGACGGCGAACCGGCCCCACTGGCGCGGGTGAACTACGTGCTGCGTGCCTTGCGCGTGCCGGCGGGCAAACACGTGATAGAGATGCGCTTCGACCCGAAGAGCCTGCACGTGACCGAAGGCATTGCCTATGCGGGACTGTCGCTGCTGGTGCTGGGAGCGGCTGCGGGAGCCGGGCTGTGGGCTGTGCGGAGAAGGAAGAAAAACGCAGAGAAAGAAACTCATGTACCCCTCAAAAAAGAAGACTAAGAACCAGCACAAATCATCATTAGCAATGTCATGTTGAGCGGAGCGCAGCGCAGTCGAAACATCTCCCTACGCGAAAGAAAAGTATTAGGAAGATTCTTCGACTGCGCTGCGCTCCGCTCAGAATGACAGATAGCGTTCTTTAGACAATCCGTAAGCCAAACGCCCACATGAACGCACTACTCTTACTATTCATCACTACCAGCATCATCGGTGCCGGCATAGCTATTTGGCTAAACAGCAAAGCTGGGAAAAAGTGGCTGAACAACTTGTAGCCCGGCCACCCTCTTCTTACATCATCAGATTCTTCCGAATCGAGAACTTCACTATCGCCATGGCGTTGATTTGCTCCAGCGGCAAGTCCATAGGCTCGTGGTGCGTGTTGTAGCTCACCAGTCTGACACATCCCTCTTGGTCCGAACGGTTGACGTATTTCACCGTCAGGTACTCGTCGCCCCCGCGCTGGAAGGAGACGAGATACATCTCGCCGTAGATGACCGCGCTGAAGTCGCGGATGAAGCGGAAGCCCACAATGTCGCCCGCCTTCAGGATGGGGTACATGCTGTCGCCGCTGACGTAGACCGCGCCGTCGCACAACGGGACGTTCGGAATCTGAATCTTCCCAAGGGCGTATTGCGGACGGGGTTCGAGCAACGTCTTCAGGTTGGCAGCGGCGGAGATGTCATACAGTGTCACGCTGCGTTCGTCCAACGCCTCCGGGCTCTTCGGCTGGTGCAGGCGCTCCACCGGCCCGCTGGCCAGCTCGCTGTCGCAGAAGTTCTCTTGCAGCACGGGCGAACCCTTGCCGGTCAGCAGCCAGTTGTAGTCCACCTGCGACATCCGGCCCAGCAACAGCGGAAAGTCGATGCTTCCCCGGGCCACCCAGTTGCTCAGCGTCGAGCGCGAGATGCCCAGGTAACGGGCCAGTTCGACGTCTTTCTTGAAACCCATCACCAGCTTGGTGCGTTTCACGATATCGGCCACGCTGAACGCCTGGCTCTTGTCAGTCTTCTTGTTTTCCATACAGCTTGTTTTTGTTTCACACGGGTTCCCGTCCGGCGAATCCGGGGCGGGCGTCGGAAACAGAATCCGAAGAGTGGTTCCAAATTGAAACCACATCCCGCCTTAATCTGCACAAATATAGAAACAAAGTTTCAGATACGCAACATTTCCGGAGAAAATCGCTCAAAAAAAACGCCTCCCTTCCCGCCCGCACACTGTTTGTTTCCTTCGTGCGGACAAGAAGGGAGGCTGTTGCGCACACGGGCCGCGCTTCTGTCGGACAAGGGGCAAGTGCCTTCAGGACACGCCCCTCGCCCGACTTGCTCAGCGGATGCGCCCGGAGAGGCGTTTCAGGCCCTTCGTGTCGGCCTTGTCTGCCGCTTCGAAGAGGCTGATGGCATAGCCGCCGCCCGGGGCTGCCTTCAGTTTGAGGGTAGTCTTCGAGGTGACCACCCCTTTGCGGATGATGTAAGCCTGCGTGTTGGTCTTATAGTCAGCGTCTGGCGCATCGGCATAGACCGTGGCGACGTATTGCTTGCCCGGTTCGAGGAAGTCGAGCGTCAACTCAGACTCGTGCCCCTGCTCGCCGGCGGTACAGCCCACGAACCAGTTGCCCGTGCCCTTCGCGCGGCGGGCGGCAGTAACGTACTGTCCCGGCTCGGCCTCGAGGTAACGCGAGTCGTCCCAGTCCACGGCCACGTCTTTGATGAACTGGAAAGCGTCCATGAAGCGCTCGTAGTTCTCGGGCAGGTCGGCCGCCATCTGGAGGGGGCTGTACATCGTCACGTACAAGGCCAGTTGGCGTGCCAGGGTGGAGTTGACGTGCGAGTGGTTGGAGGGATTAATCTTCGACATGTCCATCTCGAAGATGCCCGGCGTGTAGTCCATCGGACCGCCTTGCAGGCGAGTGAACGGCAGGATGGTTGTATGGAACGGCTTACTGCCGCCGGTTGCTTCGTATTCGGTGCCACGGGCCGACTCGTTCCCGATGAGGTTGGGCCAGGTACGGCACAGGCCGGTGGGGCGCACGGCCTCGTGGGCGTTGACCATGATGTGGTGTTTGGCCGCTTCCTGCAAGGCGTAGAGATAGTGTTTGACCATGAACTGGCCGTAATGGTGCTCGCCGCGGGGAATGATGTTGCCCACGTATCCGCTCTTCACGGCGTTATAGCCGTACTTGTCCATCAGGTCGTAGGCTTCCTTGAGGTGGCGTTCGTAATTGACGACGGACGAGGAAGTCTCGTGGTGCATCATCAGGCGCACGCCCTTACTGTGGGCATAGTCGTTCAGGCCGGGCAGGTCGAAGTCGGGATAGGGAGTGACGAAGTCGAACACGTAGTCCTTGCTGTTGCCGAACCAGTCTTCCCAACCCACGTTCCAGCCTTCAATCAGCACCTGGTCGAAACCGTGCTGCGCGGCAAAGTCGATGTAGCGTTTCACGTTCTCCGTGTTGGCGCCGTGCCGCCCGTTGGGGGTGGTCTTCGCGTAGTCGAGGTCGTCCAGCTTCACCGAGGGCAGGTCGTCGGTGTACGACCACGAGCTCTTTCCCGTAATCATTTCCCACCAGACGCCCACGTACTTCACGGGCTTTATCCACGAGGTGTCTGCTATCTTGCAGGGTTCGTTCAGGTTGAGGATGAGCTTCGATGCCAGGATGTCCCGCGCGTCATCGCTCACCGTCACCGTGCGCCAGGGCGAGTGGCAGGGCGCTTGCAGATGGCCCTTGTTGCCCTGGGCGTCGGGCGTCAGCCAGGATTCGAACACCAGGTTCTTGTCGTCCAGGTTAAGGTGCATGCACGCATAGTCCACCAGCGCCGCTTCGTGCAGGTTGATGTACAGTCCGTCGTCGGTCTTCATCTGAAGGGCCGTCTGCACGCCCGTGGGGGAAAAGACAGTCTGCGACGCATTGTAAGAAACCGCCCCCGGCAGCAAGTCGCGTATCTCCGACAGGCGGCTCTCAGTATAGTCGTATTCCTGCGTGTCGTAGTCGCCCGGTATCCACCACGCGGTGTGGTCGCCGGTCAGGGCGAACTGCGTCCTTTCTTCCTTGACGACGAAGTACACGAGGTTCTTCTGCCGGGGGAACTCGTAGCGCAACCCCATTCCTTCGTCGTAGACGCGGAAGCGAAGGTTCATGTAGCGGTCGGTGGAAGGTTGACGCAGCTCGACCAGCAGCTCGTTGTAATGGTTGCGGATGTCCTTCACCTCTCCCCAGACGGGTTGCCACGTCTCGTCAAAAGTCGAAGTGGAAGTCTTCACCACTTCAAAGCCATCCAGCAGGCTTGTCTGCCCGGCCAGTTCGATTCCCAGGCGGCTGGGCTTAATGACCGGACGCTCCTTGTAGCTCACGGCATAGGTGGGCACCCCGCCTTCGGACAGGGTAAAGTCTACTTTCACAGTGCCCGACGGAGACGTCACTCCCTCGGCTCGCCCCGTCCACGCCATCAGCAGGCACAGGGCACAGAAAATCATTCGTTTCATTGCAGTATGTTTTAATGTAAAGTAAAGAGTCTATTTTCATACAAAGAAAAGTTTTCCCGTCCGCAGTCCCAGGACTGACGCACAGCACATTTCCAGCCGCTCAACGCAGTTCGAGCGTGTGCGGCTGTCCGTCGTCGGGCAGGCGCAGGCGACAACCATCGTCCGTCACACACCAGACGGCAGTCTGGAAGTCTGTGTCAGCCCCTGCGTCGAGCTTCGCCTCTTTCACCTTCTTCAGCTTGCGGCCGTCCAGCCACACCTGGCGGGGTGCCTGTTCCTTGTCCACGTAGACCGAGAAGAAGAAGTTGCGCGGCCCGGGTGCCCGGAAACTGCCGCCTTCGCGACGTCCCACCTCAATCACGTAGCCCTCGGACTCCGTACGGCACGACACCGGCGTGCGGACATACTCGCCGCGCAGATAACCCTGGTCTGTCCCTTCGTCTTCATAAAGGCTGAAGCGCGCTTCGCCCCCGGCTGCGGCGGGAAAGACCTCGAACGTCAGCGGACAAGCCGGATGCTGGTCGGTATAGTCGGGCACGGGCATACGGGGAATGATGCTGCCCCGGCGCACGAACAGGGGGATGACGCTGAGCGGTGCGTCGACCGTCGTCCACTGTTCGCCGGCATACTCCGTCCTTTTGTCGTTGTAGTCAATCCACGTGCCTTCGGGCAGGTAAACGTTCTTCGTGCGTGCCCCTTTCTTGACCACGGGAGCCACCAGCAGCTCGGCGCCGAACATGAACTGGGCATCGGTGCGGAACGTCTCCGCGTCTTGCGGATACTCCAGAAACAGAGGACGCATGATGGGCAAGCCTGTGTCGTGCGCCTGGCGTGCGTAGGTATATATATAAGGTAGGAGCGAATACTTCAGCCGGATGGCAGCGGTGGCATCGCGTTCCGCCTCCGGGCCGAACAGCCACGGCTCGACGGCCACGTTTCCCTCGTGGTGGATGCGGCTCAGCGGCGTGAAAGCACCCAGTTGCACCCAGCGCGTGTAGAGTTCCGCCGTGCCGGGATAGTCGGTGATGTCTCCGCAATAGCCCGAGATGTCGCACGTGGTGAAGGGGATGATGCCCAGTCCGGCCGACAGCAGCACCGGTATCTGGTTGGCCATCTGCCCCCATCCCTGGTTCACGTCGTCGGCATTGCCGCAGTCTCCCGTCCAACCGAAGGTGTAGCGTTGCAGGCCGGCGAAGGCGGCGCGTGTCATCTGGAAGATGCGCCGGTCGGGGTTACGCTTCTCGAACTGCTCCTTCACCACCTTGTCCCAGGTGAGGCCGTAGACGTTGTGCATCTCGTCGTGCATGCCCAGGTAGTGCTTCATCGTGAGGCGTTCCGTCTGGTCTTCGTTGCTCCAGGCCGGCTCGCCCATGTCTGTCCAAAAGCCGGCGACGCCGTCGTCCAAGGGTTTCTGCTGCAGCTCTCCCCACCAGTCGGCCACGCCGGGACGGGTAAAGTCCACCACGCCGCAGTTACCGCCCCAGGGCCAGGGCATGTCGTAGGTCTTGCCCGTCAGAGTGTCCGTCACGAAGTAACCGAGGCTGTCGGCCTCCTGCCACTGGGCGCGGTTGGCCTGCGCCACCACGGGGTCTTGCGACACGACGACCTTGAAGCCCATTTCTTTCAGGTCGGACAGCATCTTCCGGGGGTTGTCGTAATTGCCCGGACGCCACTCGAAGTTTTGCAGGTATTCCGTCCAGCCGATGTCCTGGTAGATGATGTCGCAGGGAATACCCCGCTGGCGATACCCCTGGGCTATTTCGCGGGTCAACTTCTCATTCGTCAGCAATCCGCGCGACTGGGCAAAGCCGAGCGCCCAGCGCGGGGGCATGATGGGCTTGCCGGTCAGGGCGACGTACTGCCGGATGATGTCTTTGTAGTCCCGCCCAAAGATAAAGTAATAGACCATCTGCCCGCCGGGCACCTCGAAAGAGTAGTAGTCGCGGCTCTCGGTACCGAACTTGAACTCGCTCTTGTACGTATTGTCCACGAAAATGCCGTATCTGTAGCTGCTCAGAAAGAAGGGAATGGACTTATAAAGCGGGTCCTCGACGGTGCTGTAACACGGTTGGTCGCTGTTCCACATCTTATAGGCTTCGCCCCGTCGGTCCAGGGGGCCGGTCTTCTCGCCCAGCCCGAAGAAGTGTTCGTCGCGGCGCAGGGTCTTGTACTCCGTCTTGCGCTGTCCGCCGCTCAGGTGTCCGCGGTCGGCGTGGTCGCTGAACAGGAGTTTCTGGTATTTGTCGAACACTTGCAGGCGGAAGGGCGCTTTGCCCACGCGGATGCGCAACTTGGCAGTGAAGATTTCGTAGCAGGCGTTCTGCTCGTCCACCCGGATGTCGCCCACGTCCTCCAGGTCTTCTTCGACCACTGCGAACGAAGGGTTGCTGCGCTGGAAACGGCCGTCGGGCGCAAACCACACGCGCACCACCGAGGGACTGCACAAGCGCAGTTGCACGGCCGACGAATCGTTGAGCAAGAAGGTGACGGCACGGCCCTCCTGCCGGTAGGACAGGCAGTTGCCCACCCGGTCGGCGGCACGGAGAGTGAGGCTGACGAAAGCCAGCAACAGGGCACAGAGATAAGCGGTATGTTTCATTGTCAATGCTGTGTTTAAATATCGTAACGTTTTATTCCAATACAATCATCGTCCAGTATTTCAGGGCGGGCAGGGTGAAGTCCACACGACCGTCGGCCTGCGTGAAGGCCAGCTCTTCGGGGGCTCCGGCGTGGCGGTCGGGCGAAGCCACCCAGACCTTGCTTACGGCCCGGTTGCAGTCCAGGCTGATGCCCAAGAGATTGAGTTGCCGCGGTTCGGGCATGGTGCCGTCGGCGTCGCGCCAGCTCAGGCTGTCCGCATCGCGGAAGTTGAGCAAATGGATGACAGTCTTCCCGTCTACGGTCTTCGCATACGTGGTCAGTCCGCCCAGGCGAGGCGGCCAGGCGTTGACGCTGAAGGCGGACGAGGCAGTGGACGCCGTGAGCGACACGTCGGTCTCGGCCCCGGTGTCCGCACCGCGCAAGAGGTTCTGGTAAGCGGTGAGGAAGTCGTAGTAACGCACAATGGACGTGCGCAGCGCATCGTCCATCTGCAGGTTGCTGTTGGGGAAGTATTCTTTGCAGAGCATGTGGTCGCCCAGCTCCAGGTGAGAGGCACCGAGGGCGAACATCACGGCGTCGGCCAGCAAGACGCCGGGGGTGTTGAACAGGCCTTCGCGGTCGGCCACGTTGTAGTTCATGTAGGCTGCGAAGACGGTCTGGAGCGTGTGGTTGCTGTATTGGTCGTTGGCCATGACGGCCGTGCGCAGGTCTTCGAAGTCACCTTCACCCCCCCACATCTCGTTGTAGAGGAAATCCACCTGCCCGGTGGAGGCAATCTGCGAGGCGCCGTAGCCGGAGACGGCGTTCATCACCAGGCGCTTGGCGGGGTGGCGCGTCTTCATGGCTTCGATGAACGAGGCGTAGCCCCGAGGCAGGTTCACCGTGTTGCTCTGGTAGTCGTAGCGCGTGCCCCGGTCGCCGAGCTGGTCTATCTGGTAGCCATCGAAGTCGAACGTGGCGTAGACGTCGTCGTTGCGCTGCCCGATGTAGTCCTGCCACTCGGAGTTGGAGGGGTCGAGCAGGAAGATGTCGCTCTTCCACGAGTCGGGCAGGTCGTGCACGTCTTTATCCGTGCGGCCCGCGCCCTTGAAGATATACCAGTCTTCCTTCACCCCGTCGGCGGCGGCATCGTCCAGGGCGCCGAAGCAGAGGTTGTAGAACATCGACTTCATGCCCAGCGCATGCTGCGTGTCGATGTAACGGCGTATGACCTCGGCGCTGACGGAGCGGTTGGCGATGTCGGTGTACGTCTCGGCCGGGGCTTCGCGGGTGCCGCCCAGGGGCCAGTGGTGCTTGTTGTGCCAGTCCTGAAACTGCACGCCGTTGATGTGGCAGCGGCTGAGGAACTGCATCTCTTCGTCGATGACGCCGGGCTGAAGCTTGGAGTCGTCGAACGTGGCGACAAAGCCGTAGCGCGGGAAGCGGGTCCAGTCGCTGGAGACGTCCACGCCGATGGTGCCCAGAATGACCTGCGTGCCGTCGTCGCGGGTGCGGTAGACGTCGGCCAGGTAGCCGGTGAAGTCGGTCGAGGGCGGTGTCCACGTCCAGGTGTTGCCGCCCAGGTTGCCCTCTTCCACCACCTCGGTGCCGCGCCGGTAGCGCACGCGGGCATCGGCCGGCAGGGTGCCGTCGACCGTGAAGGAAACGACGTCGCCGGGGAGGTAGCAGGCTTTGTCGGTGGAGAGTTCGACGGTGAGGTCGGAGATGACGTTGACCACGTCGGTCACGCCGCCCGAAGGGCCTCCGCCGGGTTCGCCACCTCCGCCGGGATTGTCGGAAGGGCTGTCGTCGCCGCAGGCACAGAGCGAGGCGGCCAGAAGCATCAGAGGGAGATAAAATTTCTTCATGTCAGAATTTGTTTTTAATTGATTGATAGAGGGGGTTCCGGACAGAGGGTGCTTCTTGTCCGAAGGAAGCGCGCTTGCAGTGCGGACGAAGCACGGCTCTTGTGCGGAAGGGGCGGCGGGGGAAAAGGCTCCGGCCGGAAGGGCCGAGCCATCCCGCCCGCCTGCCCGGGCTTATTGCTTCACGATGGACACCGTTTCTTCCAACTGGTTGAGGGTGATGGTATAGGTGCCCGCCTCGTCCAGCTTCCACTTGTTGTCGATGCCGCTGATGGACGTGTCGAGATACTGGTCCTTGCAGGCGTCGCTCGACTTGTCGATGAAGAGCATCTGTTCCGTCGTGCCGGTGGGCGCGGCGCCGTTGGTGGCGGACATGAACCAGGCTCCGTTCCAATCGTCCTGACGGTCACAACTGAATTTCAGTTCGCCGGCATTGAGGCTGCCCGTCCAGGTGAATACGCAGGGGTCGTCCGTGGCCTGCATGGGCACGGCGTCTGCCAGGGTCCAGCCCGCCGACGTGGCGTCGCCAATCATGTAGACCATCGGGTAGGGCGTGAACTCGCTCATGAGCATGCGCTCTTGCCCGGGGCGTATGTCGAGGCAAATCTTATAGTTCTTGCCCACCTCCGAAGCCTGGAGCATCCACTTGTTGTCGGGGTCGAAACCGCTGACAAATTCCACCGTCGTGTCCGTGATGGGGGCATTGGGCTGCGTGGCCTTGTAGTTGTTCTCCCAACTGCCGTCTGCCGTGGCAAACTTGAAGTCGCCCGAAGCGGCAAAGTAGTGGCCGTAGCGGAAGAGGTAGGGGTCGAGCGCGTCGCGCGTCATGGCGGTAAAGCTGTATCCGTCCGTGCCGTCGATGAAGTAGATTTGGTCGTAGGGAGGCTGCGTGCCGTCGGTCTGGCGCAGGCTCAGGGTCGAGGTGAAGAGGTTGACGTCTACCTGGTAGAAGTGTTCTTCGTCGACGGTGAAGTTGATGTCCGGCGTACCGTCTTCGGTGTAGTACAGCGTGCCGTCTTCGCGCCCGTTGTTATAGCAAGGCGAGAAGGTGCCGGGCGAGAGGACAAACTTGAACTCTCCGACTTTCAGCGTGCCGCTCCAGGTGAAGATGCCGTTGTCGGAGCGGGTCATCTCGGTGACGGCATTGGCGTCCCATCCCCCGGGCGTGGCATCGCCCAACAGGTAAAGCTCGGTGGTGACAGGCTGGTAGGCAGTGACGCTCAGGGCGGTCTGTGCCACCTGCTCCTGTCCGGCATCCAGTCCGGCCACACGTGCCGTGACGCGTGCCTCGAGGTTGACGGTCTGTCCGCCCGTCGCGCCGAATTGGTCGCGCAACAGGTTGTTCAGGTCTTCCACCGTGGCCGTCCACGTGTATTGCTGCACGGCGTCTTCCACCACCGCATAGGGGGCGGCAAAGCCCGTGCCGGCCTCAGCCAGTTCGACGGTATAGGTGATACGGTTGCCCGTGCCGTAGTTGGTACCCGTGCTCCAGGTCAGTTCCAGGGCATTGTCGGCGTGATACTGTTCGTCCAGCACCACTTCCGTCTGGTTGGCACTGAGGACCAGCGTGTCGTGTCCTTTGTCAGTCTCCAGGTAATCGTCGTCCACGCAGGCCGTCAGAGCGGCTGCCGCCAGAAGGAACGACGCGGCGTAGTGTATGATATGTTGTTTCATGATTATACTGTTTGTTAAGTGAATAAAAATAAATGGTTTGTTTAGGGGACAAGTTGACTAGTTAACGAGGCTACCAGGTGTCCGGTCTGAGGACAAGTTGACAAGTTAACGAGGCTACAAGGTGTCCGGTCTGGGGACAGGTTGACTAGTTAACGAGGCTACCAGGTGTCCGGTCTGAGGACAGGTTGACAAGTTAACGAGGCTACCAGACGTCCGCGCCTTGTGGCCTGAAGCCTTGTCCCCTGGTCAACTAAAATTAATATCCCGGGTTCTGCGTCATCAGCGGGTTGGCGTCCATTTCGGTCTGCGGGATGGGGAACAGCAGGCGGTCGCGCGTGACGTTGGTCTTGCCGATGGAGTGCAGGAAGTCGATGGCATACTGCCCGTCCCCACCGATGCGGATGAGGTCGAACCAGCGGTGTCCCTCGAAAGCCAGCTCCATGCGGCGCTCGTGTATGATGCGCTCGCGCATCGCGTCTTGCGACAGTCCCGACACGTCGCCCAGCCCGGCACGGCGGCGCACGATGTTCAGCGGCGTCTCGGCCTGCTCCGTCTGCCCCATCTCGTTCAGGGCTTCGGCCTTCATCAGCAGCACGTCGGCATAGCGGTAGACCACGAAGTTGGCCGGATTGGTGTTGTACTCCGGCGAGACAGCCTTCGTCACCAGGAACTTGCGGACGTTGTAGCCCGTGTTGCTGTACGAAGCCTTATACTGCTTGCCGTCGAAGTCGGGGCAACCTTCGTAGAAGACGGTCAGGTCTTTTCGCAAGTCGCCTTCCTCCCATTCGTCCATAAACTCCTGCGTAGGCAGGTTCCAGCCGTAGCTGCCGGCCACGAAGTCTGAGTTGCGCGGACCCATGAAGGTGGAAAGCCACGACGATTGCGGGTTGTTTCCCCAGAAGTCATACTCCGTGCTGCCGGAATATTGCACCTCGAACAGCGACTCGGAGCTGTTGTTGAGGGTAGCGTCGAAGTTGTCGGCAAAGTTGCAGGCAGTCAGGTCGTAGCCCAGGGCGGCGATGTCGTCGCACAGGTCGACCACGTCTTGGTAATACTCGCTGTGCTGCGGAGCCAGCGTCAGCTTGATGTCGGCCATCATCGCCATGGCAGCTTCACGGCAAGCACGGCCCACGTTCTCGGCATCATACTCGGCCTTCGCGGGCAGCAGGTCGATGGCGTTCTGGCAGTCGGACAGGATTTGCTGGTAGGTCTCCTCCTTCGTGTTGCGGGCGATGGCCGTCGACTCTCCTGGATTGTAGGGCGTCAGGCGCAAGGGCACGCCGCCGTACAGGCGCACCAAGATGAAGTAATAGTGCGCACGAAGGAAATACGCCTCGCCCATGCAGCGGTTGCGCACGGCGTCGCTGACGTCGGCCGCACCCGGCAGGCTGTTGAGCACGATGTTACACTGTCCGATGCCCACCCAAGGCGAACGCCACATGTACAGAGCCATGGCGTTGTCGCTCTGCGTGATGAAGTCGGCCGCCTGTATGGTCTCCAGGCCGTCGGTGCCCCCGCCGGCACCCACTTCGCTGTTGCCGGCCACGATGTCCAACGTCCAAAGACGCTGGTTGTACATGTTCGAAGACTGGAGCGTGCGGTAGCAGGCAGTGGTCAGCGCCACGGCCACGTCGTCGGTCACGTTCGTTTCAGGGTCTACCGAATTGAGGGGCGACTTGTCCAGGAAGTCGCTGCACGAGGCCAGCATGCACGTGGCAGCCAGTCCCAGTATGAAATGATGTAGTTTGTTCATATCCGTATGATAAAAAGGTAAAAGGGTTAGAAATTGAAGTTAAGTCCCACGTTGAAAGTGCGCGAAATGGGGTAGCGCGACTGGTCGATGCCGTTGATGTCGACCTCGGGGTCAAAGCCCGAATAGCCGGTGATGGTGGCCACGTTCTCGCACGACACGGACAGGCGGGCGTTTTCTATCATCAGCTTCTGCAACCAACGCTTGGGGAAGTTGTAAGACAACGTGATGTTCTTCAGGCGCAAGTACGAGCCGTTCTCGACGAAACGGTCGGACACGCGGCAGTTCTGGTTAGGGTCGCCGTAGACGGCACGGGGCATGGAGTTGCTCGTCCCCTCGCCACGCCAGCGGCCCAGCACGTCCGTCGTCTGGTTGTAGGCCGCCGCCATGCCGGTGATGTCGATGTTGTTGGCATTGTAGATTTTGTTGCCGGCCACGCCTTGCAGGTAGATGGACAGCTCGAAACCTTTATACGTCAGCGTATTGTTCATGGAGAAAAGCCACGAAGGGTTCGGATTGCCGATGACCGTGCGGTCATCGTCGTTGATGACACCATCGTTGTTCAAATCCTTAAAGCGGATATCGCCCGCCTCGGCACCGGGCTGCACGGCATGCAGGCTCACCTCTTCGGGCGTCTGGAACAGGCCGTCGGTCACGTAGCCATAGAACACGTTGATAGGATAGCCCTTGTCCAGCATCGTCACGTATGAGTTGTTAATCTGGTTGATATAGTACGGCACGTCGCTGTTCAGGTCTTTAATCTTATTCTTATTATACGTAGCCGTCACGGTTGTCTCCCACCCCACTTCACCTTTCAGGTTGACAGAGTGCAAGCTCATCTCCACACCCTTGTTGCTCACGCGGCCAGCGTTGGTATACGTCGTACTGGTGTCCTCGAAGCCGGAAGTAATGGGAATGGAGGCTTTCACCAACATGTCGCGCGTCTCCTTAATATAAGCGTCGAACGAAAACATCAGACGCGAGTCGAACAACGAGGCATCGAAACCGATGTTCGTCTGGGCCACCTCTTCCCAATGCAGGTAAGGATTGGCCAGCGTCAGCGACACGAGCGCCGTCTGGTTATTGCCGGCCGTTCCCAGCGGATAAACACTGGTGTTGTACGTAGCCAGGTAGCCGTAATTGCTTACCCCGGCCTGGCTGCCGGTGACACCGTAGCCCACACGCAGCTTGAAGTCAGTCAGGTACTTGTTTCTTGGGAACCACTTTTCCTCGGACACCCTCCAGGCGGCCGACACCGAGGGGAACGTGCCCCAGCGGTTCTTCTTGCCGAAACGGCTGGAACCGTCGCGACGCACAGTGGCAGTCAACAAGTAGCGGTCTTCGTACGAATAATTCAGACGTGCCATGTACGACAACAGCGCCCACGCTGTCTCATTGCCGCCTATCGCGTACATTTTCTCACCGTTGTCCATCTCGTGCACGTTGTCGAACATAAAGACATTTTTCTGCGCGTTCAAGTAATCTGTCTCGTTCCATTGTGCGGACATACCGGCCATCAATCCCACATGGTGTTTCTCTGCAAAGGTATGGTCGAACAGGAAGTAGTTATCCCAGAGATACGTAAAAGACTTGTTGTCGCTCTTGTAGCGAGAGCTTTCCTCGGTCGGAGTGGGTGCCCAGTCATAGGCTGGCGTCCAGTTGTCGATGAACCAGAACTTGGCGTCGTAGCCGAAAGTGCTTTTGAACTTCAGCCACTTGGTAAAGGTCAGTTCGGCGGTCAGGTTGGCCAGGAGGTTGTAGCCCTTGGTCTCGCTGCTGTTCACTTCGGTAGGGCCGATGGGGTTGCGCGTACTGCCATACCAGTCGGAGTTGCCCTCGGGACCGGCCCACGAACCGTCTTCATTCTTGACGGGCAACACGGGCAGAGCCTTCAAGGCATCGCCGATGCTGAAGGTGCCGGAATCTTTCACGTCGGCACTGAAAGTGATGTTGTTCGAAAACTTGAGCCACTTGAAGACTTGCGCGTCGCTATTGCTCTGGAAAGTAAAGCGGCGGTAGCCCACGCTCTTGACGATGCCTTCCTGGTCCAAGAAGCCACCGGAGACGTAGTAGTGCGACGACTCGTTTCCACCGGAATAGCTGACGGTGTAGTTCTGCATGTGACCAGTCTGCAACAGCAGATCCAGCCAGTCCGTACCGGCTCCCAAGGTCGATGGATCAGCCCATTCAGGATTGGGATTGCGGCCGCTGTTGGTCATCATGTCGTTGTTCAGCTCGGCATACTGCGAGGCGTTGAGCAGTTCGGGCACGCTGGTGGCGTTCTGGAAAGAGTAATTGGCCGACACGGAGAGCCTGCCTTTGCCTTCGCTGCCGCGCTTGGTAGTAATCATCACCACGCCGTTGGCACCCCGCGAACCATAAATGGCAGTGGCCGACGCATCCTTGAGGACATCCAGCCGTTCCACGTCGGACATGTTCAACGAAGCCAGTCCGAGGTCGGTCGGCACGCCGTCTATCACGACCAACGGGTCGCAGTTGTTGATGGAACCCAGGCCACGAATCTTGATGGAGACGTTATCGCCGGGCCGTCCGGCATCGACCACCTGAACGCCCGAAATCTTACCCTGGATAGCTTGACCGAGGTTGGAGACGGGCGTATTCCGTAATTCCTTGTTGCCCAAAGAAGAGACGGCGCCGGTCAAGTCGCTTTTCTTCATCGTGCCGTAGCCCACGACCACAACTTCGTCCAGCATCTCGGTGTCCTCGCCCATGACTACTTGCAGGGTTGTCCGTCCGTCAACAGGCACTTCCAATGTCTTGTAACCCACGAACGAGAAGACTAAGGTGGCCTGCGGAAATACTTTCAGCGTGAAATCGCCGTCCAGACCGGAGATGACTCCGTTGGTAGTGCCTTTTTCTACTACGCTGGCGCCAATGACAGTCTCGCCCGCTTCATCCTTTATTATACCTTGCACTGTAATGTGTTGCTGCGCGAAAAGATGAGTTGCGCACAGAATCCCGGCCAACAATGCGAACAGCCGGAATCGGAATGGATTCTTGTCTTTTTGCATGACATTAAACTATATGATTAAACAAATGGTTCTTGGCTTCCTCTCTTGATTGAGAAAGCGTACAGCAAAAATATTAGGAAAAACAAGAAGCCATGGGAACGCATAGTAAAAAAGTAGTGCGTATGAGATGATAATACACTGCTTTACAGCAAAATAAGAATCGAAACAGAGCCCAATAAAGTAGTAAGAAAAGACAGCTTGGAACTACATATTCAACCGCCCTATGCGGGCAACGAGACCTTCCAGCTCCTCGCGGTTGCCGGCGGCCTTGTTCCGTACGCGGACACGGTAATTGTATATGGTAGTGACTGAATAGCGGAGGAAGCGGGCAATCTTCACGCTGTCGGTGATGCCCAGACGGACGAGTGCATAAATGCGTAGTTCGGTATTCAGGCGCTCACCCGGCTTAGGCAAGATGTGTTCATCGGGAAGGAGAAGCGAGTTGAAGTCTTCCACAAAAGTGGGGAACAACTGCAGGAAGGTGTCGTCGAAGTGTGCGTAGAAGTCTTCCAGTTCTTGCTCGACCAGGCGCGAAGACTTCAGGTTCTTGTACAGTTCCTGCACTTTGCCTGCGGCGGCCAGCTTGCCCAGTTCGCGACGATAGGCATCGAGTTTCTCTATATAGGCAGAGCACTGGTCCATGTACCTGCCGATGTATTCTTCCTTCAGGTAAGAGTTTTCGGCGATGCTCCGATTGGCCTCTTTCAGTTGTTCATTAGAGTGGTGCAGCTCGTCGTTCAGTTCCTTCAGCCGGGCGTTGGCTTCCATCACCTCGCGCCGGGCCTGTACGACGCGCTTCATCTGGCGGCGCACATAGACGACGGAGACGACGAGGAAGAGTGACAGCAGGGAGATGAGGGCCAATGCCCAAGCCATCTGTCTTTGCCGCTTTTTGATTTGTAGCTGGTACACGTCGTTGACGACGGGGAATATCTTCAGAATCTCGAGTATGCGGAGACGGGCGTTGCAGGCCACTGCGTCTTCCATGCAGCGTTTCAGGTAGACGTAAGCGCGTTCCACGTCTCCCTCGTGAAAGAGCAGTACGGCCAGGGCAGGCAGGGCCGCGTATTCCAGCACGGGCGCCTGGAGGTCGGCAATGGCGGCCACAGCCAGGAAGTATTTCTCATGTTCCGTATCGCCTTTCAGATGGTAGGATTCGGCCAGGGTATAGGCAGCGATGGCGCGGTAGTGCGTGTTTCCACGGGTGAGGTAGCGTGTCATGAGGCCGATGGCCTCGTCAGGACGGTTGTTAGCGTTGCACTGCTGGCTGCGGTTCAGCGCGTAGGACAGGGTATCGCCATCGGCCAGGCGGTAGTGCAGCAGCGAGTCGTTGTACGTCTCGCGCAGGGCACGGTAGCGGTCGCGCAATTCCGGCAGGACAACGTAGTCGGCCATCCAACTGTACAAGGTCCGCAAGTTGTGGAAGTAATAGCCGCGCAAATGTTCGGGCAGGGAGTCGTAGGCAACGGCCTCCATCTGTTCCAAGGCTTCTTTATACATGCCTGCGATGCCCATCAGCTCGGCCAGGTTCATGCGGGCGTTGTTCAGGTAGTCGCGGTTGCCGAGGTGTTCGGCCAGGCGAAGGCGCTCTTGCGTGACGGCCAGAGACGAATCGGCATTGTACGAGCGGTATTCTTCCAGCAAGGCATCCAAGCGTTCGAAGCGTTCTTCGCCCGGCATGCCGGCATAAAAGCCCTGCTTCAGCTTGTGCAAGCGGTCTTCTTTTTGGTCTATGTACCGGGCTCGTTCGCGGATAACGTCGTCGAGCCTCTCGAGCAGGGAATCCATCTTCAAGGTTCCGGCACTGAGAGCCGCAGCGCATAGCAGGAGGGAGCAAAGGCAGAACAGGGTTTTCTTCATGGCAACATGCAACTGTGTTTCTGCGGCCAAAGATACGTATTTTTAGCGGACGGAAGAAAAAAAGGAGCGCAAATCGCGCTCCTTTCCTTTGCCAGAGTCATTTCGCCTCGCCGGTCTATCGGTTGGCAGTCTCCCAACGCTTGGTGGCGGTGCAGGCGATGTTCAGTGTCTGGTCGCCGGCCTGGATGCGGAAGTCCCCTTGCTCGAGCACCCAATGCCCGTCGTAGCCCACGAAGGCCAGGTCGGAGGCTTTCACCTTCAGGGTGACAGTCTTGGTCTCGCCGGGTTGCAGCTCTACTTTCTCGAAGGCACGCAGACGGCGGTTGTCCGGGGTGAGCGAGGCTACCAGGTCACTGCTGAACAGCAGCACGCTTTCCTTGCCGGCCACACGGCCCGTGTTGGTGACGTCGACGGTGAAGGTCAGCACGTCGTCGGCCGTAAAGCGGGATTTGTCCACGCGCAGGTTGCTGTATTTATAAGAGGTATAGGACAGGCCGTAGCCAAAGGCCCACTGCACAGCCACCTGGGCGTCGTAGTTATATGCGCCCTCCATGGGCTTGCCGATGTGTTCGCAGGGCTTGTAGTCATAAGTAACGAGCGAATTGATTTCCTTGGGATAGGTATAGGGCATCTTTCCGCTGAAGTTGGCCTCGCCACTCATCAGACGGGCCAGCGCGTCGCCGCCGTAATTGCCCGGCAGCAGGGTGTGGACAACGGCCTTGGCCAGCGGTTCAATCTCGGCCAGGATGCGCGGACGCCCTTCGTTCAGCACCAGGATGATGGGCTTGCCCGTCTTGGCCAGCGCTTTCACCAGGTTTATCTGGTTGTCCGACAGGAAGAGGTCGGTCAGGTTGCCCGGCGTTTCGCAGTACGAGTTCTCTCCGATGCAGGCCACAATCACGTCTGCGCCCCGGGCAGCGTTCACAGCCTTGTCGATTTCGGGGGCATTTTCTTCCCACCACAGTCCGCCTTCCTTGTAGGTGACGCCCGGTTCGTAGGTGACGTTGGCGGCGCCGTACTTGGCGGTCAGTGCTTCGAGGATGGTGTTATACTGGCCGGCACACTGGTCTGCCTTGTCTCCTTGCCAGGAGTAGGACCAACCGCCGTTGAGCGTGCGCATCGAGTTGGCGTTGGGGCCGGTTACCAAGAGTTTCTTGCCGGGTGCCAGGGGCAGCAGGCTGTTGTCGTTCTTCAGCAGGACGATAGACTCTTCGGCAGCTTGCAGGGCTGCGTCGGCAAATTCCTTCGACCCGAATTTGGGGTAGTCCTTGAAGTCAGTCCAAGGCTGTTCGAACAGGCCGAGGCGATACTTCAGCCGAAGGATGCGGCGCACGGCGTCGTCGATGCGGCTCATGGGCACTTCGCCTTCTTCGACCAGCTCCTTCAGCAGCGGGCAGAAATCCCAGTTATAGGGGTCCATGCTCATGTCGATGCCGGCGTTGATGGCCAGCTTGATGGCTTCCTTCTTCGAGGCGGCGATGTGGTCGCGGCTATAAAGGTTGACGATGTCGGCCCAGTCGGTGACAATCATGCCGTCCCAGTTCAGGCCTTCCTTCAGCCAGCCGGTCAGCAGCTCGTAGTTGGCATGGAAGGGCAGCCCGTTGTTCATGGCCGAATTGACCATCAGGGACAAGGCTCCGGCGCGTGCCATCTCGACGTAGGGGGCGAAGTGCTTCTCGCGCATGTCTTGTTCGGTGATGGAAGATGGCGTGCGGTCTTTGCCGGAGACGGGGACGCCGTAGCCCATGAAGTGCTTCATACAGGCAGCCACGTGGTACGGGCCGACGTGGTTGGGGTCGTCGCCCTGGAAGCCCAGCACGGCTTCGCGGCCCATCTCGGCGTTCAGGTAGGCGTCTTCACCGTAGTTCTCCCACATGCGGGGCCAACGCGGGTCGCGGCCCAGGTCGACCACCGGGGCGTAGGTCCAGGGGATGCTGCCGGCGCGGGTCTCGTAAGCGGAGATGGCGGCGCCCCGGCGGGTCAGCTCGCGGTTGAAGGCGGCGCCCATGTTGATGCCCTGCGGGAAGAGCGTCCCGCCCAGGGTATAGGTAGTGCCGTGTATCTGGTCAACGCCGTAGATGTTTGGTATGCCCAGCTCGTCCATCGACACCTCTTGGATGCGCTTGATTATCTCGTGCCACTTCTGCGGGGTTACGGCCAGGCCGTCGGGCACGTTCAGGATGGAACCGACCTTGTAGATGCGGATGACGGTGTCCAGTTTGGCCTCGTCCATCTGCCAGCCCAAGGCGGGGTCGGCTTTCCAGTCTTTCAGCACGTCGATGGTCAGTTCGCACATCTGGCCGATTTTCTCGTCGAGCGTCATCTTCTTCAGCAACGTCTCGACTTTCTGTTCGATTTTCTCATCGCGCGGAATGGCCGGAGCCACGGTCTGCGCGGTAGCGGCCAGGATGGCACCTGCCGCTAAACCAGTCATTAAAAGCTTTTTCATTTCGTTTCTCATTAATATACTAACAGTATGTATTCTTCAAGCAAGGGCCTTCGTGCGCACCGTGTTTCCACTTCTTGCGGGCCGGGCGGTTACCTCCGCAGCAGCCACAATGTCTTGTTGGGGCGCAAGATATCGTTCACCTTTTCGGACGAGGCAGGGACGTCGGCCGTCAGAGTGGCCTTGATGTCGCGTGACGAGGTGGCAACCAGCAGGGAATACGTCCCCCCGTCTACGAGCCACGACGACGATGCCTCGTCGAACGAAGCCAGGTCGGCCGTACGGACGGTCATGGCTATGTTTTGCGTCTCGCCCGGCTGCAACAGGCCGGTTTTGGCGAAGGCTTTCAGTTCTTTGTCGGGTTTGTTGCGGGCAGCGGCATCGGGGGCAGAAACGTAGAGTTGGACCACTTCCTTGGCGGGCACGGTGCCGGTGTTGGTCACGTCGACCCGCACGGTATAAGCGCCTGCGGAAGCTTCGACAACGGGATTGGCAAAGTCGAAGGTGGTGTAGCTCAAGCCATAACCGAAGGGATAGGACACAGGCATGCCGAAGCTGTCGAAGTAGCGGTAGCCCACATAGATGTCTTCTTCATAGTCCACGTAATCTACGTTTCGGACGGCGGCTTTCTTCTCCTGCTTGTTCACCAGGTCTACTTGGGCGGTCTGGTTGACGGGGAAGTTGGCCGACGAGGATACGTCTTCGAAGCGCACGGGGAAGGTCATGGGCAGACGGCCGCTGGGCGACACTTTCCCGTCCAGCACGTCGGCCACGCTGTTGCCTCCTTCTTGCCCGGGCTGCCAGACACAGAGGATGGCGTCGGGCAGATGCTTCCACGAGGCTGTCTCGATGACGCCGCCGATGTTGAGCACCACCACCACGCGCTTGCCCGCGGCGTGGAAGGCGGAGGTGACGTCTTCCAGCAGTTGTTTTTCGTCTTTACTCAGGTGGAAGTCGGACAGCCAGCGGTCGAGGAACTCGCCCGAGGTCCGCCCCAGGGTAATCAGTGCCAGGTCGTTCGCCGAGGCCAGGTCGCGGATGCGGTCGGCAGTCAGCGGCATTTCGACGGGACGCTCTTCGGGCATGAGGGGGGCGTGTTCCAGCTTGGAGATGCGCTCTTTCTCGACAGCCAGGTGTGCCTCGTAAGCTCGCTTCAGACTCTCGTCGGGGGTATAGCCGGCTCCCTCCAGGCCGTCCAGCAAAGAGACGGTGTAGGCGCGGTTCACGTTGCCCGAGCCTGTCCCGCCGGCTATGAAGTCGTAGGACGTGCAGCCGAAGAGGGCGATGCGGCTGACGGCGGAGTCGAGCGGCAGCGTGTGTTCGCGGTTCTCCAGCAGCACCATGCCCTCGGCGGCCGACTGCCGGGTGACGGCGGCATGTGCCTTCAGGTCGGGCTTGTTGCTGAATGGATAGCCCTTGAAGCGGGGTGTGCGGAGAATCATCTCCAGGATGCGGCGCACGTTCGCATCCAGCACCTTTTCGTCCAGCTTCCCCCCTTTCACGGCTGCCAACAGGGCCTCGTATTGCTTGTCCAGGCCGGGCTGAATCATGTCGTTTCCGGCTTTCATCTGTGCCACCGCATCCTTACCGCCGAACCAGTCCGTAACGACCATGCCTTCGAAGCCCCATTCGTCGCGCAACAGTGTCGTGAGCAGCTCGGGGTTCTCGGACGTGTACAATCCGTTCAGGTAATTGTAGGAAGACATCACTGTCCAGGGACGCCCCTCTTTGACGGCAATCTCGAATCCCCGCAGGTAAATCTCACGCAGGGCACGCTGCGAGACGTGCGCGTCTACGGTGCCACGGTTGGTCTCCTGGTTGTTCACGGCGAAATGTTTGATGCTGGTGCCCACGCCGTTCTTCTGCACGCCGCGCACGTAGGCGGCAGCCGTCCGGCCGCTGAGCACGGGGTCTTCGGAGAAGTACTCGAAGTTGCGCCCGCACAGCGGGTTGCGCTGTATGTTCATGCCCGGCGCCAGGAGGACGTCTGCCCCGTATTCCAACAGTTCCTGGCCGATGGCCTGCCCCACGTTCTCCACCAAGTCCTGGTTCCAGGTCGATGCCAGCAGGGTGGCGATGGGGAAGTGCGTGCAATAGTAGGTGGCGGTGTCGTCCGGGCGTGTCGAGTCAATGCGCAGGCCGGCAGGGCCGTCGGCAAAGACCACGGCGGGGATGCCCAGACGTTTGATGGGATAGGAAGTGCCGGCGGCTCCGGGCAGCGACTTGTCCGTGCGGCCGATGACGGGTTGCTCGCCCGAGGCTTCGGCCATGCCGGTGCCGATGACCAGATGGACTTTTTCTTCCAGACTCATGGCATCCACCACGTCTTCCACCGGAGCCTGGCCCAGTTGCGGTGTGCCGGGGCCGCAGGCGCATAAGGCTGTAGCCGCGAAGGCTGCCCAACAGATTTGTTTTTTCATTTTTCAGGTATTTATTACGTTACAAGATAAAGATTGAAACAAGGTTTCCCGGTCTGCCTTATCAGGAATGACTTTCTTCTCATCTTTCACGAAATTTCTTCACACGTAAGAAAATTTCCCATTGCTTCGTTTCCGGCCGTCCTTCCGTTTTAACCGTCAGGACGCGAAGTCTTCCGCATAAGACATTCTCCTGCAAAGTAAAGGATTTTTTGTCAAAAAAAAACATTATCGCGGATATTTTTTCAAACAATCTTCATTCTCCTGCCCCGCGGCCCGGCGACAGAAAAGGCCGGAACAGCCTCCGGGCAGACAGCCCCGCCCGTTGCCCGCGACAGCGGCGGCCAGCACGCGCACGAAGCGCGGCCCGTGTCCGCAACGGCGAAACGCCTCTCCCCAAGGTGCCGACAGGCGGCCGGAAAGGGGGCAAAAAGAAAAACCGTCTCTACCCTCACGGGCAAAGACGGTACACAAGTCAATAATACATGAAAAAACGCTATTTAGAGAGAGTTCTTTGTTGGATTCTCAAATCCGAGACAAAGGTATGTAATAGTTTTCTTTTCTCCAAATAACTATCGACTATTTTCTGAATTTTATCGACGAATAAGACAGAATAGGGCGCAAAAAGCGCCAGACAGTGCATCGGAAGCCGGGCAAACGCCCGCCAGCCCGCGACAACAGCGGGATGCGGCACACGCGAAACGACCGGCACACGCATATTCACCCCGACAAAATGAGACGGCTTACGCAGATTTTTCGTACCTTTGCCCAACCAACATAAAACAACGGCTTATGGAAACAACCAGACAGAACAAAATAGCGCGCCTGCTGCAGAAAGAGCTGAGCGACATCTTCCAGCGGCAGACACAGGCCACCCACGGCGTGCTGGTGTCGGTCAGCGTCGTGCGCATCAGCCCCGACCTGAGCGTGGCACGCGGCTACCTCAGCATCTTCCCGCCGGAACGCGCCGAAGAAATCTTGAAGAACATTAACGCCAACGCCAAGTCCGTGCGCTACGAGCTGGGCACACGTGTCCGCCACCAGTTGCGCATCATCCCAGAGCTGAAGTTCTTCATCGACGACTCGCTGGACTACGCAGAGCACATCGACGAGCTGCTGAAGAAGTGAAACTCTCGCTCTACATCGCCCGCCGGTATCTCTTCGCACCGAAAAAACACCGCGCCGTCAACGTCATATCCGCCCTATCTGCCTGTGGAGTGACGTTGGCCACGGTGGCTTTGGTGTGCACCTTGTCCGTATTCAACGGCTTCCGCGAGATGGTTGGCGGATTCTTCACCGCCTTCGACCCCGAGCTGAAAATCACCGTCAGGCAGGGCAAGACGTTCGACCCGGCCGACTCGTGCCTGGCAGCCGTACGCCGCCTGCCGGAAGTGGCCGTCTGGAGCGAGACACTGGAAGAAAGCGCCCTGGTGCGCTACAAAGGGCGGCAGACCGTGGCCACCGTCAAAGGCGTGGACAACGAGTTCCGCCGGCTGGCCGCCATCGACACCCTGCTGTTCGGCACAGGCACCTTCGTGCTGCAAGACTCCGTGGTCTTCTACACCGTGCCGGGCGTCGACCTCCTCAGCCAACTGGGCTGCGGCCTGGCTTTCGTCGACCCGCTGCAAGTCTATGCGCCCCGCCCCGGCATACGCATCAACGTTGCCAACCCCTCGGCAGGACTGAACAAGGGATACTTGCACGCCAGCGGCCTCACCTTTATCGTCAACCAAGACAAGTATGACTCACACTACCTGCTGGCCTCGCTGGACTTTGCCCGCCACCTGTTCGGACAGCCGCGCGACGTGTCGGCCATCGAGCTGCGCCTCGCGCCGGGCACCGACACCGGCCGAGCCAAACAACGCATCGCCCGACTGGCCGGACCGCGGTTCCTCGTGCAAGACCGCTACGAGCAGCAGGCCGACGTGTTCCGCATCATGGAGAGCGAAAAGCTCATCTCCTACCTCTTCCTAACCTTCATCCTCATCCTGGCCTGTTTCAACCTGGTCGGTTCACTGTCCATGCTCATGCTCGAAAAGCGCGACGACGTGCAGACGCTGCGCAACCTGGGAGCCGACAGGCGGCTGGTACGGAACATCTTCTTGTGCGAGGGGGGACTGATTGTGCTGTGTGGCGCGGTGGCCGGCGTGGGCCTCGGGCTGCTGCTGTGCCACCTCCAGCAGACGTTCGGCCTCGTCACCCTGGGACAGACGGGGCAATTCGTCACCGACGCCTTCCCCGTCAGCGTGCAGGCGGGCGACGTCGTAGCAGTGTTCTGTACCGTGTTGTGCGTAGGAGGATTGGCCGTGTGGTATGCCGTGCGCTACTTGGGCAGACGGTTGCTCTGAGCCTCTTTCTTCCGAATCAGCGTCAGTCCGTCGCGCAGGGGCAGTATGACCTTTTCCACACGCTCGTCCTGCGCCACCCGGTCGTTGAACCGCTGGATGCCGAGCGTCTGTAGGTCTGAAGGGCGGGGATGCTCCTCCAACACATGGCCGTCCCACAGAGTGTTGTCGGCAATGATGTAGCCACCGGGAGCCAGGTGCTGCATCACCATCTCGTAATATTCCACATACCGCCGTTTGTCCGCATCGATATAAGCCAAGTCGAAAGTCAACCCCAGGCGGGGCACTTCCGTCAGGGCATCGCCGATGCGGAAGTCAATGCGCGAAGCCCAGGGCGAGTTCTCCAGCCAGGGGCGCGTGAAGTCTTCTTGCTCGTCGTTCACTTCGAAGGTATAAAGCTTGCCGTCCGCCGGCAGTCCTTCGGCCAGGCACAGGGCAGAATAGCCGCTATAAGTGCCAAGCTCGAGCACCAGGCGTGGACGAATCATCTGCACCAACATCTTCAACAGCCGGCCTTGCAGGTGGCCGGAAGCCATGCGCGGATAGAGCAGGCGCAGGTGGGTGTCGCGGTAGAGGGCGTGCAGGTAGTCGCTCTCTGCGTCTATGTGCGAAAGGATGTATTCGTCGAGGGACACGGGAAGAAGGAATTAAGAATTAAAAATGGAAAATTGAGAATTAGAAAATGGAAAATTGAGAATTAGGAATTAAAAGCAAGGTACTGAGAAAGTGTTGGTTTTCTCTTCGTTCTATTTTTTAATTCTTAATTCTCAATTCTCCATTTCTCAGAGGTATCGGTTGCTGTTGGGCAGCACGAAGTCGTCGGCGTACTTCAGCACATCTTCCACCACGTTGATTTCGAGGAAGGATGTCTGCGTGCCGGCCTTTCCGCTGCTCAGGTAGCCCACCATGTCCGTAGGCTGGAGCTTGCCGTCGTTCACCAGGCGGCGCAGGGCGGCGAAGTAATACTGCTGTCCGTTGGCCAGCTCGGGCATGTAGATGGCCTCGACGCCGTAGGACAGGGCGAGGTGGCGCATGGTCTTCTCCTTGTAGCAGATGGCCAAGACGGGGTAACGGCCGCGGAAGGCGGCGAGGTTGCGCGCCGTCCGCCCGCTGTAACTGTCGGTGATGATGGCCCGTATTTTCAGCTTCGTGGTGGCTTTGACGGCTTGCTTGGCCAGGAAAGCGGTGACGTCGTTGCTGTTTTCGTCCAGAGGTATCCTGATGTCGTTGTCCGGCAACTTGTCTTGCTCGGCCTGGGCAGCTACCTTGGTCATGGTCTTGACGGCCTCGAGGGGGTATTTGCCGTAGGCTGTCTCGCCGCTGAGCATCAGGGCGTCGGTGCGGTAGTAGATGGCGTTGGCGATGTCGGTCACTTCGGCGCGGGTGGGGCGCGGGTTGCTAATCATCGTGTGCAGCATCTGTGTGGCGACGATGACGGGTTTCTTCGCGAGGATGCACTTGCGGATGAGGATGCGCTGTATGCCGGGGATGCGCTCCTGCGGCACTTCGATGCCCAGGTCGCCACGGGCAATCATGACGCCGTCGGCCACCTGGAGTATCTCGTCGATGTTATCGACTCCCTCCTGGTTCTCAATCTTGGCGATGATGCGTATGTCGCTGCCGCGGGCGTCGAGCAGTTCGCGGATGTCGAGGACGTCTTGCTTGTTGCGCACGAAGGAGTGGGCAATGAAGTCGATGTCGCGGTCGATGGCGTAGTCGATGTTGCGGCGGTCGCGTTCGGTCAGCGAGGGGAGGTTGATGCGCACGCCGGGGACGTTGACGCTCTTGCGGCTCCCGAGGGTGGCCTCGTTCTGGACTTCGCAGAGGAGCGCGTCTTCTTCCTTGCCGACCACGAGCAGCTCGAGGTCGCCGTCGTCGATGAGGATGTGCCCTCCCGGGCAGACGTCGTGCACGAATCCGGGGTAGCTGACGGCGATGCACTGGCGGGTGGTTTTCCGTCCGGGGTCGCCTACCACACGGACGCTGTCGCCCGTGTGGAAGTCGATGGGTTCGTCAAGCACGGTGGTGCGCACTTCGGGTCCTTTGGTGTCCATCAGGATGGCGATGCGGTTGGAGACGGTGCGCACGTTGGCAATGATTTTATCCAGGCCTTCGGCGTCCAGGTGAGCGGTGTTCAGCCGGACGACGTTCATGCCTGCTTCGAATAGTTGTCGTATGAAGTCCACTTCGCAACGCTTGTCGGAAATGGTGGCTACGATCTTTGTCTGTTTCAGTAACATAATGTTTCTACCTTCTTTAATACCTATTTATATATATGTATGGGGCCGTCGCTCCGTCGAGGGCGGCCGTGCGGGAGTGTGCGTTGTCAGCGTGCCAGCAGTCCTTCCAGCGCCAGGCGGTAAGAGTCGAGGCCGAAGCCGCAGACGACGCCGCGGCAGGCGGCGGCAATGAGGGAGACGTGGCGGAAGGGCTCGCGGGCGTGCACGTTGCTGATGTGCACCTCGACCACGGGTGCGGTGACGGCGCGTATGGCGTCTTGCAGGGCGATGGACGTGTGGGTATAGGCGCCTGCGTTGAGGATAATACCGTCGTAGCCGAAGCCCGTTTCGTGGATTTTGTTGATGAGTTCGCCCTCGATGTTCGACTGGAAGTAGTCTATCTGCACGTCCGGATAGCGGCGGCGCAAGTCGGCGAGGAAACCTTCGAAGGGTTCGGAGCCATAGACGCCCGGCTCCCTGCGGCCCAGCAGGTTGAGGTTAGGGCCGTTGATGATTTGTACTTTCTTCATATTATCCTGTTTTTGCCTATCTTTGCATCGGACAAAGGGCAAGCGGCGACGGGCGGCCAGAGGCGCATCGTGCTCGTTTGCATCGTCTTTGCCGTGCAAAGGTATGAAAAAAGATATGAATACAGAAGAAAAATCGCCGAATAAGACGAAACGCGCCGGCGTGGTGCAGGAATATGTGCAGTGGCTCAAACTGGAGAAATCGTTATCGCCCAACACAGTGGAGGCTTATCAGCAGGATTTGCAGAAGCTCCTGTACTTTCTGGACAGCGAGGGAGTGGACTTCCTGGAGGTGACGAACGATGACTTGGAGCGGTTCAACGCCGGGCTGCACGACATCGGCATCCACGCCCGCTCGCAGGCGCGCATACTGTCGGGCATCAAGTCGTTCTACCACTTCCTGGTGCTGACGGACAGGCTCCAGGCCGACCCTGCGGAGTTGATAGAGGGGCCCAAGACAGGGTTCCGGCTGCCGGAGGTACTGACGGTGGACGAGATAGACCGAATCATAGACGCCGTAGACATGGAAAAGCCCGAGGGACAGCGCAACCGCGCCATCGTGGAGACGCTGTACAGTTGCGGCCTGCGCGTCAGCGAGCTGTGCAACCTGCGGCTGAGCGACCTTTACTTCGACGAAGGCTTCATCAAGGTGCAGGGCAAGGGCGACAAGCAACGCCTGGTGCCCATCTCGCCCCGTGCCGTCAAGGAAATCAGATACTGGCTGCTGGACCGCGCCCAGGGCCGCATCAAGCCCGGCGAGGAAGACTACATATTCCTGGCCCGCTGGGGTAAGCACATCTCGCGCATCATGGTTTTCCACCTGGTCAAAGAACTGGCCGAACGCGCCGGCATCACCAAAAGCATCAGCCCCCATACCTTCCGCCACTCCTTCGCCACACACTTGCTGGAGGGCGGAGCCAACCTGCGCGCCATCCAGGCGATGTTGGGCCACGAGAGCATCGCGACCACCGAAATCTACACACACATCGACCGCCAGATGCTGCGGAGCGAAATCATCCTCCACCACCCGCGCAACATCAAGTACAACCGCGAGCACGGCGTCTAAGAAAAATATTGCCAAAACGGCAGGACTGAATGGCAGGTTTGCCCGCCACGCACACGGGCCATCCCCGCCATCCGCCGGAAGCGCGGCCACCACGCGGCAGAGCCGCCGTCGGGAGGCGCAAGAGGAAAGTCCGCCACGCCGCTACTGATTATCAACAGTTTACAAGAAAAACCGTCCACTGCCCGCCAATAAGAAAAAATCCAACAACCGAAGCACTTCCCGGCCGAATTATTAAAATATGGTAAAAAAACAGGCACCAACCGAACAACTGACACGAAAGTCGGTATATTTGTATGATAGAGAAACGTATGATACGGAAATAAACAAACAATTATAAACCATTTTAAATCCCTAACAGCAATGAAAAGCAAACTGTATCTCCCCGTACTGGGGGCGCTGCTTCTGACGCTGATGAGCGCATGTAGCAGCAAGATGGGCGAACTCTCGTCCGATTACTTCACCGTGACGCCTCAAGTCCTCGAGGCTCAGGCAGGGAAAGTACCCGCCACCATCAACGGCAAATTCCCCGAAAAGTACTTCAACAAGAAGGCCATCGTAGAGGTCACCCCCGTCCTGCGCTGGGAAGGCGGTGAAGCCAAAGGACAGTCCGCTACCTTCCAAGGCGAAAAGGTAGAGGGCAACGACCAGACCATCTCCTACAAGATGGGCGGCAGCTACACAATGAAAACGTCGTTCGACTACGTCCCCGAGATGGCGAAGTCCGAGCTCTACCTGGAGTTCAAAGCAACCATCGGAAAGAAGACCGTAGAAATCCCCGCCGTGAAGGTGGCCGATGGCGTCATTTCTACCTCCGAAATGGTAGAGCAGACCCTTGAGACCGCAACCCCGGCACTGGGCAACGACGCATTCCAGCGCATCATCAAGGAAAAGCGCGACGCCAACATCATGTTCCTCATCCAGCAAGCCAACGTACGCGCCAGCGAGCTGAAGAACGCGCAGGCCTTCACCGACGAAGCCAAGAACGTCAACGAATCCGTCAACAAGAAGATTACAAACATCGAAATCTCGGCCTACGCTTCGCCTGACGGCGGACTCGACCTCAACACAGGCCTGGCCGAAAAACGTCGCGACAACACCGAAAAAGCACTGGGCAAACAACTCAAGAAAGCTGAAATTGACGCACAAGTGCTGGCCGACTACACCGCCGAAGACTGGGAAGGCTTCCAGGAACTCGTCTCCAAATCCAACATCCAGGACAAGGAACTCATCCTGCGCGTACTCTCCATGTACTCCGACCCCGAACAGCGCGAACAAGAGATTAAGAACATCTCCACCGTCTACAGCACACTGGCCGACGAAATCCTTCCGCAGTTGCGCCGCTCTCGCCTGACGCTGAACTACGAAATCATCGGCAAGTCCGACGACGAACTGAGCAACCTGGCCAAGAACGACCCCTCGAAGCTGAACATCGAAGAGCTGCTCTACGCCGCCACACTGACCAACGACCCCGCCCAGCAGGAAGCCATCTACAAGACAGCTACCAAGCAGTTCCCCAACGACTACCGTGCTTACAACAACCTGGGCAAACTGGCCTACCAGAAGGGTGACTACACAGCCGCCGAAAGCTACCTGAAGAAAGCAGCCTCGCTGAAAGACGCACCCGAAATCAACATGAACCTGGGACTCATCGCACTGAAGAAAGGCGATGCCGCCGCTGCTGAATCCTACCTGGGCAAAGCCGCCGGAGCCGAAGGCCTGAACGAAGCGCTGGGCAACCTCTACATTGAACAAGGACAGTACGAAAAGGCCGTAGCCTCCTTCGGCGACGCCAAGACCAACAGCGCAGCCCTGGCACAAATCCTGGCCAAGAACTACAACAAGGCCCGCACCACGCTGGACGGCGTACAAAATGCCGATGCCTACACCGACTACCTCAAGGCAGTGCTCGCAGCCCGTACCAACAACCCGTCGGGCGTCATGGCTAACCTGAAGAAAGCCGTTGCCGCCAACCCCTCACTGGGCAAGAAAGCTGCATCCGACCTTGAGTTTGCCAAATACTTCACGAACTCCGACTTCATGAGCATCGTTAAATAAACAAAACTCTCCTGACAGGCAAGGCCGGCAAGAGCGGAACCCCACCGCCTCTTGCCGGCCTCCTTTTTGCCCGGACACCCACCCCCACCCCAGATGTGCAATAAACGTAATAAAGCCTTAAAGTTGCTTGACAAGGCTTGCACATCTCAAGCAAACTCCTTATATTCGAACAGAAAATGAACCATTAATACCAAACTTTTAAAACCTGATTTCTTCCATGGAACAGACCCTCTTCTGGCTGGTGCCCGCCTCCTCCGTCCTGGCACTGGTCTTCGCCTGGTACTTCCACCGGCAAATGATGCAAGAAAGCGAAGGCACCACGCAAATGATGAAAATCGCCGCCGCCGTCCGCAAAGGCGCCATGTCTTACCTGAAACAACAGTACAAAATCGTCGGCATCGTCTTCGTCTGCCTGGCCATCATGTTCGCCATCATGGCTTACGGCTTCCACGTACAAAACGCCTGGGTGCCCGTCGCCTTCCTCACGGGCGGCTTCTTCTCCGGACTCTCCGGCTACCTGGGCATGAAGACAGCCACCTACGCCTCGGCACGCACCGCGCACGCCGCCCGTAAGTCACTCAACTCCGGACTCCGCATAGCCTTCCGCAGCGGGGCAGTCATGGGCCTTGTCGTCGTAGGGCTTGGCCTGCTCGACATCTCCTTCTGGTACCTCCTGCTGAACGCCGTCATCCCCGCCGACGCCATCACACCCACGCAGAAACTCTGCGTCATCACCACCACCATGCTGACCTTCGGCATGGGCGCCTCGACACAGGCACTCTTCGCCCGCGTGGGCGGCGGCATCTACACGAAGGCGGCCGACGTCGGCGCCGACCTGGTCGGAAAGGTCGAAGCCGGCATACCCGAGGATGACCCGCGCAACCCCGCCACCATCGCCGATAACGTAGGCGACAACGTAGGCGACGTGGCCGGCATGGGTGCCGACCTCTACGAAAGCTACTGCGGCTCCATCCTGGCCACGGCAGCCCTCGGAGCAGCCGCCTTCCTGCACAGCGGCGACACGGTGATGCAATTCAAGGCAGTCATCGCCCCCATGCTGATTGCGGCCGTCGGGATATTGCTGTCCCTTATCGGCATATTCGCAGTGCGCACCAAAGAGGACGCGAAGATGAAAGACTTGCTGAACGCCCTCTCCCTGGGCACTAACCTCAGTTCGGTGCTCATCGTGGCAGCCACCTTCCTCATCCTGTGGCTGCTCGGCATCGACAACTGGCAGTGGATTTCCTGCTCCGTCGTCGTCGGACTGCTGGTAGGCATCATCATCGGCCGCTCTACCGAATACTATACCTCACAATCCTACAAACCGACCAAACGCCTGAGCGAAAGCGGAAAGACCGGCCCGGCCACAGTCATCATCTCCGGCATCGGGCTGGGCATGCTCTCGACAGCCATCCCCGTCCTCGCCGTAGTCGTCGGCATCATCGCCTCCTACCTGTTCGCCTCGGGCTTTGACTTCGGCAACGTGGCCATGGGACTCTACGGCATCGGCATCGCCTCGGTAGGCATGCTCTCGACACTGGGCATCACGCTGGCCACCGATGCCTACGGACCCATCGCAGACAATGCGGGCGGCAACGCCGAGATGTCGCGCCTGGGCGAAGAAGTGCGCCGCCGCACCGACGCCCTCGACTCGCTGGGCAACACCACGGCCGCCACGGGCAAGGGATTCGCCATCGGCTCGGCAGCCCTGACCGGACTGTCGCTGCTGGCTTCGTATATAGAAGAAATACGCATCGGACTGGACCGCCTGGGCACCACCGTGCTGCAAATCGGCAGCGAGCAGATTAAGCTGCAAGACGCTTCGTTCTTCGACTTCATGCGCTACTACGACGTCACGCTGATGAACCCGCGCGTGCTTTCCGGCATGTTTATCGGGTCGATGATGGCGTTCTTGTTCTGCGGGCTCACGATGAACGCTGTGGGTCGTGCAGCCGCCCGTATGGTCGCTGAGGTAAGGCGGCAGTTCCGCGAAATCAAGGGCATACTCGAGGGCCGCACGGAGCCTGACTACGAGCGCTGCGTAGCCATCTCGACCAAAGGTGCCCAACGCGAGATGGTTCTTCCCTCGCTGCTGGCCATCATCGCTCCGGTGGGCACGGGACTTATCTTCGGCATTTCGGGCGTGATGGGCCTGCTTATCGGCGGCCTGAGCACGGGCTTCGTACTGGCCATCTTCATGGCCAACGCCGGCGGTGCGTGGGACAACGCCAAGAAATACGTGGAAGAAGGCAACTTCGGCGGCAAGGGCAGCGAGGTGCACAAGGCCACCGTCGTGGGCGACACCGTGGGCGACCCCTTCAAAGACACCTCTGGCCCCAGCCTCAACATCCTGGTGAAACTGATGAGCATGGTAGCCATCGTCATGGCGGGACTCACCGTGGCGTGGAGTTTATTCTAACCCGACAACCTTTCCCGTTCGATTATGATTAACAAACAGCTCCTTCGCCCGGACAGCATCGTTGTGGTGGGCGCTTCGAACAACGTACACAAGCCCGGCGGCGCCCTGCTGCGCAACCTGCTGGGCGGGCACTACGGCGGACAGCTCTACGCTGTCAACCCCAAGGAGACAGAGATACAAGGCGTGCGCGCCTACCCCACGGTGCACGACGTCCCCCCGGCCGACTTGGCTGTGCTGGCCATCCCAGCCGCGGCTTGTCCGGACGCAGTGGAGGTCTTGGCCGGAGAGAAAGGCGTCAAAGCCTTTATCATCCTGTCCGCCGGATTTGGGGAAGAGACACACGAAGGTGCCGAACTGGAACAACGCATCCTCCGGACGGTCGAAGCACACGGCGCGGCACTCATCGGGCCCAACTGCATCGGACTGCTGACCCGCTGGCACCACAGCGTCTTCTCTCAACCGATACCACAACTGCATCCGCAGGGGGTCGACCTCATCTCGAGTTCGGGCGCCACGGCAGTGTTCATCCTCGAAAGCGCCGTCACCAAGGGCTTGCAGTTCAACTCGGTCTGGTCGGTAGGAAACGCCACACAGATAGGAGTGGAAGACGTGCTCCAGTACCTGGACGAGCACTTCGACCCGGAGCGCGACTCGCGCATCAAGCTGCTGTACATCGAAAGCATCGGCGACCCCGACCGCCTTTTGTTCCACGCCTCGTCGCTCATCCGCAAGGGCTGCCGCATCGCGGCCATCAAGGCGGGCAGCAGCGAGAGCGGCAGCCGGGCGGCCTCGTCGCACACGGGCGCCATTGCCAGCAGCGACTCGGCCGTCGAAGCACTGTTCCGCAAGGCGGGCATCGTGCGCTGCTTCTCGCGCGAGGAGCTGACGACCGTGGGCTGCGTATTCACACTGCCCGAACTGCGCGGACGCAACTTCGCCATCGTGACGCACGCCGGAGGCCCGGGCGTGATGCTGACCGACGCCCTGAGCAAAGGCGGACTGAACGTGCCCAAGCTGGAAGGCCCCTTGGTCGAGGAGTTGAAATCGAAGCTATACCCCGGAGCCGCCGTGGGCAACCCCATCGACATCCTGGCCACGGGCACGCCCGAACACCTGCGCCTCTGCCTGGAGTATTGCGAAGAGAAATTCGACCAGATAGACGCCGTGCTGGCCATCTTCGGCACACCGGGACTGGTGACGATGTATCAGATGTACGACGTGCTGCACCAGAAGATGCAGACGTGCCGCAAGCCCATCTTCCCCATCCTGCCCTCGGTGAACACGGCCGGGGCGGAAGTGGCTGACTTCCTGGCGAAAGGGCACGTGAACTTTGCCGACGAGGTGACGCTGGGCACCGCCCTCAGCCGCGTGCTGAACGCGCCGCGCCCGGCGAACAACGAAATTGAGCTGTTTGGCGTCGACGTGCCCCGCATCCGGCGCATCATCGACTCCATCACGACCGACGGCTACCTGCCGCCCTACCAGGTGCAGGCCCTGCTGCGCTCGGCCGGCATCCCCGTGGTGGACGAATGTGCGTCCATCAAGAAAGACGAGCTGCTGGCTTTCGCCCGCCGCACGGGCTTCCCCGTGGTGGCCAAGGTGGTGGGGCCGGTGCACAAGTCGGACGTGGGAGGCGTGGTGCTGAACATCAAGACAGAGCAGCACCTTGCCCTGGAGTTCGACCGTATGATGCAGATAGAAGGCGCCACGGGCGTCATGGTGCAGCCCATGCTGAAGGGCACGGAGCTGTTCATCGGTGCGAAATATGAAGAGAAGTTCGGGCACGTGGTGCTGTGCGGACTGGGCGGCATCTTCGTCGAGGTGCTGAAAGACGTTTCCTCCGGCCTCGCCCCGCTGACCTACGAAGAGGCATACTCGATGATACACTCCCTGCGCGCCTACAAAATCATCCGCGGCACGCGCGGCCAGCAAGGGGTGAACGAAGACCGCTTCGCCGAAATCATCGTCCGCCTGTCCACCCTGCTGCGCTTTGCCACCGAGATAAAGGAGATGGACATCAACCCGCTGCTGGGCACCGAACGGCACGTCATCGCCGTGGACGCCCGCATACGCGTGGAGAAACGAAAAGCCGATTAGCCCGCAGCCCAGTCCTCGCGGTCGAGGTTGCGGTAACCGATGGCCTCGGCCAAGTGTGGGGGGCGCACCTCCTCGCTGCCCTCCAGGTCGGCAATCGTGCGGGACACCTTGAGAATACGGTCGTAAGCACGGGCCGACAGGTTCAGGCGCGTCATGGCCGACTTCAGCAACGCCAGCCCGGCCTGGTCGGGACGGGCATAGCGGGCCAGCAGGCGGCTGTTCATCTGCGCGTTGCAATAGATGCCCCGCTCCTGCGCATAGCGCTCTTCCTGGATGCGGCGCGCACGCACCACCCGCTCGCGGATGGCTGCGCTCGACTCAGCCGGACGGGCATCGGCCATCTTCTCGAAAGGCAAAGGCGTCACTTCTATCTGGAGGTCGATACGGTCCAGCAGAGGCCCGGAAATGCGGTTAAGGTAGCGTTGCACCTGTCCGGGCGTACAGACGCAGGCACGGGTGGGATGGTTGTAGTAACCGCACGGGCAGGGGTTCATCGACGCGACCAGCATGAAGCTGGCGGGGTACTCGACGCTGTATTTGACGCGCGACACCGTTATCTTCCGGTCTTCCAACGGCTGGCGCAACACCTCGAGCACGGAGCGGCTGTACTCGGGCAGCTCGTCAAGAAACAAGATGCCGTTGTGCGCCAAGCTAATCTCGCCCGGCTGCGGATTGCTGCCCCCGCCCGTCATGGCCGCGATGGAGATGGTGTGGTGCGGGTCGCGGAACGGGCGCCGCGAGATAAGGCCGCCCTCGCTGCCCAGCTTCCCGGCCACGGAATGTATCTTCGTAGTCTCCAGGCTCTCGCCCAACGACAGTGGCGGCAGTATGCTGGGCAGACGCTTGGCCAGCATGGACTTGCCGCTTCCCGGGGCACCGATGAGCAGCACGTTATGGCCTCCGGCAGCCGCCACCTCCAGGGCGCGCTTCACGTTCTCCTGGCCTTTCACCTCTGCGAAGTCGTAGTCGAAGCTGCTTTGCCGGGCAAAAAACTCCTCGCGCGTATTGACCAGCGTCGGTTCCAGCGCACATTTCCCGTTGAAAAAGTTAACTACTTGGCACAGATTATCCGCACCGTAGACCTGGAGTCTGTTTACCACAGCCGCCTCGCGGGCGTTGGCGCGGGGCACAATCATGCCCTCGTAACCCCGCTCGCGTGCCATGATGGCCATGGGCAACACGCCCTTGACGGGCTGCAACGTGCCGTCCAGGCTCAGCTCGCCCATCAGCAGGAAGCGGGAGAGACGGCCTTCGGCATCATGCAACACCTCGGTGGCAGCCAGCATCCCGATGGCCAGAGGCAGGTCGTAGGCGGCACCCTCCTTGCGTATGTCCGCAGGCGCCATGTTCACCACCAGGCTGGTGACGGGCAGGCGCAAGCCACTGGCCTGAAGGGCGGACAAGATGCGGCGGTGGCTTTCCTTGACCGCGGCGTCGGGCAGGCCGACCAGGTAGAACATGCAGCCTTTGGAGCTGCTGACTTCGATGGTAATGGGGATGGCGTCGATGCCGAGCACGGCCGCGCCATAAGTCTTTACTAACATGGTATCAGGTTTAACAGCAGATTCAGTCTTTCTTAATCTTTTCTTCCACCTGGGCGGGCGTGAGGTTTATCCCCATAATACGTCCCTTGGGGTTGACCAGCACATTGAAGGGCAGCGCATAGACATAACACTTCTTCACCACGTCCGACTCCCATCCGTGCAGGTCGCACCCTTGCGTCCACTCCAGCGTATCGCGGCGGACGGCGTCCAGCCACATCGCACGGTCCGTGTCGAGCGAGACGCCCAGCATGGCAAAGTCCTTGTTGCGCTTCTGGCGGCGATGGAGCGCACGCAGCGAGTCGTTGGCGGCCCGGCTGGCAGCGTCCCACGAAGCCCAGACGTGCAACAGGAGATACTGGTCTTTGAACTGCGTGCGCACGATGCGTTCGCCGTCGGCATCGGTAGTCTGGATGAAGGGCAAGGAACGTCCCACAGACAGCTTTTTATGGTCTTCCAGCAGCTCCATCAGCTCACTGGCCAGAGGGCGGTCTTTCAGCTCGCCCACCAGCGGCTCCATCAGCGACTCGATGCGGTCGATGTCCGGGTCGGGCACCTGCACGAAGTATTCCTCCAGCAGCCACAGGCTGACCAGCGAAGCGGGATGCCGGCGGATGAAATCGGCCGCACGGCGCTGCACGGCAGTGTCCGTTGGGGCAGACAGCTCGGCCAGGCTCTGCGAGAAGGCGGTCTGCTCTTCGTTGAGCGGGCTGCCGGTCACTTGCAGAGCTTGCAGGCGGTCTGCCGAGCCGCTGATGCGGATGCGTTCGCGCCGGTCGAGGTAGAGGGGATAGGCGGTGCCGTCGCCAAAGAGCAGGCGGACGCCCACGAGGGTGTCGACGGGAATGGTGTCGGAGAACTTACCCCCGTGCACCACGAGCGTGTCTATGCGGTCGAACAACCGATCCATGCCGAGCACGTAGAGCGTGTCGTCGCCCAGGCCTTTGATTTCGCCGCTGACGTGGGCGACCCGTGGATTCTCCTTGCCCCCGCAGGCGGCCAGCAGGAGCACGAGGAGGGAACAGATGAGAGGCAGTTTCCTCATAATGGTATTGCTTAGAGATTAGTAATGCGGAGACGCGGACGAAGGGGCGCACGCGCATCCAGTGTGCGAAAGTACGTTTTTCCGGCGGGAATAGAAAAGAAAAGCCCGGCAAATTCGTTGCCGGGCCTGTGATTTTGCTTATCGACGACGGAAACGCCTCAGGCGTTCTCTTCGCTCAGCAGCTTTTCAAGCTCTTCGTCAGAGAAGTCTTCCATCGACCCGCCCTCTTCTTGCGAGGCCAACAGTTCTTGCTGCACCTGGGCGGCAGGCAGGGTCATCGTCTCGCAATCCTGGTAGGCCGACAGGTCTGCCGCAGCATCGACGGGCAAGCCTTCGTCTGTGAAGTCTTTCTGATACTGGGCTATCACACGCAAACATTCTTTGCGGAGTTTCAACTGCTGCTTCAGCTCCTTGATGTCGTCGGACGCAGCCGCCAGTCCCACAACGGCACCGATGCCGGCACTGAGCCATGCTTTCTTCTTCGAACCGCCCGAGCCTTTGGCAGCCAATGCGCCGGCAGCGGCGCCCACACCCACTTTGGCCAGGATGGCAGCGCCCGATTTCATGGCCGACTTGAGGTGCTTGCGGGCCGTCGAGGCGTCGCACACTTTATCATTCTGGTCCAGCAGCAGATAATACTTCTGGACGGTCTGGTCTTCGTTGCGGAGCGTATCGCCGTTCTCGTCCGTCTTTACGACTTCTACCACGCGATACATCGGCATGGTGGCCGCGAGCTCCTTGGGGGAGATGCTGTCGGCAGCACTGGCGGCTGTGGTATCGGCAGCTTGCTCGCCCGTGCCGGTGATAGATGTCACTGTCTCGGCGGCTTTTTTCAGTTTCTTCAAGAATCCCTGTGCCGAAGCACCCGTTGCGCAGAAGGCCACCAGTGCCAACGCACAAACACTCTTCAAAATCATTCTCTTCATACGTTTACAAGTTTTTAATTTATTAATAGATTGATTACCAACTTTTCTATTCCAAGTTCTGCCCGGCGGACACGAGCCGTGCTTCCGTCGGACAAGAAACGCGGCTGCTGTTCGGAAGAAGCGTGCCCCTTGTCCGGCAGAAGCAAAGGCACTGTCCGCAGAAACCGGACAGTGATTATTTGGTGTACATCTTGACGCGGAACTGTTTTTTCATGTACGTGCCCTGCGCGCGGCGCATCAGGTCCTCGAAACTCATGTAGACTATCTTCTGCGGGGCATCTTCCTTGGGACGGAAAAGGATGCCGGTGGGCAGATTGGTGCGGTCCAGTTCGATTTCGGCAATGCCGTCGGCACCCGACTCGCCGACCTGCTGGAAGTTCATCCCTTCCTTCTTCAAGATGCGGCGGAAACGCTTGTCCGACGAAAAGCTGTTGGACGAAAGGGGCGTGAAGCCACGGTAAATCCAGATTTCGACTCCCGGAATCGGATTGCCCTCGGCGAAAGTCTTCCATTCGACGAAGGTGAACTTTACTTGCAAGTCCATGCTCATCAGCAGTCCCTTCATCAGTTCGATGCGCTTCAGGTAATAGTCGTCCGGATTGAAGCGGTAGATTTGCTCTATGTACTGGATGGCGTACGAGGCGTAGTCGGCCACTTCGGCCTGGGTGGCATTGCCTTCTTTTTTCATCCGGGCAATCTGCCGGAAGCAGCGGGCGGTGAGGTCGTCGTAGAACAGGCACGAGTCGCACAGTTCGATGGCCGCCTGTATGTTGGGCTTCAGGTCGGCCACGACCGATTCGCCCGTCAGCAAAGCCTTGTCATAAGCGGCGCGTGCCTGCTTGTACTTGCGCATGCCGAACAGGCGTCCACCCTCGTCCATCAGGGCGCTGCACTGGGTGGTGAAGACTTCCTTCTCCACCACGATGGGCAGGACGACGTAGTTTCTCTTCACGCGGGGCGCCAGGTCGCCGATGGGAATGGACAGCAGGTTCGTACCCTCGCCGTAGACCATCACGCTGGACAGCGAGGCCAGGCGGGCATCGGCCTGCTTCACCTCTTCGCCCAAGCGGTCCATCTCGTCCAGCTCGGGCGCGTCGGCATCCAGCTTGCCCGCATCGAGCAAGGCGTTCAGCTCGTCCAGACGGTTCTGCAACTTCGTGACGTTCGTGCGGGCTTCGTCCAGCCGTTCCAGGGGGATGATGACCTCGACCAGCAGCAGCGACGTGTCTTGCGGGTTGACCTGGCTGTTGACGCGCGCACCCAGGTCGGGCGGGCACTTCACTTGCAGGCTCTTCAGTGTGGAGGTGAACTCGAGCGCGGCCTCGGTGGCATTGAAGTGGACGTCGTTCACTTCCGTCTGCTCGTCGTAGCGGATGGGATTGTCCACCTCTTCCAGACGGTAGGCCACCAGGAAGTCAGGATTCTTCAGCGTGACCAACTGCGACGAACGGTAGGGGCTGCCCATACGGCCCACTTCCAGCTTGGGCTTCTTCGTGTCGCGCGCGTCGATGATGACGTAGTAACGATACCAGCCTTCCTCATTCTTGCCGCGGAGGTCTACGGAGACAGGGTACGCCTTGTTGGTCACGGAGATAATCAAGTCCTTGTGTTTCGACAGGATGAGCACGCCCCGGTTGCCGTCCAGCGACTCAAAGCAGTCGTCCTCCGGCGAAGGGTTCAGTTCGTTGGTGCCCGACTGTGCCCACGACGGCAGTGCCAGACACCAGAGTAGCATGATCCAAAGTATTCGTTTCATGTCGATAGATATAAGAAGTTAACAATCAAAGGTCGAAAGCGCCCAACGTCGAGATGTCGTCGTCCGGCTGCTGGCGCACGCCGCCCACCCATTCGGGCTGCCAGGTGCGCACGTGTATGATGGGGCTGCCGCCATCTTCCGGGAACTCCCAGAGCAGGAAGAGATAGCCCTCGTCGCTGTACGTGCTCGACGACCACTCCTGGCGCAAGCGCACGCCATACATGTTGGGATTGACCTTCGAACGGGTAATGCCGGCACAACCGCCTTCTTCCCCGTTATCGCCGATTTCGCTGAACTTGACGTTAATCCACTTGTTGCGCAAGAAGGCTTTCTTCAGGTTGCGGATATATTCTGCCTTGCTCTGCTTGCTGTACTCCACTCTTTGCGACATGAAGTTGTTGTCCGCACTGGGCCGGGCCGTGACGACCTTGCCCGTGATGATGAGCGCGTCTTCGCTGAATATCTGGTTAATGAAGTCGATATCCTTCTGGTTGTAGGCCGTGCGGAAACGTTCGACATACTGCATGATGATGAGCTGCTTTTCCTTCTCCACCACGCTTCCGCAGTGTTCCAGGCTTTCGGACAGTTGAGCGTCCAAAGCCAGACGGAAGTCGGTTAATCTGCCTTGAGCGTCGAACTCCACTATCGCTTCTTGGTACGTTCCCACGCCGAAGTCCTCTCCTTCCGGCGTAATAATCAGCGGGATGTGACTCACCATCATCGAGCCGTCTTTGAAGACCCAGCAGCGCTCCACCACTTCGTCGTCGTCGCAATAGAACGGTGTAACGGCCCACAGGCGCACCAGCGAGCGCAGCGAGAAGTCGTCCATCGGCAGGTCTTTGGTCGTCAGGATTTCCTTCGCCTGCTGGGCGCGGTTGATTTCGGTCAGCACCAGGCCCAGGTTGCGCTGCGCAGCCTCCAGGCCGGCCGGGCGGTCTACACCTTCATCGACAGTAAGGGTGACTTCCACCGCCTTCACATCAGTCGCTCCCCATACCAGCAACAGGGTCATGGCGAGCATTGCACGTATCAGTATTTTCTTCATAAGCATGTTCAATTATAAGTAATGTAGTCGTTCATTCCACTTCTATGCCGATGGCTCCGCAGCCGCTGTAATTGGCCACGCCGTCGGGCTGGTTGGTCTTCACATTGAGGCGTTCGGGGCCGGGTGTCAGGATGGCCACGACCTTGCCTTCCCGGTTGTAGATGATGAGGTAGCACTCGTCGGGGTCGTCCAGCGAAGCATACCGGCCGTAGTCTTCAATCTTGCCCTCGGCCTTCAACTGTTTCACCTTCTCGGCCATGGCGTAATAGTCCGTGATTCCGGCCAGCAGATTGACGGCTTCGGGCAGGACGGGCTGCAGTTTTTCTTCCACTGCGGGCCGGCTCTCGTTGGCAATGACCACCGCGTTGTCGGTGGGGATGATGTCTTTCTTCTTGACGTAGATGAAGTAGCGGTACATGTTGGTGCCGCGCGGCATGGACAACGTCGTCCATAACTCCTTGCGGTTATTGACCACCAAGTTCGCACTGCCCTTCATTTTCTTTTGTGTGGACACCCACTTGTTTACCTCGTCGAACAAGCGTTCTTCGGCATAGGCACGCGCATCTTCTTCGGTCGGGGCAGTAGACTCTGCGTAGATGTATTGCGAGCTCTTCTTGATTTTGTTTATCTCTTTCTTGACGTCATCCGTCGGCCCGGCCTGCGCAGCGGTCAGGGCAAGGAGACAAAGGGTGATTGACAGTAGTATTCTCATTTGCTCTATTAACTAGGGGTTATTCATGAAAAAGTCTTCGGTGACGTTTTGCAAAGGGGTGAAGGCGTAGAGCGTGCCCACCACGGTGCCGCTGCCTTGCAACACGCTGAATGGCACAATCAGGCTGAGCGTGTGGCAATAGGCCAGTTTGGTGTTGACGGCAAAGAGGGTGGCGGACATGCCTGTGTCGGTGCGTTCTTTGACGCCCAGGTAGAGGCGGCAGCCTTCGGCGTTGCAATAGCGTACGAATTGCGGCAGGGTGACGGACAGGGTTTTCCGGACATTGCCATACTTGTCGAACGTCAGGCGCAGGGGGACTGCCTGGCGCGCACAGC
>NZ_JAMBLS010000004.1 GCF_023336905.1 Bacteroides sp. ET71
CACGCCCCGCCTTGCCTGGCGCCTGCAAGACCCCAGGCAAGGAGCCCGGCAGACAGCCTATCGCGTGGTCGTAGGCACAGACTCCGCAGCCGTGGCCCGGGGCAAGGGAAACGTGTGGGACAGCGGACGACGGCCCACCCCCGACATGCTGCTCACCTACGACGGACCCGCCCTGCAACCCCTCACCCGCTACTACTGGCAAGTCCGCGTGTGGGACAAAGACCAGGTACCCTCCACATCAGAGACAGCCAGCTTCGAGACCGGACTGATGCAGACACACCCCTGGCAAGGCACCTGGATAGATGACGGACACGACATACACTACCGGCCCGCCCCATCCACCCTCGTCACCGCCCAACAAGCCGTGCCCATCCGCGCCGTCGACACCATCCCCGCCCGCACCTGCCACCGGCTGAACGACACCACCTACTTCTTCGACTTCGGCCAAAACATGTCCGGCGTCACCCACATCCGCGTCGGCGGCACACCCGGCACCACCCTCAGACTGAAACACGGCGAACGGCTCTACCCGGACGGACGCGTCGACCTCTCCAACATCGACGTCTACCACCGCCCCACCGACAACAGCGACCCCTTCCAGACCGACATCCTCATCCTCAGCGGACAAGGCCAGGACCAATTCACCCCCCACTTCAACTACAAAGGCTTCCGCTACGTCGAAGTCACCGCCGACCGCCCCATCCACCTGGACCGCGAGAGCCTCACCGCTTACTTCATCCACAGCGACGTACCCCCCACCGGACACATCGACGCCTCCGACAGCCTCATCCCCCAACTCTGCCGCGCCACCAACCGCGCCTACCTCTCCAACCTCATGGGCTACCCCACCGACTGCCCCCAACGCGAGAAAAACGGATGGACCGGCGACAGCCACTTCGCCATCGAAACAGCCCTCTACAACTACGACGGCTTCACCGTCTACGAAAAATGGATGGCCGACCACCGCGACGAACAACGCCCCGACGGAGTCCTGCCCGACATCATCCCCACAGGCGGATGGGGCTACGGCACCGACAACGGACTGGACTGGACCAGCAGCATCGCCCTCATCCCCTGGCACCTCTACCTCTTCTACGGCGACAGCAAACCCCTGGCCGACTGCTACGACCACATCAAACGCTACGTAGACTACGCCGCCGCCCATTGCACCGACGGACTCACCTCCTGGGGCCGGGGCGACTGGGTACCGGTGAAATCACGCGCCAACAAAGAACTGACCTCCTCCACCTACCTCTACGTAGACGCCTGCATACTGGCCCGCGCAGCCCGCCTGTTCGGCCGGACCGACGACCACGCACGCTACACCGCCCTCGCAGCCAAAACCCGCGAAGCCATCAACCGCAAATACCTCGACCCACAGACCGGCACCTATGCCGACGGCGTACAGACCGAACTGAGCGTACCCCTGTACTGGGGCATCGTGCCCGACAGCCTGCGCCGCACCGTAGCCCGCAACCTGGCCCGCCAAGTACAGGAAGCCGGCTATCACCTCGACGTGGGAGTGCTGGGAGCCAAAGCCATCCTGAGCGCACTGAGCGAAAACGGAGAAGCCGAGACAGCCTACCGCCTGGCCACGCAAACCACCTACCCCTCGTGGGGCAACTGGGTGGTCAACGGCGCCACAACCCTGCTCGAAAACTGGGACCTCCACGCCACGCGCGACATATCAGACAACCACATGATGTTCGGCGACATAGGCGGATGGTTCTTCAAAGGTCTGGGAGGCATCCTCCCCGACCCCGAACAACCGGGCTTCAAGCACATCATACTACGCCCCAACTTCCCCCAAGGCCTGGAACGCTTCGAAGCCACCCACCTCTCGCCCTACGGGGAAATCCGCTCGCAATGGGAACGCCAAGGCAAGCACATCACCTACCGCGTCACCGTCCCGCCCAACAGCACAGCCACGTTCTACCCGCCCGTCCAAGTAAAAGACAGGCAGCCCCTCCCCCTGGAGGCCGGCACGTACGAATGGCAACTGGAGTACGCAGAATAACACAATAAAGGCTGCGCCGGCAGCCTTCAGCAAGCAGAATCCCTTCTTCTGCTCCTCAAGACCGCCGACGCAGCCATCAATGACACACGGGCGAGGTTGCCTCAACCAGACATGCTCCCCGCCCGTGCTCTGTTCACTTGGCCTATCCTATGCTCAGGGTTTCAAGATAGCCATGGTATCCGAAGCAATCATCAGCTCCTCGTCCGTAGGAATGACCACGACTTTCACCTTCGAATCGTCGGTCGAAATCACAGCCTCTTCGCCACGCACCTTGTTCTTCTCCGCATCCAGCTTGATGCCCATGAACTCCAAGCCTTCGCAAGCACCCCAACGGGCCGAAGCCTGGTTCTCACCCACACCGCCGGTAAACACGAGGATGTCCACACCCCCCAAAGCCGCGGCATACGCACCGATATACTTCTTGATACGGTAGAAATACATGTTCTCGGCCAGGCGGGCACGCGGATTGCCGGCAGCCACAGCCGCCTCCAGGTCGCGCATGTCACTCGACTCGCCGAAGATACCCATCACACCGCTCTTCTTGTTCAGCAGATTAGACAGGCCGGCAGCATCCAAACCTTCCTTTTCCATGATGTAAGTCACAGCCCCCGCATCAATGTCGCCACTGCGCGTACCCATCATCAAGCCCTCCAGCGGAGTCAGCCCCATGCTCGTGTCCACACTCTTCCCATCCTTGATGGCCGTAATAGACCCTCCGTTGCCGATGTGGCAAGTAATGATACGCTGTCCCTCCGGATTGACACCCAGGAACTCACAGACACGCTTGGAGACATACCTGTGCGAAGTCCCGTGGAAGCCGTAACGGCGCACGCCATACTTCTGATACAGTTCATAAGGCACGGCATACATATAAGCATAATCCGGCATCGACTGATGGAAAGCAGTATCAAACACGCCCACCTGGGGCACATGGGGCAGGATGGCAGAAATGGCATGCACACCCTTCAGGTTAGCCGGGTTGTGCAACGGAGCCAAATCATTGCAAGCGGCAAAAGCCTCCAAGACCTCCGGCGTCAGCAACACCGACTGGCTGAACTTCTCCCCTCCATGCACCATACGATGGCCCACTGCGCCGATTTCATCCATCGACTTCACCACGCCATACTCTGCGCTGGTCAACGTTTGCAGGATAAATTCCACTCCCACCGTATGCTCGGGAATGTCCTTCTCCAAAACCTTTTTCTCGCCATTCGGCAAAGTCAACTTCAGGAACGAGTCTTTCAGACCAATCTTCTCGATACCCCCTTGGGCAATGACGGCCTTATGGTCCATGTCAAACAACTTGTACTTGATGGACGAACTGCCGCAATTCAACACTAATACTTTCATGTTTATAGATTTTAATGGTTCTCACTTCTGGTGCTTGGCTGCAATAGCCTGGTTGGCCGTGATGGCAATCATGCGATACACGTCTTCAATGGAACAACCGCGTGACAAGTCATTGACCGGACGCGCGATACCTTGCAGAATCGGGCCGATGGCATCGGCATGTCCCAAACGCTGTACCAGCTTATAGGAAATGTTGCCCACCTCGAGCGACGGAACAACCAGCACATTGGCATGCCCTGCAATGGCCGAACCCGGCGCCTTGCTGGCACCCACTTCCGGCACCAGAGCGGCATCAGCCTGCAATTCCCCGTCGATGGCAATGTCAGGAGCCATCTCCTTGGCAATCTTCAGCGCCTCCACCACTTTGTCCACCACCTCATGGCTGGCAGAGCCCTTGGTCGAGAAGCTCAACAAAGCCACTTTCGGGTCAAGGCCGGCCACAGCCTGTGCCGTACGGGCCGTGCACACGGCAATCTGAGCCAACTGGCTGGCATCAGGCACTGGCGTAACAGCCACATCACCCATCACCAGCAAACCATTCTGTCCATACTCCGGAGCATGAGTCAGCAACAACATGGCACCCGACACACACGTAATGCCCGGCGCCGTCTTGATAATCTGCAAAGCAGGACGCAGCACATTGCCCGTCGTATTGCGTGCACCGGCCAACTGCCCGTCGGCATCCCCGTTCTTTATCATCAGACAGCCCAAATAAAGCGGGTTCAACACCAGTTCGCGGGCTTCTTCGATGGTCATTCCCTTCTTCTTGCGCAACTCGCACAATAACTGGGCATATTCCTCTTTCTTAGGATTGTTTTCCGGGTCAATGATAGTAGCCTTATCAATATTTCCCAAACCCCACTCTTTGGCACAAGCACGGATTTCGTCAGGATTTCCCAACAGAATCAAGTCGGCAACCCCATCCGTCAATACTTGGTTGGCAGCTTTCAATGTGCGTTCTTCCGTGCCTTCGGGAAGAACAATGCGTTGGCGGTTCGCTTTGGCGCGCTCAACGATTTCATTAATTAACCTCTGCATGATACTTATGTATATTATACAATATTCACGAACAAATTACACTGTTCACCCTGCAAAAATACACAATTTTGATAGACGCAGATGGCAATACCGGATTGAAAAAAGGCCCGAATGACAAATATTATAATATTTAACATTCAAAAGATAACATCCGGACTCACGTTCTTATATGAATCCATACAACGGCCCACCGGAGCACCTATATACGTAGGGTCACATATCACATACCGGCTCCCGTCGGCCAGCACCACCGCATCGCCGGAAACCTCTTCGGTGAAACACACAGCCGAAGCAATATGGTCGGGATAATCCAACAAATTCACCAACGTGGCAAATCACAACAATTCTCCATCATCCTCTCTCACTAGCCAAGTTTGGCTAACTCCTTGAGTATTGGCAAACTCTCCTCACACAGTCATCTTCATACCTACAAAAAGAGGGCATATCAACCGATATACCCTCACGCAAACAAAACAAATAAACGACAAGGACTTCCTGAGGAATCCTCTGTTCCCTACGATTTCTCTAAACCGCAGGAACATATCCATGCCTCACGGCAAAATAATTACGCAAAATTAGTTTATAAATTATAAATTCTACCCATTTAACCTAAAAAATTAAATTACTTTCCTGTTTTTAACACATCAGTATCCGATGACGAAACAAAAATTCAACCACAGACAACACAGATAAAAGCGATTTGCACAGACGCGAAATCTGCGAAAACCAGTCTTATCGGAGTTATCTGCGGTTCCACGAAGACCATTCCTGCATCTACCCACCCGTCTCCTTTCAAGAAGCGAGGATGCCCCACCGGGCATCCTCAGCAAACAAAACAAACAAACGGTCAGAAATCCCTGTCGGGACTTCTAACACTTCTCTGCCGTATGCAGCAGAGAAGAGGTTCGCGCCTCACGGCGGGAAATTGATTATCCTAACTAAATTCAGGGTTTGTTTTAAACCCCGTTCTCTCTGTCATCCCGAACCCTGCCGAGGGATCTCACTATGGGCATGAGAGGAGTTAGGGAGATGTTTCTACTCCGCTTCGCTTGCTCAACATGACAGAAAGAGCAATTTTTAAACAGGCACTTACAACCTGTCGCGCACACAGCGGATTGGACCGGCAACCGATTTGACATAGTACATATAGTTCGACGTTTCAAAAATCATAAAAGCAGCATTGTTATGGGTGTGCAAAATATTCACACGGTTATTTATGTCGGTAGTAGCATTGTGATAATTCCCACAACGCCCTACTCTAATGCCTCGCCCATCTCCTACACGCGGTCCTTGATTCGGGAAATAAGAATAGGCTCCTGTTTTCCAATCTTGCATATAAATATACATACCTGTATATACCGGAACGCCAGCCCCTGTTCGATCCCAATCCCAACCCTCAATATCAGGATTGAGATTGATATTCGTTTGATAATGACCTTCCGGATTCCGACCATCTATGGTAAAGCCAAGCCACAACTCGCCAGGCGGTACTCTCCATCCCGAAGGACAGGGATCGAATATGGATTTCTCCGTTCCATAGTTATCATAGATATGTGGTCCATTAGGGTCAGTATTATAGCTGTACTTCTTCATCGTACCATCGTCCCTGGGTTTCAATCCGCCCCATAACTCATCATTATGTTGATGTGTCCAATCACCCTGAGCAAAGTAATTCCAACTCGCTTTCACATAGTCTTCATCCCTATCCGCTTGATTTGTCCCACACATGAATACAGTAGGATGTTGAATCGCATAATAAAGTGGATCGGCTATTCCTTGTATATCTTCTCCGGGACAAGAATGGAATAATTGATTCACATCATCAGATGCCGTCATACCTACGGTCGGTAGATTGGCATTGTCATACAGTTGTTCCGTTGTTTCCGGTGTATATTCCGTAGAATAATGACCATCCTGTGTCCGCAGCGGTGGGAAGGGATCTTTCCGTCCCCATTGATACAACATTCCAAACGGTTTGGTATCCCACCCGTCCGTAGGTGTATCGGCCAATGCCCCCAGATTGCAAGACATCACCTGGTAGCCGGAGATACGTGGCTCGCCGGAAGCCACTCCATAGATTCCCTTTTCATCCCACCGGTACGTATAATAGCGGATAGCCTTGCTCAAATTGCCCGGGTCATTGCCCGTCACCCAGATATGCCACGACCAGATAATCTCCTCGTCCCGGTTGTAAGCCGCAATCAAGGCATTGCCTTCCTTGGCAGTCTGGACATAAATCTTCTTTTCGTCCGGCTTATACCAAACAAGATCACCATTGGTATTATCTCCTATGGCCCCTTCCGTCTGCCAAAGTATTTCTACCTTGTCAATCGCCTTCTCCGGCACATCCGGATTCAAGTAATCTTCAATCTTGAATCCGCCTCCCGTTTCCACCCGGTAATAAGGCTCAAACGAAAGCAGGTTCCCCGGTTCGACAATGAAGCAGTTGGAAGACGGGATATGCAGTTCCGCACCTCCCTCACGGATAGTAACAACCACGTTGTACACACAATTCCGCCGGATGTTATAATCGTTCGGGAATTGGTCGTCGTCCGTATCTGTCCCCGGATAAGCATAATAATTGGGTTCTTGCGTAGCTCCCTGTTCCGTTTGCAAGGCCGCCTGCACGCCCAGCCGGAGCGCATTTACAGGAGCCACCTCTTCCTCCGCCCCTATGGCACGCACTCCGCCCTGCATATTCTCCGCCACATAGATGGTATAAGTCGTCCCTGCGCTGACCGGGTCATCGGCACTGCCAAAAGCCCGGGTAGTCCAGTACTCCATGTTTCCTTTCTCTCCGATAGTCTTGTCTCCTTCTTCCCCCGTCCGTGCACGCACCAGGCTCACTTTGGATATGCTGTTTATCTCTATCGAACGAAGTGTCATCCTGTCTGCCAAATCCTCGCCAATCTTCACCCTCACGTTCAGCTTAGCGAACATACGCGTCACCGGCACGGTAATCACACTTTCTGCGCTAACCTCTGCCTCCGCACGCCCTTCCATGGGGATGGAGAGTGTTTCTTCTCCGTCGTTGACGAACTGCGGTTCCAGGTTAAACACGGTCTGTTCCCTAAAGTTGTCCAAACCGCCGACTTCCCTTCCATTCAACCAATCCGCCCTGCCTGTATTGGCCACAATGTAAACCACCGACTTCTCTCCCGCCTCGTCCGGCCGCAGATAGACAGGCAAATCTTCCAGTTGACTTTGGTCGTCGATGGTATAATACCGCGGCTTCGTCAACCGCTTTCCGCTCGCAGCCTCAAACTGGCACACCCAGATGTCATGAATAGCCCGCTCGGCTTCCGTATCCTCGACCGGTGCTTTCGTATCCGCCTGAAGTTCTACCTGCAGTCCCTTGACCGACAGGCTCAGCGAAACCTCCACCAGTTCGCCCTCGTCGAAATCGTCCGCCGTCTGCCCTGTCAACAGTTCGTCACTGCATCCACCGGCCAGCCAGGCCATCAGAGCCAACAAGCCCCAACACCACTTACTTTTCATTGCTTTCAGAAATTAAAGTCATTGTCATATTCATTCTCCCAGTCGGAGACCTCAGCCTCGATTCTTCCGTCCACCAGCTTGAGCCTCACCTTGAAGCGGTAAAGGTTGTTCCGCATGATGTCGAGGCGCTTCGCATCGGCATTATCGGTCACGCCGCCCGTATATTCCGCAAAATAGATGTTATACTTCCCCTCGTCTCCCAGGTCGATTTCGACGTAGGAATACTCATCCCCCACGCCTTTGTTCTGATATTCCGTCAGATAAATCACCCAAACCACCTTGCCCGCCTCTTCGCTGGTCCGCAAGAACTCGGCTCGGTTGTTAGTCGCCCCGTTTTGATTCTTGCCGTCTATCAGATGCAGCGTGCCCAGGTAGTCATTCTCCCAATCTGTCCCTTGCCCGTAATCGTTTTGCGAGTACACACCGCTTGGCGCACAATAGCCCTTGCCGTTAAATCCACGGATATACGTCGTTGGCTTTGCCGGAATCTCCAGCGTCTCCGTGTCATACTCCAGCACCACTTCTACTTTGGCCAGTGCCCTCAACAGAGTGACAGGCTCAGGCAGCATAGTCCGTTTTCCCATCTCGAAGGCCACGTTCTCATATTCATGCACGCCGTAGAATGGAATCAGGTTGCCCGGCCCCAATTGCTGTATGCCGGGCCTCTTGAACTGCGCCCAGTCGGCATTACACAGTTCCTCAATCGTCGTCACGCCCGCCTCCAGATCGCCGTCGTTGTAAGTCGGCCAGTTAGCCAGCATCACCACCTTGAAGTCCCGATAGATGGCCATTCCTTCGGGCACTTCGCCCTGCACGGTATAGTCCACGTAGTTCGTTCCCTCCACGGCCACCACGCCGCTCGGCAGGAAGCGTGCAATGAAACGGTTGTTGCTATCAAAGAAATAAATCCGGTAGTCGCCGCCCGCCACGTCGATGTAGTTCTCATACGTGCTGCCTTCTTCGAAACCGTCTCCTGTTTGCGGATTAAGCGGCACGCGCAGCCCGATGTTGACCTGCATCCGTCCGTCGTCCGGGCTTCCGTCCACAGCCTCCGGGCTGCAAGAAACGGCCCCCAGACTGCAAACAAATGCGAAAGCCATTGCCACGATATGCCGTATCCTCTCTTTCATACGTCTCCTTTCCAATCATAAATCACTGCCCTGCAATACCACCCGCCAAGAGTTGATATAGATATAGGCATCCATCCAACGCTGGTCTTCATCCAGGAAAAACACCAACGAAAACCTGTCCTGCCTGTCCAGATATTCCTGGTCAGACATTTCACGGTCATAATAGCTCTTCACCAACAGCAACGTCTGAATCAACGGTACGGACAAGACAATCTCCTCCGTATCCAGCCGCCGCACAGTCAGGCGCGCCGTCCCGGCATGACCGGTCATCATCCGGGGCACCGTCAGGTCGGCCATCACCGCGCTGAGAGCCGAGGTCGCTTCATCTGCCACCCCGTCTTCGAACTCCGCCACACCCGACTCCGTGTGCCAGGCGTAATAGGTGATGTCTTCGTCGTCCAGCAGCGAGTTGTCCCAGTCCATCGCCCCGTTATCGTCCGTGACGGAAAATTCAAACAAGTCTTTATCCAACGCCTCGCCGGACAAACTTTGCAATACCACGCGAAGATTGTTGGTATTCTTTACCAAGGGTACGGTATAGGTATAGACACCTTCCGTCTCGCCGAACACCTGCTGCTGCACGTAGCCATGATACAGTCTGTCCAGATCGTCCGCACAAAAGGCCGCCCCCGTGGCATCGTGCTCACGACGCAACGTGCAGGTCAGTCCTTCCTTCCGCGAGGCTTCGGGAATCAGGAAAGAGCCTTTATCCGTCGTGCCGCACCAGGCCAGCAAATCATACGTGCCCGGCTCCACATCCACGGTCATGGCATAATCTTCCGACGCCAACGCCGCGCCAGCCTCGGTCTTCTGCCAGGCGATGCGCCCCTGCCCGTCCACGAGGTAGAGCGTCACCGACTCTACCTCGTGGGCAAAGGCATCGGCAAAAGCCATGTTCCAGTCATAGCGGAACTTTACTCGATAGGTCACCGAGCAATCGCCTTCACCGTCGTAGATCACGCTGTCGCAGGCCGCCAAAACCAGTCCGCAAAGCAGCAAACAGTAATTGCGTATGTATGAAAAAATCTTCATTCGCCTTACAAGTCCACACCTTGTTCCACAATCTTCCAAGACAAGATTTGGATGCTGGCACCCAGGTAATAGCGCTCGTCATCCTCATCGCCCGGCACAATGTCTTCATCGGGGTCGTAGATGCCCTTACCCACGTTCTCCAGCGTGTTGACAGTCACTTTGTAGTAATGGTTACGCACCACGCCGTAGTTGGCTTCGTCCACGCTTTCCTGATTAGCTTCGATGGGATTCAGATGCTCAATAGGAATGTTATAATACATCAGGCCGCCCTTATAGCCGATGGCCACGTTAGTTTTGTTGAACGCTGCCAAGGTAGCATCGAGCCCGGTAATGTCAGTTTCCGTAAACACCGTGTACGTATAACTGCCTTCTGTACCGCTCCGCTTATACAGCGTCACTGCGGTTTCTACCGCCTGGCTTTCTCCCGTGTCTTTTTTCTTCAACTGCACCAGCACTTCACCGTTGCCATTATCCACCAGTTCCACACAAGTCTTGTCCATCCGGGTATAAGTAGCACCCGCTTCTCCCGGTGTACCGGCAGAGCAATACCAGGCATCCCAATCGGCCTGTGTGGCGTTGAGCAGGTAATCTATGTACGACTCGTTTTCGAACAACACGCCGTTGTAGCGCACCATGTCCAACGCTGTACCATTCGCATCGCAAATCTTGGCTTTCAACAAGATGCTGGTGCGTGCGGCTGCCTTGGCGGCAATGGTGGCATTGTTTGTGTTTTCGGCACAATAGGCCGAAGCGGTACCCACGGTGTTCGTAATCTCGTCAGACGAAATGTAGTTCAAGTATTGGTTGGTCACCACATCCCCTCCTTCCGTGGGATAACCGTCGATGCCGTAGTTATAGGCCTTGCCCCAATAGCTGCGGTAGTTTGCGGCGTCGTTCCACGCAAAGCCGAGCCCCTGGTCTGTCCAAGTCTGGTCGATGTTCTTCACCAGGTACGAACTCTTGGCGGTGGCGTTCAAGGCCCAACCCAGCAGCTCCACGTAGATATCCTCGGCAGCCACGGCCGGAGTTTCCGTATTGCCTGACTCCGCATCGTTGTCACCCCCGGCCACGGTCACGCTCAGCTTGTAACGGCCATTGGCATCGGCCTTCGCCTTCAGGGCATCAGAAATGCCAAGCGTCACCTTAGCCGCCAGACGCTCCACATAGATATCGACCACGTTAGCCGGATTGGCCACAACCGGCTCCAGGGAGAAGTTGCTCGGTTGCAGTTCCGTCACATAATAGGGCGTCGTACTGCCCGTGCTCCGTGCATAGCTGGTGGTGCTCATGATGAAGTTCTTGGCCGAAGTCGATTTGTAAATGCCCGCTTCGCCTCCGGACAGGGTCTTCTCCATCTCAGTCAAGGTATTTGCCGGCGTAAACCCTGCCGGCACATTGAGTGCCGTCACCAGGTAGTTCGGATAATTGTTGGACGTCAAGCCGCGCAACACAATCACCGAATTGCCGTCGAACTCTATATTCCCATCGCCTTCCACCGCTGTGCCGCCGTTCCACACCGTGGCCTCCGTCACAAAATCGCCGGCCGTGTCGTAGAAGAAGAACCGGGCGTCCGAAACCGTGTGTTCAGTCTCCGAGCCGTTTTCAAAAGGATTGTCCTCGTTGCCAGCCGCCTTCGTACCGGCACCTGCGTTCGTAATGCGTACAGTCAGATAGGCCGTTCCTTCCGTCCCATCGGTCTCTCCATTGCCTGAAGCCACCCCGCTGTCTTCCGTGCAGCTTCCCAAAGCCAGGGTTGCCATCAACCCCCATAAGAAAATCTTTTTCATGTCTGTCTTCTGTTTTAGTTATTTCTACTTGAGTTATCATGCAAATCCATCAGTTCCTCCAAATGTTCCAACGCCTCCTCTGCCTGCTTCACACCGGCCTGTCCGGCCTGCCAGAACAGGGTGCGGGCCTCATCGTAGTCCTCCGTCAGCAAGGCCAGTACCCCCCGGGCATAAACAGCCTCAGGAGCCTGCCCCGCCTTGGCCAAGTAGCGTGCGGCAGCCAGCGTATCGCGCCGTTGCAAGGCTGTATTGGCAGCATTCAGATTGGCCACCGGGTCATTGGGATACATGCGGACAGCCGTCTCGAACACTTCGTTAAACTCCGTCGAACCCGGCTCACAGGTCTGTGCAGCCAGGTAGAACTCGTCCAGGCTCAACTTCTGCGGCTGCGTCAGCAGGATGCGCTTGATTTCGCCCACATCGCTGAAGCGACGCACAGTGTACTCGATACGGTAGTCTGTATGCCGCAGGGCAGGATAGCAGTTCTGCAACAAAAAGCGATAGTCCGCCGGATAAGCAACCCGGATACGGCGTTCCTTGCCGTCTGGTTCGCTGCCGCTGTCAATCAAGGCCAATATCTCCGTGCGATGCTCCAGGTTCGAAGCCTTGACATAGCGGCGCAGGCCTGCCCAGTCTTCCGGCTCGTATTCGGTCTTGATAATGTTTTCATCGAAATCATACAGACGGCAGACATGCCGCTTCAACGCCGCCGTACGCTCACGGGCCAGGTAGGTATTGTGCGCATAGCTGCCTTCGGGCGAAGCATAGCCCTTGAGCCATACCGCCGTGATATGGATATCCCTGTCATTGCGTACCGAATCTATCGTGGCTTGAATTTTGCCCAACTCGGCCTCGTTGCGCCGGTAATCCGGATAAATGACCGTCTGGTCTACGGGGAAATCCACAAAGGCCGAACCGCTGAGCGCAAAGCATTTCTCTCCCTTGGCCTCCGGACGTACATACGCCAAGGCAGGCAGCCAGTCCACGGCTTCCCGATAGCCCGCAAACACCACGCCCTGCTCGGCCAGCAACGTGCGACAACAACCGAAGTCGCGACGCACAAACTCCAACTGCGAGTGGTTCATCCACGATTCATACTCCACCAACGTCTGGTAAGCCACCGACTGCGGCATCTCCGACGCTTTGTAGGTCAGCTCGTCCGGACCGGACAACATGCCCTCATCGCCCCTCACATACTGGTAATAACGGGTGCGTCCATACAAACCAATAGAAGGTAAAGCCAGCGAGTCATCTCCCTGCACGATGCTGGGCGTCAGCAGCACAGCCCGGTTGCGCTCTACCTGCAAACTGTCAAGATGTACCTCCATCTGCACCTTCAGGTAGGCACCGTTGCGCTCCAGGCGCAGGTTCTCCACACGCACGCCTCCCAAGTCTTGCGCACCGATGCCGAGGCTGTTCAGCAGGAAAAAGGTCATGAGCAATATCATTTGTTTCATCGTTGTTCCTTTCTTTTAAGTAGATGTTCAAATTCAGTTTTCGTTATAAAGGGGAATCCAGGTATCTGTCATCCTGAGCGAAGCCCAAAGGGCACAGCCGAAGGATCTCACCATGAGCCATCCCCCTTTGCCCGCGCAAGAAGGTTCCGGCCACTTGCTTAGAATACATATATCAAATTCACAGCCGCTTTGGTGGGGCCGAAATAGTGATGAGGTTTGTCTGTCTCGACTTTCTCGCCGCAACCGGCACAACGGAAGCGGTCGTAGCGGGCATAGACATAACCAAGACCTATCTCTGCTTCCAGGTTCCAATGCCTGCCCAGAATCCAGGAATAACCGTAGCCGACGCCCAGACCACCCACCCAACCCTGGTAGCGGTAATCGGAAAGTTTGGAAAAATCAGTGCCCCAAAAAGAAATGCCATTGTCCACGCCTCCCACGTTGAACTGCCCCGCATGGAGGTGAAGCCCCAGAAAATGGCCGGCAAAGCGGTCGCAAAACCAATAACGCGCCTCGGGCTGGACAAACCAATGCTTCCACCGACGTCCGTGAGAGAAAGTCCAGGCATTGAAATCGCCTGTGACGTCGAGCGACCATTTCGGCGCCAGTCCTACCTCCAAGCCCAAGTTGACATTGGCAAAAGCGTCATAAAGCACGTTGGTCTTTACCGCCACATGCTGTCCATCGGCGGGGAGCCCGCGAAGCAGGAAGATACACAATAAAATAAAGCCGATTTTCAGTTTCATATAGTTTACATATAATAGATGACGAAACAAAAATGCAACCACAGACAACACAGATAAAAGTGACTTGCACAGATGCAAAATCTGCGGAAATCAGTCCTATCGGTGCCACCTGCGGTTACACAACGTTTTTTCATTCAATACTACACTCATACGCATATCCATTTGTTTCTTTGCATGCAATGTTTTCTTTGCAACCACAAATGTAGACATATAATTTATAATAAGTATTGTTACCCAATGGAAAATTAAGCAATATTCAGTTTTTTAACACTTTAAGAGCGTACTTAAAATTCTTTCCCCTGTCATCCCGAGCGTTGTTCTCCCCCGTTATTGGGTGAGCACAATGCCCAACATGACCGAAACTCAACCGGTAATAAGAATCTGTTTCGGAATGAAATGGGGCATTTCCATACCAGATGCAAGATAGGCAACTCAAAGGGATGTATCATAATGACAAACAGCTATCATTCTGTCATGTTGAGCGGAGCGAAGCGAAGTCGAAACATCTCACTTAACCAATCTTGAGATTCCTCGGCTACGCTCGGAATGACAGACTATACCTTAATGAAATAGTCAAAAGAGGTTTTGAGCGAAGCTAATGATAGGTAATCTCTATTTTGATACACCCTCTGGTAGCGATAGATATATCCCATATTTAAAAACATAAAGTATCACTACCACCTCCCCCTTCGGGTACTCCTCCTTCCCTAAGGAGGAGAATCAAGTTACCACGACCAAACTAAAATGTACAAACTCATCCTGCACAAAATTCAAAAATTCATTTCCCTGTCATCCCGAGCACAGTCGGGGGACCTCACTACGCGCCTGAAAAGCATTAGGGAGATGTTTCGACTACGCTTCACCCCCCCTCTTTGCTCCCCCGTTTGGAGGGGGAGAACAATGCCCAACAAGACAGAGAGAGCGATTTTAAAACCGACTCTAAGCATTACCCAACCTTTTAACATTATAACCCTCCTGCCACACTGCACAACAACAGCCCCAAGCTCCTCACAAGACCAGAAATCGTACATATTTATTACCTGTCTATCTCTCCCGAGCCACCCAGGGACCAAAGTCCTACCAAAGTCGTACCAAGTTCGAGTGCTTAGAAACGAACAAAGAACGAACATGGAACGAATTTGGAGCGTACCGATATACAGATTATTTACCATTCCATCTCCCCCACCCATGCGCCCGGCCGGAAACAGGCACCGCTCCCAAACATTTCGAAGAGGAAGGGCGAAGTATTTAAAAGAAAAACATTACTTTTGCGCCCACAAAATCCGGAACAGCATGAACCTGACCCCAGCCAATCTGCGCAACCTGTTGAAAGCCAAATACGACGACCGCGAAGCGGCCGCCTTGGCACGCATCGTATGCTGCGAGATGATGGGGCAGCGGCCGGCAGACTATGTGCTGAACGAGCCGCTCCGCCCGGACGCAGAAGCCGGGCAACGGCTGGACGACATCGTGCAACGCTTGCTGCGCTTCGAGCCTCTGCAATACATAGAAGGGAAAGCCCGTTTCCTGGGACGCGACTTCCGTGTAGGCCCCGGTGTACTGATTCCGCGGCCGGAGACTGAAGAGCTGGTGGAACTCATGCTGAAAGAGACCTCGCCGGGGGCACGCCTGCTGGACATCGGTACTGGCAGCGGATGCATCGCCGTCACACTGGCCCTGGAGGTGCCCGGCGCATACGTCGAGGCGTGGGACATCTCGCCGGAAGCCTTGGCCGTGGCGCGTGCCAACAGCGAAAGGTGGGATGCCAAGGTCACATTCAGGCAACAGGATGTCTTGGCTTGCCCCAAAGAAACTGAGACAGCTTTCGACGTTATGGTCAGCAACCCGCCTTACGTGACCGAATCCGAAGAGGCCGGCATGTCGCCCAACGTGCTGCTGTACGAGCCAGCCGGGGCACTTTTCGTGCCCGACGGTGACCCGCTTCTTTTTTACCGGCACATAGCACAACTGGGACTAAAATGGCTCCGGCCGGGCGGACGGCTGTATTTTGAAATCAACCGCACATACGGCCGGGAAATGGCGGCACTGCTGGAAGGACTGGGTTATACAGACATACGGATTGAAAAGGATTTGAGTGGGAACGACCGTTTCGCCATGGCCCAAGCCCCCTCCCTCCTCCCCCTGTGGGGGAGGTAATCGGAGCATATTAAGAGCATGTTACAGAGATGGTTCGCTCAGCACACCCCCTTCCGCGGGGTAGATAGCCGGAGCATATTACATAAACAATTTGGTTAAGCCCCCTCCCCACGAGGGAAGGATGGGGAGGGGCTATTTACTTATGGACGAGATAGACGAAAACAAAGAACTGAAACGCATGGAGGCCTATTGTGCACAAGCCGAACATTGCCGTAGCGAAGTGACCGACAAGCTCGTGCGCAAGGGAGTGCCCTACGACATGGCCGACCGGATTGCCGACCGGCTGGAGCAAGACAAGTTCATCGATGAGAGACGTTACAGCCGCGCTTTCATCCAGGACAAATTCCGTTTTGCCAAATGGGGGAAACAGAAAATCGGCCTGGCCCTGCGCCAGAAACGGATAGACCCGGCTGTCTACCAGCCACTGCTGGCCGGGATAGACACCGAAGAATATTTGGCCGTACTGAAAGCCCTGCTGGAGTCAAAAAAGAAAAGCCTTCACATCGCCGACGGTTATGAATGTCGTGCCAAACTGACCCGGTTCGCATTGGGACGAGGCTTTTCAGCCGATGACATCCGCCTTTGTATAGGGAGCGTGGACGAAGATGAATGGTAAGACAAATAAACACGCTGAAAAAAATATCGCCTTACTCTTTTCTTATGTCATTCCATTTATTTACTTTTGCACTTGATTTGATCACTTAAACATTTGGTTAGCTATGAAAACCTTAGAAAGACTGTTCGCTGAGAAACTGCTAAAAATCAAAGCTATTAAGATTCAACCGGCCAACCCGTTCACTTGGGCTTCGGGCTGGAAGTCGCCCTTCTATTGCGACAACCGCAAGACATTGTCCTATCCTTCCCTTCGCAGTTTTGTGAAGATCGAAATCACACGCCTGATTCTGGAACGTTTCGGACAAGTGGATGCCATCGCCGGCGTAGCAACGGGCGCCATCCCGCAGGGAGCATTGGTGGCCGACGCATTGAATCTGCCCTTTGTCTATGTACGCTCCACACCGAAAGACCACGGCTTGGAAAACCTGATAGAAGGTGAATTGCGCCCGGGCATGAAGGTGGTAGTGGTGGAAGACCTCATATCGACAGGCGGCAGCAGCCTGAAGGCAGTCGATGCCATCCGCCGCGACGGATGTGAAGTCATCGGCATGGTGGCCGCCTACACCTACGGATTCCCCATAGCCGAAAAATCATTCAAAGAGGCTAAAGTCCCCCTGGTGACCCTGACCAACTACGAAGCAGTGATGGACGTGGCACTGCGCACAGGCTACATCGAAGAGCAAGACATCGAAACACTGAACGAATGGCGAAAAGACCCCGCCCACTGGGACGCAGCCAAATAAAGACCGCGAATGACCAAATTTGAAAGCAGCATCAAACACGTGTCCGCCCCACAGGCGGCCGTGTATGCCAAATTGTCCGACTTGAACAATTTGGAGAAAATCAAAGACCGCATCCCGGAAGATAAGGTAAAAGGACTGACGTTCGACGCCGATTCGCTTAGCTTCGAAGCGGCGCCCGTGGGACGCATTACCCTGCAGATTGTAGAGCGTGAACCGGAGAAGTGCATTAAATTCGGAACAACGGCCTCGCCCCTGCCCTTCAACCTGTGGATACAGATTTTGCCTGTTACAGAAACGGAATGTAAAATGAAACTGACCATCGGCATGGACTTGAACCCGTTCATGAAAGCCATGGTACAGAAGCCTTTGCAGGAAGGCCTGGAAAAGATGGCAGACATGCTGGCCGTGATTCCCTACGAATAAGGAGCAGGGGACGAAAACAGAAGCATCATTATTCTTCATTCATCATTCTTCATTTATATGGCTCTGAAACTTTGGGAGAAATCCGTAGAAATCAATAAAGACATCGAACGCTTCACCGTGGGGCACGACCGTGAGATGGACCTCTATCTGGCCAAATACGACGTGTTAGGCTCCATGGCTCACATCACCATGCTGGAAAGCATCGGCCTGCTGACGGCCGACGAACTGAAACTGCTGCTGGCGGAGATGAAAAACATTTACGCCACGGCCGAGCGGGGTGAGTTCGTGATAGAAGACGGAGTAGAAGATGTACATTCGCAGGTGGAGCTGATGCTGACACGCCGGCTGGGCGACATAGGGAAAAAGATACACAGCGGACGTTCGCGCAACGACCAGGTGCTGCTGGACCTGAAGCTTTTCACCCGTGCCCAAATCAAAGACATTGCCGAGGCGGTAGAACAACTGTTCGGCGTGCTGCTCCGGCAGAGCGAGACCTACAAGGACGTACTGATGCCGGGCTACACGCATTTGCAGGTGGCCATGCCGTCGTCCTTCGGCCTGTGGTTCGGAGCCTATGCCGAAAGCCTGGCAGACGACATGCTGTTCCTGCAAGCGGCCTTCCGCCTGTGCAACCGCAATCCGCTGGGCTCGGCTGCCGGATACGGTTCGTCGTTTCCGCTGAACCGCACGATGACCACGGAGCTGTTGGGTTTCGACTCGATGAACTACAACGTGGTCTATGCCCAGATGGGGCGCGCCAAAATGGAACGCAACGTAGCCTTTGCCTTGGCCACCATCGCCGGGACACTGTCCAAGCTGGCCTATGACGCCTGCCTGTTCAACAGCCAGAACTTCGGCTTCGTGAAGCTGCCCGACGACTGCACCACGGGGTCCAGCATCATGCCGCACAAGAAGAATCCCGACGTATTTGAGCTGACACGCGCCAAATGCAACAAACTGCAGGCGTTGCCGCAACAAATCATGATGATTGCCAACAACCTGCCGTCGGGCTATTTCCGCGACTTGCAAATCATCAAAGAAATCTTCCTGCCGGCCTTCCAGGAGCTGAAAGACTGCCTGCAAATGACTACCTACATCATGCACGAAATCAAGGTGAACACCCACATCCTGGACGACCCGCGCTACGACCCCATCTTCAGCGTGGAAGAGGTGAACCGCCTGGCACGTGAAGGCATGCCCTTCCGCGACGCCTACAAGAAAGTGGGCCTGGAGATAGAAGCCGGCGAGTTCAAACCCGTCAAAGAGGTGCACCACACCCACGAAGGCAGCATCGGCAACCTGTGCAACGACCGCATCGCCGCACTGATGCAACAGACGATGGAAGGTTTCCATTTCGAACGGATGGAACAGGCGGAGAAAACCTTGTTAGGCAGATAAGCCAACATAAACCGAACTTTTCAAGAAAAAAAGTTGCGCAGCAAAGGGAAACTTCCTATCTTTGCAGCCGTTCTACATAAAAAGCCATTGCGGCAATAGCTCAGTTGGTAGAGCACGACCTTGCCAAGGTCGGGGTCGCGAGTTCGAGTCTCGTTTGCCGCTCTTTATTCATAAGGCTGCCCGGATGGTGGAATGGTAGACACGAAGGACTTAAAATCCTTTGGCCAGTAATGGCTGTGCGGGTTCAAGTCCCGCTTCGGGTACTCTAAGGGACGAATCGTTAAAATCACGGTTCGTCCTTTTGTTTTTATCTACATAAAGATTTGTATATGAGCTATTTAACACAAAGAACATATTGATACTCTTAGGTTCAATATCGCCCGAATTCTTATCATAGATAAATCCGTCCGAAAATAAGAGTTTTTGCAATTTCCGTTTTCCTTCAAGTCCTTGTAATTGCCACAATTCAAATAAGTTAGACCTCATTTTAAAGGCAAAATTAATAAATTTATCGAGGTTCAATATTCCCGTATCGAGGTTAGCCAATTCTATCTTCAAATCTTTGATTTCATTCTCTAATCTTCCAATCACCTTTTCACATATTCTCTGTTTCTTAGCATCAGTGCAAAGCACATAGTTCGTTTCAGCCTGCTCTAATTCTTTTTCTTTCTTCTTCACATTTGCTTTGATGCCCTTTACTCTCTCCTGATTTTCCTTATTCATTGCATCAAAAGTCATAGCAAGCTGTATCTTTAACAGATTCTCTACTTTGTCTGACAAAGCATAGCTATTCAGCAAAATTTCAAAAGCCTCATGCACTTTCCGTGTGGAGCTATTGAATCTACACCCCTTGCGCCCACATACATAATAGCCTATGTCAGTGCGTCCAAACCGCTTGCGCATCTTCGTAGAAATGCTAGCAGTCAAGTTATGCCCACAGCAAGGGCATTTAATACTACCTAACAATGGCGCATAGTCTTTATCAATCTTCAACTCATAGCCGCTATGATTCTTACTCAACTCACCATTGACCTTCAAGAAGATTTCTTCCGAAATAAGGGCAGGGTGATTACCCTTTACTATATCGCCCTGTAAAAACTTATGAGCCATATAACCACAGTAGAAAGGATTCTTAAATACCTCTGAAAGTTTCTGCTTGCAGATAATCAAGCCTTCAGAGGCTAACCGATGTCGGATTTCTTCATTAGAAAGTTTGTTATAAGCCTTCCACAAGAAAGCCTTGCGCAACAGTTTTCCTTCTTCATTGATGGTGATAACCTGCTCTTTCTTCGTTGTTTTTTGGTCATAACCCCTTGGAGCTTTCCCAATCCAACGTCCTTTCAATAAGGCTTTTATACTGTTTTCTATGGTAGTAGCTCGCTTTTCATCGTTCTGAAACCTTGCATTAGCCAACTCCATCAACTGCATATACTTTCCTACAGGAGTCCGAGGGTCGTAGGTCGATGTTGCCGACACTACATAAGCTCCCCTTGCCTCCACTTCTTCAATGATTGTCGTGCTTCCCGTCCGACTGAAACGGGAAGTACTAAATACAATTACTACATCAATCTTAATCTTACTTTTCCTAATGAAAGTAAGCATTCTGTTAAACTCTTTCCGTTCCTTATCACTCTTAGCAGATTCATAACTTCCGCCGAATTCACCGAGAACGGTGTAGGAGTGCTTAGCAGCATACTCCCTACACTTTTCTAACTGAACTTCAAGACTTTGACCATCTACCTGTTCGCTTGAACTAACGCGAGTATAGATCAACGCATTTCCGCCCTCTATTCTTTCACTTTCCTTCTCACCTTTTGCAAAATCCTTTAAATCAAATACTTTATTCATGCTACTGCTTTATTATAAATGTTAAACACTAATACTGAATACTCATAGAGAGTATCTACCAACACACTTACTTTTTTATTATCAATGTCAGAAAAATTCTTATCTTCTTTTACCATGCCTATATCTATCTTCATCCTATGATCAAAGTTAAATTATACCTATTATTGTCACAAACCGAAACAGAACATTGACCTAATTATTATCATTCTTTAGATCTATTTCTTTGTTTTCCAAAGAATTATCAGCTTTCTCCATAAAGTAAGCCATATAATCAAGAACCCATGCCTTTGCAGTCTTATCACTTACGCCTATCTTCCTACCTATTTCTCTAAACTTTTTACCTTCTTTATATAGTCTGTAAGCCTGTTCTTTTAGCGGAGTTATATCAGCTTTTCCCTTTAACAACTCTTTTTCTACGGCATATCCTTCTTCTGCAAACTCTATGAAGCCATCTTCCCGCTTTGTCAATGCACCGACAAGAACATGATTCTCATCCATACTGATAGCACAACTCCTTGCTTTAAGCTGCTTGAGATAAACTTTTCTTTCTCCTTCAACCTTGCCGACAGCAAAGCAAGAATCTATGAAGTTAGATAAGTTTTTACTCCCTGAAAGTTTATCTAAGGTAAGTATTGCATTATCCTTAGCCTTGGGAGAATGCCCAAGCAATAGAACACTTATCCCCAGCATCTCCATTTTAGACTTAAAATTAATAATAAACTTTGCCGCTTCATTCCCTTTTTGTAAGTTGGGATTCAGATAAGTTATATTATCCACTATGAAAATCTTAATCCCCAACTTCGTTGCTTCTTCTATCCTCCGAAACAATTTTTCCAAGCGTTCTTTATAAGAAGGACTATACTTATCCATGTCCAAGTTTGGCCGAAGTAAGTTTTCCGAAAAGACATAATGCCTTGCTCCATCTTCAGTTTCATATCTGTCGCTTAGCTGCTGTTCTGACAACTCATAGTCGAAATACATCACCTTCTTACCTTTCTTTGCTATTTCTTCTGCAATCTGAACTGCAATCATACTTTTGCCTACATTGGCTGTCCCAAAGAACACAGTCAATTCCTTCTCAATCCACAGATTTTTGTACAAATACTCACGCTTTTCTGCTTTCATTCCATATTCAACAATCTCATTTAAAGTTGAATATTCAAATACTGTATTATTCTTATATTCTTTCATCTTTTTATATTTTAAATTTAATCTTTGTCGTTTGGATCCTTTCGACATTGCAAAGGTACGTCACTTTACTCTCCTAAAAGTTATTATTTTTCAGACAGAATAATTAACTTGTTGATTATTAGATGTATATCTTAAAATAGGGGATTTTTGAGGGGATTTTATGGGAAAAAAGAAGGGATTTTTCTCAGATTCCGTATATTTGTGATGAAAAGACTTAATGCAAAATAGCAATATGCTCAAATACACTTATCATATAGAATACTACATAACTGATATACCGCAAGAAAAATATTATGGGTATTACAGTTGTGATGATGTATTAGAAAAGAGTATAATTATCACAAGCAAAAATGTGCATTCATTTTATATTGACCCCTTAAGTGTATTAGCATCCTTTATTGTTGAAGGGAAATATCTATCTAACAGTAAGCTGCAAGAGCTATACTTTTTAGGAGAGAATGGAACATATTCTATCCAAATCAACATTCTTGAATCATATACCAACAAATATGAGTCAAACAGATATATTTCAAATGACTTATATCTTATATTAGACAGAACATTTAGAGCCATCAAACTGATGACAGAAAGTGAGATAGAAAGAAACGAGGTTGATAGCATACATAATGTTATAGAAAATAAATTGGCAAAGATAGATTTGTATTCCAACTATTTACTAATAGAAACAGAATCGCCATTTCTTCTACATATTAATCGCACTAAATCCTTACAATATTGCAAGAAGGTTTTAACTGAAATTATTAGATTATTAGATGAAAAATCTATAGCGATTTATGATAGCATAGATTTCGGAAGTTTAGACGATTTACACAGAAAACTATACAAATCACTACAAACATCAATAAGATCCATGAGTCATATTCTGAACTTAATGACATCAATATTAGGATTTAGTTATGAATATACTCCATATATAGATCTACGGGATTACTTTAATAAGATTATGACTTATTTATGCTTAGAGTTAGGTGAGGATATTACCATTAAGAATGAAGAATCTTCAAAGAAAAAAGATCCAATAGAAAAAGAATATAGTAAAAAAGAAATATTAGAAAAATTATGTCCTACTTACTTACATCGGAATAAGGTGGAACAAATTCTAAATGAGATAAATGATTCTTACCATATCAATGAATGTTCTAAAATAGAAAAAGCAAGTTTGGTCTTGCTTATACGAGACCATTGCAATTTTTTAGATCAGAATATTGCAAAGAAATTCAATCAATTACGAAAACTTATTATGCAATATTATGGACAAACGGACATATCATATAAGGAAAATGATTGCCTTCAAAAGAAAGAAGAACTTTACTCACGATATCCAATGTTTTGGAATAAAATGAAAAATAAAGGAAGTTATATGTAATGCTATTTTTTTAATATTTGTCCTCTGCCACCTGCTTTTTGATGTAATACTCCTTTTCTTATGATACACTTATTATTAATATAAGGCTTATTAGGTGATAGGCCGTAATTTCGCAATGAACCATAAGTAATGCCGAGCTCTTCTGCCGAATGAAACTCAAATACATTAGCCACGCTTCCAAAGTATTCATGCACATCACCCATTTGAAGGTGTATAACTGTTCTTTCTTTCTTCTCTGATGTTTCCATATAAATTTGCTTTTTGCAAAGGTATTATAAATATGGCATATAATAAATATAAATCATCTATTTTAGACTCTTTAGATCTACATTTTTGCTTATAATGAATACATGTCATATATTTGTATTGTGATAATCAAGTAAAACTATTAAAAGCAAATAGATATGAAGGCAATACAATTTAGCAATGCAAACGTAGTTAAGTCGGCAATCAAGTGTATGGGTTATGAAATGGATGCGGCAACTTCCATCAGCAAGGGCATGATGATTGAAACATTGAAGAAACGTATGATGCGTGGTGAAGTGGTTAGGTTTTGCTATCAAAAGTTGGATGGTTCAATTAGATATGCGGTTGGGACACTTCAATCGGATGCTGTCAAAGCCAATGTTGTAGGTACAGGGATTCCCAAACGCTTTTATGGAATGTTTGCATACATAGACTTGCAGAAAATGGCGTGGAGAGGATTCAAAGAAGAAAGAATAATCGGTATTGTAGATTAAGTGAATGGGGCTTTATCAAGCTCCATTTTTCGTTTCTTACCTTTCCAAGTCAGAATAATAATGTTCTTCTCTTTTTTTATATTGTTCTGAAATGGAAAACAATATTAGATGATATATAATCAATAAAAGTCATCTCTTTAGATCTCTTTAGCTTGAGAAAATTGTTTATATTAAATAGATGTCATATATTTGCATTGTGATTAAGAAACAAAGTAATGACAATAAATCTTAAAGAGATATGGCAACAATAGAAATCATAAACAAGGCTTTAGCAGTAATGAACAACCACGACTGGTATTGGATGATGGCAGATTATACACACCCTGCAATTGATGAAGCAAGAGGAAGTATGAGATATTTTGTAGAACTTGTTGCCTTAATAAAAGATACAACTATTGAAAAGGCATTGCGTGAACTTTGGAAAGCAACATACGAAAATGTACACGCTAATCTTTGGAGTAAGGACGAAGAAGCCAACAAACAATATGAAATGAAGAAAGCAAAACTGATGGCAATCATACTCCCATCAGGAAACGGCCAAAGGATGGCTGCATAACAATATTCGCTTTTTAAGATATTTGAATATGGATTGAAAATCAGAATATTGTAAGTATAATATACCGAATCTCATTCAATAATAAGTAGAATCGTTTAAAAGTGAATGTTATGAAGCAAATGAATCATAGATACCAAACATCAGACTATATGGAATGGGACACGGCTATGAGCCTTATCCGTAAATTATATAGAGATGGCAATTACCGTATGTCTTTGTTGGTTGGTTGCGGTTGTTTCTTCGGGCTAAGGATATCCGATATTCTTACGCTGACTTGGGAGATGCTGTTGTCGGATGATAAGTTCGTTTTGAATGAGAAGAAAACAGGAAAGCGACGGGTTGTAAAAATCAATTCAGACTTTCAGCAGCATATCCATAAATGCCATGATGCGCTGAATATACAGAATGATAGTGAGAAGTGTTTTATCAGCCAAAAGAAAATGGTATATAGCACTCAGCGTATCAATGTCCTGCTTAAATTGATAAAGAAACAGTATAACTTGAAGATAGAACACTTTTCCACTCACACTTTTAGAAAGACATTCGGACGAAAAGTGTTTGAAAGTGCAGGTGAAAACGCAAATATGGCATTGATAAAGTTGTCTGAACTTTTCAACCATTCTAATGTGTCAATAACCAAAATTTATTTGGGTATCAGAGAAAAAGAGTTGCTTCAAACGTATGATTTGCTTGATTTTTAGGCATTAGAATAATTTATTTTAAGAAAAACGAGCGTTCTTCTCTTGAAAATCACTATCTTTGTGACGTGCATAGCCTAATGGCGCGTGTACGGACATATTGAAAGAAAGCGCATTTTCGCTTATTCTGACCGTGTGAACTTCGACAACTCACCGTATGGTAATATCAGAATAAGATGAGAAGGACGCTCTCTTTGGTGTGTGTATATTGTCTAAACGATATACCATCCAAAGTGGGGTTGTCTATTCTCCTTATCTATATTACAAGGGAGTCGAAGCCCTACACGGTGGATGAGGTGGATGGTGGCCTCACTTTTCTTCTTTATGCCTTTTTAATCTTAAACATAAATCGCATCGCAGGGCCATAGATGCTATCAAGTAAAGCATTATGGCACAAGCTAGACACATTTCTTATTGTAGGGAGTTGGCTATTATAGCTTTGTTAATGTTCTCCCTTTCTATTTTTGCGCAGAAGAAACCCACGCTGATGATTCTTCCAAGTGATAATTGGTGTACACAACGCTATTTTACCACTACCTATGAGAATCAAGGTGAAACCGTGCGAGTACCAAACTATCAGCAAGCCTTTCAAGAGGATTTGGAATTAAACCCTGTAATAAGCAAAGTTGGCGAACTGATGACTGGCTTAGGATATAGCCTCAAGGATGCCGAAATGGAATTGAAAAACATCTCAACAAGGGCTGCCGAAGATAATGCGACATTCAGTAAGTCAAGTGGCGCACAACTGACAGAAAGCCCGTTGGATATATTAAAACGTAGAGCCAAGGCCGATATTATTATTCAGGTGGGTTGGGTATTGAATGACGCTTCTTTGACATTCACGTTAGAAGCATTTGACGCATATACAAGCAAACGTATAGCCACTGCAACAGGCACAAGCCAAGATTATGCAGACGATATACCTTTATTATTGGAAAAGGCCATAAATAAACAAATCAAGCCATTTGACAAACAACTTACCGCTTTTTATGACAGAATGAAAAAAGAAGGCAGGGAAATTGTGCTGACGGTAAGAACATGGGATAGTTGGGATCAGGATTTGGAAAGCGAATATGACAATGATGAGTTGCTTAATCATATTTTAGTTTGGATGCAGGAAAACACGGTTAACCAACAGTTCAACCTGACGGACGCGACAGAGAACTTTGCCCAATTTGAGCAAGTGAAAATCCCTTTGAAAGACGATAGAGGTATCAATATAGACGCTCGCAGTTTTGCAAGGGGACTGCAAAAGTATTTAAGTAAATCACCTTATAACATAACTTCCAAGTTGATGATGAGGGGATTAGGTGAGGCAATTCTTGTATTAGGTGAAAAATAATGTATTTTGCGTATGAGAACGGTACTTTTATTATTCGTTTCTGTTTTCTTTGCCGTTGCCAATGCGCAACAGTTCAAGGACGATGTTGACAGGCTTACCATAAATCCTTATGTTCCGCCTTATGAGGATTTGTCCGATGAAACAGCCAAACTACTTCATACCAAGCTCGCGCAAATTGTTACTGCCAATGGTGTGGCAGACAATGAATATATCACACGTTTTATTCTTACGGCAAGAATTAATGTCCTAACGAAAGACATTGTGGCAGGGCCTCCACAACGCATCTCACAGAAATTGGAAATCACTCTGATGATGGGAGATGTTGAGACCGACAAGCTCTATTCCACCATGACCATAACAGCAATGGGTGTCGGAACAAGCGAGACAAAGGCATATATCGCCGCCATAAAGAGCATAAAACCGAGGAATGCGGAGATAACAGCCTTTATGGAGGAAAGCAAACAGAAAATAGTAGGCTATTATGAAACCAACAGTGAAGAAATCATTGCCGAAGCTAAAAAATTGGCAGGTATGCAAAACTATGAAGAAGCATTAACCTTGCTTTCATCCGTACCAAATGTTTGCAGCAAATGTTACAAGGAATGTTCGGAATTAGCCCCGTCCATCTATTATGATTGGATAAATGCAGATGGAGCATATTGCCTTCAACAAGCCCAGACAATATGGGCAGAGCAACCCAATAAGCAGGGAGCAGAAAAGGCAATGGAATATCTGTCTAAAATCAACTTCGCCGCAAGTTGTATGCCTGAAGTGCAAAAACTGACAGAGCAGATAAAGGAAAAGATGCTTATCGAAGATAAAAGGGAGTGGGAATTCAAGATGCAGCAGTATAAAGACAACATTGAGCGTGAAAAACGCCAATGGGCGCAATATGTGCAGGAATATCAGGACAGGCACGAGCGGATGATGGCACAGGATGCTCAAAGAGCGGCAAACCAACGGCTGATTATCAAGGCGTGTCGTGATATTGCCGTAGAAAGAGCGAAACATCAACCACGTGTAATTAACTATAACAGAATATTGGTATGGTAACTAAAAATTCAATTCGGAAAATAGCAGTATTTTTTATGATACTGTTGGTGAGTCTGCCGTTTGCAAATATTTGCGCGCACAGCTACCGTAGCAATAGCCAATCTTTAAGATGTGCATTGGATTATACAAAAGATTTAAGGGAAAAAGAGAAAAAAGAAAAAAACAAGGATAAACAAAAAAACGAAGGAGATGTAACATTAACCGTAATGGGTGATGGAGAAAACAAGGAACAAGCTATTCAAGTAGCATTGCGAAGTGCTATAGAACAGGCTTTTGGCGTTTTTGTATCAAGTCATTCAGAAATCTTAAATGACGAGTTGGTAAAGGATGAAATTGCCACAATAGCTTCTGGCAATATCAAAGAATTCAAATGCCTATCCGAAAATTATGTGGAAGGTAAATGTTTTGTAACTGTACAAGCTATTGTCTCAACGAACAACTTGATAAGTTATACTAAATCAAAGGGAGCATCGGCGGAATTGGCTGGAGCGACATTTGCAATGAATTTGAGAATGTTAGAGCTGAATAAACGAAATGAGGCTCTTGCAATGCAACATTTAGTCCGTCAACTTGCAGAAATAGCACCTATAATGTTCGATTACGAAATTAAGATAGGCGAATTTAATGCGGGGTTAGGTTGTCCATTAGAAATTTGCATCAACGTAAATGAAAATGCAAAAATTGCGTATAAAATGCTGACGGAAACGTTAGAGGCTTTATCTTTGAAAGAAGTTGAAGTTTCAGACTTAAAGAAGATTGGCATAACGACCCACAAGATGTCTTTTTCTACATATTTTGATGACAAATGGGTTGCTAGCAATACTCGCCCTCCGCATGAAATAATTTATCATTTTAGGCATCCTTATCACAAACTTTTCCATGAGTTATGTAATTGGTTTGTAGCTTGTTCTATGAACTTTAAGTTAACAGATGATTTTGGATCCTATTCGGTAAAATACACAACAGATTATAAAAATAAGGACTTCGTACTCCCTACTCCTATTGGATCCATGTATTTCGATTTTGATTGTAATCACATTAGCATTAATGTTAATGGGCCTCTCAAATTGGAACGGTACGGCCATCATGCACATACGTTTTTCAAAAATTCAGTTTTCTTGTATTTTGCACACGATGGATATTTTCAGGATGAGGTAGCGTTACCATTCCACTATTACAAAAATGGCTCTTCAAATAATAGTGGGCGTAGATTAAAGGCTTCAATACGCATGAGAAACATTGAAGAGTTAAGTACACTTACAAAGATTCAAATTGAGCGAGGACAGGAAATCTTGAAAGTATCAGATTTTATCAAATTTCAGTAGTGTTTTATAAATAAATTTAAGGGTGTTATGAAAATAGAAATTCTATTGCAGACGGGAATGTTTTTAGTAGCCGTTATCACTATTGTATATACTCAATATAAAGATAGGCGACAAAACAAAATATTGATGTTTTCCGAATATACGCGGAGGTATCAAGAGATACTTATCAACATGCCCGAAAGCATATTCAATGGTACTGAACACATAAATGCTAAGGCCCGAATGTATATGCGATTATATTTTGACCTTTGCAGTGAGGAGTATCACTTGTGGAGAAAGGGAATGATACCAAATCAAATTTGGGAGATGTGGAAAGAAGGTATGCAAATTACTACCAATCGGCCAATTTATAAAATGGCTTGGAAAGACTTAAGCGTTGAATACAACAAAGATTTTTGGCAATATTTCAATAGAGAAGTAATAAACAAGAAAGGAGGCGAACTATGAAAAAAGTTCTGATTTTATTTATTTTAGTTGTTTCCGCATTTATGGATGTTTTCGCTCAAAGCTACAATCAAGAGCGTATAGCATTAGAAAACTTCCTTGTAAGGATGTATAAAAACGCACCGTTTGAAGGAGTGAAGATAGTTTCGGATTATAACAATAACTATTTGCTTTCAGTGGTACTTGTGAAGAAGTCGGGTTCGGAGAGTACGATGAATCGCATAGCACAGTTGAAAAGTTCAAGACAAGTAAGTCAATATCTAAATGGCGTCATATCAACGGAAAGTGAGACAATCATCAAAATGACTGAAGATGTAAAGGAAGAAAAAACGATAGAAGAAATAACAGATATTATCAGAGAGAATTCCATTGGCTATACAAAAGCAATGGAAGTATTGAAAGCCTTTGATGCTACTGATAAGGAAAAATGTTATATGTTTTTCCGTAAAGTAGAGGAAATGAAAGATTAATCATTAAAAAGAATCGATATGAAACACTTAAATTTTATCCACATTGGATTAATTGCAGTATTATGTATGTTGTGGGGTTGCAATTCTTCATCAAATCCTCAAGACAGTATTGAGCAAAGTAGCACACAAAAAGTTGCTTCTGCCTCAAAGGGAAAGGATATTGATTTTAGCAAAATCAGAGTGTCAAGCAGAGGCATAGATTATCTTGATGAAGAACGGTCAGCACTTATCATTGAGTGTGGAGGCGGATTGCCTTTTACCCATTGTTCGCAAACTTCTTTATATCCTAAAAGTTCTGATTTTACTGAAAATGAGATGGATGAGACTTATGAGTTTTTTGACCGTTCAGAAGTTGAATTCGCCCAACTTTCAGAAGGTGAGCCATACGTATTGCTGTATAATGGTGATGAATTGATGGTCGCGTTAAAGCCTGACGTTCAAAACTACTCGTGCGATATTTATAGCTCAAAAATCAACACAATAATAGTTTATTCAGATAAATTAAAAATGAGCAATGGCATTCATGCAGGGTTGAGTGCAAAAGAAATGGTTGAAACTTATAATGCCAAAATAAGGTATGAGTCAGGGTCTGAAGTGGATTTCCTCTCTTTCGATATAGAGGGCTTCCCCTCCAATGTAAAGTTGATGGGTAGCTTTGATAGCGTAAATTCACATCTTGAAGGTGATTATGAATACTTGAAATTGGAAGATGTCAAAAACGGGAAGTTGGATGCTATTGTGATACTTCCACAGTGGATGGCCGATAGCTATTAAACAAATATAGTGTGTCATGTTTAAGGTTGGTCGGAAAGCCAACCTTTTCTTTTGTGTCTGAATATTCAAAAATATGTAGAAGTGAATATTTGCATTCTAAACAAATCATTGATATATAGAAACTTGCGATAATTTTTATAGAATGCGCCTTATACGAATATTCTATTTTGTACCTATATCGTTGCTTTTGAATATTTTAAAGGTGCGAAGTGCGAAGTGCGGAATCGAAATTCTCATTTCTTGAAAAAGTGAAAAATCTACTCCGCAACTCCGCATTTCCGCAATCATATCTTCAATCCTAAGCTACTAACGCTCTTATGTCTATGTTGGGAGCAGCTTCTGTTTGTATTTGGCTATACAAGTCTTTATAGACTTTCATCACTCTTGTTATTGAAGTTGTTTTAGCACTCAATGCCCTTACCTTAGCTTCAACCGCACTCATATCATAATCACATTCTTTAAGCAATAAACTATGCTCGTAATCTCTTAATGTCATAGTCCGTTGTTGGCAGGCATTGTATTTAATAGCCTCATCAATAACAGATAGGATTGGGTTTGCCTTTGATGCCAGTACCGCCGATAGAGTATTATTAGGAATGTTCAAGAGGTTTCTGATTTGATCCATGGTGTTTATGTTTAGCTCAAAACGTGTCTTGTCGTAGAAGTATGAAAGTATTTCATTGGGATTTGATACGGCATTCAGAAAGTATCGGTTATCTGCCGATTGTAGTTCTTTTGCCTTATCGTATATGATTAAGCGTTTCTTATATCTTGGAGTCTTTACTACGTTTTCTATTGTTATACCTTCTTTATGGTACGGTCTTGTTATCCATTTCTTGTAGTTGGATAGGTTTTGCCTCACATTGGTAATGATGTTTTGCATTGAGCCGCATTCTATATCTTTGGTAACATCGCATTTCACAACATTAGAATCTATCATAATAGCATCTACATTCAGATGGCAAATACCTAATCTGTTGATTTGTGACAAACAGGCCTTAGCCGTATATATGTCAATAAGGTTTGTATAATTGTCTAAAAGGATTTTTCCCGTAAATTCTAATACCAACTCATTGTGTTGATAGTTCACCATTACTAAAAGGTAGAAAGGTCTTTCTTGCTGATATTTATAATAGAGGATGCTATCCTCTTTGCTATTCAATATAAATTTGCTATAATCTATATCGCTGATGTAATCAATCTTCGTTACTAATTTCATTTTATCAAATTTGAGCATTTCAAATAAGTATATACATATTATTCAGTCTTGCAGAAATGCAAGTTTTGTCACCTTGAGAAGTGGTGATATTTTAAGGTAGGTTCTTAGCCTACCTTATTTTCTGTTGTCGGTTTATTGGGGATAGTTTTCCAATAGTCTTTAAGTCCGTTTGAAATAGCTTCTCTGTGTGTAAAAGACTTGCTTTTCCCTTTCATACTTTGGCTAATCTTAGCTTTTGTCTCATCCGATAATTCTCTGTACTGTCTTTCCATTGTTACTTGTTTATGTTCATTATTACATATATAAATATGGCCTACTTTGGAAAGTTTATCAAGAGTAATAAGTTTATCCACAAATTTTCTATAGAAATTTTTTCGAGAGACATAACAAACCGATTACCCCTTACCGTACTTATCTCTCAAAAATATAATAAGTAACGGGATACATAAGTTAAGGCGCACACCTATAAGGGTATACGCCTTCTTAAATGCTCAAATATGATACTGAAAATAAAATTAGATTTGTAAGGTAAATCTTAAATGGAGTTTATAAGTTTGGTTATACCCTCTACGCTTTGCAAATATTCCACGATGAGGCGAAAATCATTCCAAAGGTTCAACATTTCATCGTTTAAGGGTACTCTAAGGGACGAATCGTTGAAATTACGGTTCGTCCTTTTGTTTTTATCCTCTCAACAAGCTAAAAATAAAGATTCTGCTCGAAAAAACTGATTTACCTGATCTGGTTCAACACGCTCACTATTTTTATATTCTCAAAACCTTTCTATCCAATCATTCTTCCACGACTTGCTGCGTTTCTCAGTTTTTTGTTTTATCTTTGCGCTTATAGTTTTTGCTCAACAGAGATAGGACAATGAAAGTCATCGATTTGATAAAAAGCCAGAAGAAAACGGCATTCTCCATCGAAATATTACCTCCACTGAAAGGTACGGGGATAGAAAAGCTCTATCAATCCATCGACCAGTTGTTAGAGTTCAATCCCCAATACATCAACTTTACGACCCATCGCAGCGAATATGTCTATAAGGAACTGGGAAACGGTTTATTTCAGCGCAACAGATTGCGCCGTCGTCCAGGAACTGTGGCCGTAGCTGCTGCCATACAGAACAAGTATAACATCACGGTCGTACCGCACGTATTATGCAGTGGTTTCACGCGTGAAGACATAGAGTACATGCTGCTGGATTTACAGTTTCTGGGCATTACCGACTTGCTGGTTCTGCGGGGAGACAAAGCCAAACATGAATCCATCTTCATACCCGAGCCGGGAGGCCATACCCATGCGATTGAACTGGAAGAACAAATCAATAACTTTAACAAAGGTATCTTTGTGGACGGTTCGGAAATGACTGTTACCAAAACGCCATTCTCGTATGGAGTAGCATGTTATCCAGAAAAACATGAAGAGGCGCCCAACTTGGATTCGGATCTGTATTGGTTGAAAAAGAAAATAGATGCAGGTGCCGAATATGCTGTCACCCAACTGTTTTATGACAATCGCAAGTATTTCAGCTTTGTGGAACGGGCACGGGCGGCGGGCATCACTGTGCCTATCATCCCGGGAATCAAGCCTCTCAAGAAGCTCTCGCAACTGAACATCATTCCCAAGACTTTTAAGGTTGACATTCCGGAAGAGCTGGCACACGAAGTGGCCAAATGTACTACGGACGCCGAGGTACAACGGTTAGGTATAGAATGGTGCATCCAGCAATGCCGCGAACTGATGGCTCACGGCGTACCGAGTATTCATTTTTATACCATCGGAGCCGTAGACAGTATCCGCGAAATCGCTAAACAGATTTATTAACCCCAGATCATCCGCCAAGAAGTGTTCTATTTTAAAGACGTCATAGGGCAACAGGTAGCTAAAGAAAAGCTGAAACAAGAAGTGAGAGAAGGACGCATCCCTCATGCTCAACTGTTTTGCGGACCGCAAGGTAGCGGCAAATTGCCTTTGGCTTTGGCCTATGCACGCTATCTTTGTTGCAGTAACCGCAACGGGGAAGATGCTTGCGGCACCTGCCCGTCGTGCATAAAATGGAACAAGCTTGTACATCCAGACGTACATTTCATGTTCCCCATCGTAAAAAGTGCGAAGGGGAAGAAGGAGCTCTGTGACGACTATATAGCCAACTGGCGCCATTTGCTGACAACCACTCCTTACTTCAGCCTGAACCATTGGTTGGACGAGATGGGGGCAGAGAATGGACAAGCCATCATCTATGCGAAGGAAAGCGATGAGATAACCCGCAAGCTCAGTCTGAAGTCAGTAGAAGGAGGATACAAAATCACCCTCGTCTGGCTGCCCGAGAAACTGCATGAAGTTTGTGCCAACAAGTTGCTCAAACTATTGGAAGAACCTCCTGAACAAACCATCTTCCTGCTGGTGAGTGAAAATCCAGAGATGATACTCCCCACTATATTGAGCCGCACACAACGTTTCAACGTACCAGGCATTGCAGAAGAAGATGTGGAAATAGCGTTATGCGAACGTTATGGCATACAACCGGAAGACAGCAAAGCCATTGCTCACATAGCCAACGGCAATTTCATCAAAGCATTGGAGACTATCAGCCTGAACGAGGAAAACCAACAGTTCTTCGACCTGTTTGTCAGCCTGATGCGACTGGCCTGGCAACGCAAAATACGTGAAATGAAGCAATGGAGCGAACAAGTAGCAGCTTTAGGCCGAGAGCGGCAAAAGAATTTCTTGGACTATTGCCAACGCATGACACGTGAAAACTTCATCTTCAACTTGCATCGAAAAGAGCTGAATTACCTGACACGCCAAGAGGAAAACTTCGCCACACGCTTCTCTCCGTTTGTCAATGAACGCAATGTGACAGGCATTATGCAGGAACTAAGCGAAGCACAACTGCATATCGGGCAAAACGTCAACCCGCGTATGGTATTTTTCGACTTTGCCTTGAAGATGATTATGCTACTGAAACAATGAACGAACAGATTTTTTATACGATTAACAGAAACAAGATATGAAAGACAATAACGATAACCATACAGCCAAACAACACGAAGTGGCATCCGTCAAGCCCTTCGTCCTGCACAACGGAAGTGGAAACCTCTGTTGTAAAAGCTGCGGACGCCAAGACAAGCAACTGAACACGTATGACTGGTTAGCCGACATCCCGGGCAATACAGACGAATGTGACTTGGTAGAGGTGCAATTCAAAAACACTCGTAAAGGATATTACCGCAACAGCAACAAAATTCCACTGGAGAAAGGAGACATCGTGGCCGTTGAAGCGACTCCGGGACACGACATCGGAACGGTTACCCTGACAGGACGGCTGGTATTGCTGCAACTGAAGAAGGCCAATCTAAAGTCGGAAGCGGACATAAAACGCATCTACCGAAAGGCCAAGGCTGTGGACATGGAGAAATATCACGAAGCCAAAGCCAAAGAGCACAACACCATGATACGTTCCAGGCAAATTGCCAAGGACTTGAAGCTGGATATGAAGATTGGAGACGTGGAATACCAGGGTGACGGAAACAAAGCCATCTTCTACTACATTGCCGATGAACGCGTAGACTTCCGACAGCTCATCAAAGTATTGGCCGATGCTTTCCATGTACGCATCGAGATGAAACAAATAGGAGCACGCCAAGAGGCCGGGCGCATCGGAGGCATCGGCCCTTGCGGGCGGGAACTGTGTTGCGCCACATGGATGACATCGTTCGTATCGGTTGCCACTTCTGCCGCACGTTATCAAGACATTGCACTTAACCCACAGAAATTGGCCGGACAATGTGCCAAGCTGAAATGTTGCCTGAACTACGAAGTCGACACTTACGTAGAAGCCCAAAAACGATTACCCTCGAAAGAAGTTCCTCTGGAGACGAAAGATGCCACTTATTATTGCTTCAAGACCGACATATTAAGCAACCAACTGACTTACTCGACTGCGAAAGATGTGCTGGCCAATGCCGTGACCATCAGCGGGCGCAGAGCATTTCAGGTTATCAACATGAACAAACGAGGCGAGAAGCCTGAAAGCCTGTTGGAAGACTCTCAGCAAGGAATGGAAAAGAAGAGTGTGGACCTGGTAGAACAAGACGAATTGACACGCTTCGACCGCGCCAAGAAGACGAAAAACAAGAAGAAAAAGAAATCGCCGCAACCGCAGGCCGCTGCCAAACAATCCGGGCAACCCAAGCCCCAACAGCCTAAGCCCCAGCAGCAGTCTAAAAGCCAGTCCTCTGCCAAAAACCGGCAGGGAAAGCCCCAACAGCCGCAAGCCGCTGCCCGCAAAACCCCCAAGGCTGCGCCCGACAAGACGGCTAATGAAAAACGACCTGACAATGAAACACCGGACAAAGCATAAGCCGGATTTCCTCATCGCATGGGCCGGTCTGTTCATCATAAGCCTGTTGACGGCTTGCCGGCCACACGTGGTTTGTCACTCCTTTCGCCCCGTCTCTTCGGCGGGGTTGAAATGGAATGACACACTGCGTTTCGAGGCTGTTTTGCCAGACAGTACGTCCGCGTATGCTCTGTGTGTCGAGCTGCGCCACCGTGTGTCTTATCCATACTGTGAGTTACCTTTGCTGTTGGCCATACAGAACGATAGCCTGACAATCTCTTTCACTGACACATTGCAGGTGGTGGTGGCCGACGAACAAGGCCATTGGGTAAGCTCCGGTTGGAGTGACTTGCGCACGGTCTCTTCCCCACTTGTTTTTCTTCCGGCAGGGCTGAAAGATACTTGCCGCATCACCCTTACAAGCCTGCTGCCAGACAGTCTTTTGCCTGGCGTGAGCGATATCGGAATCAAAATCCTTTCCCTAAGACGTTGACCTCCGCCGAGAGCCAAGCCCGGAGCCGACGCTTCATCTCAACCCATAGTCAACATGCTTTCCAGCGCTTCGGCATTGAGGCGCAGGTAGAACTGTCCTTTGTAGGCCACGGAGATTGCCCCGGTTTCTTCGGACACGATGATGGCATGCGCATCGGACACTTGGGAGATGCCCAGGGCGGCACGGTGCCGCAGTCCCAGTTCTTTGGGGATGTCCAGATTGTGTGACACGGGCAATATGCAGCCGGCTGCCTTGATGTGCTTTTTGCTGATGACCATGGCGCCGTCGTGCAGCGGACTGTTCTTGAAGAAGATGTTCTCGATGAGCCTCTGGTTGATATTGGCGTCGATGACCTCGCCCGTACGCACCACGTCGTCCAAAGGCATGTCGTGCTCGATGACGATGAGTGCGCCGACCTTCTGTTTACCCATACTGATACAGGCCATGACGATGGGCATGATGTCTTCGTGCGTCACGTCGGCCTCTTTATTCCCCGTAAAGAAACGGACAAAGCGCTTGATGTGCTGGTGCGAGCCCAGGGTCAAGAGGAAGCGGCGTATCTCTTCTTGAAAGAGTATGATGAGCGCCAGGACGCCCACGCTGACTAACTTGTCGAAGATGGAGCCCAGGAGCTTCATCTCCAGCACTTGCGACACAACCAGCCAAATCAGAATGAAGACCAGGATGCCTATAAAGATATTGAGCGAGCCGGAGGCTTTCATCAGCTTGTACGTATAATACAAGAGCAGGGCGACCAGCAGGATGTCTATGAAATCTTTGATGCCAAATGCGAAAAACACGGAAGTACAGGTTAATGGTTAGCGGTAAATGAAGATTGAGCTTGCATGGCGCCGAACAGGCGGACAGCCTCGACGGCGGGGCGCACGTCGTGCACGCGCAAGATGCGGGCACCTTTCGTCAGGCACAAGGTGTTCAGCACGGTGGTGCCGTTCAGGGCTTGGTCGGGTGTGGTGTCCAGCACGCGGCAAATCATGGACTTGCGCGAAATGCCGGCCAGGACGGGCAGGCCGAACAGAGCCAGTTCGTCCAAGCAGGCCAGCAGGCGGTAATTGTCGTCCACGGTTTTCCCGAAGCCGAAGCCGGGGTCCAGGATGATGTCACGCACGCCCAGCTCGCGGAGCTGCTGCACCTTGCGGGCCAGGTAGAGGATGACTTCGCGCAAGACGTCGTCATAGTGCGGCGCTTGCTGCATGGTCTGGGGAGTGCCCTGCATGTGCATGAGGATGTAGGGGACGCCCAGCGCGGCGACGGTGGAGAACATGTCCGCATCGAGTTCGCCTCCGGAGATGTCGTTGATGATGGCCACGCCGTATTCCTCGACGCAACGCCGCGCCACGTCGGCCCGGAACGTGTCGACGGACAACACGGCCTCTTCACTGACCGCCCGCACGGCTTTCAGGGCCAGGCTGAGGCGTGCCCACTCTTCGTCGGGCGACACTTCGGCAGCACCGGGTCGGGTAGAGTATCCGCCGATGTCTATGATGTCGGCACCATCGGCCAGCAACTGCTCGGCGCGGCGGGCCACTTCGGTTTCGGAAAACGTGCGGCTTGCGGCGAAGAAAGAGTCGGGCGTCACGTTCAGGATGCCCATGACGCGGGGGACGGACAAGTCCATCAGGCGGCCATTCACGTTTATGTACAATGTATCCTGCATAGATAAGAATCTTTTCAACGGATGCGGCCAACGATGGCCCTCCGCATATTTCCTGCAAAGGTAAGGAATTATGCAGTCCCTTCATACGGGTGAAAGAGAAAAAAAATCGCAAGCGCTCGACAGAGCCTTGCCCCGTGTGCGGAAGAGGCACGGCCCGTGTGCGGAACGGGCGCGGCTCGTGTCCGTCAGAGCCACGGCGCTGTTTCGGTGCAAGCAACCACGTCGTGCAGAGCGGGATAGGAGGGACAGGAAAAGCGGCCTCCGGCGATGGATTTCCAAAAGAAAAGACCTACCTTTGCAGCGTTTTTTAATTGGCTTACAGAAAGACGTATGGACATAGATTCACTCTATCGGATATTCCTGCAATCCTCGGGCGTGACCACCGACAGCCGCCGTTGCCCCGCAGGGTCGCTGTTTTTCGCCCTCCGGGGCGACACGTTCGACGGCAATGCCTTTGCCGCCCAGGCTTTGGAGAACGGATGCACGCACGCCGTCGTCGACAACCCCGCCTGCCTGCCGCAAGATGACGCGCGCTATGTGCTGGTGGACGACTGCCTCCGCACGTTGCAGCTTCTGGCACGCCACCACCGTCGCACGCTGGGCACGCGCATCATCGGCATCACCGGCACCAACGGGAAGACGACGACCAAGGAACTGATGGCCGCCGTACTGTCGACCTCCTTCCGCCTGCACTACACGCAGGGCAATCTGAACAACCACATCGGCGTGCCCCTGACACTGCTAGGGCTGCGGCCCGAGCATCAACTGGCCGTGGTAGAGATGGGCGCCAGCCACCCCGGAGACATCCGTGAGCTGGTGGAGATAGCAGAGCCGGACTTCGGCCTTATCACCAACGTGGGCAAGGCTCATCTGGAAGGTTTCGGTTCGTTCGAAGGCGTCATACGCACCAAAGGAGAATTGTTCGACTACCTGCGCAGCCGGGGCGGGGCCACGGTGTTCGTACACGACGACAACGACTGGCTGAAAGACATGGCGCACGACTTGCGGCAAATCCGTTATGGCTCACGCGAAGGACTCTTCGTCACGGGCCGCATGACGCAGAACTCGCCCTACCTGGGATTCGAGTGGAAAGCCGAAGGCGAAAGCGCCGCACACACCGTGCAGACGCGACTCATCGGCGAATACAACCTGCCCAACGCGCTGGCAGCAGCCACCGTCGGACGCTTCTTCGGCGTCCCGGCCACGGACATCGACCGCGCCCTCGAAAACTACGTGCCGCACAACAACCGCTCGCAACTGGTACAGACCGCTGACAACACCCTCATCGTCGACGCCTACAACGCCAACCCCACCAGCATGATGGCCGCCATAGAAAACTTCCGCAAGATGCAAGCACCGAGCAAGATGCTCATCCTGGGCGACATGCGCGAACTGGGCGCAGACAGCGCCGCCGAACACCAGCACATCGTCGACCACCTCGAAGCCTGCGGTCTGACGGACGTCGTGCTCGTCGGCAGCCAGTTTGCCGCCACGCGCCACTCCTGTCCCACCTACGCCGACGCACCCGCCCTCATCGCCGCCCTGGAGGTCGAGCGCCCCACGGGAAAGACCATCCTCATCAAAGGCTCGAACGGCATCCACCTGCAAAGCGTGGCCGAAGCCCTGATGAAATGAAGGATGAAGAATCGCGCTGCGCGCTAAATGAAGAATCCAGAGGCTATTTGAAGAACTTTTTGCGCACCACCAACGCCACGGCCGACGCCAACACGGCGCCCGTGGCGTTCGCCGCAAAGTCCAGCCAGTCGCCGCCCCGGTAAGTCGTGCAATAAGCCTGGAGCAACTCCACCACCCCGCTGAACAGCACCGGACAGAGGAAAGCCCCCACCCACGCATGCCACAAAGGCGTGTGGTCGCGGCGGTGCGCCCGCAGAAATTCGAACCACAACATGCCCGACATGCCGAAGTACATACATACGTGCACCACCTTGTCGATATTGGGGATGCCATCCAACTCCGTGCTGGGCGGACGGAAGAAAGACAGATACACCACGGCCGAAATGACCAGCAGGGACACGGGATATCTTTTCAAGAAATACAGCATAGACTTCGAATTATTTACGTATTGCGCTCCAAAAGTACGGAAGTTTTCCTACATTTGCACGAAACAATCAGCTTTAATAACAATTTGTAAGAAAACCACGAAACAATGGCAAGCAACAACCGGGCCAACTTCGGCACCAAACTGGGCGTGATACTCGCCTCCGCAGGCTCAGCCGTAGGGCTGGGCAACATCTGGCGCTTCCCCTACATGACGGGCGAATATGGCGGCGCCGCTTTCATCTTCGTCTACTTAGGCTGCGTGCTGCTGTTCGGCGCGCCCATCATGATGGCCGAGTTCCTCATCGGGCGACGCTCGCAGTCCAACACCGCCCGCGCCTACCAGAAACTGGCGCCCGGCACCCAATGGCGTTGGGTGGGGCGCATGGGCGTGCTGGCCGGATTTCTTATTCTGAGTTACTACTCCGTCGTAGCCGGATGGACGTTGGAATACATCTGTGCCGCCGGCCTGGGCCACTTTGCCGGGAAAGGCCCCGCCGACTACGTAGCGTTGTACGACACGTTTGTCAGCAATCCCTGGCTCCCGGTGGTATGGACCGTCTTGTTCTTGCTCATCACCCACTTCATTATAGTGAAAGGCGTGGAGAAAGGCATCGAGCGTTCGTCCAAAATCATGATGCCCGCCCTCTTCATCCTGTTGCTCATCCTCGCCGTCTGTGCACTGCTGTTGCCAGGCTCCGGTCGGGGCATCGAGTTCTTGCTGAAGCCCGACTTCGAGAAAGTGGACGGCGGCGTGCTGCTGGCCGCCATGGGACAGGCCTTCTTCTCACTCAGCCTCGGCATGGGTTGCCTCTGCACCTACGCCTCGTACTTCAAGCCCGACACCAACCTGCCCAAGACAGCCTTCAGCGTCGCAGTCATCGACACCTGCGTAGCCATCCTGGCCGGCGTCATCATCTTTCCGGCCGCTTTCGCCGTGGGCATCCAGCCCGACTCCGGCCCCGGCCTGCTGTTCGTCACCCTGCCCAACGTCTTCCAGCAAGCCTTTGGCAACGTGCCCTTCATAGCCGCCCTGCTGGCGGTGATGTTCTACATCCTGCTGGCTCTGGCCGCACTGACCTCCACCATCTCGCTCCACGAAGTGGTGACCGCCTACCTGCACGAAGAGTTCAACCTCTCGCGCGGCAAGGCCGCCCGCCTCGTTACAGCCGGCTGCATCATTCTGGGCACGTTCTGCTCGCTGTCGCTGGGCGTGGGGCGGGAGTACACCCTGTTCGGCATGACACTGTTTGACCTCTTCGACTTTGTCACAGCCAAGCTGATGCTGCCGCTCGGCGGACTGTTCATCGCCCTCTTTACGGGCTGGTATCTGGACAAGAAGATTGTGTGGGAGGAGCTCACCAACCGCGGCACCCTGAAGGTACGCATCTACCGCCTCATCGTGTTCCTGCTGAAGTTCGTCGCCCCAATAGGCATCGCTTTTGTCTTTATCAACGAATTGAAACTCTTGTAAACACCCCGCTATGAAAGGAATCCGACCCTTACGAATCAGGCAACGCCTGTGGCTCGCGCTTCTGCTGCTGTGTGTCGGCCTGCCCGGCGCGGCACAGTCCCGTGTCATCCCCGGCGACGAACAGACGGAACGCTACTTTCCCCTGCTGGAAGGGAAACGCATCGCCATCTTCTCCAACCACACGGGCATGATTGGTGACAAGCACCTGCTGGACCTGCTGCTGGAAAACAAATTCAACGTCGTGGCCATCTTCTCGCCCGAACACGGGTTTCGTGGCAATGCCGACGCCGGCGAACACGTGTCCAGCTCGACCGACCCGCAGACGGGCGTCCCCATCCTCTCCCTTTATGACGGAAAACTGGGCAAACCCAGCGCAGCGTCCATGAGCAAGTTTGACCTGCTCATCGTAGACATACAAGACGTGGGCCTGCGCTTCTACACCTACTACGCCTCGATGTGCCGCCTGATGGACGCCTGCGCGGAACACGGCAAGCAGATGCTCATCCTGGACCGCCCCAATCCGAACGGTCACTACGTCGACGGCCCCTTGCTGGACATGCGCTACAAGTCAGCGGTGGGCTGGCTTCCCCTGCCCGTAGTGCACGGCATGACCTTAGGAGAGTTGGCCCGCATGGTGAACGGCGAAGGCTGGCTGCCGGAAGGGCGGACGTGCGACATCACCGTCATACCTTGCCGGAACTACACGCACCAGACGCCTTACCGACTGCCCGTCCCGCCCTCGCCCAACCTGCCCAACATGAAAGCGGTGTATCTCTACGCCTCGCTTTGCTATTTCGAAGCGACACCGGTCAGTCTGGGGCGCGGCACGTCGCTGCCCTTCCAGGTCTACGGCCATCCGGAGATGACGGGCTACCGCTACAGCTTCACCCCGCACAGCCTGCCCGGCGCCAAGAATCCTCCGCAGAAGGATAAGCTGTGCCACGGCGTCGACCTCAGCCAACTGAGTGAAGAGGAGCTCCGCCACAAAGGCATCGACCTGTCTTACCTCATCGACGCCTACCGCAACCTGAACCTGGGCGACCGCTTCTTTACGTCGTTCTTCGAGAAACTGATGGGCGTGGCCTACGTGCGGAAGATGATAGAAGACGGGCGTAGCGCGGAAGAGATAGAGGCGACGTGGGCCGACGACGTGGCGCGCTTTAAGCAACAACGCAAACCTTACCTGCTTTATGCAGAATAACCCTTAACGAAAGAAGACTTATGACCACTGCATGGATTGTCCTGATGACCATCGCGGGCTATTTCGCCCTGCTGTTCCTCATCTCCTGGCTTACGGGACGGAAAGCCGACAACGCCGGATTCTTCAACGGCAACAGGGGGTCGAAGTGGTGGATGGCTACGGTAGCCATGATTGGCGCCAGCATATCGGGCGTGACTTTCATCTCTGTGCCAGGTGCCGTACAAGCGGGAGGCTACAGCTACCTGCAAATGGTACTGGGCTTCTTCGTGGGATCTGTGGTCGTGGCGTGGGTACTGATTCCGTTGTTCTACCGCATGAACCTCGTCAGCATCTACGGCTACCTGGAGAGCCGCTTCGGACTGGTGGCTTACCGCACAGGCGCATGGTTCTTCTTCGTGTCGAAGATGTTGGGGGCATCGGTACGCTTTTTCGTGGTGTGCGTCGTGCTGCAAACGCTGGTATTCCAGCCGTTGAACATTCCGTTCGCCCTCAATGTCGTGCTGACGGTGGCGCTCATCTGGCTCTATTCTTTCCGGGGCGGGGTGAAGTCGCTCATCTGGACGGATTCACTGAAAACGCTGTGCCTGGTGCTTTCCGTAGTGTGCTGCATCGGTTTTATAGCCTGGAGCCTGGGCATCGGGCTGAGTGACCTGCCTGCCGCCGTCGCGGCTCATCCGACCAGCCGTACCTTCTTCTTCGACGACCCTAACGACGGGCACTACTTCTGGAAGCAATTCGCGGCAGGCATCTTCATGGTCATAGCCACCACGGGACTGGACCAAGACCTGATGCAGCGCACGCTGAGCTGCCGGAACTTCCGCGAATCGCAGAAGAACATGGTGCTGAGCGCCTTCATCCAGATTTTTGTCATCGGACTGTTCCTGGTCTTGGGCACGTTGCTCTATATGTATTCCGAAACCCGCCTGCCAGCGACGGAACAGGTGACGGGAGACGCCCTGTTCGGCGCAGTGGCGTGGAGCGACGGTTTTCCGCTCTTCATCGGCATTGTCTTCATCATCGGACTGATTGCGGCCGCTTACTCGGCGGCAGGCTCGGCGCTTACGGCACTCACCACGTCGTTCACCCTCGACATCCTGCGCGCCGGCCAGAAGCAGGACGAACACCACCTGACCCGGACACGCCAGCGAGTGCACGTAGCCATGTCCGTGACGATGATGGCCGTCATCATCGTCTTTTACGAGCTGAATGACGACAGCGCCATCAACGCCGTCTACAGCCTGGCGTCCTACACCTACGGCCCCATCCTGGGCATGTTTGCCTTCGGACTGGCCTGCAAACGGCCGGTGCGCGACCGTTGGGTGCCTGCGGTGGCCGTCCTGTCGCCCTTGCTGTGCTACGTCCTCCAGTCGAACAGTGAACGTTGGTTCGGCGGCTACCAAATCAGCTTCGAACTGCTGCTTATCAACGCTGCCCTTACCGTCGTGGGGCTTTGTCTGCTGATACGTCCCCGGACACTCCGAAAAGACTCTGAATGAATATCGAAACAAAACCTTATACAGTTATGACAACGAAACGAATCAGTTGCTTTGTGCCCTATGCCGACGAAGCACAAGCGGCAACTACCGTGTCCGAACTGCGCACATCCGATGCGGTAGGCGAAGTGTGGCTGCTGACCGCCGATGGGACGCTGCCCCCGCTGCCGGGCTGCCGCCTGCTGCCGGTACAGGATTTCTCCTCCAGCGAGACCGTGCGCCGCATGGCGCAACACGCCGACGGCGACTACGCACTGTTCTACCTCAAAGAAACGCACCTGAGCCTCGGCCTGTTTGCCCTGGAGCGGATGGTGCGCATCGCCGAAGACTCGGGCGCAGGCCTGGTCTACGCCGACCACTACCGGCTGAGCGGTGGCCGACGCAGCGAGGCGCCCGTCATCGACTACCAACCCGGCTCGCTGCGCGACGATTTCGACTTCGGCCCCCTGTGGCTGCTGCGTACCGACCGTCTGAAAGAGGCCGCTGCCCGCCTGACGACCGACTATCGCTACGCCGGCTTCTACGACCTGCGCCTGAAGCTGAGCCAGCGCGCCCCGCTGGTACACGTCAACGAATACCTGTACACCGAAGTGGAGGACGACATGCGCCCCAGCGGCGAACGTCTCTTCGACTATGTGGACCCGCGCAACCGGGAGCGGCAGGTGGAAATGGAGCAGGCCTGCACGGAACACCTGAAAGAAGTGGGCGCCTACCTCGCCCCGCAGTTTGAAGAACCGGACCTCGACGCCGGACAGTTCGAATACGAAGCATCGGTCATCATCCCCGTGCGCAACCGCGTCCGCACCATCGGCGACGCCATCCGTTCGGTGCTGGGCCAGCACACCAGCTTCCCGTTCAACCTCATCGTGGTGGACAACCATTCGACCGACGGCACCACGGAAGCCATCGACCGCTTTGCCGACGATCCCCGCCTGCTGCACCTCGTGCCCCGGCGCGAAGACTTGGGCATCGGCGGATGCTGGAACCTGGCGGCTGCCCACCCGCAGTGCGGACGCTTCTGCGTACAACTGGACAGCGACGACCTCTATGCGGACGAAGAAACGCTGGAGAAGCTGGTGGCCGCCTTCCGCGAGCAGCGTTGCGCCATGGTAGTCGGGACGTACCGCCTGACCGACCTGCAACTGCGCCCGCTGCCGCCCGGCATCATCGACCACCGGGAATGGACACCCGACAACGGGCGCAACAACGCCTTGCGCATCAACGGTCTGGGTGCCCCGCGCGCGTTCTACACCCCCCTGCTGCGCGAACTGCGGCTGCCAGACACGTGCTACGGCGAAGACTATGCCGTAGGATTGGCCATGTCGCGGCGATTCCGCATCGGACGCGTCTACGACGTGGTCTACCTCTGCCGCCGGTGGGAAGGCAATTCGGACGCCAACCTGGACATCATCCGCACGAACCGGAACAATCTGTACAAAGACCGCATCCGGACATGGGAACTGCAAGCACGCATCGCCCTGAACCGACGCAAGGAAAACGCTTGTGAATAAACCACTTGCTTCCCCCGAACAAGAGCCGTGCCCCGTGTGCGGAAGAGCCAAGCCCCGTGCGGACAAGAACCGCGGCCCGTGTGCGAGAGAAACGCCCAAGAACAACCGTATGAACGAAGACATAGATAACTTTCTGACCGGCCAACTGGCCCACTGGCCCACGGCGCAACACAACTACGCCGCCCTGAGCCGGGTGCGCGTAAAGACGCTGGACGTGGACGGGACGGCCTTCCGCGTGCAATGCAACCCGGCCCGTATCGTTTCGTCCGCCGCCCGCGTAGACGAGCGTTCCATCCGCCAGCGGGCGTGCTTCCTCTGTGCGGCGAACCGCCCGGCGGAACAAGAAGCCATCCGGGCGTTGGAAGGACGCTACGACATTCTGGTCAATCCCTTCCCCATCTTCCCGCGCCACCTGACCTTGGCCGCTACCGACCACATGCCCCAGCGTATCGCCCCGCGCCTGGCCGACCTGCTGTGCCTGGCCCGGATGTTGCCCGGCTACACCCTGTTCTACAACGGCCCGCGCTGCGGAGCTTCCGCCCCCGACCACGCCCATTTCCAGGCGGGCAGCCGAGGCTTCCTGCCCATTGAGACACAGTGGACATCCCTCCCGGCAGAGCGGTTGGGCGGCTGCGGACACTCGTCGCTCTACGGCTTGAATGGTGACCTGCGCCGTCCGCTGGTCATCGATACTGCCGACGAGGCGGAAGCCGCCGCCCTGTTTCACGCGGTCTGCCAAGCCCTGCCCGTGCCGCCCGGCCACGCCGAACCGATGCTGAACCTCCTTTGCTGGTACGACACGCCGCACTGGGTACTCATCCTCTTTCCCCGCCGTCGTCACCGTCCTTCGTGTTATGATGCGCCGGGCGACGGACGCCTGCTGTGCAGCCCCGCGTCGGTAGACATGGGTGGCGTGTTCATTCTTCCCATGGAGAAAGACTTCGAGCGCATCAACGCTGCCGACTTGCGACAGATACTCAGCGAAGTGTGCCCGTCGGCAGCGGACTTCGACGAACTGAAACAACGGATACGGTCTGCATGGGCCGCCTCCACCTCCAACCCTCTTTTAAAAGAAATCCCATGAACGAACCTCGCGTACAAGTAGGCATCCTGAGCCGCGAACGGATAGACTTCGTGCTGCACGGCTCTTACCACGCCGATACCATCCCGGTCAGCGGCCGGCAAACCGCCATCCTCGACCAAGGGCGCATCCGCTGGGGCGGCACCCTCTGCGACGAACTGCTGTTCACCCCCGATGACGAAGCCACAGACGCTTTCGACCTGCTGCAAGTCACCATCGGCATCGGCTTCCACTGGGAGCGGCACGAAGACCAACGCTTTCGCGGCGCCCTCCGCCTCCTCGTCGAAGACGGACGCCTGACGGCAGTCAACATTGTCCCGGTCGAAGCATACCTGACCTCCGTCATCTCCAGCGAGATGAGCGCCACGGCTTCGCCCGAACTGCTGAAAGCACACGCGGTCATCTCGCGAAGCTGGCTGCTGGCCAACCTGCAACACAAGACCGCTGCGCCGCTGCCCACCCACGAAGACGTGGAAGGCGGACGGCTGGTGTGGTACGAGCGCGATGCCCACACCCGCTTCGACGTCTGCGCCGACGACCACTGCCAGCGATACCAGGGTATCACGCGGGCGTCGACCGATGCCGTGCGGCAAGCCGTGGCCGCCACGCGCGGACAGGTGTTGGCTTACGAGGGACGGATTTGCGACGCACGTTTCTCGAAGTGCTGCGGCGGTGCCCTCGAAGAGTTCGCCACCTGCTGGGCGGACACATCCCACCCCTACCTGCGGCGGAAGCGCGACTGGACATCGGCCGGACTGCCCGACCTGACGCAAGAAGCCGAGGCCGAACGGTGGATACGCTCCGCACCCGACGCCTTCTGCCACACGACGGACGCGCACATCCTCCGCCAAGTGCTGAACAACTACGACCAGGAGACGACGGACTACTACCGCTGGCGCGTGGAGTACACGCAGGAAGAGCTGGCCGACCTCGTCCGCCGGCGTTCGGGTACGGATTACGGGGGCATCGTCGACCTCGTGCCCGTGGCACGAGGCACCAGCGGACGACTCTGGAAGCTGCGCATCGTGGGCACGAAACGGACGGCTGTCATTGGCAAGGAACTGGAAATCAGGCGTACGCTCTCGCCCACCCACCTGTACAGTTCGGCTTTCGTGGTGGACAAGACGGGGGGCTGCACGCCCGAAGGACTGCCCCGCCGGTTTGTCCTGACCGGTGCGGGCTGGGGACACGGCGTGGGGCTCTGCCAGATAGGCGCCGCCGTGATGGGAGAGCAGGGGTATGCTTACGATGCCATCCTGCGGCACTACTACCCCGGAGCCACATTGGAAAAGAAATACGAATAAAAATCTGTTGCCCATGAAACCTACTACCCCTTCGACCCGCCGCCGCTCGCCCTGGACCTGGATACCGACCCTGTACTTTGCCCAAGGCCTGCCCTACGTGGCGGTCATGACCATCTCCGTCATCATGTACAAACGCCTGGGGCTGTCGAACACCGACATCGCCCTGTACACCGGATGGCTGGGACTCCCATGGGTCATCAAGCCCTTCTGGAGCCCCTTCGTCGACATCGTACGGACGAAACGCTGGTGGACCCTGACGATGCAGGCCGTCATAGCCCTGGCGCTGGCGGGCATCGCCTTCAGCCTGCCCACGCCGTTCTACGTGCAGTTCACGCTGGCGGTCTTCCTGCTGATGGGACTCGCGTCGGCCACACACGACATTGCCGCCGACGGCTTCTACCTGCTGGCCCTGAACGAACACGACCAGTCGTTCTACGTGGGCATCCGCAGCACGTTCTACCGCATCGCCATGGTCGTGGGGCAAGGGCCGCTGGTCATCCTGGCCGGCCTGCTGGAGACAACAACGGGCGACATACCGCTGGCCTGGTCGGTGGTGTTCGTAGTGCTGTCGGCCTTCTTCTTCCTCGTCGTCATCTACCATCACTGGACGCTGCCTCGCCCCCCGGTGGACACCGAACACCGACACACCGATGTGCGCGGCATCGTGCAGGGATTTGCCGACGCCTTCCGCACCTTCTTCACCAAACGCCGCCCCTTGGAAACCGCCGCCGCCCTGGCCTTCATGCTGCTCTACCGCTTCCCCGAAGCACAACTGACCAAAATCATCCAGCCCTTCCTGCTGGACCCGACGGATCGGGGCGGCCTGGGGCTGAGCACCGCCCAAGTCGGACTGACCTACGGAACGGTGGGCGTCATCGGCCTGACACTGGGAGGCATCATCGGCGGCATGGCGGCCGCACGCGGCGGGCTCAGGCGCTGGCTGACCCCTATGGCGTGGAGCATGTCGCTTACCTGCCTGACGTTCGTCTACCTCAGCTACGCCCCGGCACCCTCGCTGCTGACGGTGAACCTCTGCGTCTTCGTGGAACAGTTCGGCTACGGCTTCGGCTTCACCGCCTACATGCTCTTCCTCATCCATTTCTCCGACGGGCCTTACAAAACCTCCCACTACGCCATCTGTACCGGTTTCATGGCACTGAGCATGATGCTGGGCATGATGGCAGGCTGGCTGCAAGAGCAGATAGGCTACCGCCACTTCTTTATCTGGACGGTGCTGTGCTGCGTCACGACCATCGGCACCGCCCTGCTGGTGAAATCGGCCTCCGGTCTCGGACAAAAAGGAAGCGGGGAAACAAACTGAACGGCGAGATAGACAGGCGAATGTTTGCACTCCCATCAGAAATGTGTAACTTTACCGCCGAAATCAAGGAATCTCCTGAAAAGACAGCTTTATAAGTATGGAACAGAATCGTTACACAGAGTTCTTACGCGAAGCACAAACCTTCATTCCGCAGGAACGTATTTATACCGACGAACTGCGCCGCCTGGCCTGGGGCACAGACGCCGGCTTCTACCGCCTCATTCCGCAGATAGTCATCCGCTCGAAAGACGAAGGCGAAGTGTCTCAACTTCTCCGTCTGGCCACGCGCTACAAACTGCCGGTCACTTTCCGTGCCGCAGGAACCAGCCTGTCCGGACAAGCCATCAGCGACTCCATCCTGATTGTGGCAGGCAAGCACTGGGAAGGATACAGCATCAGCCCCGACCACGAACAAGTCACTCTTCAGCCGGGGCTCATCGGCCAGCGCGTCAACGAACTGCTCGCTCCCTACGGGCGTAAGTTTGCTCCCGACCCGGCATCGGTGAAGAGCGCCATGGTAGGAGGCATCGTCATGAATAACGCTTCGGGCATGAACTGCGGCACACATGCCAACAGCGACCGCATGCTGCTGTCAGCCCGCATCGTACTGGCAGACGGAACGGTGCTCGACACGGGCGATACCGTCAGCCGTGCTTCGTTCGAAGTGACCCACCGCGAGTTCCTGCAACGTCTCTGCACGCTGCGCGACACCATCCGTGCCAACGAAAAGCTGAGCGAACGCATCCGTTATAAATACTCCATCAAAAACGTCACCGGACTGAACCTGCTACCCTTTGTCCGTTTCGACGACGCGTTCGACATCATCGCACACCTGATGGTGGGCAGCGAAGGAACACTGGCGTTCTTGTCCCAAGTGACCATGAAGACAGAGTACGACTACCCGCACAAGGCCAGTGCGATGCTCTACTTCACCAACATCAAAGAGGCCTGCCGCGCGGTGGTGGCCATGAAGAAACTGGTGAACGAGCAAGGCGAATGGCTGGTAAAGGGAGCCGAACTGCTGGACTACAAGAGCCTGTCGTCCGTAGACGACCCTATATATATAAAGTATGAAAAGGAAGCTGCCGACCCGTCGGGGCTGACCGCCATACTCGCCGAAACCAAAGCCCGTACGCCGGAGGAACTGGCGCAGAACATTGCACGGATAGAGACATGCCTCGCAGCGTTCAACACCTACATTCCCGTGCGCTTCACCGACAAACCGGAAGAATATGGCAAGTACTGGGCCATACGCTCGGGCATCTTCCCCTCGGTGGGCGGCACACGCCGGCCCGGCACGACCTGCCTCATCGAAGACGTGGCGTTCCACATTGACGACCTGCCCGAAGCCACCGCAGACCTGCAACAGCTCATTGCCCGCCACGGCTACGACGACGCCTGCATCTACGGACATGCCTTGGAAGGGAACTATCACTTCATCCTCAACCAAAGCTTCTCCACCGACAGCGAAGTCAAACGCTACGCCGACCTGATGGAAGACGTCAAACAACTGGTGGTAGACAAATACGACGGCTCGCTGAAGGCCGAACACGGCACCGGACGCAACATGGCTCCCTACGTGCGCTACGAATGGGGAGACGAGGCTTTCGGCTTCATGGAAGAGGTCAAACGCCTGTTTGACCCGCTGAGATTGCTCAATCCAGGCGTCATCTTCAACGATGACCCGGAATGTCACCTGAAACACTTCAAGCCGCTGCCACTGCTGTTTAATGAAGAACGAAGAATGAAGAATGAAGAATGGATGACTTCCAACGAACATTCTTCATCCCGTCCCGAAGGGACTATTCTTCATTCTTCATTAAAAAAGGTAGACCGCTGCATCGAGTGTGGCTTCTGCGAGGTGAATTGCGTATCATGCGGCTTTACCCTGTCTTCGCGCCAACGCATCGTCATCCAACGCGAAATAGCACGGTTGCGACAGAGCGGCGAGAATCCGGCCCGACTGGCTTTGCTGCTCAAGCAATACTACTATCCCGGCAATCAGACTTGTGCAGGCGACGGACTTTGCTCCATGTCCTGCCCTATGGGTATCAACACCGGTGACTTGACACACTTCGTCCGCCAGCAACTCCTGCCTCCCAAGAGCTTGGGCTACAAGACCGGCGACTACGCAGCCCGCCACCTTGCCGGCATCGAAAATGCGCTTCGCCCAGTCCTCACCCTGGCAGATGCGGCACACACAGTGTTGGGAACCACCACGATGAGCAAACTGACACGCAGCCTGCATCATTTACTGGGCATCCCCCAGTGGACACCTGCCATGCCCAAAGCTTATAAAATGAAGAATGAAGAACGAAGAATGGAGAATGAAGAACGGGCTGCTTCCAACAGTGATTCTTCATCTCCCCGCGAAGCAGGTATTCTTCATTCTTCATTAAGAAAGGTTGTTTACTTCCCCAGTTGCATCAATCAGACAATGGGACTGCCCCACAAATCGCCAGTAGAGCAACCGCTGGTGGATAAAATGCTAAAGCTGCTGCACAAGGCAGGCTATGAGGTCATCTTCCCCGAACACATGGACAAGCTGTGTTGCGGCACCATCTGGGAGAGCAAAGGCATGCCGGACATTGCCGACCGAAAAAGCGCCGAGCTGGAAGCTGCTCTTTGGAAAGCCAGTGAAGAGGGAAAATATCCCGTCTTGTGCGACCAAAGCCCTTGCCTGCACCGCATGCGGCAAACTATCCGGAAAATAAAATTGTACGAACCGGCGGAGTTCATCTATAACTACCTGCGCCCGTATCTCAAGTTCGTACCGACCAACCGTCCCGTCGCCCTGCACATCACCTGCTCTACGCGAGAAATGGGACTGGCAGACACCCTGGTCAAACTGGCCAAGCTTTGCACCACCGGACTTGTATTGGTGCCTGAAGAAATCGGCTGCTGCGCCTTTGCCGGCGACCGAGGCTTCACCCATCCCGAGCTGAACGCCTACGCCCTACGCAAACTACGCCCACAAATCGAAGCCAATGGTATACAGATTGGTTACTGCAACAGCCGTACTTGCGAAATAGGACTGACTACCAACAGTGGTATTCCTTATGTCTCCATTGCTTATTTGGTGGATGAATGTACAGAACCTGTCGGAAAAGAAAACGGAGGAGAAACAGCATGATACTGGTAGCAGACAGTGGTTCGACCAAGACAGACTGGTGCCTGATGGAAAAAGGCGGAGAGGCTGTTCAACGCTTTACGACCAAAGGCACTAACCCTTTCTTCCAAACCCAAGAGGAGATAAGCACTGAAATAGCAGCTTTAAAACCTCGCTTACAAGGAAAACTGCCCGAGGCCGTGTATTTCTACGGTGCAGGCTGCGGCTTCCCGGACAAAATAAACACAGTGACCCGCATCCTCCAACAACAACTGCAAACCAATCTCGTAGAGGTAAATACCGATATGCTGGCCGCAGCCCGAGGATTGTGCGGACACCATGCGGGAATAGCTTGCATACTGGGAACAGGTTCAAATTCATGCTTCTATGACGGGGAAAAGATTGTGGCCAACGTCTCCCCATTAGGGTTTATCCTAGGTGATGAAGGCAGTGGAGCTGTATTGGGCAAGCTGCTGGTAGGCAATCTGCTGAAGAATCAGATGACACCCGGACTGAAAGAAGAATTCTTGCAACAAACCGGACTAACCGTGGGAGAGATTATAGAACATGTCTACCGGAAACCATTCCCCAACCGCTTTCTGGCTGGGCTCTCACCTTTTCTGGCTAAACATGTCCACGACCCTAGCGTACACAACCTGATATGGGAAAGCTTTTGCGAGTTTTTCCGGCGCAACGTCATGCAATACGAGGGTTACCAACAATACAAGGTGCACTTCACCGGTTCCATCGCTTTCTATTACCAAGAAATATTGTACGCAGCAGCCAACCAAATGAACATCTGCATCGGCAACATCTCCCAAAGTCCTATGGAGGGATTATTACGATATCACACAGACCACTAATAAAGTTTATTGATATGAATGATACTTCGGACAGGGCTTTTATCAACATCTCAGAGCAGTCTTCACTTTATAATGACTTGGAAAAGAAATCTGTACGAGAAATACTGGAAGACATCAACAGAGAAGACCAAAAGGTTGCATTAGCTGTCAAAAGAACTATACCACAGATAGAAAAATTAGTAAATGAAATCGTCCCACGCATGAAACAAGGAGGACGTATCTTCTATATCGGTGCTGGCACAAGCGGTCGGTTAGGAGTGCTTGACGCCTCTGAAATTCCTCCTACCTTCGGCATGCCCCCCACGCTGGTCATCGGCCTCATCGCCGGAGGGGATAGCGCGCTGCGCAATCCTGTAGAAAAAGCAGAAGACGACACCCGACGCGGCTGGCAGGAACTGACTGAACACAATGTGACAAACAAAGATATTGTCATTGGCATTGCCGCATCTGGCACCACGCCTTACGTCGTGGGTGCTTTGCATGAAGCAAGCGCACACGGCATCCTCACTGCCTGCATCACCAGTAACCCCGGAAGCCCAATGGCAGCCGAAGCCGACATAGCAATCGAAATGGTGGTCGGACCAGAATTTGTTACCGGAAGCAGCCGCATGAAATCTGGCACAGGGCAGAAATTGATTCTCAACATGATTTCCACCTGCGTCATGATTCAATTGGGCCGCGTAAAAGGAAACAAAATGGTGAACATGCAATTGACGAACCAGAAACTTATCGATCGAGGAACACGTATATTGGTAGAAGAACTCGGACTGGATTACGGAAAAGCACATGCCCTCTTATTGATGCATGGTTCTGTCAAAGCAGCGGTTGATGCCTACCGAGGTACTACCTAAGAGTTGCTCCATCTAACAGCTTCAAGTACAATTCGATTGCCTCTGCTATCTCGTGAACAAAAACAAATTCATCAGCCGTATGCGAGCGACTACTTTTACCCGGTCCCATTTTCATGGAAGGGAAAGGCATCAATGCCTGATCTGACAAGGTAGGAGAACCGAAAGGCTTTCGACCTAATTCAATCGAACGCTGAACCAAAGGATGCTGTAATGAAACATGCGACGAACTAAGCCGGAAACTACGGGCACGAGCTTCACATTTCAAATGGGAAGTTATGATATCAAACAGTTCTTGATTAGTATAACATTCATTACTGCGTATGTCCACAACAAAAGTACAACGATCAGGGATAACATTGTGTTGCGTACCAGCATTAAGCATCGTCACGCTCATCTTAACAGGCCCTAACAACGGCGATACCTTCGGAAAGCGGTAATCTCGAAACCAAGCTATGTCTTCCAGCACCTTATAGATAGCATTATCTCCTTCCTCGCGTGCAGCATGTCCGGAACGTCCCGTTGCTGTAACATCCAATACCATCAATCCTTTTTCTGCAATGGCAGGCTGCATCTCGGTAGGCTCTCCCACCAACGCGAAAGCAATAGGAGGCAATTGAGGTAAAACACTCTCAATACCATCCCGACCAGAGATTTCTTCCTCGCAAGATGCCAAGAACAAAAGATTATACGATTGGGTAGTACGACACAGGGTAAGAAATACTTGTAACAGGCTGACGATACTGGCACCTGCATCATTACTGCCTAGCCCATAGAGTTTCCCATTGCTTTCCAGCTTCGGCATAAAAGGATCATGTCGCCAACCGCTTACAGGTTTAACTGTATCTATGTGTGAATTAAGAAGCAATGTCGGTTTCCGAAGATCAAACATCGGACTAAGGCTCCAGACATTATTTCCTTTACGGCCGGTCTCCATACCTTGACATTCGATGTATTGTTGTAAATAGTCCGCAGCTTTCACCTCTTCACGACTCACTGACGGTATGGCAATCAATGACTGTAGAAGATTAACAGCATTGGAAGTCAACTCTGTTACACTTGTTTCCATTTTGACAAATCTTAATTTAATCGCAATAATCTTCGTTTAAAGAAACGGTACCGCCCTAACCACCGCTTTATTATCAAGAAGCCACAGGAGCACTCAGCATTTTCTTATAAGATAACGAATCACCCAAAATCTTTATGGCTTCCTTCAAGTCAGGGTCATCCTTCAACTGCTGAATAATACTGCCACGTTGATAATAGTAGCGTTTAATAATCTCAATAGCCAACATGCTTTTTATTTCTTTTGAAAAATGATCCAAATCACGCTCCAGATTATGTTGTAACTTCTTCTCTAACGCATCGAATTCTGTAGATGCATCATCCAAATAGCCTTCAAATTCCGCCATCTCCTTCAGACTCTTCAATATTTTCTCGGTCTGTTGGTCATATTTAAAATCAGCCGCTTTCACCTTTTCCTTAAATTCTGCATAGTCGGCATCAGTTACTTCAAATTGTTCCGGCTGAGGCACAGTAGGATGCTTCAAACAGTAATCTGTAGCATAGTCAAAGATAAGATTATCATTTACTAAATAGAATAAGATATTCGGAAGTTTCTCGGCTTCGACTTCTATATCTGGAGTGACACCTCCTCCATCACGTACTACACGCCCTGCCCGTGTGTGAAAAACCGTAGTCAGGCTATCGGGAATACGCCCTACACTTCCATCTTCATTACGGTGAGTATAATCAATAGCTTGTACACACCGACCACTGGGAATATAATATTTAGAAGTAGTAATTTTAATAGTGCCTCCGTAAGGCAACGGACGTGTAGTCTGTACCAGTCCCTTACCAAAAGTACGATTTCCAATAATGACAGCCCGATCTAAATCCTGCAAAGAGCCTGCCAGAATCTCAGACGATGAAGCCGTAACGCTGTTTACCAGTACAGCCAGCGGAATATCCAAATCTAATGGCTCACGCAAGGTTTTGTACATATTACTAGACTGTTCCAGTTTACCTTTTGTCGTTACTAAGGTTTCTCCACGTGGCAAAAAATAATTAGCAATCTTCACAGCTTCATCCAACAATCCACCCGTGTTGTTGCGCAAGTCAATGACCAGCGAAGTAATGCCTTGCTTTTTCAAATCAAGAAAGGCTTGCTTAAATTCTTTCGACGGATTGCCAGAAAAAGTACTCAGACTGATGTATCCCACATTATTGTCTAACATGCCATAATACGGAATGATGGGTAACTGTATGGAACGCCTCACAATATCAAACTCCATTGGTTTCTTTTGACCCGGACGCTGTACTTTTAACTTAAAACTGGTTCCTACCTGACCACGCAACATTTCACTGACTTCTTGGTTATTTTTCCCTAACAAATCTTCGCCATCTATTTCCAGCAAGATATCTCCCGGTTTCAAACCGACCTCTGCTGCGGGCATGCCCTCATAAGGTTCCGCTATCATTGAACGCTTCAGTTTGGTATTCCAAGTGATGACAGAACCAATGCCACCATAAGAATTCTTCAGCATTTGCTCCAACTCGCTTTGATCTTCTTCCGGAAAATAGTTTGTGTATGGATCTAAAGAATAAAGCATGGCATCAATACCTTCGCGAATGGTTTTATTAGGATCGATGGAATCCACATAAAACAAATCTAACTCTTTCACTATGGAATTAAAGATATCTATATTCTTAGCCAATTGAAAACTTCGGCTGTCCCCGCTTGCGAACCCCCAGATGGCTGCAGTGCCTAACACGATCGCCAACACGAGAAAAACCTTACGAATCTTCAAAAATCGTTTCATATGCTCCTGTTTTTAGATGAAATTACTGTTATTCGGTTCTTTTTCTTCTTTTTTTCTGCAAAGATATTGCATATTTCAAAATATCCTATTACTTTTGCACCGCATTTGAGAAAAAACAACACTCTTCGTTAGCTCAGTCGGTTAGAGCATCTGACTGTTAATCAGAGGGTCCTTGGTTCAAGTCCAAGACGAAGAGCTATCATCAAATGCTATTCTTCGTTAGCTCAGTCGGTTAGAGCATCTGACTGTTAATCAGAGGGTCCTTGGTTCAAGTCCAAGACGAAGAGCAAAAGGCTGGGATATGACTTCATATCCCAGCCTTTTTTATTCTCAGTCCTCAACTGGTGGCCATTGCCAACGTCAGCACACTGACACGCAGCCCTTCCACATTTTCCAGCGCATCGGCCAAAGCTGTAATAGTAGCTCCCGTAGTCAATACATCATCAATTATCAAAACGTGACGATTCTGAAAGGCGGATGAATCACGCAATGCAAAAATGTCTTTCACATTGTCCCAGCGTTGAAACGCGGATTTGCGGGTTTGCGACTCTGTATTTTTAATACGGACCACTGAAACAGAATCTACAGGAATCTCTGTCAAAACAGATATCCCACTTGCTATACATTCACTTTGATTGTATCCACGACGACGTTTTTTAGACGGATGAAGCGGTACGGGCAGCAAGACATCCACTCCTTCAAAAAAGCCCGTCCTGAGCAGATCTGCCGCCACCATTCTCCCCATCGCCACACCTATATCTTTACGGCCTTCATACTTAAGTTGGTGTAGAATATGACAATACTCATTTCCTTTCTGATAGAAGAAATAAGAAGTAGCCCGCCCCAGAGGAAATTTTCCCCAAAAAGCGCGTTCCACCGGATTGTCTTTCCACAGATGATAGTTGGTGCGTGGCATCCCCATGTTGCATCGCAAGCACAAGACTTCCTCTTCTTCACACAAGCAGGCACCACACACCACGCAATGCCTCGGAATAAAGAGCCGGACTAAAGACAGAAGCCCCAACTTACAAAGCTTCCACATTTTATATATAAGAGCCATATTACTGAAAGCTATTCAGGAGGCATAAGCTATATCAGAGAGTGTATGGCGCAAAAGTGCGCAGAGCACCCCGCAATCACTTACTGTGACGTTTGGCTTCGTTCTCAACGTACGACTGAATGTGGCGCATGCGTTTCTCCACCAGGATTTCGTCTACGGCGATAAGGATGCCTGTCTCTTCTACGTTGCCAAACTCTGGATTGATGGCAGTGCCAAACATGCGCATAGTAGGACTGAGGCTCATGTAGGCATTGACCAGCGGGGGAATGTTGTAGCCCAAGCGACGCACTTCGGCATTCAGTATCTTGTAGTTGTCTTTGAAAGTATCCTTGCAGAAGAGAGCTTCCAGTTGGTGTTCGTCGGTTTCGATTTGCAACGGGTGAATGGGAGTTACCAATCCTTCTTTATCACCGAAATGCTTGCGAAGGAAATAAAGTATCATATCGCGCCCCGGGCGTGAGTAGTTGGGGTACATGGTAACTTTGCCAAAGAAGTAACGGACATTCGGCATGACGACAGTCAGCGCACCCAGCCCGTCCCAAAGATTGTCCAAAGCAAAGAGTCCCTTGCTGTCCACCCGGGTAGACTGATATTCGAGGGTGACAAAGGAGCGGGCCAGCTCAATGGTAGTGGGGAGGTAATCGCGCAGGAATTTGTCGGAGAAATGGAACATGTGCGCCGTAGCCAGCAAGGGCTGCCCTTTTTCGTCGAAGCGGACATCAGTGCCCAAGATATAGCGGTAGCCGCCTAATATTTCTTCGGCTTCGGGATTCCATACTATGAGCTGCTTATAAGGATTCTCCATGACATCAAACTCGTCAATGTCCACCGACTTGCCTGTTCCTCCGCCGGCGGCACGGAAGGCGATTTCGCGGAGCCGTCCTATCTCCTGCATCACGTTGGGTGAGTCATGAGCCGTGACAATGTATATCTGGTTGTTGCTGCGGTTGGTCATACGCAGACGTTTGTCCTCGGTCAATTCCGCCTTCAGCAGTTCTTTGCTTATCGGTGCAATGATTTCTTCCATATTCAGTTCAAATTATACACGATGTCTTTAACGTATTGTGCCCATTGCAGGGGTGTCTTCGACTTGTCGAAAGTCTGCCAGGGGATGGGCTTCCCGATGGTGATGGTAAATGTCTTGTGACGGTTCTTCAGCATCTCGTCGGCCAGGTAGAGCATGGCGATGTTGAATTTGATGCCCAAAGCCTTGCACAGATTGGCCAGGTTGTAGAAGAAGTTGGAGTTGCGCCCGTCAAAATGTATGGGCACCACATCGCGCTGATGCTGCACGCTCTTCACGATGAAGGCTTTCTTCCATTCCAAGTCACGGATAACACCGTGCCGACGGCGCGAACAAAGGCCTGCGGGGAACATCAGCAACTGGTTGTCCGAAGCGAAACCGGCCTCTACCATGCGTGGGAAGTCTTTGGCTTGCCGACCCGTCTTGTTGATAGGTATGCACAGAGGTGCCAGCCCGTGCAGGTTCATCAGCAGGTCGTTGACCAGATACTTTATCTTTCCGTCGTAGCGGGTGCCCAGCACGTAGCCCAAGGCTAGTCCGTCTTGCCCACCCAGGGGATGATTGGACACGAAGGTGCACAAGCCTTGTGCCGGCAGGTTTTCTTCACCCTTTACCACAAGCTTGGCGTCCAGAAAGTCGAGGCTGGCCTTCAGGAAGTCCACGCCGACTTTGTCTTGTGCGTCCCGCAGAAAGCCGTTCAGCTCGTCTTGGTGAACAATGCGTTTCAGGTAGGACACAACGAAGCGAGGGATATATTTAGACTTCTGCGGAGCCTTCTCGCGCAGTATCTTATCTATATCGATTAAAAACAGTGAATCGTCAGCCATTCTTGTTCAGATGAATTAACAGCGCAAAATTAAAGCATCTTTTTAATTTATTGCAAGGATTAGACAGAAAACTGCGTCTAAAATCTGTCAAAACCTACATCCGGCCTATCAAAAGCTCGTTTTGGGGCCCTGAATTGCTCAGAATGTGCCAGAATGTGCAATGTGAAGGAAACGGACAAAAAGGGACGAAAGAAACGCGAAAACGGGCGGTTAACAGATTTTTCTTAAAGATAATCGGGATTTGTCTTGCTAATGTGAAGATTATTCCGTAAACTTGTAGAAAATATCCGCCCCGAAAGACGGGAACGGCCTGAACCTAAAACAAGAATTTTATGAGTACTGCAACATTTGCCACCGAGCTGGTCGGCGTACAAGACGATTTGTTACGCTTTGCCTACAAGCTCACCGCAGACCGCGACGAAGCTAACGACCTACTGCAAGACACTTCACTGAAAGCGTTGGACAACGAGGAGAAATACGAACCTGCAACCAATTTCAAAGGTTGGATATACACTATCATGCGCAACATCTTCATCAACAATTACCGCCGCATCGTGCGCGAACAGACTTTCATCGATACGACGGAGAACCAGTATCACTTAAACACGCCCCAGGGAGAGGCCTTCGAGAGCACCGAAAGCACTTATGACCTGAAGGAGATGCACCGCATTGTCAATGCTTTGCCCAAGGAATACCGCATACCTTTCTCCATGCACATTGCCGGATTCAAGTACCGCGAGATTGCCGAAAAACTGAACATCCCGCTGGGAACGGTGAAAAGCCGCATTTTCTTCACCCGGCAACGGCTGCAACAGGAGTTGAAAGACTTCCGGTAGTCCGGTGAAGACAATTCGCCGAAGAATGGCTGTGACAAACTGACCAATCTGACAGATTGATTCCGGAACGGCGTGAGAATCGCCTGTTTCCACCCTCAGGCAAGGCTCTTCCGCATTTTTCAAGCGGAAGAGCCTTATTTTGTTAACCACCAGCCCGATAGCAAAATATTGACACTTGAAACAGAAAAGAAAAACCTATTTTCCCCACCCTTCGACCACCCGAAAACGGGGCAAACGGCATTTCCCGCCCCACGAAACCACTAATCAGGCACAGATTCAGCCCGCAAACACCCCGCAACAGCCGCGCCTCTGGCGGGTGACGGCCATGCTTCGTGCGCGTCATCACCCGCCCCAAACCGCGCCACAGCCGGGACAAGATTTCACACAGCCTCCATTTCACGTCCGGATGCAATTTTTCAAAAATCCGCCTTGTCAGATAATCCCACGGAAAGACATCTTTTTGACAGCAAAACACCCATATCTGCAACATCCTGACAATGCACATTTCTCCACCCACAGGCGTGCACCTCGCATGCAGAGGGAAGAAACGCTTTTCAGAATAAAACACCGTTCATTATCAAACGGATATGCTATCAACACACTGTTGAAAACTTCTCCGAAAGTTTTTCCGGCAAACATAGTGGGGAATTGTGGGGAATTGTGTACTTTTACCCCCGTTTATTATAATAAGGTAAAAAGAAACAAAACATGACACGTTTTTTGGGCAACATCGAAGCCAAGACAGACGCCAAAGGCAGGGTCTTCATCCCCGCCACCTTCCGGAAGCAGTTGCAAGCCGCATCCGAAGAGCGCCTCGTGCTGCGCAAAGACGTGTTTCAGGACTGTCTGGTGCTATATCCGGAAAGCGTCTGGTTCCAGACCCAAAACGAGCTGCGCCGCCGCCTGAACAAGTGGAACGCCCAGCAGCAAGCCGTCTTCCGCCAGTTCGTCAGCGACGCAGAAGTGGTCATGCCCGATGCCAACGGCCGCATCCTCATCCCGCGGCGCTACCTGCTGATGGCAGGCATCCAGAGCGACGTGCGCTTCATAGGCATGGACGAAACCATCGAAATCTGGGCCAAAGAGCGGGCAGACGCGCCCTTCATGGAAGCGGAAGACTTCAGCCGCGCGCTGCAAGAAGCACTGAAAGACAATCTGCCGAACGAACAGGAGGAACAGACATGACACAGGAAGCCACCACATACCACATCCCCGCGCTGCTGAAACCCAGCGTAGACGGACTGGACATACGCCCGGACGGGACGTACGTAGACGTCACCATGGGCGGAGGCGGACACACGCGCGAAATACTCTCGCGCCTGGGTCCCGACGGACGCCTGCTGGGATTCGACCAGGACGAAGACGCTGAACGGAACATACCCGACGACCCGCGCTTCACCTTCGTGCGCAGCAACTTCCGCTACCTGCGCAACTTCCTGCGCTACTACGGCGTCACACGCATAGACGGGCTGCTGGCTGACCTGGGCGTATCCTTCCACCACTTCGACGACAGCGAGCGCGGCTTCTCCTTCCGCTTTGACGGAGCCCTGGACATGCGCATGAACAAACGGGCGGGACAAACCGCGGCCGACGTCGTAAACAACTACGACGAGGAACGGCTGGCACGCGTCTTCTACCTCTACGGAGAGCTGAAAAACAGCCGCCGCCTGGCCGCCACCCTGGTCAAAGCACGCGCCAACAAGACAATCGGCACCATCGGCGAGTTTCTGGACATCGTGAAACCCCTCTTCGGGCGCGAACGCGAAAAGAAAGAACTGGCACGCGTCTTCCAGGCCCTCCGCATCGAAGTGAACCAAGAAATGGACGCCCTCAAAGAAATGCTCCAAGCCGCCACCGACGCGCTGCGACCCGGAGGCCGCCTGGCCATCATCACCTACCACTCGCTGGAAGACCGTCTGGTAAAGAACCTGATGAAAACCGGAAACGTAGAAGGAACCATACAGAAAGACTTCTTCGGCAACATACAGTCACCCTTCCGCTTGGTCAACAACAAAGTACTGACACCAGACGAAGAAGAAGTGGCACGCAACCCCCGCTCGCGCAGCGCCAAACTGCGGATTGCCGAAAAGAAAGAAACGGAAGAAAAGAATAACGACCACTAAACGACGCATCATGAAGAAAGAAGATACAAACAACAAACGCCGCCCGAAGCGCACCTCGTGGAAAAGCTTCATCGGAGGAGACATACTGGCCACCGACTTTGTCCGCCGCCAGGCCAAACTGCTGGGACTGATCATGCTCTTGGTCTTGTTCTACATACACAACCGCTATAAGTGCCAACAACAGATGATTCGCTTGGAAGACCTGAAAGAACAGCTAACCGACATCAAATACGACGCCCTGACACGCAGCTCGGAACTCATGGAACGCAGCCGCCAGTCACGCATCGAAGAATACATCGCCACCCGGGAGAGCGACCTGCAGACAGCCACAACCCCGCCCTACCTGATAAGAAAATAACCGCAAGAAAGGAGACACAAGATATGGCCGTAAACCGGAAAAGCATTATCAACCGCTACTTCTTCATCGTCGTAATCATGTTGTTGCTGGGCGTATTCATCATCGTCAAGGCAGCCATCATCATGTACGCCGAACGAGAATACTGGCACGAAGTGGCCAAGCGCTTCGTGCGCGAAAACGTGACCATACGTCCCAACCGGGGAAACATCCTTTCGGCCGACGGCAAACTCATGGCAAGCTCCCTGCCCGAATACCGCATTTATATGGACTTCATATCCGGCGAAAAAGACCCTGAACGCCGAGCCAAAGACCAGCGTCGACGGGACACAGCCCTCAAAGACAGCCTGGACAGCATCTGCACCGGCCTGCACCGCATCTTCCCCGACAAAAGCACAGCCTACTTCAAACGCCACCTGCAACAAGGGCGCAAGAAGAAAAGCCGCCACTGGCTCATTTATCCGGGACGCATCTCTTACATCCAATACAAAGAAGTGAAGAAACTGCCCGTCTTCCGCCAAAGCATCTACTCCGGCGGCTTCCACGCACAAATCTACAACCAGCGCAAGAAGCCCTTCGGCTCCCTGGCCTCGCAGACCCTTGGCCGCCTCTATGCAGACACAGCCATGGGGGCACGCAACGGCATTGAATTAGCCTTCGACTCCGTGCTTCGCGGCCGCAACGGCATCACCCACCGCCAAAAGGTCATGGACCGCTACCTCGACATAGTCGACATTCCTGCGCAAGACGGCTGTGACGTGGTTTCGACCATTGACGTCGGCATGCAGGACATTTGCGAGAAAGCACTGCGTGACGAACTGGAGCGCATCAACGCTTTCGTGGGCGTCGCCGTGCTGATGGAAGTTGCCACCGGCGAAGTGAAAGCCATCGTCAACCTGACCAAAGCCAGCGACGGACAATACTACGAGATGAACAGCAACGCCATCAGCGACCTGCTGGAACCCGGCTCTACCTTCAAGACGGCCTCTATCATGGTGGCCTTGGAAGACGGAAAAATAACGCCACACACCCTGGTAGACACCGGCAACGGGGTGATGAACATGTATGGAAGCAAGATGCGGGACCACAACTGGCACCGCGGAGGCTACGGCCAGATAGACGTGACACGCATCCTGGAAGTGTCGTCCAACGTCGGCGTGTCCTACCTCATCGACAAATACTATCGCGACGACCCACAAAAGTTCGTGGACGGGCTGAAGCGCATGAGCCTGGACCAGCCGCTCCATCTTCAGATTAAAGGCGAGGGCAAGCCTTATTTGAAAGGACCGGACGAACGCTACTTCGCCAAGACCACCCTGCCGTGGATGAGCATCGGGTATGAAACGCAACTGCCGCCCATGAACATCCTGACGTTCTACAACGCCATAGCCAACAACGGTGTGATGGTGCGCCCCAAATTCGTCAAAGCATTGCTGAAAGACGGAGAGGTGGTAAAGGAATACCCTACGGAGATTATCAATCCTAAAATCTGTTCAGATTCGACGCTCACGAAAATACGAACCATCTTGCGCAGCGTAGTGAAGAACGGCCTGGCCAAACCGGCCGGAAACAACCAGTTCTCCGTGTCCGGCAAAACAGGGACAGCCCAGATTTCAAAGGGTAAGGAAGGCTACAAGTCGGGAAGGGTGAACTACCTGGTCAGCTTCTGCGGCTACTTTCCTTCCGAGGCACCGCGTTACAGTTGCATAGTCTCCATACAGAAGCCTGGACTTCCGGCCTCGGGCGGCCTGATGGCGGGCAGCGTCTTCGGCAAAATCGCCGAACGGGTGTTTGCACAGGACTTGCGTTTCGACCTCTCCGCTGCCGTCGACAGCACGTCGTGCCCCTTGCCGAATGTCAAGCAGGGTGAACTGCAAGAGGCGCTGGCTGTGCTAGACGAACTGAACATCCCGGTAGAAGAAGAACGGACGGACAACAATCAGCCATGGGCTTGGGGCACCGCACAGCCGGACAGCAGTGAAATCCGGTTGCAAGAGCACGAATCGAAAGCCGGCCTCGTACCCAATGTCATAGGCATGGGCGCCAAAGATGCGGTCTACCTGCTGGAAAGCCACGGGCTGAGGGTACGCCTCAACGGCATAGGGCGAGTCAGAAGGCAGTCACTGCAGGCTGGAAGCCACGTGCAGAAAGGACAGACCATCGCGCTGACATTAAAATAAGAAGATAAACCAATACACATTATTATATATAATGAAACTGAATGAGCTACTAAAGACGGTGCAACCGACGGAAATCATCGGCAGCACGGACATCGAAATAACGGGTGTGAACATTGATTCGCGCCTGATAGAGAAAGGCCATCTTTTCATGGCCATGCGGGGCACGCAGACAGACGGGCACGCCTACATCCCGGCAGCCATCGAGAAGGGTGCCTGTGCCATCGTGTGTGAAAAACTGCCCGAGAACAGCCAGGCAGCAGACGTGTCGCCGAAGGTCACCTACGTAGTGGTGAAAGACAGCGAAGAGGCCGTAGGCCGGATAGCCACGTTGTTCTACGGCGACCCTACGTCGAAGCTGGAGCTGGTGGGGGTGACGGGTACCAACGGCAAGACAACGACGGCCACCCTGCTCTACCGGCTGTTCCGCTACTTCGGCTACAAGGCCGGCCTGATTTCGACCGTCTGCAACTACATAGACGACCAGGCCGTGCCCACGGAACATACCACTCCCGACCCCATCACGCTGAACCGCCTGCTGGGCCAAATGGCCGACGCCGGCTGCCAGTATGCGTTCATGGAGGTCAGTTCGCACGCCATCGCGCAGAAACGCATCAGCGGCCTGCGCTTTGCGGGAGGCATCTTCACCAACCTGACGCGCGACCATCTGGACTATCACAAGACGGTGGAGAACTACCTGCGTGCCAAGAAGAAGTTTTTCGACGACATGCCGAGCAACGCCTTCAGTCTGGTGAACGTGGATGATAAGAACGGCATGGTAATGGTACAGAACACACGCTCGCAAGTACGGACTTACTCCTTGCGCAGCCTTTGCGACTTCAAGGGCCGTGTCCTGGAGAGCCATTTCGAAGGCATGTTGCTGGACTTCAACGGTCAGGAAGTGGCCGTACATTTCATCGGCCGGTTCAATGCCTACAACCTCCTGGCCGTGTTCGGCGCAGCGGTACTGCTGGGTCAGAAGCCCGAACAGGTGCTCATCGGCCTCAGCACGCTACACCCCGTGGCGGGGCGTTTCGAAGCCATCCGCTCGCCGCAGGGCTATACGGCCATTGTCGACTACGCGCATACGCCTGACGCACTGGTGAACGTGCTGAACGCCATCCACGGCGTGCTGGAAGGGCGCGGCAAGGTCATCACCGTGGTGGGTGCCGGCGGCAACCGCGACAAGGGGAAACGCCCCATGATGGCCAAAGAGGCTGCCCGGCTGAGCGACCGCCTCATCATCACCAGCGACAACCCGCGCTTCGAAGAGCCGCAGGCCATCATCGACGACATGCTGGGCGGACTGAACGCCGAAGACCGGCAGAAGACGCTGTCCATCGTCGACCGCCGCGAAGCCATACGCACCGCCTGCATGTTGGCACAGCGGGGAGACGTCGTCCTGGTGGCAGGCAAGGGGCACGAGGACTATCAGGAGATAAAAGGCGTGAAACACCACTTCGACGACCGGGAGGAACTGAAGAAGATTATGAACAACTGACTACTAACCACTGAGGACTGAAGACTGATATGCTGTATTATTTATTCCAATGGCTCGACCAATATGACTTTCCCGGTGCCGGGATGTTCTCGTACACGTCTTTCCGCTCGCTGATGGCGGTCATACTGGCACTGCTCATCTCGAGCATCTGGGGCGACCGTTTCATTCACCTGCTCAAGCGGAAACAAATTACAGAAACGCAGCGCGATGCCAAGATAGACCCGTTCGGAGTGAACAAGGTGGGGGTGCCATCCATGGGAGGAATCATCATCATTGTGGCCATCCTGATTCCCTGCCTCCTGCTGGGGCGGTTGGACAACATCTACATGCTGCTGATGCTCATTACCACCGTGTGGCTCGGCTCCCTGGGGTTTGCCGACGACTACATCAAGATATTCAAGCGCGACAAGGAAGGGCTGCACGGCAAGTTCAAGATTATCGGACAGGTGGGGTTGGGACTGATTGTGGGGCTGACGCTCTACCTGAGTCCCCAGGTAGTCATCCGCGAAAATATCGAACTGGAGAAGACAGACGGCAGCATGGAAGTGGTGCACGCAGCCAAAGAAATCAAGGCCACGCAGACCACCATCCCGTTCTTCAAAAGCAATAACCTGGACTACGCCGACATCATGGGTTTTCTGGGCGAACATGCCCAGACGGCGGGCTGGATACTGTTTGTCTTCGTCACCATCTTCGTAGTGACAGCAGTCAGCAACGGGGCAAACCTGAACGACGGCATGGACGGCATGGCGGCGGGCAATTCGGCCATCATCGGGCTGACCCTCGGCATACTGGCCTACGTGTCGAGCCACATCGAGTTCGCCGGTTATCTGAACATCATGTTCATCCCCGGGTCGGAAGAGCTGGTTATCTTCATCTGCGCCTTCATCGGCGCACTGATAGGCTTCCTGTGGTACAACGCCTACCCCGCCCAAGTGTTCATGGGCGACACGGGCAGCCTGACCATCGGGGGCATCATTGCCGTCTTCGCCATCATCATCCACAAGGAACTGCTCATCCCCATCCTGTGCGGCGTGTTCCTGGTGGAGAACCTGTCGGTCATCCTGCAGCGCGTCTACTACAAGGCCGGCAAACGCTGCGGACGGAAGCAACGGCTGTTCAAGCGGACGCCCATCCACGACCACTTCCGCACGTCGCTGTCGCAGGTGGAGCCGGGATGCCGCGTAGTCTTCTCGAAGCCGGACCAACTGTTCCACGAGTCCAAGATAACCGTCCGCTTCTGGATAGTCACCATCGTGCTGGCAGCGATAACCATCATCACGCTGAAGATAAGATGACGGAAACGAAAACGAAATACAAGCCCGGCTGTCGTCCGCAAGAAGCGCGCCTCTTCCGAACCGAAAGCGCCGTTCGTCCGGACAACAGACAAAGCACATCCGCAGGGCCACGAGAAATGAATAGAAACTGATATGAAAAAAACAAAAGAAAAAGACATGGAAACCGAAAAGAAGAAACGAATCGTCATACTGGGTGCCGGAGAAAGCGGCGCCGGAGCAGCCGTGCTGGCACGGGTGAAGGGACTGGACACGTTCGTATCCGACCAAGGACCCATCAAGGACAAATACAAAGCCCTGCTGGACCAATACGGCATCGAATGGGAAGAAAACGGACACACGGAAGCCAAGATTCTGAACGCCGACGAGGTGGTGAAAAGCCCCGGCATACCGAACGATGCACCCATCATCCGGAAACTGAAGGAACTGGGCACGCCCATCATCTCCGAGATTGAGTTTGCCGGACGATACACCCATGCCAAGATGATTTGCGTCACCGGCTCCAACGGCAAAACAACCACCACGTCGCTCATCTACCACATCTTCAAGAGCGCGGGGATGAACGTGGGACTGGCCGGCAATATCGGCAAAAGCCTTGCGTTGCAAGTAGCCACGGAAAACTTCGACTACTACGTCATCGAGCTCAGCTCGTTCCAACTGGACAACATGTACCGCTTCCGCGCCAACATCGCCGTGCTGATGAACATCACGCCCGACCACCTGGACCGCTACGACCACTGCATGCAGAAGTACGTGGACGCCAAGTTCCGCATCACACAGAACCAAACGCCGGAAGACGCCTTCATCTACTGGAACGACGACCCCATCATCCGCCGCGAGCTGGCACGCCACGGACTCCGGGCACACCTCTACCCCTTCTCGGCCGTGAAAGAAGACGGAGCCATCGCCTACGTGGAAGATGACGAAGTGAAGATAAACGAGCCGATAGCCTTCAACATGGAGCAGGAAGAACTGGCCCTGACCGGCGTACACAACCTCTACAACTCCCTGGCAGCCGGCATCTCGGCCAACGTGGCGGGCATCGCCAAGGAAGACATCCGCAAGGCGCTGTCCGACTTCAAGGGAGTGCCCCATCGCTTGGAGTACGTGGCCACCGTGCGCGACGTGCGCTTCATCAACGACTCGAAAGCCACCAACGTGAACTCCTGCTGGTATGCCCTCCAAAGCATGAAGACGCCTACCGTGCTGATTCTGGGCGGCAAGGACAAAGGAAACGATTACCGCGAAATCGAAGAACTGGTGCGCCAGAAGTGCCGCGCCCTGGTCTTCCTCGGACTGCACAACGAGAAGCTGCACGCCTTCTTCGACCCTCTGGGCCTGCCCACGGCAGACGTGCAAACGGGAATGGAAGACGCCGTAAACGCAGCCTACCGGCTGGCACAGCGCGGAGACACGGTGCTGCTAAGCCCCTGCTGCGCCTCGTTCGACCTGTTCAAGAGCTACGAAGACCGTGGCGACCAGTTCAAGAGTTATGTCAGAGCATTGTAATTCCTCATCAGAATGGACCTTTTACGCAACATATTCAAGGGCGACAAAGTGGTATGGATCATATTCCTCTGCCTTTGCCTGATCTCCGTAGTCGAAGTGTTCAGCGCTTCGAGCACGCTGATTTACGACTCGGGCAACCACTGGGCGCCCATCACGCGCCATGCGAGCTTCCTGGCCGGCGGGGCCTTAGTGGTTATCTTCTTCCACAACGTCCCCTACCGTTGGTTCCAGCTCCTGCCCCGTCTTCTGTTGCCCTTAGCCGGCATATTCCTGATACTGCTGCTTGTCTTTGACAACCTGCACCTGGGCGGCCTGCTCGTCATCGAGAAGACCAACGAGGCAGGCCGCTGGGTCAAGCTGCTGGGCATCCCCTTCCAGCCATCCGAGTTCGCCAAGATGGGGGTCATCATCGCCACCGCCTACTACCTGTCCCGAGGACAGAACGAAAAAGGAGCCTCGCCCAAAGCCTTCTGGCAAATCCTTCGGGTGGCAGGCATCACTTGCCTGCTCATACTGCCGGAAAACTACTCCACCGCAGCGCTGCTCTTTATAGTGGTTTACATGATGATGATTGTCGGACGCATACAGGCACGCAAGCTGCTGGCGCTGGGAGCTCTGCTGCTGGCCGCCGCACTGCTGTTCGTAGGCTTCCTGTTCGTCACGCCCGACAGTTCACTGGAGAAAATTCCGTTGGGCCACCGTTTCACCACAGTCAAAGGGCGCATAGCAGACTTCGTATCCAGCGAAGAAGTGCCTCCCTCGAAATACAATATCAGTGACAACGCACAGGTGGGGCACGCACGAATCGCCGTGGCCACCAGCGGCATCCTTGGCAAAGGCCCGGGCAACTCGGTGCAACGCGACTTCCTGAGCCAAGCCTACTCGGACTTCATCTTCGCCATCATCATTGAAGAGCTGGGGCTGCTGGGCGGCGGGTTCGTGGTCTTTCTTTACTTGTGGCTGCTCATCCGTTGCTGGCGCATCGCCAACAAGTGCGAACGAACATTTCCGGCCTTTCTGGTGTTAGGCATTGGACTCATACTGGTCACACAGGCCATGTTCAACATGATGGTGGCCGTGGGGCTGGCCCCCGTCACCGGACAACCGTTGCCACTGATCAGCCGAGGCGGAACGTCCACCATTATCAACTGTGTGTACATCGGGCTCATCCTCAGTGTAAGCCGCTACAACATCGAACAGCAGCAACTCCGTGAAGCCGAAGAAGCAGCCGCTGCTGCCCAGGCGGAGCAGGTCGAGACACAGGACGTGCAGGCTCCGGCCGAGCCCAGTGCCCCTTCGCTGAACAATGACGATGAATTGGTATAGAATATAAACGATATAAAATTAGCATTATGGACACGAAAGACATACGTACAGACAAAGCCTCGCCCCGCATCATCATCAGCGGCGGAGGTACTGGAGGGCATATTTTCCCGGCCATCGCCATCGCCAATGCTCTGAAGGAGCTGTGCCCCCAAGCGGAAATCTTGTTCGTGGGAGCGGAAGGGCGCATGGAGATGCAACGTGTGCCAGACGCGGGCTACCGCATCGTAGGTCTGCCCGTGGCGGGATTCGACCGCAAGCGTCTTTGGAAGAACGTGGCCGTCGTTGTTAAGTTGCTGCGCAGCCAGTGCAAAGCCCGGCGCATCGTCAAGCAGTTCCGGCCCCAGGTGGCCGTGGGCGTGGGCGGCTATGCCAGCGGGCCCATGCTGAAGGTGTGCGCCCTGATGGGCATCCCCACCCTGATACAAGAGCAGAACTCGTACGCAGGAGTGACCAACAAGCTGTTGGCTCGGCAGGCGGCCAAGATTTGTGTGGCCTACGACGGCATGGAACGATTCTTCCCCGCCGAAAAGATTATTCTGACGGGCAATCCGGTACGCCAGAACCTGCTGGACACGCACATCGGCCGTCCCGAAGCGGCGGCACATTTCGGCCTGGACCCGCAGAAGAAAACGGTGCTCGTTCTGGGAGGAAGCTTGGGAGCCCGCACGCTGAACCGCACCATGGAAGCCGGACTGGGCACCATCGCATCGCATCCCGACGTACAGTTCATCTGGCAAACGGGCAAGATTTATATTGAAGAAGTCAAGGCAGCCATCGGGAAATTCACAGGCCGGGCGGTGGAAGGCACCCGGGTGCCGGAGATGCCCAACCTGTTCGTATCCGACTTCATCCGGGAAATGCCGATGGCCTACGCCGCAGCCGACCTGGTGGTGTCACGCGCCGGGGCTGGCTCTATCTCGGAGTTCTGTCTGCTGGGCAAGCCGGTTATCTTGGTACCTTCTCCCAACGTGGCCGAAGACCACCAGACCAAGAACGCGCTGGCGCTGGTCGAGAAAGATGCCGCCCTCTACGTGAAAGATGCCGATGCGCCTGCCATCTTGCTGGATACGGCCTTGCAGACCGTGGCCGACGACGGAAAGCTGGACGGACTGAGGCGGAACATCTTGCGGCTGGCCTTGCCCGACTCGGCGGCTGTCATTGCAAAAGAAGTCTTGAAACTGATTCACTAAACAAGAACAAAATGAACATCGAAAGCATAAAATCTGTTTACTTCGTCGGAGCCGGGGGCATCGGCATGAGCGCCCTCATCCGTTATTTCCTCTCGCGGGGGAAACACGTCGCAGGCTACGACCGCACGCCCAGCGAGCTGACGGCCCGGCTGGTGGAAGAAGGAGCCGACATACACTACGAAGAGAACACCGACTTGATTCCTGCCAACTGCCGCGACCCGCAGTCGACGCTGGTGGTCTACACGCCCGCCGTGCCCCAGACTCATGCCGAACTGACGTGGTTCCGTACACAAGGATTCGAGATACACAAGCGGGCGCAGGTGCTTGGCCTGATTACCCGCAGCAGCAAGGGGCTGTGTGTGGCAGGCACGCACGGAAAGACCACGACCAGCACGATGGCCGCCCACCTGTTGCACCAGTCGCACGTAGGCTGCACTGCCTTCTTAGGGGGGATTTCCAAGAACTACGGCACCAACTTGCTGCTCTCGCAAACCAGCCCTTACACGGTAATCGAAGCTGACGAGTTCGACCGCTCGTTCCACTGGCTGTCCCCGTGGATGAGCGTCATCACAGCCACCGACCCGGACCACCTGGACATCTACGGCACACGCGAAGCCTATCTGGAGAGTTTCCGCCACTACACGACCCTTATCCGCCCGGGGGGGGCGCTGATTATCCACCGGGGACTGGCCTTGCAACCCGAGGTGCAGGACGGGGTGACCGTCTATACATACAGCCGGGACGAAGGCGACTTCCACGCTAAGAACATCCGTATCGGCGGCGGAGAGATTACGCTGGACTTCGTGGCGCCCCGGACACGCATCAAGGGCATCCGCCTGGGCGTGCCCGTCAGCATCAATATTGAGAACGGCGTGGCAGCCATGGCGCTGGCGCACCTGTCGGGGGCGACGGACGAGGAAATCAAACGGGGCATGGAGACATTCCAAGGCGTGGAGCGACGTTTCGACTTTAAGCTGAAGACCGACCATTCGGCCGTGCTGAGCGACTATGCCCACCACCCGGCGGAGATTGCGCAGAGCATCCGCTCGGTCCGCGAACTCTACAAAGGGCGAAAGATAACCGTAGCCTTCCAGCCGCACCTCTACACGCGCACCCGCGACTTCTACCGGGAATTTGCCGAAAGCCTCTCGCTGGCCGACGAAGTGATACTGACCGACATCTATCCGGCACGCGAAGCGCCCATTCCCGGCATCAGCAGCCTCCTTATATATAACCTGCTGCGACCGGGCATCGAGAAACGCCTTTGCCGCAAAGACGAAGTAGCCGAGCTTGTAGGGCTAGAAGACATCGAAGTATTAATCATACTGGGAGCCGGCGATCTGGACAACTATGCGGCCGACATCGCACAAAAGCTCGCAGCCAAAGGATAAAGAGAAAACCATGTTCAAGAAGATTCTGATCATCCTCTGCACCACGCTGGCCGCCGGCTACCTGCTGCTGGCCATCACGGCTTTCAACCGCCGGGCGGCCGGACAGGTGTGCACCGGGCTGGAACTGCTTATCAAAGACAGCCTGAACGCCAGCTTCATCACCAGCCAAGAGCTGCTGTCGCTGCTGGACAAAGAAGGCCTGAACCCCGTAGGCAAAAAGCTGGACGAGGTGAACACGCAGCAGATGGAAGCAGCCCTGGACAAACATACGCTGATTGATGCCGCCGAGTGCTACAAGACCCCGGGCGGCAAGGTCTGCGTCGAAGTAATACAGCGCATCCCCATCTTGCGCATCATGAGCGACAACGGGGAAGACTACTACATCGACAACAAAGGCCACGAAATGCCCACCAGCACCAAGTGCACGGCTCATCTGGCAGTGGTGACCGGCCATGTCAGCAAAGAATTTGCCGCCCGAGAGCTGTATCCCTTCGGTCTCTTCTTGCAAGAAAACGACTTCTGGAACGCACAAACGGAACAGATACACGTACTGGCAGACCGTACCGTAGAACTGGTTCCCCGCGTAGGCGACCACCTCATCTACCTGGGCAAACTGAAGCACTACCGGAACAAACTGCAACGGGTGAAACTGTTCTACGAAAAAGCCCTGAGCCAAGTGGGATGGAACAAATACTCGCGTATTAACGTTGAGTTCGACAACCAAATCATCTGCACCCGCCGGGAATAAGACAAACCATACGCCCCTGAGACCCGCTCCAGAGGCCAGTGCATGACAGGCCAGGCTCTTGCGGACAACAGCCGCGCCTCTTCCGGACAACAGCCACGGCCGCCACGCACGACAAGCAACAGCCCAATAGGACAAAAACAAAAGAAAACAATAAACAACTATAACAACTATAACTATGGCAACAACAGACTTTATCGCAGCCATCGAGCTGGGTTCGTCACACATCGCCGGCATCGCCGGACGAAAGCATAGCGACGGAAGCATCGAAGTCCTGGCCTACGCCTGCGAAGACTCGGCCGCCTTCGTGCGCAAAGGACTTGTGTACAACATCGACAAGGCCGCCCATGCCATACGCTGCATCATCGCACGCCTGGAAGGGCAAATGCAACACTCCATCGCCAAGGTCTACGCCGGCATCGGAGGACAATCACTGCGCACGGTAGAAAACCAAGTCAGCCGCACGCTGGACGAAGAAAACATTATATCCAGCGAACTGGTCGACCAACTGTGCGACGAGAACCGCGACTTGCCGCTGGCCGACATGTGCGTACTGGACGTCGCCCCGCAAGAATACAAGATTGACAACACCCTCCACACAGACCCCGTCGGAGTGGCAGGCCAACGCATCACCGGCAGATACCTCAACCTCATCGCACGCCAGTCGCTCAAGAAAAACCTGGAGCAGAGCTTCGAGAAAGCCGGCGTCAAAATAGCCGACCTGCTCGTGGCTCCCACCGCCCTGGCCCACGCCGTCCTGTCCGAGAACGAAATGCGCGCCGGCTGCGCCCTGGTCGACCTGGGAGCCGCAACCACCACAGTCCAGGTCTACAAGAACAACATCCTGCGCTACCTCAGCGTCCTGCCACTGGGAGGAAACAACATCACGCACGACCTCGCCAACCTGAAGATAGAAGAAACCGAAGCCGAACAACTGAAACTGCACTACGGAGACGCCTTCTACCAGGAAGCCGAAGACGAAAACGCAACGCCCGCCACTTGCCTGCTGGACGACGGACGTAGCGTGAAACTGCGCGAACTGAACGACATCGTAGGAGCACGGGCCGAAGAAATACTGGCCAACGCCTGGAACCAGATTCAACTGTCGGGCTACGAAAACGAACTCTTCTCCGGCATCGTCCTCACCGGAGGCAACGCCAACCTGACCAACACAGAAACGCTCTTCCGAAGCCTGAGCCACACGGAAAAGGTACGTACCGCCCACTCCATACAAGAAGCCGTGCAAGGAGAACGCCTGCCGGAAGACGGACGGCAGAACACCCTGCTGGGACTGCTGGAGGCCGGCACCGAGAACTGCTGCGTGCCCGAAAAGCCCAAACCCTCGCCCGAACCCGAACAAGGCTCGCTGGACCTCGACGTAGAAGTCGTCCAGAAGCCTGAAGAACAGAAGCCCGCCGATGCGGAAAACAGCAAAGGACACAAGACAGGCAGCACCACATCCCAAAGTCAGAAGGAAGAGACGAAAACGGGCAAACAAGAAAAGAAAACATGGTTCCGAAGCCTGTTCGACAACATTCAGAAAGAAATGATTGAAGACAGCAGTGACTCCATGGACGACCGCAAGCATTGAACCGAACGTATAACGAATTATCAAGAAACAATATGGACGACAGAGTACAATTCGACTTCCCAACCGACTCACCAAAGATCATTAAAGTCATCGGCGTAGGAGGAGGCGGCGGCAACGCCGTCAACCACATGTACCGCGAGGGCATCCATGAAGTGACATTCGTGGTGTGCAACACGGACCGCAAGGCACTGGAAGAATCGCCCGTGCCCGTCAAACTGCAACTGGGGCACGAAGGCCTCGGAGCCGGCAACCGCCCCAGCAAGGCCAAAGAAGCCACCGAAGAAAGCATCGAAGAAGTGAAGGAGATGCTGAACGACGGCACGAAGATGGTGTTCATCACCGCCGGCATGGGCGGAGGCACCGGCACCGGAGCCGCCCCCACCATCGCCCGCATCACCAAAGAGATGGACATACTGACGGTGGGCATCGTCACCATACCGTTCCGCTGGGAAGGGGACAAGAAGATTGACCAGGCCCTGGACGGGGTGGAGGAAATCAGCAAGAACGTGGACGCCCTCTTGGTCATCAACAACGAAAAGCTCGGGGAAATCTATCCCGACCTCTCCGTGAAGAACGCCTTCGCCAAGGCCAACGACACCTTGCTGGTGGCTGCCAAGAGCATCGCCGAAATCATCACCATGCGCGGCATCATTAACCTGGACTTCAACGACGTCAAGACGGTCATGAAGGACGGAGGCGTGGCCATCATGAGCACGGGGTACGGCGAGGGAGAGAACCGCGTAAGCAAGGCCATCGAGAACGCCAAGCACTCGCCGCTGCTGAATAACAACGACATCTTCAACTCCCAAAAGGTACTGCTCAACATTGCCTACAGCCCCGACCACGAACTGATGATGAGCGAAATGGACGAGGTGAAAGACTTCATGAACCAGTTCAACCGCGACTTCGAAACCAAGTTCGGCATGGCCGAAGACCCAGCACTGGGAGAACAGGTGAAAATCACTCTGCTGGCCACCGGATTCGGCATCCAGGACATCCACATGAAAGAGATGGACGACCGACTGGAGCAACGGAGCCTGGAGGAACAGAAAAGAGAAGCCGAACTGGCCGCACGACGGGATGACTACTACGGCAAGGACGCCCACGGCAAATACCGTCCCGGACGCCACCGCCAAATATACCTCTTCAACCCCGAAGACTTGGACAACGACGACCTCGTGGGCATGGTGGAAAACTCACCCACTTACCGCCGCACGAAGATTGCCTTGAACAACATCCGCGCCAAGGCCGAGCAAGACATGCAGCAAGCCGAAGCCGCCACGCCCTCGGCGGGAGGAGAAGAGGGACTCATTGTATTTTAATTTCTTTATTCTTCATTCAACAGATCATGGATTTATTTGACAAAGTCAGCGAAGACATTAAAAGCGCCATGAAGGCCAAGGACAAAGTGGCCCTCGAAACTCTGAGAAACATCAAGAAAGTATTCCTGGAAGCAAAGACGGCTCCCGGAGCAAACGACACTCTGAGCGATGCCGACGCCCTGAAGCTCATACAGAAGCTGTCCAAACAGGGCAAGGACGCCGCCGCCATCTACGTGCAGCAGGGCCGCCAAGACCTGGCCGACGAAGAGCTGGCCCAGGTGAAAGTGATGGAACGCTACCTGCCCCAACAGATGACGCCCGAAGAGCTGGAAGCCGCCCTGCGCGACATCATCGCCCAGACGGGAGCCACGAGCGGCAAGGACATGGGCAAGGTGATGGGCGTGGCCACCAAGCAGTTGGCCGGACGTGCCGAAGGGCGCGCCATCTCCGCCAAGGTGAAAGAGCTGCTGGGCTGATGCCCGGAGACGGACGCTAAAAGAGACATCCCCACGAAAGAGCCTGAACAGAGGTTCTTCCGTGGGGATGTTTTTTCAGACGGGATTCAGTCGAACAGCTCCTTCAGCACCTCCGGCGACTTGAGCACAGGGAAAGCGGGCACATGCAGACGGTAGTAAGACAGGATGACTTCCAGGCAGCGCGCCCGCTCGGCACGGCTCAGGCGGAAGAAGCGCATGGTATCGTAGTTCATGCGCATCAGTCGGGCCAGATGGCTCGCCTCGGCCGGCGGCAGGCAGTCGGCGTGGGCAGAAGGGCGCACGGGTGTGAAGCAGGCCGCCCGCAAATCGAAATAATCGCCCGCGCGATAGTGCTCCAGGTTGGGATAAAGCCCCAGGAAACGTGACAGACGCATCAGGAAGACCAGGTGGAAATTGGAGAAATCGGCCTCGCACGCATCGAGCCACAGCAACGAATGTCGCAGGTAGGCAAACAAAGGGCGGTTCTCGGCCTCCTCGCGCAAGGCGTGATAAAGGAACTCGGCCAGAAACAGGGCGATGGCCGCCTTGCGGGGGTCGAACGGCAACGACGAGAAAGGATGCAACAGCTTCACGTCCTTCAGCCGGTGCACCGACGCCGTGGGGCGGAAGTCAGCCTCCATCTCCAGCAAAGCCAATGGCTGCAACAAAGCCCCCCGCGCACCCGACTTGCGCCCCCGTTGCGGCACAGACACCGCAAACGACGTCCGCCCTCCCGACTCCGTGTACACGGTAGCCATCACGCCCGTATCCTTATACTTCACCGTGCGCAGCACAATGCCGCATGTCTTTTGCCACATAACCGTATCCTTTCGTTTTTCAGCAGGCAAAGCTACAAAAAATAACAGGCATTCGCACGACAGACGGTGCAGAAAGATGCCGCATCGTCCCGTCGGCCCCACACCGAAACAGAGGCATGCCTCTTCCGAACACAAGCCACGGCTTTTCCGAGCACCAGCCGCGCCTCCGGTCCGGAAGAAGCAAGTGCCTGATAATAAAGCCCCCTTCAGCCCTCCCAAACACCCCGTTCCCCACATCCCATCCGTGAAAAAACAGCATCCGACAGAAAAATTTCTTCCGAATGTTTTGCCAATTCAAAAATAGTATCTATCTTTGCACCCGCAAACGAAGGAAAACAGGTTTGCACGAACCGAAAGGTTCCCAAAGGCCGGCCCCTTCGTCTATCGGTTAGGACGCAAGATTTTCATTCTTGAAAGGGGGGTTCGATTCCCCCAGGGGCTACAAAAAACATAAAAGGTAAACGAAATTAAAAGATTAGTCGAGATGGCAAATCACAAATCATCACTGAAAAGAATCAGACAAGAAGAGAAGAGAAAGCTTCACAACAGATACTATGCAAAGACCATGCGTAACGCTGTGAGGAAACTCCGCGCAACAAGCGAGAAGGATGCGGCTGTTGCCATGTATCCGGGCGTAGCCAAGATGTTGGACAAGTTAGCCAAGAAGAACGTTATCCACCGGAACAAGGCTAACAACCTGAAATCGAAGCTGGCTCTGCACATCAACAAGCTGGCGTAAGCAAAGAGCTGTACAACTACATAATAAATAGCAGGTTGGACTCCATACAGAGGGTTCAACCTTTTTTTGTTCCCCCTCAGCGTCCTTTGCCTCTCCAAGCCCCGAAAGCCAGTCAGAAAAGGAATTTATAACACCCTTTCACGCGGTTATTCCGGAGATTTTCACTACTTTTGCCTGTTATTTGGAAAATAGGTTTTAGTATGACAGCAGAAGAAAAGATAATGGGCGAGAACAACTACTCGGCCAGCAACATCCAGGTGCTCGAAGGCCTGGAGGCCGTGCGCAAACGTCCCGCCATGTATATCGGCGACATCAGTGAAAACGGCCTGCACCACCTGGTCTACGAAGTGGTGGACAACTCCATCGACGAAGCCATGGCAGGCTATTGCGACCACATCGAAGTAACCATCAACGCCGACAACTCCATCACCGTCCAGGACAACGGCCGAGGCATCCCCGTCGACTTCCATGAGAAGGAAAAGAAATCGGCCCTGGAAGTCGTCATGACCGTGCTGCACGCAGGCGGCAAGTTCGACAAAGGCTCCTACAAAGTGTCCGGCGGATTGCACGGCGTGGGCGTATCGTGCGTCAACGCACTTTCTACCCACATGACCACGCAAGTCTTTCGCAACGGTAAAATCTACCAACAGGAATACGCCTGCGGCAAACCCCTTTACCCCGTCAAGGAAGTAGGGACGTGCGAACCCGGCCAGACGGGCACCAAGCAGACTTTCTGGCCCGACGGCAGCATCTTCACCGTCACCGAATACAAATTCAGCACGCTCGAAAACCGTCTCCGTGAACTGGCTTACCTGAACAAAGGCATACGCATCACCCTGACGGACATGCGGCAAACGGACGACGAAGGAAACCCCGTGACCGAACAGTTCCATTCGGAAGAAGGAGTGAAAGAATTTGTACGCTACCTGAACAGCAACAACACGCCGCTGTTCAACGACGTCATCTACCTGAACACCGAAAAAGCCGGCGTCCCCATTGAATGTGCCATCATGTATAACACGGGCTACCGCGAAAACCTTCACTCTTACGTCAACAACATCAACACCAAAGAAGGCGGCACACACGAGGCAGGCTTCCGCGCCGCACTGACCCGCGTGCTGAAGAAGTATGCCGACGACAACTGCGCCAAAGCCTTGGAGAAAGCCAAAGTAGAAATCAGCGGCGAAGACTTCCGCGAAGGGCTGATTGCCGTCATCTCCGTCAAAGTAGCTGAACCCCAGTTCGAAGGGCAGACCAAAACCAAACTGGGCAACAACGAAGTGAGCGGCGCCGTCAACCAAGCCGTGGGCGAAGCTCTGACCAACTACTTGGAAGAGCATCCGAAAGAGGCTAAACTCATCGTAGACAAAGTATTGCTGGCAGCCACCGCACGCGTAGCCGCCCGCAAAGCCCGCGAATCGGTACAACGCAAGTCGCCCATGAGCGGAGGCGGACTGCCCGGCAAACTGGCCGACTGCTCCAGCAAAGACCCGGACGAATGTGAACTGTTCCTGGTCGAAGGAGACTCGGCAGGCGGCTCGGCCAAGCAAGGCAGAAACCGCATGTTCCAAGCCATCCTGCCCCTGCGCGGTAAGATACTGAACGTTGAAAAAGCCATGTGGCACAAAGCTTTCGAAAGCGACGAAGTGAACAACATCATACAGGCCCTCGGCATCCGCTTTGGCGTGAACGGAGATGAAAGCAAAGAAGCCAACATCGACAAGCTGCGCTACAAGAAGATTATTATCATGACCGATGCCGACGTCGATGGCTCACACATCGACACACTCATCATGACGCTGTTCTTCCGCTACTTCCCGCAACTCATCGAACAAGGATACCTGTACATCGCCACCCCGCCGCTCTACCGTTGCACCAAAGGAAAAGTCTCGGAATACTGCTGGAACGACCAGCAACGCCAACGCTTCATTGACACCTATGGCGGAGGCTCGGAAAATGCCATCCACACGCAACGCTATAAAGGTCTGGGTGAAATGAATCCCCAACAATTGTGGGAAACAACCATGGACCCCGAAAACCGTATGCTAAAGCAGGTAACTATCGAGAACGCTGCCGCTACAGACTATATCTTCTCCATGCTGATGGGCGAAGATGTAGGCCCGCGCCGCGAGTTCATCGAAAAGAACGCCACCTACGCCAACATCGACGCTTAAACATAAAATAAACAGGGGAACTATATTTCTTCACTCACATCTTACAAACTTATACGCCGGACGGAAAGTTCCCCCCGCCCGGCGTTTTTTCACCCCAGACCCATTATCCCGGGATTATACCTTGTCTTTTTATCTTCAAACGACACGTTTTGTCGTCCGCTCCCCTTATCTTTGCGAAAAAGTATAACGAAAAACACTATACCTATGGGCAAACGATTGGAAGGCCTGCAACGGATGCTGGTCATCGTCAATAAACTGAAAGAAAGCCGTTCCTATATCCCCGTGGAAGAACTGGAGCGCTATGTCACTCTCCGCATGGAGGAGCGGGGCTATACGGGTGTCAACCTGCGCACCCTGCAACGCGACCTGCAAGGCATCGCCTCCCTGTTCGGCATCCGGATAAAGCACGAACACGGGGGCTACCACATTGTTGAAGAAGACGAACTGGAGTGGAACCGCTACGAAGAGCTCTTGCTGAACTTCGACCTGCTGAACGCCCTGGAGGGCGACAGCACGCTGGCTTCATACGTCCTGCCTGAGCATCACCGCCCGCTGCACAGCGAATGGCTGGCCGCGCTAATCGGTGCCATCAAACACTCGCATCCCGTCACATTCCAATACACGCTGGTGCGGCACGATGACCGGCTGGTGGAAAAGAAAGTCCTACCGCACTTCCTGAAGGAGTCCAACCAACGCTGGTATCTCCTGGCCTACGAGGACAACACGCTAAAAACCTTTGGCGTGGACCGTATCCGCGACCTGCATGTGCTGGACAACGAGCATTTCCGGCGCAACACTTCGATAGACATACAGGCCCTCTTCCGCGATTGCTACGGCATCTGGGACCAGGCAGACATCCCCGTCGAAGATATCGAACTGCGTTACGATGCCTTGGACGGTAAATTCCTCAAATCCGTCCCCCTGCACCATTCGCAAGTGGTACTGGCCGACACGCCCGAAGAGTTCCGCATCGCCCTGCACCTGCGCATCACCAACGATTTCGTAATGGAACTGCTCTCGCGCAGCCGCTCACTGGAAGTCATCCGTCCCCAGCACCTGCGCGAACGGATACGTAACATTTACGAAGCGGCTTTGCAAAGAAATTCCTAATGCACCAGTTAAACCGATACCAACCATGACTACCAAAATCAAAAAGTTTCTAGGCTATTCCATCGTTGCCGCAGTACTCATCGGATTGGGCAAGCAATGCCGCCGCGAGATACCGACAGACAGTGTTAATTTTCCACCGGAAGTTTCCTCTTCGCGCAGTGCCCCTCTTCGCCAAGGGAAAGCATCGCCTTGTCCCCGGCAAGGTTCGTCCCCGCCTTCCTACACAGAATCCGACCTCTGGAACCGTCCCAACATGACTATGGATGGCGACGAAGGCATCAATCCCGCGGACGCCGAACCAACGGAGTACGACCTGATGCAAGAGGACCCGGATTTGTATGACTTCATAGCAGACTAAAAATAAGATTGAATGATTTCAATATGATTAATCATAAAAAGCGTTTAGATATGACCCCAAGAGAATATGAAGAATACGTTGGAAATTATTTTAAAGAACAAGGATATAAGATTGAGTTGACCCCTCAAAGCGGAGATTACGGAATTGATGTATTTGCTTACAAAGAGCATGAAAAGATAGCTATTCAAGCCAAAATGTATGGCAATTCTACAAGAAAAGTAAACCGGCAAATGATTATGGAGCTACAGGGTGCCAAAGAATACTTCGACTGTACAAAGGCTATTTTAGCGACTGATGGTGAGGTAATGCCTGATGCAAAAGAAGTCGCATCGAAATTGGGCATTGAGATATTGATAATTCAAGCCCACACAGATATACCCAAGCCCCAAGTCCGAACTGTCAATACCCAGAAAGAAGAACTCTTAGAAGAATACAGTTTTGATAATATCTGGGAAAAGTACATTTTTCCATTAAAAGGGAAAACACTACATAACTCCCGAGGAATCAACCAAATTACTGACGTTGATTGGAGTGGAATAAGCAGAATTACTTCTAAAGGAAATGACGGACGAATTAATATAGAGACTTTCAAAATGGCAATTAACAAATTGCTTACAGAAAAAGTAGTCACCAGAGATTACATCAATCAAAACTCTAAACGGGTATCTTCTGGAGTTATATTAATCCTGTCACAAGTACCCTTCTTTAAGCTTGAGGAAAAACCGTTAAGATTGATTTTTACCAAATAAACAATAAAAATTTACCTATAAAGAAAGGGATTGTCAGTCTGAATCAAAAGATAGAAACTTGCAATCCCTTTCTTTCAGTTCAGATCACTCTACCCCCAAATCCTTCATCGTCCGTGCCGCAGGCACACCCGGCAGCGGCTTGCGGTCCTTCAGTTGTTCGAGGGCCACTTCGATGGCTTTCTCCAACTGCTGGTCTACGCCGGATTGCTCCTGGATGGGGTCATTGTCGATGAGGATGTCCGGGTCAACGCCGTGGTTCTCCACAATCCACTGGCCGGTCTTGGCGTCGTAGTTGGTAAAGAAAGGTACGCGGATGTCCGTACCGTCCATGTAGGGCAGGGAGCCGCTGATGCCCACGATGCCGCCCCACGTGCGGGTACCGATGACCGTGCCCAACTTGTTGGCCTTGAAGCTCCAGGGGAAGAGGTCGCCATCCGAAGCCGAATACTTGTTGATAAGCAAAATCTTCGGACCGTATTGCGTGGCATCGGGGATGGTGCCGGTCTTGGTGGAGACGCGCGACATGGTCATGCGGTAAGGCTTGCGGAGCAGACGCTCGATAATCATGGGCGATACGTTGCCGCCGCCATTGGCGCGGTCGTCGATGATGAGGGCTTCCTTGTCGAGCTGCGGATAGAAGTAGCGGGCAAACTCGTTCAGGCCTTCCGGTCCCATGTCGGGGATGTAGATGTAGCCCACACGGCCATCGGTAGCTTCTTCCACACGGCGCAGGTTCTTCTGCACCCAGTTGTAGTGATAAAGCGGATATTCGTTGTCCGTGGGTTCCACCACCACTTTGCGGGCACCGTCGGCGGAGGCTTTGGTATTGACGGAAAGTTCGGTCAGCACGCCCGCCTTGCCGATGAGCAACTGGTAGATGTTCTTCACGGAGGCAGTAGATATGCCGTCGATGGCGGTGATGTAGTCGCCTTCCTTGATCTCCATGCCCGGCTCGGTAAGGGGCGAACGGAGTTTCTCGCTATACGGTGCGCCGGGCAGAATCTTGTCGATGCGATAGAAGCCCGACTTTTCGTCGCGGCTCAGCTCGGCGCCCAGCAGACCCATGTCGATACGTTCGGGCTTGGCATATTCGCCGGGATTGACGTAGGCATGTCCGCAAGCCAGTTCGGCAATCATCGCACCGATGATGTAGTTCAGGTCGAGACGCGTCTTGACATAAGGCAACAGCACAGCATACTTCTCCTTGATGGCTTTCCAATCCACGCCGTGCATGTTCTCCACATAGAAGCCGTCGCGGTAGGCACGCCAAGCCTCGTCGAAGATTTGCGCCCATTCCTGCTCGTAGTCTATCGGGGCTACCATGTCGCTCAAGTCTACCTTATCGTCCAATGTTACCTTGCGCGTAGAGAGTTCGCCCACGTAAAGAGAATTGCCGCGCATGTAGAGTGCCTTCTTGCTGCCGCAGACGGGTGCCAGGGCAGCACCTTCTGCCACCAGCTCGTCTTTCTGCTCCTTCAGGCTGAAAGCGTGCGTGCCACCATCGCCGTAGTACCACACCGTCTGCCCGTCGCTATACAGGTTCCAGTAATTGCCTGCCCGGAGGGGCAGCTTGACGATACGTCCCTCGATGCCTTCGGGGTCAATCTGCACCGTCTTGTCCTCGGCTTTCGTGTCTTTTTTCTTCTCGTTCTTGGCGGGGGCAGGTTTCTCTTCCTCCTTGCCGCTGTTCACCGCCTCATCTGCGGGCAGGAAGGGCGAGGGCGTATCGTCCGCCAGCATGGCCAGGTAGATGCCGCCCATACGGGTATAGACGTGGTTCCACTCCAGACGTCCGTAGATGGGATTGAAGTCTCGGTCGGACTCAAAGACCAGATACTGGCCGTCGGTACTGAAGACAGGCGACGAGGAGTTGTACCACTTCTCCGTCACGGGATATTCTTTCTTCTCCACCAGGTTATACACATATACCACGGAGAAGTCGTTCTTGGCGGGCTTGGTGTAAGTAATCCAACGGCTGTCGGGCGAGAAAGCCACGCCGTAGAATTCCTGTTCGAGGTTCTGCATCACCACGGTCTTCTGCTTCGAAGCCACGTCTACAGTGACGATGCGGTTCTTGCGGTCGGTGTAGAGCACGGTCTTGCTATCGGGACTCCACAGAAGGCTGCGGATGTAGGTATCATTGCCCGTAGTCAGCTGGACGGGGTCGCCTCCCTCGGCAGGTTGCAGGTAGATTTCCGTTTCGCCCGTGCGATCGGAGATGTAAGCAATGTACTTGCCGTCGGGACTCCAGTCGGCTCCGCGCTCGTTGGCGCCGGGCGTGCGGGTGATGTTGCGCGTCACTCCCTTCGTGGCAGGCACGTCGAACACCTCGCCGCGGGCCGTCACAGCCAGGCGTTTGCCGTCGGCAGAGAGTCCGGCAGCCGTCACATAGTCCGCCACGTGCTTCTGCTCGGTGCGGGCGTAGACATTCTCCGCATGAAGCGTGATGTGAATCTGCTCGGCGCGGCGCGTCTGCGGGTCGAAGCGGTAGAGATAACCGCCGTGCTCGTAGACAATCTGCCGCCCGTCGGTGCTGGGAAACTTGATGTCGTAGTCCGTATAGTCGGTCACCTTCTCCGTCTGCCCGTTAGCGGTGTGGTAGACAAAGAGGTTCATCGTCTTGTCGCGGTCGGAGATGAAGTAGATGTCCTCGCCAATCCACATCGGGCAGATGTCCTGCGCCACATTGTTGGTCAGGTTCTCCACTTTCTTGGCCGCAGGGTCGTACAGCCAGATGTCGTCGGCCATGCCGCCGCGGTAGTACTTCCAGTTGCGGAACTCGCGGAACACGCGGTTGTAGGCCATGCGCTTACCATTGTCCGGCGAGAAGCTGCAAAATCCGCCCTCGGGCAAAGGCAGGGCATGGGACATGCCACCGGAAAGCGGCGCCACCCACAGCCGTCCGTCGAAACCGTCGCTGATGCGGTTACGATAGACCACTCCCTCACCGTCCGGCGTCCAGGTCATCACGATGTTGTTCGGCCCCATGCGGTCGCCCACGTCGTCGCGCGCATTAGTCGCCGTGTAGGTCAGTCGCCGGGGTTCGCCGCCCTCGGCAGGAATGACGTAGACTTCGCGGTTGCCATCGTATTCGCCGGTGAAAGCAATGGTCTTGCCGTCGGGCGAGAAACGCGGAAAGATTTCATAACCCACGTGCGACGTCAGCCGCCGCGCTTCGCCACCCGTCAAAGGTGCCGTGTAGAGGTCGCCGGCATAACTGAACACCACGTCCGTCCCGTTCGTTGCAGGGAAGCGGAGCAGACGTGCCTCGTCGCCGTCGGCCTTGGCTCCTGCCGCCACGCTGAGGGCGAGCAGGGAGAAAAGGAATTGCTTCTTCATATTGCTTCTGTATGTTTTTTGATTAAACCACCACAAAGTTAAGACGAAAAAATCGAAATCCGGTGCCGTGCCACCTGCTTTTTCCTGCCTGTCTGTACGTTTTGCAGCAGTAAGAGAGGGTCGTGGCAGTAGCTTGAGTCGTGCTTTGTCCTGCAATAATTTTATAAAGAAGGCTGTTTTATCATATATAACAGGCTTCTTTATGCCATATAACAGCCTGTTTTATGGCATTAAACAGGCTTCCTTCAAATGCTAAAGTAAAGGGAAAGGCACCTCTTGGCAGAAGATAAAGCTGCTCATAGACTTGACAGGATGACATTATGCAGTCCAACGTAAATCCTCGATGTATTCTAAATAAAATTCATACCTTTGCTGGTAGTCCGCATCGTTGGCAAGACGAATGGCGATAATCAGAACAACCGGACATATTGTGGAGTATGAGATAGCTGGAAATGCAAAGACAAAAAGAACGCCGTCGGTTGTAACATTTCCACCGATTCTTTATCTAAAGGGCAAAGACAAAAAGAGAAAACAATGAAACAGCTTATCTTTGTATGGTTGCTCCTCTGCATGGGGACAGCCACTTATGCCCAGGCCTATCCCTTCGCCGTCAAGACATACGGCACGGGAACACAAGCCCTCGTCTTTATTCCCGGCTTTGCCTGCTCCGGCGAAGTATGGCAGGAAACAGTCACTGCTTTACAAGACCGCTACACGTGCTACGTACTTACCATGCCCGGCTTTGCCGGTGTGCCGCCCGAGACCTCTCCTTCGTTTGAAGGGTGGAAGAAACAAATCATCCATTTCATCCGTGACAGGCAGCTCCGCAAGCCTTACCTCGTGGGGCACAGCATGGGCGGAGGACTGGCTTTGGCCATAGCCGCCGATTGTCCCAACCTGTTGCAAGGCGTAGTGGTGGTAGATGCCTTGCCCTGCCTGGCAGCCCTGTACCGCCCCGATTTCCAGCCTTCGCTAGAGGAACAGACCCAAGCCTGCAACAGCCTGCTGCAACAACTCAACGCGATGAGCGACGAGCAATTCATCCGCCAACAACGCCTCAGCGCCGCTACCTTGTGCGAAGATTCCACCCGACAGGAAGCATTAGTGCGCTGGAGCACAGCTTCGGATAAACGAACCTTCGCACAGTTGTATGCCGACTATGCAAACACAGACCTAAGACTCCGGCTGTCTGCCATCCACGTACCGGTACTTGTATTGCTGGAACCTTCATTCCGCCGGGTTGAACCGCTGGTGCGCGAACAGTTTGCCGGACTGCCCGATGTCCGGCTGGAATATGCCTCGCAGGGCCTGCACTTCCTGATGTTCGATGCGCGGGATTGGTTCCTGCAGCAGCTTACCGCCTTTATACACCCATGAAGATGGATTTCGACGAGATATACAAACGCTATTGGGACAAGGTGTACCGCCTCTGCATGGGTTACTTCAATCGTCCCGCCCTGGCGCAAGACCTAACGCAAGATACTTTCGTGCAGGTATGGAAGCACCTCTCCTCCTTCCGGCAACAGGCAGACGTCGGCACATGGATTTTCCGCATCGCCACCAACATCTGCCTGCGCCAGTCCCAACTGCAACAACGCATGCCTACCACAGAACTGACTACCGAAATTGAGGAAAAAGAAACGGTGGAAACCGACCACCGTGTCCACCTGTTGTATCAATCCATCTCCCAACTGCCGGAAATAGACCGTCTGCTCATTTCCCTTTATCTGGAAGAAGTGAAACAGGCGGAAATTGCTCAAATCACCGGCCTATCCGAAACCAATGTGCGTGTCCGTATCCACCGCATCAAATCGGCCTTGGCCCAACAAATGAAGAAATATGAGACAGAATAACGATACCGACCTACAGGCGCTCTGGAGCAAGCAGACCGTCCCTTCTGCTAATCTGCAGAACATCCGACAGGAAATCAGATGTTTTCGCCGCCGCCAAATCGCCTTTTACCTGATAACAGGACTGCTGATGTTGCTCACCATAGGCTTTGCCCTCTTCATCGCTTTCTATTTCCGTCCCCGCCTGACAAGCACTTACATCGGGCTGGCACTGGGCGGTAGCGCTTTTCTGCTGGCACTATTCTCTGCCGGAAGGAGTGCACGCCTATATCACAGGCTAAACGATACTTGCCCCAACACGCAATACCTGCAAGCTCTGTCATCCCTCCGGAAGCAGGAGTATTTTCACCGTCACACGATGCTGACCGCGTACTTCGTTCTTCTGTCCCTGGGTCTGTGCCTATATATGTATGAATACACCTTTGCCCGCTCCTGGCCAACTGGCATAGCAGCATACGTCGGTCTGGCCGGATGGATTGCTCTCAACTGGTTCTACTTCCGTCCGCGCATTTTGCGAAAGGACAAACAGCGGCTGGAACAGTTCATCGGCCGAAACAAGGAACTGAGACAGCAATTGTAAATTCCCTATGTCACTTCGTTGAAATAAACCTATCAGCGTTAACCGCATAATCCATGTGTTCCGCGCAGTATGAAGCAAGATACGATGAGCTTATTCCGTGCGCTTCAAGCTGTAATTCAGTTGGGAATCGTTCTTCTCGAAATCCTTGTTCAACAGCGTCAGCGTCTGGTCGTCCTCACGCAGAAAGTTAAACACGTCTTTCTCCTTGCCGTCCACCAGCAGTTGCCAGACGGTGGCATCGGCGTCGGAGGAAGTGCCGCGCAGGGTCAGCCGCCGCCCGGTATAGGAGAAAGTGACATCTTTGCCGTCTTCTGCCTCCAAGTAAGTCATTTGCAATTGGAAGGTGCCGTCACCGCTGTGCTCGCGATGACGGAGCGTAAGCGCATAACGGATGCCCGGACAATCGGCTGCCGGAAGAAGTCCTTCGTAGTGAAGCTCCTGCCAGGCACCCAGATGGGCGTCATTATCCGCTTGGGGTTGGCTGAAGATAAGCTTCCCGCGGCGGCTGATGGTCCATACACCGTCGGTGTAGCGCAGGTTCTTGGTATCGTCGTCTTCCACGTTCCACACGTGTCCGCCGGAGGGCAAGGTGCGGCGATCCAACACCTCGCTTCCCTCCGATTCGCTGCCGAACAGTTCGGCTTTCAGCGAGTCAGGGCTGAAGACCACGTACATCACCTCCCCGCTCCCGTCGACTGCTTCCGTACGAATACCGTCTTCGAACAGGCGGATGCAGTCCTTACGCACTTCGCTCCACGTATAACCCGCCGAACCTATGCAGCCGTGCTCGTCGCGGTCGGCACCGACCAATGCCGCAGGATGTAGCACTAACTTCACGGCTTCCATGCCCGGCTGGTACTTGCCGGAATATGACACTTCCAGCGTATCGCCCAGCCGCAAGCCTTGTGCTTCCGTCCGGTCGGCATTCATGGTGCTGAAAGACAATGTATCTCCTCCGTCTACACTGACCACGGTCACCGTATTCATTGTTGCATCCGTCAAGATGCCCTTGACATTTCCCTTTCCGGCGGAACCGGCACAGCCGGCCAATAGGATGCCGCCCATCATCCAAAACAAACTCTTCATAACATTTCGTGTTTAGTCCGACCCAAAAATAAGACAAAAAAGAAAGACAATCAACAGGAAGCCCGATAAAGAACAAAAAGCCCGATAAAGGCTACAGCAACTTTTGCTTTTTCAGTTCTTCCACCGCCGTCTCCAACTCAGCATACCAATCGGCTCCAAACTTGCGGATGAGCGGTTCCTTCAAGAACTTATAGACAGGCAGGTTCTCTTTCTGCCCCAACAGCATGGCCGCCTTGCAGACGTCCCAGCGGTGGTAATTGACGCCCTTGAACTCGCCGAAGTCCTTCACCCGTATGGGATAAAGATGGCAGGAAACGGGTTTGAGAAAGTCGGTCTTACCCTCGCGGCAAGCCTTCTCGATGGCACAATAGCAGCAACCCCGGTCGTCATAACAGGTGAACACACAGTCCTTGCCATTGACGATGGATGTCACCAGGTCGCCTTCCCGGTCCACGTAGGCCACGCCCTGCTTGTCGATAATAGCCCGCGCCTCGGGCGACAATTCATCCCAAATGAGAGGCAGGACTTCTTCAATCTTTTCTATCTCTTCCAGTTCCAGGGGAGCACCGGCATCACCCTCGATGCAGCAGGCACCGCGACAGGCGGACAAATCACACAGGAACTTCTCTTTCAGTACGTCGAAACTGACGACAACGTCTCCAATCTGTAACACTTCTTAAATTGAGAATTGAGAATTAAAAATTAAACGCACGAAACTATCTGCCCAAGTTATTCTTCATTGATTTAACGATACTCACCAATAAGTAGCCCGGCATAATTAGTTTATACTATAATGGAGAATGAAGCATCTGTCATTCTGAGCGAAGCCCGTAGGGCGTAGCCGAAGAATCTCACTACATGCACTGCCCAAGAAGATTGTGTCCTTCGGGAGATGTTTCGACTTCGCTGCGCTCCGCTCAACATGACAGATACACATCCTATATTCATCTTATTCAAAAAATCGGCTTTGCTTTGGGCATGATGGGCTTCTGCCACCAATGCACCAATAGCCGTCCCGCTACGAAGCATCTGCTTGGAAAGGACATACTCTTGTTGAGAATTGCATAAAAAACGATATGCGTTCACTACGCGAATAGCGAACGCATACGTTTTAACACGGATAACATTATCCCTGTCCACCATTTCTTAAATTGAGAATTGAGAATCGAAAAATAGAATGTCCACGCTTTCTTGATATAAGAATAGAGAATTGAGAAATCAAGAGCAGTTCTGCGCTGCCATTATCTCTCAATTCTCAATTTTCAATCCTTAATTAAGTCCTTGCCCGTCATGTCAGCCGGCTGTGCCAGACCCATGATGTGCAGGATAGACGGAGCCACGTCGGCCAATACGCCGTTCTCTACCTTGGCGTCCTTGTTCGCAGTCACGTAAACGAAAGGCACGGGGTTGAGCGAGTGAGCCGTGTTGGGCGTACCGTCTTCGTTGATGGCGTGGTCGGCATTGCCATGGTCGGCGATGATGATGACCTCGTAGTCATTAGCCTTGGCAGCCTCTACGGTGTCGCGCACGCAGTTGTCGATGGCAACCACGGCCTTCTCGATAGCTTCGTAAACGCCCGTATGGCCCACCATGTCGCCGTTGGCGTAGTTCACCACGATGAAATCATACTGCTGCGTGTTGATAGCCTCCACCAGCTTGTCCTTCACCTCGTAAGCGCTCATCTCCGGCTTCAGGTCGTAGGTAGCTACCTTGGGAGAGGGCACCAGGATGCGGTCTTCGCCTTCAAACGGAGCCTCGCGTCCGCCGTTGAAGAAGAAGGTCACGTGCGCATATTTCTCTGTCTCGGCGATGTGCAACTGTTTCTTGCCCTGCTTGCTGAGGTATTCGCCCAGTGTGTCGGCCACGTTCTCCTTGTCGAAGATGATGTGCACGCCCTTGAACGAAGCATCGTACGGCGTCATGCAGTAGTATTGCAAGCCGGGGATGGTCTTCATGCCTTCCTCGGGCATATCCTGCTGGGTCAGTACCACGGTCAGTTCCTTGGCGCGGTCGTTGCGGTAGTTGAAGAAGATGACCACGTCGCCTTCCTTGATGGTGCCGTCGAAAGCGCAGTTGTTGATAGGTTTGATGAACTCGTCCGTCACGCCCTCGTCGTAGGATTCCTGCATGGCTTTCACCATGTCGTCAGCCTGCTTGCCCTGACCATTCACCAGCAGTTCGTAAGCCTCCTTGATGCGTCCCCAGCGCTTGTCGCGGTCCATGGCATAAAAGCGGCCCACGATGCTGGCAATGCGTCCGGCACTCTGTGCGCAGTGGTCGGTCAACTGCTGGATGAAGCCCTTGCCGCTCTTGGGGTCGGTATCACGGCCGTCCATGAAGCAGTGGATGAAGGTGCGTTCGCCGATGCCATATTCCTTGGCAATGTCGCAGAGCTTGAAGAGGTGGTCCAGCGAAGAGTGTACGCCACCGTTGGAGGTCAGGCCCATGAAGTGGATGTTTTTGCCGTGCTCCTTGGCGTAAGAGAAGGCAGAGACAATTTCCTTGTTCTTCAAGATGCTGCCGTCGGCACAGGCGCGGTTGATCTTCACCAAGTCCTGGTAAACGATGCGTCCGGCGCCGATATTGAGGTGTCCCACTTCGGAGTTACCCATCTGTCCGTCGGGCAGACCCACATTCTCACCGCTGGCCTGGAGCTGTGAGTGCGGATAGTTGGCCAACAGGCTGTCCCAGTAAGGAGTGGGGGTTACATAGATTACATCGTCTTTCTGGCGGTCGCCAATGCCCCAACCGTCCAGAATCATTAAAAGAGCTTTCTTAGCCATAGTATGTAAAAATTTAAATTGAACTTTTGCCTTTATGCGGCACAAAGTTACAAAAATCCCGGCGGGTAGCAACGGCACAGAGGCATAAAAGAACTGAAAATGTGGAAAGAGGCAAGGAGGGCACCAGACGCAGGCATCCGGAGGAAGCCCCGAAATGGCCTCCAGAGGCTCTGTGGAGCGGCTTCAGAAAGGTATATTACCTTTCGTAGAAGCCTTTGGGGGAGATGCCGGCCAAGGTCATGATTTGTCAGGAAAACGGTCAAAAGATTTGCCCTGCCGGATGCCGACCGGAAGACCGGAAAGACATCACCCGAAGGATGAACGGGGAGAACCGCCTTACCGTACCAAGATTTTTCCTACCTTTGCCGTACCGAACCCTACTAAATGACCTGTAACGATGAGAAAATACCTCTTCAGCGAGAACGGCTTCGTCGAACGGCCGGAATGGGCGCCCAACTGCTGGGTGAACGTGGAGTGCCCGGACAACAACGACTTCGACTTCCTGACCCAACAGCTACGGGTGCCCGAGGCTTTCCTGACAGACATTGCCGACGTGGACGAACGCCCTCGCACCGACACCGAGGGCAACTGGCTGCTGACCATCCTGCGCATACCCATGCAGAACGACAAGCCGGACATCCCGTTCGTCACCGTACCCATCGGCATCATCACCAACGACGACGTCATCATCTCCGTCTGCTACCACCGCACGGAGATGATGAGCGACTTCGTGGCACACACCCAGCGCAAGGGCATCGCCGTGAACAACAAGCTCGACCTCATCCTGCGCATCATTTACTCCTCGGCCGTATGGTTCCTGAAATACCTGAAACAGATTAACAACGTCGTCACCGAGGCGGAAAAGGAACTGGAGCGGAGCATCCGCAACGAAGACCTGCTGCGGCTGATGAAACTGCAAAAGTCGCTGGTCTACTTCGATACAAGCATCCGCGGCAACGAAGTAATGATTGGCCGCCTGAAAAACATCTTCCAAGACACAGACTACCTGGACATGGGCCTGCTGGACGACGTGCTTATCGAACTGAAACAGGCCGTAAACACGGTGAACATCTACAGCGACATCCTGACTGGCACGATGGACGCCTTTGCCTCCATCATCTCGAACAACGTGAACGCCATCATGAAACGCATGACCAGCCTGAGCATCACGCTGATGATTCCCACACTCATCGCCAGCTTCTACGGCATGAACGTGGACGTGCACATCGAGCACATGCCCTACGCCTTCGCGCTCATCGTGGTCGTATCGGTGCTGCTGTCGGCGGGCACCTTTGTGCTGTTCCGCAAAATCAAGTGGTTCTGATTACTCAAACTTCAGTTCCAGTTGTCCATCGCCCAACAGATTGAACGAACGGCGATGGTAAGGCGTCGTGCCATGCAGGGCGATGGCGGCACGGTGCTCGCGGGTGGGATAGCCCTTGTTGCGGTCCCAGCCATAGTCGGGATACTCGGCATGGAGGCGCAGCATGTAGTCATCACGATAGGTCTTGGCCAAGACAGAGGCGGCAGCAATCGAAAGATACTTGCCGTCGCCCTTGACCACGGTGGTATGAGGTATGCCGGGATAAGGGCGGAAACGGTTGCCGTCGATAAGCAGGTGCTGCGGGCGGACTTTCAGCGCATCCACAGCGCGGTGCATGGCCAGAAAGGAGGCGTTGAGAATGTTGATTTCGTCTATCTCCTGTGGCGAAACCACCCCCACGGCCCAGGCCAAGGCTTCGCGCTGGATGACAGGGCGCAGGTCGTAGCGTTGCCGTTCGGTCAGTTGCTTGGAGTCATTCAGCAGTTCGTTTCGGAAGTCCGGAGGCAGAATGACGGCAGCAGCATAGACGGCGCCCGCCAGACAGCCTCGGCCGGCCTCGTCGCAGCCGGCTTCTATCAAATCTTCGTGTAAATAGGGCAATAGCATGGTGCAAAGTAAACGGATTTTCCGGACATACGCTTCACGAAGTCCGAAAAATCCGTAGAAAAACTCTCTCAAAAAAATGATTGTCTCCGAAAAAAGCCAGTGCTTTATTCCACACGGTGGAAGATGGTACGGTCGAAGTACTCGCCATATTCGTCGCGGCCGGATACTTCCAATATCAATTCCGTCGAAGTCAGAGAAGCCACCGTAAATGCCCCGGAGGCTTCCGTCCCGTTTACAATCAGGCGATTGCCCGACGCGTTCCAGGTGCCGTTGTCACCGTCGAAGTAAACTGTGCCGTCTTCAAAAAACTCGGCATATTCGCCGTAGACAGGTTCTTCGTAAGGAATGCGTTCTCCATCGGGCGTGTAATAGTACCCTTCGTAACTCACCAGTTCCCAGCGGCCTATCAGCAGCCTGGTATCAAAGCCTTCTTCGTCGTCGCTGCACGACACGAACCCTGCGCTAAGTGCCAGCAGACATACCAGCATGGATCAAACTCTCAATGTTTTCATGTTCTTTTGTTTTTCGAACCCGCGGTTCCTGCGGGCAGTTAACCATTCAAACAAGAAATGCAAGAACCGACAGGACAATAAGCATCCCGCTGCAAATCTCCCCTAACAACAGACAAATTTAGAAAAAACGATAAGAAATGCCAAAAAGGGTTTCATACACATTTGCACCAAAACAAACGGACGATGCACCAAGCACGCGAAAAAAAGGACTAAGTGGATGAAAAAAATTCGGGACGTAATGCCTATTTTTGCAACCGCTTATGTAAGAACCGTTCTATAAGAGAAATATGTTCACCGTCATCTCACTCATGCTGGCCGGCATTGCGGCCGGATTCTTGCTGCGCCGCCACCGGCTGGGGGCCGTGCGGCGTCTTGTCACCGTGCTCATCTGGCTGCTGCTCTTCCTGCTGGGCGTCGAGGTAGGGGGCAACGAGCGCATCGTCCGCGGCCTGCACACGCTGGGGCTGGAGGCACTGGCCATCGCCACGGCGGCCACGCTGGGCAGCGTACTGGCGGCCTGGGGATTGTGGCGATGGGCCAACCGCAGAAAGGAGGGTGCTGGCCATGAAGGGTAGCCTCATCATCGTGGGATTTTTCGCACTGGGCGTGGCGTGCGGACTGGGCCAGGTCTTCCCCATCGACCCGGCGCAGACGGATGTCAGCTTCTACGCCCTCTGTGCGCTGATGTTCTGCGTGGGCTTGGGGCTGGGCAGCGACCCGCAGACGTTGCGCAACTTCCGCTCACTCAGTCCGCGGCTGATGCTCCTGCCGCTGGGCACCGTCGCAGGCACGCTGGCGGGTGCGGCCGCAGTCAGCCTGATGCTGGCCCACCGCTCGGCGGGCGACTGCCTGGCCGTGGGCGCGGGCTTTGGCTACTACTCGCTGTCCAGCATCTTCATCACGGAATACAAGGGGGCGGAACTGGGCACGGTGGCACTCCTGGCCAACATCATCCGCGAACTGCTGACGCTGCTGCTCGCCCCGCTGCTGGCCCGGTGGTTCGGTCCGCTGGCACCCATCTCGGCCGGGGGGGCCACGACGATGGACACGACGCTGCCTGTCATCACGCAGGCATCGGGCCAGCGCTTCGTCATCGTCTCCATCTACCACGGCTTTCTGGTCGATTTCAGCGTGCCCTTCCTCGTCACGCTATTCTGCAGCCTCTGAGACGAGATACCACTTTTCCACCCCCGGAACCGCTCTTCCAGACCGCCACGCTTCTGCCGGACAACAGCGATGCTTCCGACGGACAAGAGCCGCGTCCCGTCCGGGCCATAGCCCAGCCTCATCAGAACGTGCAGCGATGCTTCCCCAGCTCGTCGCGCAAGGCATGTGCCCGTCCGCCCGTCAGCGTGTCCAACAAATCCCAGAAACGCGGCCCGTGATTCATCTCGCGCGTGTGCGCCAGCTCGTGCAACAACACGTAATCTATCAGCGGCAACGGCAGCAGCAAGAGATGGAGCGACAGATTGATATCGCCCCGCGCCGAACAACTGCCCCATCGCCCGGTGCTGGAATTTATCTTCACTGAACGAAACGTCAGTCCATGCGCACGGGCCAGCATCTCCAGCCGCACGGGCAACACCTCCTTCGCCCGCCGGCGCATGGCCTCGGTGATGACCCGGCGCAACCACGCCTGCCGCGAAGCATCGCCCCAATCGGTCTGCGCAGGATAGAACAGTCTCACCCCGCCATCAGGCTCACGACGCAGCACGAAACGCGTCCCCGTCCCCTCGGCCAGCGACAGCCGGAAACACGGGGCATCGATGCGAAAGTCCGGCCCGATGGCCACCGGACGAAAAGCCGCCGACAGCATCCTGCGCAAGCGCGGGCGCAAGCCCTCGACAGCACGCTTCAACTCCTCCGTCCCCACACCAAGCGGAATGGTCACCCACAACTCCCGCTCCTTGGCACGAAACGTCAGGCGGCGCGCCCGGGCATTGACGCGGATATGAAAACGCCCCAGCTCAGGGTCTTCGTATATATATTCCAACTGGCTCATCGGCTGCAAAAAAACGAATAAACCGCGACATCGACAAGAAAAAAACGCACATTCCGAACACTGAAAACGGACGGCTTGTCCGATTCCGGACACTCGATAAAAAGCAAAGCACCTCATTATCACACGATTAACAGTTTGGCACAAATCTTGATACAAAAAAAAGTGAGACGCACGTGCAACTTTCTCCAACCGCCCTGCGTCTAACAGACAAAAGGAACACCCATTAACAAATAAGACAATGAAAGCAAAAACAATCCTCGGCAGCCTGCTCATCCTCTTGGCAAGCTGCCAGACAAGCGCCCAAGGATGGTTCGGACAAGAGACCATCAAAGAAAGCAAAAACTACGTGACGAAGGAAATCAACGTGAAAGACTTCACGCGCATCAGCCTCGCGGGAAGCCCCACCGTCACCTACACCCAACGGGACGGCAAGCCGGAAGTCGTCGTCTACACCTCCGACAACATCGCCGAAGCGCTGGACATCCACGTCAGCGAAAATACCCTGTACATCGGCTTCAAGAAAAACCTCCGCGTCTCCTACAAGAAGCTGGACATCCGCGTCTCCTCGCCCCGGCTGAATGCCGTCAACATCGCCGGATCGGGCGAAGTGCACATAGCCGACGGCCTCCAGACCGACGACCTGCAACTGAGCCTCGCCGGCTCGGGAGACCTAACCGGACAAGGCATCCGGTGCAACCAACTGAAGACCTCCGTAGCCGGGTCGGGCGACCTGCACCTGACGGACATCCGCTGCGTACAGACCACAGCCTTCGTGGCCGGTTCGGGCGACCTCTCGCTGAAAGGCCTCCTTTGCCAATCCGTCGGAGCCTCCGTAGCCGGTAGCGGCGACCTCGTGCTGAACGGCACCGCCGACCAGGCCAACTACCACGTATCCGGCTCGGGAGACCTCTCCGCCTCGAAGCTCAAGGCCCAACAGGTAGAAGCCTCGGTGGCCGGCAGCGGCGACATCACCTGCCACGCCACGGACCTCCTGAAAGCCAACATCTCAGGCAGTGGCGAGATAGGCTACGCCGGGAGCCCGCGCTTAGAGGTCCCCAAGAAAGGCATCTACAAACTCTGACCATTCTCTCTTAACAACAGCCCCCGCTCCTCTCCGGCGATGGAAAGGCGGGGGCACAAAATGACAAAAGGGACGCTGCTCACGCGGCATCCCTTTTATGTTAGTTTTTTCATAAGATTTTGAGAGAGAATTGAAACTTCACAGCCTCAATCATCCTAATAAAGCACACTAACTATATTTAAAGCAAATGAAAATGTTATATGAAACGCAAACGAAAAAGCGTCAATGCTCATTAATGGATTCCAGCGGCTTCTCCATGCCCTTCTTCAGACTGTCCATTTTCTGCTTCTCCATCGCCACGTCAGGCACCTCGCCCGACAAGGCCACGGACGGAGCCGAAATCTGCCGCCCGATGGTATCGCTCACCGCCACCTCCGGCACACTGCCGAAGAAAGAACGTTGCACCACACCACCCAATCCTATCACTATGGCCACCACAGCCACAGCCTTCAGCAATGGGAAGAAACGTGCGGACATCGTGACACGCCGTGCTTTCACCACCGGCATCTTCACCCGGCTCAACAACCGGGCATCGAAATCCTCACCCAAACTCTCCTGCTGCAAGCCTTCAACATACGTGAACCACTCCTTGCTGCGGCGCAACCTTTCAGGTACCTCACCATCGGCAAAGAACGCCCGCAACTGCGCTTCCTCCTCCAACGAAGTTTCGCCCAGCCAGTAACGCTGCAACAGGTCCTCTATATGTTTGTCAAAGTCCATAGCTATCTATATCAATAAACTGTTGTTTCACTTTCTGCCGCGCCCTGAACAGATTCACCTTCACTTGCTCTTCGCTGATGTTCAAGATTTCGGCAATCTCCTTATAGCTCTTCTCCTCGACATCCCTCAACTGCAACACCGTGCGCTGTTTCTCGGGAAGACGGGCTATCAGACGATGCAATAGCTGCAACCTCTCTTTTCCGACCAGACGTTCATGCGGACTCGAAGCATCAGGCATTTGCTCCGTTTCGGGCGTCAGCTCCACATTCCGCGCTTCCATCCGTTCACTCCGGTCAATAGCCAAATTCCGCGCCACTGTCAGGCAATAAGCCTCTACGGACGAGAATTGCGGCCATTCATCACGCTTGCTCCACACCCGAATCAACGTCTCCTGCACAATGTCCTCCGCCTCAGCCCTGTCGAACGTGATCCGCAAAGCCAACCGAAAGAGCTTGTCTTTCAACGGCAGGATGTCACGACGGAAATCGAGTGTTTGCATCTCTAAAAGATTGACGGTTGAAAAAGCGAAAAGTTACAGGCTGCCTCGCGGTTTTCACATTTATTTAATTATTGACAGATACGTGTCCCGCTACCGCTCCCCAGAGCAGAAGCCGACGTAATAATCACCTGGCTCACACCCGCCCTTAATGCCTCGAACGAGTTCTCCAGTTTGGGAATCATGCCTCCTTGTATGACGCCTTCGGCCACATAAGCCTGGAAATCACCCGGAGTAAGAACAGGAATGACACTTTCGTCGTCGTTCTCGTCACGCAACACGCCTTTCTTCTCAAAGCAGAATACCAACGTGACATCAAACAGCGCAGCCAGCCCCTTGGCAGTCTCTCCGGCGATTGTATCGGCATTGGTATTGAGTATATGCCCCTCCCCGTCATGGGTCAAAGGAGCCATGACAGGCACAATGCCCTGAGCGATAAGGCTGCCCAATCTGGCAGCATCCACTTGCCGCACATCACCCACAAAGCCATAGTCCACACCCTCTTTCACCGGCCTTTTGACAGAACGGATTACGTCCATATCTGCCCCCGTCAGCCCCAAGGCATTGACGCCCCGTGCTTGCAGACCGGCCACAATGTTCTTGTTCACCAAACCACCATAGACCATGGTGACTACCTGCAACATATCGGCATCAGTGATGCGACGCCCATTCAGCATCCGGCTCTCGATGCCCAAACGGGTAGCCAATTTCGTGGCCGAACGCCCGCCGCCGTGCACCAGCACTTTGTGGCCTTCGATTGCTGCAAAATCGTCCAACAACTGATGCAGGGTATTTTCCTCTTCTACGATTTTACCCCCCACCTTAATCACCGTAAGTTTCTCTTTCTGTGCCATCGCTTGTGTGTCGTGCTTATTCTAAATAAGTATATCCATAAAGTCCGGAACGGTAATTGGACAAAAACTCCTTACCTTCTTCCAACGAGATTTTCCCTTCTTTCACCGAATGAGACACCCATGTCTCCAATGTACGCACCAGTTTCTTGGCACTGTACTGCACATAGTCCAACACTTCAGCCACCGTCTCACCATCTATCACCTGGTCTATGGTGTAGCCTTTGTCATTGACAGAAACATGCACAGCATTCGTATCGCCGAAGAGGTTATGCAGGTCTCCCAGAATCTCCTGATAAGCACCTGTCAAGAACACCCCCATGTAATAGGGTTCCTTGGCTTTTATGGAGTGGACAGGCAAATAATGCGATACATTCTTGGCAGTGACGAAATTGGCAATCTTACCGTCCGAGTCGCAAGTGATGTCCTGCAATGTCGCCTCGCGGTCGGGCTTCTCGTCCAAGCGCTGGATAGGCATAATAGGAAATATCTGGTCAATGGCCCAAGTATCGGGCAACGACTGGAAGAGAGAGAAGTTGCAGAAATACTTATCGGCCAACAGCTTCGGAAGTCCGCGCAACTCGTCGGGCACGTGCTTCAGCCCGCCGGCAATCTGGTTCACCTCGCGCATGATGCTCCAATACAGACGCTCAATCTTGGCCCGCGTCTGCAAGTCCACAATGCCGTGGCTGAACAAGTCAAGAGCCTCTTCACGAATCTGCTGTGCATCATGCCAAGCCTCCAGCATCCGGTTCTGGTTCAGCTTGTCCCAGATATCATACAGCTCGCGCAACAATTCATGGTCATTCTCCGTCACCTCGTCCTCGTCGTCCCATTCCGGCAAAGTAGCCGTCTCCAGCACCTCGAAGATAAGCACCGAATGATGAGCCGTCAGCGCGCGTCCGCTCTCCGTGATGATATTGGGATGCGGGATACCTTTTTTGTCGCTGGCATCTACCAACGTAGAAATGGAGTCGTTGACATATTCCTGGATAGAATAGTTCACACTGCCCTCGCTGTTGCTGGAGCGCGTACCGTCATAATCCACACCCAGTCCACCACCAATATCTACAAACTCGACGGCAAAGCCCATCGAGTGCAACTGCACGTAAAACTGCGACGCCTCGCGCAAAGCCGTCTTGATGCGACGTATCTTCGTAATCTGGCTGCCGATGTGGAAATGAATCAGCTTCAGGCAATCCTTCAGGTTCTTTTCTTCCATGAAATCAAGCGCCTCAAGCAATTCGCTGGAACTCAACCCGAACTTGCTGGCATCGCCGCCCGAGTCTTCCCACTTGCCACTGCCCGACGAAGCCAGCTTGATGCGTATGCCTATGTTGGGACGCACACCCAACTGCTTGGCCATGCGGGCAATCAGACGCAACTCATTCAGCTTTTCCACGACCAGGAAGATGCGCTTGCCCATCTTCTGCGCCAGCAAAGCCAGTTCGATGTAATTCTCATCCTTATACCCATTGCAGACGATAATAGAATCAGAGTCCATATTAATGGCAATCACCGCATGCAACTCAGGCTTCGAACCAGCCTCCAGCCCCAAATTGAACTTCTTGCCATGGCTGATGATTTCTTCCACCACAGGTCTCATCTGGTTTACCTTGATGGGATAGACCATAAAATTCTCGCCCTTGTAGCCATACTCTTCAGAAGCCTGCTTGAAACAGCTCGAGATTTTCTCAATGCGGTTGTCGAGGATATCCGGAAAACGCACCAACATGGGAGCCGTGACATCACGCAACTGCAACTCGTCTACCAGCTCTTTCAAATCGACGGCCACATCGTCCTTGCGCGGCGTCACCACCACATGACCCTTCTCATTGATGCTAAAATACGAAGTGCCCCAACCGTTGATGTTATACAGCTCTTCCGAATCTTCAATACGCCATTTTCTCATTTTCTGTTACTTTGCTGTTGTTAAATCATTTTAGTTTCCCGGCAAAGGTACGCATTTACAAAAAGATAGGAAAGAAGTATCGACATTTTGTTGGCAAGGCACCTTGAAATTAAACGAATATCCGCATCATACCAACGTTGTGGCCACCGTCTATGTCGTGCATGAAGGAGGCGAAGCAAGCAACAAGGAAAGGAATCAAGTTACTTGATTTCTCTTCTACTCCTCACCTGAGGGAAGACGAAGACTGTTTAACTGACCATTATTACTATTTAACGTGAGTTCGATATAATTCAAAACATCACAAGTTGCCTGTCTTTGACAAAACAAAGGTCAATAGCGGGCTTCTCTTCAAAAAAGCAGTATACAGCTATGCAGAAAGCAAGTTGGCAATGAAATTATTGAAACCAGGTTTGTTTCAACGGTTCACGGTCATCCACATTTCCGGGTGTGAACATGAAATTGAGGATTTCTCCCTTTGTCATTGATAATCAGGTGCAGTTTGAAGCCGAAGAATCACCTCATGGAACATTTTCCACGCTGTGCAAGACCTTCAAAGGTTTTGTGAATCAAGATGCGCTGGTTACGACATACCCGTAAAGGAGTGGAATCCACGAAACTAATTCCGGTACAAATACCCAGCAAGACCTCCTTGATGAAAACGGTCAGTTGTAACAGGACTTCCTTCCCCAGTTCCACAAAACGGTTATAGGACACACGACTGGGGAAGAGGTGCGTCAGATGCTTGCAGACATATTCTTTGTAAGTAACGCTTGAAGCATCTGGAAACCTCCCGAGCGGAACAGAATCATGATGACCATGATTCCGCATCGCTCATCCAGTTAGGCTTATTCCGATACTTATGATTCTTGTCGTCAACCAGATATTTTCCTTGTACTTCGGCAAATTCTTTGCAAAAATCATCCGCCATACAATAAATCTCTGTAACTTTGGCTTTCGAGAACATAGTGCTAATTGCTTAAATGTTATAATTGAGCACTACAAATTTGATGTTCTTATTGCTATTTTCCTAATTCTCAAACGAATATTTTTACTCCTTATATCGAACTCACGTGAATTTACGTTTGATTCGGCAGAGGGAATGGTGAAACTTGCGGCGATAAAAATGTTGTTGAACAAAATCTAAACAGGCTCTTTGAAAAATATCAATTCTTGAGCATCGCTTTTTTTCGAAAAATCCTATCTTTGCAGCATTAACCCTAAAAAGTGAACAGCGAATGAAGTAAAAGTATAACAAAGACATATTAGAAAAAGAAGTGTTTGCTTCTTGCTCGAAGTTATTCGAAAAATCGCCAATTAGAAGAATATGCCCTCAAAAGCAAGAGTGAATGCCTATGTCGCCAAGTGTGGACTTTCCTTGTTTGCATGATTATAGGCGTTTGGCAATGCCTCCAAATGGTTATAGGCCAAGTTGATATTTTTTATAGTATGACAATTTAAAGGACAAATATGACTGATCTTATAAATCGCATAAAAGAACTGCAGCAAAAAAATATAAAGATTTTAATTGATCCAAGAGAAGTTTTTCTATTCCCAAGAAACTTATTTAGACTAAAAGAAGTACTACCTATAATTCAGCACCATAAATATGGATTCATGGATAAAAAAGGCAATATTGTCATACAGCCCATATACGATGATTTCAAGGGGGAATTCTCTCGTATTAAGACTTCTATTTGTGTCAAGAAAAAAAATAAATGGGGTATAATTACATTAGATGGTCAGACTATTGCAGATTTTGAATATGACTTCATTTTCCCGAGTATAGTAAACTATGCAAATTATCAGAAAGTCTGCCCATATTATAATCAATTATATACCGTTTGCAGAAAACACCAATGGGGTATTTTGAAAAATGACGGTAGTATATTTGTAGAATTCGGAAAATACGATTGGATTGATGGATATGATTCGGGACTGGCCAGAGTAAAGAAAAAGGATAAATGGGGAATGATTGACTTTATGGGACAGATTGTTATACCTCTTAAATATGACAATATTTGGAATTTCTACGATAAAGGTAGGATTGATACCATAATAGAACAAGGAGATGTTCAGCATACAGTATTATTTAAAGATTTACTTTCCAAATATAATATTGAGTTCATAAACAATGAGTTTGATATGATTGATTTTGAAATTGCTGAAATCAATAAAACTCTTACAGTCCGTTCTGTTCAATCTATAAATGAAAATACATATAATGAGAATTTAGATTTTGATCAACAAGACCCTGAATTTTGGGATTCATTTTAGAGCTTATCATTTCAATTTTAAATGAATATCCGCATGTTGCCAATAAGCCAATCACATAGGATGATACAGATAGGAGGTGCCACATTCTTGCGGCATATGCATGGTAAACACACCGCAGGATGCGGTACCTCCTACAGTCTATTTGGCAATTTGCAAACATTCTTTATAAAATAAGAACCGTGGTTATCTCGTTAAATCTGTGTCATCTGTATGCCATATACACCTTTAGGATAAACTAAAGAACTATTGCAAACTTGTCAAGACCGGGTTCTCCAAATAATTGAAGAACCGGTGTACTTTACTTGGTTTACGCGGGTCGAGCATCTGAGGAGAATCCAAATCAAACGTAACGATTTGGCGCATGTCTTCTGCCGAAAGTTCAAAATCCCAAACGGACCGGTTCTCTTCCATACAGTTGAAATGGACGGACTTCGGAAAGACGCTTACACCTCGCTGAATATTCTACCGGAGGATGACTTGCGTTACCGACTTGCCATGTACTTCCGCGCTTCCTTTCAGCACGGAGTTGGTGAATATGCCGTTCATGCCTTCGGCAAAAGGTGCCCATGCTTGCGGCGCAATCCCATATTCTCGTAAAATCGCTAATTCATCTTCCCTTTGGTAAAACGAATGGAGTTTCAGTTGGTTTACCATCGGCTTGATTTCTGCCGTATAGCACAGGTCGATGATACGGTCGCTCTGGAAATTGCTCACACCATTGGATATGCTCTTTCTCCGACCCGTCTGTTATTGACAGATGTACCAAACGGCTTTCGGGAGTAGCGCCATGCCAATGCTTCACATTGGGGAAGGTCTTGATGACATCTCATTTTTTTCATCAACTGCTTTGGCTTCCCTTCTTCCTGATAATACCCCTCGCCATCCAGTATCAGCAACACTTGAGAAGCATCGGGATGGATATGCCAGTCATTATGGCTGCCTGCCTCGAACACCACAACTGACCGATGTCATAGCCCGTGTTCCGAAGCAATCCGGATATATAGACATCGCCTGCATAATGCTCGGATATGACTTTCTGTCCGGGTTGGAATATCATGTCTTTATCCTCCTTCCCGGTATCAGACACAACATTTTCCGTATATTGAACCAATGTCGGCATTCAAGAAGAACATTGATAACAAAATGAAAATTGCACTTAACCTTGAAATTTGCATACTTCATATTATTTAACGTGAGTTCGATATAATTCAAAACATCACAAGTTGCCTGTCTTTGACAAAACAAAGGTCAATAGCGGGCTTCTCTTCAAAAAAGCAGTATACAGCTATGCAGAAAGCAAGTTGGCAATGAAATTATTGAAACCAGGTTTGTTTCAACGGTTCACGGTCATCCACATTTCCGGGTGTGAACATGAAATTGAGGATTTCTCCCTTTGTCATTGATAATCAGGTGCAGTTTGAAGCCGAAGAATCACCTCATGGAACATTTTCCACGCTGTGCAAGACCTTCAAAGGTTTTGTGAATCAAGATGCGCTGGTTACGACATACCCGTAAAGGGGTGGAATCCACGAAACTAATTCCGGTACAAATGGCGGGCGGGATGCTGTCGCGGTTCAATTCTTGAGCTGAAATAGTGGCTATCCCATACATGAAAATTGAAAGAAAAATGATAATATTGTGTTTCATAAGGCTAAAGATTTTATGAAGAATAAGCTATAAGGATTTTTTTAGTTCTTCTTTTACCGGTAAATGCAAATACACCTTTATCGGTCAGTTTGGCGCCAGAACAGAAAGAAAAAGTCTTCAGACACACGGCAGATAAGCTATGTAAGGGTATTTGGCTGCATCGATCCCCCGATTGAGCGCTTGTCCCAATCCTTGGTTAGTTTCATTTTTTATATAAGCAACGCGCTTGTCTTCTAAATAATCAGTGATGAACTACTCTGTACAGTCCGTACTCCCATCGTTTATGATAATGAGTTCGAAGCAGGGATATGTTTGCATCATTAAACTCGCTATGGCACGACGAATGAAAGATGCTTGATTATAAACAGGCATTAAAACAGAGAACTGAATGTTGTCACTTATGTGCTGCATAGCAATAGTTAGATTAATTTGCCAAACTGCCTATTATATTTTCTGCATGCACAAATTTATCGATTATTCCTCAAAGACCCAAATTGGAGTTAACAAAAATGTAAGTTCTTGGTTAAAAATTCTTTTTGATTTTGGCCGTCACTTCGCCTCCTTATCCCTTCTTCAGACCCAGCACTTCCCTCAGCCGCTCCACCGACTCGTCAATCTGCTGGAGGCTTTCCAGCCGGCTTCCGTCAAACCGGTAACGAGCCTTCTCATAATAAGGCATCCGCCTGGCCAGCGCCTCGCTGATGAAAGCCCTCAATTCGGCATCCGACTTGCCCCGCAGGATAGGACGCTGCGCCGTAGCCACCCGCAAACGGCGGAACAAAGTCTCTTCGTCCACATCCAGAAAGACCGTCTGCCCCTGAGCGTTCATATAGTCCATGTTGTCGAAAAAGCAAGGCGTCCCTCCCCCCGTCGAGATGACCACGTTCTCAAAATCTCCCACCTCGTGCAGCATTTTCTGCTCCAGGCGCCGGAAGCCATCTTCCCCGCGCTCGGCAAACAACTGGCTTATCGTCTGGTGGAACCTCTCTTCCAGGTACCAGTCCAGATCGATAAACGACAAGCCCAACTCACGGGCGAAAGCCTTTCCCAAAGTCGTCTTGCCGGCACCCATATAGCCGGTCAAGAATATACGTACCATCATTTGCTCTGCGTTTGTGTGCAAAGGTACGCATTTGCAGGAAGATGCAAAAGGGAAAGTCTTATTTTATTCCCATTCTTTCAGCAAATAAGCACAGAGCGTTCAAATATCCTTACTTAATGTCCCTATTTCCGCCCGGACCAAAGTCCTACCAAAGTCGTTCCAAAGTCGTTCCACGTTCGAGTCCTTAGAAACGGAAAAAATACGAACAAAGAACGAATTTGGATATAACCGTTCCGGACAAAGACAAGGCTTATCTGCCTCCGAAACGGAAACCAAGGCCCAACATCAGGTTGTTCGGGTCTTTGAACTTGTAGAGCTGATAACCCACGTGCAGGAACAGACGGCGGGTCAGGTCTGTTTTCAGGGCCAGAATCTGGTAAAAGGAATTGGTGTCCACTCCACGGCAAAGCAAGTTGCGGCCAATGCCAAAATTGATGGAGAAGATGGGCATCACGATTTCCGCCCGGGCAGAGAGGCCTACGGCAAACTGCTCGATGAAAGGCGGACGGTGGAAGCGGATGTTAGCTGCATCGGGCGTTTCTTGAGTGTTGGCGATATGGGCGCCGATGTTGGCACTTTCGTCATACTGGGCATCCAGCGACAGGCCGGCGCGGAAACAAGGGCTGAAATTGTACATAGGGGTAAAGTTGAAGCCTGCGATAGCAAACGAGCCGGGCACCAGCACCGGTGAACTGTCCTCGGGAAATATCCCTTTACGGCGGGTAGCGCCATAGAAGATAAGGTCGTAGCTGAAGTAAGGCTTGAAAGAGACGGCCCGCGGAATGGAAACGGACGAAGGGGCTGCTTCTTCCCGCCTCTGGCCGGAACCGAAACGGCGGATGATGCCGATACTGCCTTCCAGCGTGTTCACTCCCCCATTGGGATAGTTCGTGTTGCCATTCGAAAAATGGGTCACACCTATGCCTGCCCTCAGGCTGGTTCGCGAGTCCAGTTGCCAGCAAAGCAGCAGTCCCAGGTTGATATAGGCATTGATGCGCGAACCTACGATGCTGTTCATCGGATTGTCTGTCGCATCATATTTCTTCCAGCCCCAAGACACGCCGAAGTTCCATTCGTAATCCAACGACAAACGCGGGCTGAACGCGGCAATCTGCGACGTCTGAAAGACATAAACGGCCAACGGGTTTCCCAACTCCGAGGAATTGAAAAAGGTATTGTAGCTCACGCCGATGCCTTGTATGGCATGGGGATAGACTTTTCCAAAATAACTGTCCGGAGAGAAGCGGAAGCCGTACTTCAAGTGGCCGGACAAGTTCGTCCGTATCGGCTTTTGGGCAGCGTTCTGCCCATCCAGGAAAGAATGGGTAGGAAACGTATAGGCCGGACGAAAGTCCAGGCCAAGGTAATGGGTCGGCTTGCGCGAGGTGCTGTCGTTTGGAGCCGTGGCGCCGGCACACGGCAAAACGGCCAGGCACAAGAAAGCAGCCAGCCAAAGGCAGCATAGTTTCAGCTTAATCACGTTCCTCATAAGTGTCGGTCTGGTCGGTTCGGGTGATGAAATGTTCCGGGGTCGGACAGTCGCTGTACAGCGTCCCGCTGAAGGTGCGCGTCCTCCCGTTCTCGGGATTGGAGCAGTAGACGGTGTAGGGGACGCTGTAATCCACAATGCCCACGTAGACGTCGATGCGTTGGTGCTTGCCGCCGGGAACGCCCACAAGACGCGATGCGTCCTTATCCAAGTCTGTCTCCAACTGCTGTTCTTGGATGCCGAAGGCCACGCGGGTGTCTTGCATCACCGGCTTCCCGTCCACGACGTCGGGGATAGCGATGGTGGGCAGGGGCTGGCCCAACAGGCGGGTGTAGTGCGTTTCGTCCCAAACAGGGCCGGGCGAGAAGAAACTTATCTTCCGCCGGATGTCCCGAAAGGGGTAGACCGTCCACCAAACCGTGTCGCTCCCCTGGCGGTTGTCTATGGTGAATGAGGCCACTTCTTCAACAGTGTAGTCGTGGGTAGAGAATTGCTTCCAGTCGTAGGCCACGCTGTCCACGCGATACTTGCCCGTGGGCAGGGCCGAGAGGCTGATGGTCTTCTCTTCGTACTCGTTGCCCACAGCGAGGGTGATGTCGACGGGGTTGTCGTAAAGGTTTTCATGGAGATACATCTCCAGTTCACGCCTGCTTTCTTTGCGGACCTCGAAGTCGAAGTAGTCACTGCGGAAGCGGACGATGCCCGTGGCTCCCTCGGCAAAGGGGAAGTTCCGGCTGTTGCCGTCAAGGTCGGTGGAGTAGACGTCAAGGTTGTTGGGCAGATAGTAGGCGTTGCGTATGCCCCAGTTATCGGCTTCAAAGGAGATGGTGACGCTCTCCCCGACCCCGGCGAGGGACACGGCCGGCGGTTCGCCGGGCAGAAAGTCGTCGATGAAGACATCGCTGTTGCAGGCGCCCGCCAGAAGTGCAATGGCCAGACAGGCCAACGGGGCGGCAAGCCGCAGGCGGAGGGATTGCAAGGTTCGTTTGATGGCAGTCATCGGATGCATGTGTTTGTTGGTGTTATCGTCGGCAAAGGTAAGATATTATTTTGTTCACACTTTGTTTTCCCTGCCTTTTATTCCGTGCGGAAGGGATATTTCTCTGCTATTAACATAAATACACATTCCGCTCCCCGCGTTAACAGTTATTGGCTGTTGCACTAACATTTAGTGCAGGGTGCACTAAGCGTTCGAGCAGAGTTGCCCGAACGTTTAGAGCAGGGTGCCCGACGGTTTCGAGCAGCTTTACCCGCCGGGGGCATGCTATGTCGTTTTTTTGTATTACCTTTGTCGCCACAGAGAAACAGTTTATATCACCACTCATGAAGATAGAAGAAAAACTGACCGCCGCCGTCGTGAGCGGCCTCAAGGCACTCTACGGGCAGGACGTGCCCGCCAAAGATGTGCAGTTGCAAAAGACCAAGAAAGAGTTTGAAGGACACCTGACGCTGGTTGTCTTCCCCTTCCTGCGCATGTCGCGCAAGGGGCCCGAACAGACGGCGCAGGAGATTGGCGAATATCTGAAGGCCAATGAGCCCGCCGTGGCAGCCTTCAACGTCATCAAAGGCTTCCTGAACCTCACCGTTGCCTCCTCCGCCTGGATTGAACTGCTGGACGACATCCACGCCCGGGAGCACTACGGACTGACCGCCGCCACGCCCCAGTCGCCCCTGGTGATGATAGAATATTCGTCGCCCAACACCAACAAACCCCTCCACCTGGGACACGTGCGCAACAACCTCCTGGGCAATGCCTTGGCCAACATCATCGCCGCCAACGGCAACCGCGTGGTCAAGACCAACATCGTCAACGACCGTGGCATACACATCTGCAAGTCCATGCTGGCCTGGCTGAAGTACGGCAACGGAGAGACACCCGAATCTTCCGGCAAGAAGGGCGACCACCTTATCGGTGACTACTACGTGGCTTTCGACAAGCACTACAAAGCCGAGGTGAACGAGTTGATGGAGCAGGGCATGACCAAGGAAGAGGCCGAAGCCGCCTCGCCCCTGATGAAAGAGGCCCGCGAGATGCTGGTGAAGTGGGAAGCCGGCGACCCCGAAGTGCGCGCCCTGTGGAAGAAGATGAACGACTGGGTGTACGCCGGATTTGACGAGACGTACCGCATGATGGGCGTCAGCTTCGACAAGATATACTACGAATCCGAGACCTACCTGGAAGGCAAGAAAAAAGTGCTCGAAGGCCTGGACAAAGGTCTGTTCTACCGCAAGGAAGACGGCTCCGTGTGGGCCGACCTGACGAACGAGGGCTTGGACCACAAGCTGTTGCTCCGTTCAGACGGCACGTCAGTTTACATGACGCAGGACATCGGCACCGCCGAACAGCGCTTCGCCGACTACCCCATCGACAAGATGATTTACGTGGTGGGCAATGAGCAGAACTACCACTTCCAGGTGCTCAGCATCCTGCTGGACCGCCTGGGCTTCGAGTGGGGCAAGAGCCTGGTACACTTCTCCTACGGCATGGTGGAACTGCCCGAAGGCAAGATGAAGAGCCGCGAGGGCACCGTGGTGGATGCCGACGACCTCATGGCTGAAATGATTGCCACCGCCCGCGAGACCAGCGGCGACCTGGGCAAGCTGGACGGACTGACGAAGGAAGAAGCCGAAGAAATCGCCCGCATCGTAGGATTGGGCGCACTGAAGTATTTCATCCTCAAGGTGGACGCCCGCAAGAACATGACGTTCAATCCGAAGGAATCCATCGACTTCAACGGCAACACGGGTCCCTTCATCCAATACACCTACGCCCGCATCCGCTCCGTGCTGCGCAAGGCCGCCGAGGCTGGCATCACCCTGCCCGACACGCTGCCCACAGGCATCGAGCTGAGCACCAAAGAGGAAGGCCTCGTGCAGATGCTGGCCGACTTTGCCGGGGTGGTGCGACAGGCTGGCACAGATTATAGTCCCTCGCTCATCGCCAACTACTGCTACGACTTGGTGAAGGAGTACAACCAGTTCTACCACGACTTCAGCATCCTGCGCGAAGAGAACGAGGCCGTGCGCCTGTTCCGCCTGGTGCTCTCCGCCGAAGTGGCGAAGATGGTGAAGCTGGGCATGGGCCTGCTGGGCATCGAGGTGCCGGAGCGGATGTAAACAGAAACGGCTGCAAGCCAAGAGAAATAAATAAGGCGCGGATTGCGCGCGGGCTTCACGGATGTTTTTATAGCTTCCGTGCTCCCTGCGCAATCCGCGCCTTCGTTTGTTTTTGTTCCCTACACTCTATTTGCTTGCCTTCACGGGCTTTTCTTTCTTCTGGGCTTTGGGCGTGCGTTTCTTGCGTGTAGAACCTTTTTCTTCCTGCAATTTTATCAGCTCCATGCACGATGCCAGGCTAAGGTCGGCCGGTTCGATGCCCGCAGGAATCTTGTAGTTATTGCCTTTATACGCTATGTAAGGACCGTAACGCCCGTTCATGATTTCGAGTTCGGGCTCTTCGGCAAACTGCTTGATATGGCGCTTGGCCTCTTCTTCCAGTTTGTTCTTCAACAGTTCTGTGGCTTCTTCCAACGTAATGCTCATAGGGTCCATTTCTTTCGGCAGGGTGACATAGATGCCCCGGCCGTGTACGTAAGGTCCAAAGCGTCCGGAACCGACAGTGACAGGTTGGCCGTCGTAATCGCCCAATGTACGCGGCAGTTTGAACAGGTTCAGGGCTTCGTCCAGCGTGATGGTCTCAATGGATTGGTCTCTGCCCAACTGGGCGAACCGTGGTTTTTCGGTCTCACCGGCTATTCCAATCTGTACCACAGGGCCGAAACGGCCTATCTTGACCGATACTTGCTTACCGCTCTTGGGGTCGGTGCCCAACACACGTTCGCCGGCCTTGTGGACGCTTTTAGCGGCCAGCGTGCTTTCCACAGAGGGATGAAACTTGTCGTAGAAGGTGTGCAAGACGCCTGTCCATTTCTTGTCGCCTTCGGCTATCTCGTCGAATTGTTTTTCCACGGTGGCGGTGAAGTTATAGTCCAAGATGTCGGGGAAGTATTCGGTCAGGAAATCGTTTACGACAAGCCCCGTGTCGGTGGGCAACAATTTGGACTTTTCCGCGCCGACCACTTCGGTGCTCATCGTATCCGTGATGTTTCCGTCTTTCAGGCAGAGGACGTTATAAGGACGTTCTTCGCCGGGCTTGTCCCCTTTCACCACGTATTCGCGCTGCTGTATGGTGGAGATGGTGGGGGCGTAGGTAGACGGGCGTCCGATGCCCAGTTCCTCCAGTTTGCGCACGAGGCTGGCCTCGGTATAGCGTGGCGGATGCTGGCTGAACCGTTCGGTGGCGGTGACATTGCTGCAAGTCAGTTGCTGTCCTTTTTCCAGAGGCGGCAGCAGTCCGGCTTCGTTTTCGTGGTTTTCCTGTTCTTCGTCCAGCGAATCGCGGTACACGCGCAAGAACCCGTCGAATTTCACCACTTCGCCCGTAGCTGTGAAGGCGTCGCTTCCTTGGTCGGTGCTGATGGTGACGGTTGTTTTCTCCAGCTCTGCGTCAGCCATCTGCGAGGCGATGGTGCGCTTCCAAATCAGTTCGTAGAGTCGTTTCTCCTGATGCGTCCCTTCTATCTTGGGGTTTTGCATGTTGGTGGGGCGGATGGCTTCGTGCGCTTCTTGTGCTCCTTTGGTCTTGGTGGCAAAGTGGCGCGTGCAGACGTAGCGTTCGCCCATCAACCGGGTGATGGTTTCGCGGCAACCGTTCAGGGCAAAGGTGGACAGGTTGACCGAGTCGGTTCGCATGTAGGTTATCATTCCGGATTCATAAAGGCGCTGTGCTACCATCATCGTCTGAGCCACGGTGAATCCTAATTTGCGGGCTGCTTCTTGTTGCAGGGTAGAGGTGGTGAAAGGGGCAGAAGGACCTTTGCGCAAGGGACGGGTGGTGATGTCGCTGATGGTAAAGACGGCCGAACGGCAGTGTTCCAGGAAAGCTTTTGCTTCGGCCTTGTCTTTGAAGCGGCGAGGCAGCTCGGCTTTCATCTCTACTGGTTTTCCGTCGGCATCGGGCACCAGAAAGACGGCTGTCACGCGGTAGGCCGCCTCGGTCTTGAAGGCGTTGATTTCGCGCTCGCGCTCTACGATGAGGCGCACGGCTACGGACTGCACGCGTCCGGCCGAGAGGGCCGGTTTGACCTTGCGCCACAGCACGGGCGACAATTCGAAGCCTACGATGCGGTCCAGCACACGACGGGCCTGCTGGGCGTCCACCAGGTTGAGGTCTATGCTTCGGGGATGTTCGATGGCGTTCAGTATGGCGTTCTTGGTGATTTCGTGGAACACGATGCGCTTGGTATGTTCCGGGGTCAGCTTCAGCACCTCGTAAAGATGCCACGCGATGGCTTCTCCTTCGCGGTCTTCATCGGAAGCCAGCCACACGGTGTCCGCCTTGGCGGCTTCTTCTTTCAGTTGGCTGACCAGGGCACGCTTATCGGCAGGTATTTCATATTCGGGCTTGAAGTCGTGCGCCAGGTCTATACTGAATGCTTTCTTCTTCAGGTCCCGTATGTGTCCGTAACTGGACAGTACCTTGAAGTCTTTCCCAAGGAACTTTTCGATGGTTTTTGCTTTTGCCGGAGATTCGACGATGACAAGGTTCTTCTGCATAAAATTCTTCGTTATTAATGACTCTTTCCATTGAATCCACGGCAAATGTAGGAAAAAAAGGAGGTTATTACCTTATAATATAAAGAAGTTTTAGAAAAAAAATTGTCCGGGGCCTCGTTTCTGCGGTCGGAGGCCCCGTTTTTTCAGAATCGGAAAGTCACTCCGCCCACCAGGTTGAAGCCTTCCGTGGGGCGGAACCAGACGTACTGATAGGTCTTGTTCAGCAGGTTGTCCAGGCGGGCATAGACGCCGATGCCGGGGAAGAGGTCGTAGGTAGCGCCCGCATAGAGGTTGTCGATGGGGTTAATGCGTTCACCCTCCACCTCGGTGCGAGTCACCTTGCGGTAGCCGACGTGCACGCGCAAGGGACGGACGGGATGGATGTCCAGTTTGAAATCGAACGTCACGGCGGGTTTGAAGGCCAGGACGCCCATCTCCTTTCCCGCGACGTCGGTGTCCCAACTGCGGTAAATGCTTTGCGCACTCAGGCGGAAGATGTCGCGATAGTCGTAGCTTAGTTCGGCGCCAAAATAGAAGTTGTCCGTGTCCCATGTGCCCAGACCCAGGGCGTGAGCGGAGGTTCCGACGGGCAGGTCGCAGTAGAACACATCGTCCTGCAGGTTCTGGTAGCCGCCGAACAGGTGCATCCAGTATCCCCATGCAGTGCCCCACTTGACGCCCAGCGCGGCGTTGACCTGCTCGTAGGTGGCGGCCAGTTGTCCGGTGGGTTCGGCATAGGGGCTGACCGACTCCAGGCGGCGGAAGTCGTTGAGCAGGCGGCCGCCCGTGGCTTGCAGGTAGAGGACGGCATTGGCAGGGAAGGCATAGCGCACGTGCACGTCGGGCGATACGCACAGTTCGTTCGTGAAGCCGAAGGCCGGGTCGACGTGCACGCCGGCGCGGATGTCCCAACGGCCGTTCTCGTATTGATAGTAGGGTGTGAGGCTCAGGGCGGTGTAGTTGTCGAAGTCGTTCTTGCTGTAAACAGCATTGTCCATCTGCAAGGCCAGGCCGACGGATTGCCCTTCGGAGATGATGCCCCAGACATCGGCCTTGGTGCGGGCCAGAACTTCTTGCGCGCCATCATAATCCGGACCGTGCTGCCGCTGATAGAGCATCAGGTTGGTTTCGGCACGGTATTGCACGGGCAGGTCGGCAGCGGTGGAGGCCACGCCCACGTGCACGTCGCCCGAAGTGAATTTCTGCTTACCGGCGTAGCTGTCCGGCAAGAGGTTGAAGTTGCGCAGTCCGAAATGCCCGGCCACGTTCAGGTCCAGGCGGCCGAAACGGTGGGTGTAGTCCACGGCGGCGCGGGTGCGATAGTCGAAGGCGTTCCACTTCGGCGCGTCATCGCCCCAGTCCAGCTTGCCGTCCATGCCGTCCATGCTGAAAGTCAAGCCGAGGCGGTCGGCAGAAGAGAGACGGAAGAGGTAGTTGGCATAGACGTCCAGGTTGTTATAGTTGCCATAGCCCGCCCGGACGTAGCCCGGTGTGGCTTGCTCGGGCACCTCGTCGGCGGCAAAGGCCTGCATGGTGTCTGCCGGGATTTGCGCAGCGGGGGACAGGGCGATGTCGTATTCCACCTGCCGGGGCGTCACCTGCGGCTCGTCCACGCGGGGCAGGACGTTGACCTTGGCGGCGTCGCGCAGGTGGGGGGCATATTCTTGTTCCACCACCACGGTGCGGTTCAGGGTGGTGTCGGGATTCTGAGTCTGAGCCGTCAGAGCTGCGGGCAGCAGCAGAAAGGCGGCGAGGGTGTATTGTATTTTTGTCTTCATTTTACGATAAGAAATAGGTAGTTGCAATCAGTCTTTTAAGAAGCCTGGGAACAGTGCGGTCCGTTGTCCGAAAGAAGCCCGCTTACCGTTCGGCAGAAGCGCGGCCCTTGTCCGGCGGAGGCACTTCCCCGGCGCATCACTTCAGTTTCTCCAGCCTTTCGTCAATCATCTGCTGAATGTCGTCGGCCTCCTGGTAGTTTTGTTGCAGGCTCAACAGGTATTGGCGCGCGTCGAGTTTCTTGTCCATCGCCACGTAGACGTCGGACAGGAGGACGAAGCTGCGTGCCAGCCAGTAGGCATGCGGCGTGCTCTGTTCGATGAAGTCCAGCACCTCTTTCTCGGCAGCGGCATAGTCGCCCTTGTCATAGAGCAGTTGCGCCAGCCGGTACTTGGCCTCGGCTCCTTGCAGCGTGCGCGTGTCGGTGGCCAGTTGCTCCAGGTCGGGCACGGCCTTGTCTGCATCATTCTGAGCCAGCCAGGCCTTCGCGCGGTCGTAGAGCGCCTCGTTCTTCAGCTCGGGCGTCAGGTTGCTCTCGGCCAACAAGCGGGTGGCGGCATCGACAACGGCCGCCTGCTGGTCGGGCAGCAGGAAGGCGCAACGCATCTCGCCCACGATGCCCAGCCGGCGACGTTCGGGCGTGGTGGCCTTCGTCTGCAATTGGCGGTAGTCGGCCAAGGCCTGTTCGTATTGCTTGCGGTTGAACAGGACTTCGGCGTGCAGCAACAGGGCTTCTTCGGAATACGGATTGTCGGGATACTCCAGCAACTTGCCCGCGTGCGACAACACGCCTTCCTCGTCGCCCCGCTGCTTGGCCAGGACGCAAAGACGGTAGTGCACATCGAGGCTGAAGGCTCCGTCGGGATATTTCTGCAAGTATTGTTCGAAACTGGTCTGCGCCGATGCCGCATCGCCCTTCATGTAGAGGCGGTCGGCCGCCACGTAGGTCAGCGAATCTTGCTCGCCTGCCTCGAAGCGCAGGCCTCCCGGCAATTCGGCCATCAGTTGGGCGAACTGGTCGACGCGATTGGTTTCAACGTAGATGGACTTCAGGTCGCGCACGGCCAGACGGGCCTCCTCGCTGCCCGGATAGCGCTTGACGACGTAGGTGTAGGCCTCGATGGCTTTGGCATAGTCATTGTCCTGGTAGTAGAGCAGGCCGATTTCGGCGGCAGCCTTGCGGCTGACAGGACTTTCCGGATGCTGCTCCACCAGTTGGCGGAAAGTGGCGATGGCCTGCACGCGCTGGTTGCTCTGCACGAACGAGCGCCCTTTCTCGTACATGGCGTCGATGGCATAAGGCGAGTCGGGATATTTCTCAGCCAGCTCATCCAGCAACGTCACCTTCGTGCCGTAGTCTTTCTGCAAGCCGGCCACCAAAGCCTGCTGGTAATAAGAATAATCGCCCGAAGGCATCCCCAGTTTCTCGGCCGTGGCATAATACTGTTTGGCCTCGTCGAAGCGGCGGACACGCAGACAGCAGTCGCCCAAGCGGTTGTAGGCATCGGCCAGAGCCTCGCGGTTGTCGCCCGTCTCCAAGCGGACATAGCTGGCGAAACGGCTTTCGGCCGCGGCATAGTTCTTCTGTTGGAAAGCGATATAGCCCAAGTTATAGTATGCCAATGCATACATCTCGCCACGACGTTGCGACGTAGTCGACAGATATTCGTCGAAAGCGGCAGCCGCCTGCGCCAGATGGCCCAAACGGTATTCGGCCTCTCCCTCCCAATAGCAAGCCTCGTCGCGCAGGCCCTGCCCGACGCTGCCCAAAGCAGGAGCCAGCTTCTTGGCCTGCCGGAAACGTGCGGAAGCTCCGGCAAAGTCGGCATTGGCAAAAGCCTGGGTGCCCAGTTGGAAAAGGATGCGCGTCTTGGCCCGCAAGATGTCGGTATTCGGTTCTTTGATGCGTTCGATGGATTGGAGAGCGGCCTCGTAACTGCGGGTGCTCATGTAGACATCCACCAGATAGCTGCTCACCTTGTCGGCATAGGCAGACGAAGGAAATTCGTTCAGGAAGTTTTCGAACACTGCGACCGACTCGCCGAAAGCCGAGTAAGCAGTCTCGTGTATGCAGAGCGCGTAATTGTAGGCCGCCTGCTCCTTCAGATGGCGGTCTGCCTCCGACACGGCCGCCTGTTCGAAAGCCATGCGCGCCTTGTTCTTGTCGCTCATCTGAAGATAAGCCAGCCCCATGTGCAGGTAAGCGTTCTGCGCCAAAGCATCATCTTCCAGCGTCACCCGACCCAACCACTCGGGGACCTTGGAGTAAACCCCGCACCGGTAACAGGCCATGCCCAGCATATAGCAGGCATCACGGCGGGGCTGACCGGACGAAACGGCATACTGTTCGAGCGGTTCCATAGCTTCCAGGAACTTGCCGTAGTGATAGAACGCCGTGCCCAAGACGCGCTGCATCTCGACAGCATGCACATCGGCGGGATGCGCCGAGAGATAATTCTGCGCCACAATTTCGGCCTTGTCATACTGCTGCTTGGCCAGGTAGATTTCGGCAATGTAATAAGGTACCAGCGCTTCGTACTTCTCATCTTCCTGCAAGCTGAGAAAGCCCTTCAGCGCCTCATCATAACGCTGTTGCGTATAGCGTATATAAGAAAGATAATATGTGCAGTCGGCAGCATAGCGCGGCGAAGTGGCCCGCAACGTCTCGAACCAGATGGCAGCCTCTCGCAAGTCACCCGTCAACAGGTAACAAGTGGCCAGGCGATACGTCATATCGTCACGCTCGTCGGCAGCCAGCCAGTCCAGACGCGCCTGCCCGAAGGCCTGCAAGGCTTGCTCATAGTCTTCGTCAAAGAAATAAGTGGAAGCAATAAGTGCCTGTATGCGGTTGGCGTGAGGAGTGTCGGGATATTCCGCCAGGAAACCTCGGAGCAAGTCCGCGCTCTGCGGGTCACCCAGTTCATAAGCGGCACAGGCCAGCATGTAGGCCGCCTCTTCGGCAGCGGCATCGTTACAGTCGCCGGCATTGCCCTGCAAGTAAGCCCGCAGGGGAGAGATGGCGGCCGAATAGGCTTTCTGTTCAAACAGCATGCGGCCTTCCGAATAAAGTTCTTGGGGAGTGGCCTTCTTTTCGAGACTTTGTGCCAGTCCTGCCGAAGAATAGCAACAAAGAGCCAGCCCCAGTAAGCGTGTAAATGTATGTTTCATTGGTTGTGCATATAAAAGTGTGGTTGTTTCAGAAAAAGTCCCAAGCCTCGGCGCACCGAATCCAGTCCGAAGTCCTCCAGGCGGATGTCCCGGCAGGGCAGGAAAAAGACATCGGCCGCATCGTCCATCGCCTGGAAATGAGCCGTGTCAGTCACCGTACAAAGGAAAAACATATCCAACGTATGAACCAAGAAACCGGAATACAGATAGAGGTTGGGCAGCGAAAAGAGGTATTCCGCTTTCTCCACCTCCAACCCGGTTTCTTCCTTTACCTCGCGGATGACGCCTTCTTCCCCGGTCTCGAACATGTCGACAAAACCTCCGGGCAAATCCAATGTACCTTTGGCCGGGTCTTTGGCGCGGCGGCACACCAGCAGCTCGTCTTTCCCGTTCAAGATAAGGGCTACCGTGGCCGACGAAGGATTGAAATAATACGTGAAGCCGCAATCGGCACAGTGTTTCGACTTGGCGTTATGCTCCTCGAAATGCGGCGACCCGCACTTGGGGCAATATCGGAATTGAGAAAGCGGATGTTCCATAAGCAGTTCGATACAGTATACGTTATCGGGACAAAGATAGGTATTAGCGACGTAACTTAGTACTTTTACCGAAGTTTTTTAGGGATTCTTGGCCGTAACTTTCCTTCGAAACAGAAACTTATTCTTTATGTTATTGTTTTTTTATTACAACGGTATGCAGTATATTTCGTAACTTTGCATTTCCAAAGACGAAGCAATATTTATCTGAACCCGCAGCATATGGTTCACATGTAGAGAAATAGATTAGAAAATGACGAGTATGATGAAACAAAATCCTTTGGTCAGCGCCATAAATCCTGATTATGAGAACATTCAATTCTCTCTGCAATACATTAGAGTCATCCTGCTCCAAGTTTTCACTGGCTATGAACTGAAATTGCAGGAAGAAGTTCCTACGGATGAAAACCGTGCTACCTTAGAATTTTATGGGAATAAACCGTATGCCAACAATAAAACCTAAACTTACTTGTTTGCCCAATGGCAACAGGAATCTCTGCTGGCAAGCGATAAATATTTTATGTAAAAAACAAAATTAGACATATGTTTTCCATCATCATTTGTTCTATCTCCCCCGAACGCTTATCACAATTGAAAGCGAACATACAGAAAACCATAGGGGTCGAGCACGAAATCATAGCCTTCGATAACCGAGAAAAGCGATATCCCATCGCCAGGGTCTATAACGAAGGAGCCCGTCAAGCACGCTACCCTTATCTTTTCTTTGTACACGAAGATGTTCTCTTTCATTCCGAAAATTGGGGAGAGGTAATTGCTGGAAAACTAAAAGAGCCTGATTGTGGCGTTATAGGCTTCGTAGGCAGCAAAATGAAGCTGAAAGTATATTCCGGTTGGATGCAATCAGGTGAAGACAGATGCGGTTTCTTATACCAAAGAGTTGGGAAAAACGCAGAATTTTGCGCTTTCAATGTTCTTTTGGAGCATCCCTTTGAAGAAGTCATTACAGTAGATGGCCTAGGGATGTTTGTACGCAAACAGCTTTGGGAAAAATATCCTTTTGATGAAAAAATGCTGACCGGTTTCCATTGTTATGATTTGGATTTTTCGTTGCAAATTGCTGCAACAAAACAGTACAAGAACTATATTTGCACCTCTCCCAAAGTATTGATAGAGCACTTCTCACTCGGAAACTTTGATTGCCAATGGGTAGAAAATACTATACGTATGCACAAGCAAAAATGGAATGCCTTCTTACCGCTAAAAGTACCTGGATATAAGATATCCAAATCGCAAGAGAAGAAATTAACAGAAAGATGTTTCAGCAATTTTATGCGGCACATGCTGAAAAGTGATTACCCACATAAATTGACAGTGATGAAGGAATTTATGCTTTGCCCTTTCTCTTGGAAACATTTCGGACATTGCTGGGCACATCTGTTTAGATACATAAAATATAATCACCGGACTCTGCAGAAGCAATAGCCTAGAAAAGAATCAAATAAAATAAATAAAAAAGATTATCCTTGATTCAGCAATTGTTACGGCGCTGAATCTTACATAATCAGAAAAAGGTGGTGCTAAATTGATAAATATAAATAGCTGTATAACTAAAATCGTTTTTAAAATGGCAGGCTTTAGAGCTAAAATAAAATCATGGGTGTACAAGAAAAAATTGTATTCAACAAGCTTGCGCACTATTGAAAAACGAAAAGTCTTGGGATTTACAGTCTTCAAACGGGTAGTAACAGAAGAGAAAATAGAAACTATCTATTTGAAGTCACTACATTTAAAAAAGAAGTTCCAGACAGAAAGTGTGTATCGGAACCTAATCCATGGCCAATTTAACGTAGTCGATTTGCCATTAGAGCCGACAACAAAGCCTTTGGTCAGCATCATTGTCCCCAACCATAACCAGGCTTCTTGCTTGACACAACGTTTAAACTCTATTTACCAACAGACTTACAACAATATTGAAGTGATTTTGCTGGATAATGCCTCTTCAGACAATAGCGTAGAAATAATGAAAGCCTATGCTCAAAAATATCCGGCAAAGACCCATTTACTCGCAAAGAAAAAGGAAACGACACAAACTTTCCAACTATGGAATGAAGGCCTTGCAATGGCACACGGTGAATACGTCTGGATTGCCGAAAGCGATAGCATCTGTGACACCAAATTCCTGGAAGAAGTTCTCAAAGGTTTGCTTTTCCAATCGGTCATGCTCTCGTTTGGCAAATGTGTATTTATGCAGGATGGCAAAAATATAGATAAGCTGCCTATATATCCAGCCAACTCTTTCGTATCATGGGCAAGACCTTTTGTGATGACAGCACATTTTTTCGTGAGCAAAATATACGCCACGAAAAACGTCATACCCAGCACGAGTGCTGCCGTCTTTAGGAACATAGGCACTATTCCCGATGAGATAATAAAAGAATGGGAAAAAATGCCTTCACTTGGCAACTGGTTATTCTTTTTGTGGTTAATTCGAGGAGGAGGAGTCAACTACACCCCCCGTGCACTCTGTCATTGCAATTTTTCTGGAGAAAACAAAATCTTCAAACAAGAATACAGACCAGAAGATTGCCGTGAGATATTTCATTTATCTTCCTTCATAGCCTCTCATTATGCCATAGATCTAGAAGCGTTCAGAGGCATTCAAAAAAATTTGCGCCAACATTATGTAAATACCCTTACCCAAGAATCAGAGTCCTTAGAAAGTATCTATGATTTGACTCAACTTGCCGCCCAGGCCCAAAAACGCCTCCCCAACATCGTCATTTGTGGTGCAGCTCTGACACAAGGTGGGGGTGAGATATTCCCTATTTATTTAGCAAATGCCATGAGAGCACTCGGAGCACCGGTGACTTTTATTGATTTCAGAAATGTCCCCTATGATAAAAATATCCGAAAAAAACTGGATGCCACCATCCCACTTATAGAATTAAGTAGTGTCACTTATTTATCAGACATTTTTGCTTGTTTAGGGACAGAAATCGTCCATACTCACGAAGGCAACATAGACCGTGCTGTTGGGCATGCCATAGGTAATAAACAAGGACGTTGCAAACACATCATCACGCTACATGGCATGTATGAAGCCATTGACAAAGATGGATTGAACTATATTTTGCGAACTGTATTGCACAGTTGTTCAACTTTTGTCTACATCGCAGATAAAAACCTGAAACCTTTGCAAAACATCTTACCGAAATTACGTTTACACAAGATAGGAAACGGCCTACCGGAAATTCCAGTTACACCACACCGACGGGAAGATTTAGGAATAGAGCCCAATGCCTTCTGTATCACCTTAGCCAGCCGAGCCATATATGAAAAAGGATGGAAAGAAGCCATTAAAGCTGTCAAAATAGCACACACCTTTTTAGAGAGACCAATACATTTAATATTACTCGGAGACGGAGAATGTTATAACGAATTGGAGAAAGACAAAGATTTACCACCATACATACATCTATTGGGCAGAAAAGGCGACGTGCGAAGTTATTTCGCCATGTCAGACATTGGTCTGTTACCTTCTTATTTCAAAGGCGAAAGTTTCCCATTGGTATTGATAGAAAGCCTTATGAGCGGCACCCCAGTCATAGCTAGCGACATTGGAGAGATACGCAACATGCTAACCAATGAAGCTGGAGAAATGGCCGGCATCGTATTCAGTTTGAACGACGGGAAAGTACCAGTAGAGCTTTTGGCACAGCACATCCAAGAATTAGCGTCCAATGAAGCATTATATCAAAAGCTAAAGGCCAATATTCCTAGCATTGTACAGAAATTTGACATATATAATACAGCTCGTCAATATCTTAAAGTTTATGAAGAGGCATTACATTCGAAATAACGTAAAATAGTCCGGCAGAAAAAAGCGACACCTCAATGTGTTGCCTGCCGTATATTTTTCGTACCTTTGCCCCCGCTATTCAACAGATTATTATGCTGAAACAATTCTTCACCCTTTTGGGCCGCTATATCAAGCCCTACCGAAAGTATATTACTTGGGCCGTAATATTGAACTTTGTGTCACAATGGCTCAATGTATTTTCTTTTGCAGCTATTATCCCCATCCTGAATATCCTGTTCAAAATAGACAAAGAAATCTATCAATACCAAGAATGGGACTGGAACAATTTGGACAAAGACGTAATTATCAACAACGCTTATTGGTGGATTAACAACTTCATCAACGAGCATGGAGCTTTTCTTACACTGGTCATGCTGGGTGGATTACTCATCTTCATGACGCTGCTAAAGACAACAGGCTACTTCGCCTCCTCGGCTGTCATGGTGCCGCTACGTACCGGTATCGTGCGCGACATCCGCATTGAGGTATATAATAAGGTATTGAAGCTCCCCCTCAGTTTCTTCTCCGAAGAGCGCAAGGGAGACATCATCGCCCGCATGAGTGCGGACGTCACCGCAGTAGAAAATTCTCTGACCAGTTCCATAGACATGCTGCTGCGCAACCCCATCGCCCTGATCATCTATTTCTGCACCCTGTTCACCATCAGTTGGCAGATGACGCTCTTCGTCATCGTCGTGCTGCCTCTGGCGGGCTGGGTAATGGGTATCGTCAGTCGCAAGCTGAAACGCCAGTCACTGACGGCACAAGCACAATGGGGCGACATCATGTCGCAACTGGACGAGACACTGGGTGGACTGCGCGTCATCAAGGCTTTCATTGCTGAGAAAAAGATGTCTGCTCGTTTCGTAAAGATAAACAACGAGTTCCGCGATGCAGTCAACACCATGGTTATCCGTCAAAGCTCGGCCCATCCCATGAGCGAGTTCCTGGGCACCTGCGTCATTGTCATCGTGCTGTGGTTCGGCGGCTCGCTCATCCTGAACAAGACCTACGCGCCAATGGACGCCGCCACGTTCATCTTCTACATGGTCATCCTTTACAGCATCATCAACCCGCTGAAGGAATTTGCCAAAGCCTTCTACAACGTACCCCTCGGCTTGGCCAGCATGGACCGTATTGACATGATTCTCAAGGCAGAGAACCCTATCAAGGATCCCGTTAAGCCATTGCCGTTGAAAGGCTTCGAGCAACAAATCGAGTTCCGCAATGTCAGCTTCAGCTACATACCCGACCGCCCGGTTCTGAAACACATCAACCTGGTGATACCTAAAGGGAAAACCATTGCATTGGTGGGGCAGTCAGGTTCCGGCAAATCGACCATGGTAGACCTCGTTCCACGTTACCACGACGTGAAAGAAGGTGAACTGCTTATCGACGGGAAGAACGTGAAAGACGTTTCCATCCAGAGCCTCCGGACACTTATCGGCAATGTGAATCAGGAAGCCATATTGTTCAACGATACGTTCTACAACAACATCACCTTCGGCGTGGAAAATGCTACGATGGAACAGGTCATCGAAGCCGCCAAAATAGCCAATGCGCACGACTTTATCATGGAGACGGAGAAAGGCTATGACACCATGATAGGCGACCGGGGCGGACGCCTGTCTGGCGGACAACGTCAGCGCGTAAGCATCGCCCGGGCCATTTTGAAGAATCCTCCCATTCTGATTTTGGACGAAGCCACCTCGGCGCTTGACACTGAATCTGAGCGTCTGGTGCAAGAAGCTTTGGAACGCCTGATGAAATCACGTACCACCATCGCCATTGCCCACCGTCTGAGCACCATTAAGAACGCCGATGAAATATGCGTGCTCTATGAGGGCGAGATTGTAGAACGGGGCACACATGAAGAGCTTATTGCCCTGAACGGCTACTACAAGAAACTGAACGACATGCAAAGTCTGTAAGAGGATACGCATGGCGCATATAAGGCCCGAATGGCTTGCCTGCAGCAAGCCATTTTCCTTTTCTGAAGATTCACGAGTTAAGACTATGCAATTATATTATAATGACAAATAATAGAGGTTACGTCAGTCTTTTGCTACTATTTCTTTGGAGCGGTCTTTTACAGGCGGCTTCCGTTTCGTTCGCCCCTGTCGTGCGCAACTTTTCCGTCTCCGATTACCATGCCAGGATACAGAATTGGGCGGTTGCACAGGATGCGGACGGCGTCATGTATATCGGCAACAGTAAAGGTATGCTGGAATATGACGGGAATACCTGGACATTGCACGAACTCCCCACGAAGGAAATCGTCCGTTCCATTTATGTAGCCGACGACGGGAAAATCTACGTAGGCTCTTACGAAGAGTTTGGCTACTTCGAGCGCACCTTTCCCGAAGGGCTCACGTATCATTCGTTGAAAAGCGAATTAGGCGAGTTCAAATTTCACAACGATGAAATCTGGAGCATCCTGCCAGTGGGCAATAAAATCATCTTCCAATCGTTCTGTTCCTTTTTCTTTTACGACGGAAACCGGGTCTGGGGAGAATACAGAGGAGAATTGCCTCTAAATCTGTTTCAAGTGCATGATACCCTCTACACGTGGCTCATCGACAAAGGGCTTTTCATCTACTCCAACGGGCTGCTGAAACCATTGTTCTCCAACCAAGACATCAAAAGCCCGGTGGTGGGAGGCCTGCCTTACAGGGAAGGAGTACTGTTCTTCACGGTCAATGCCGGCGTCTTTTACTATCATGACGAGAAGCTGGAACCTTGGCAGACAGCATGCGATGCCGACTTAAGGCGATACAGCATCAACCGTGTCTCCATGAGTCAAGATTCTTGCTACATTGTGGGAACGCTTTCTAACGGGCTATACGCCATCAACAAATCGGGCGGACTGCAATGGAAACTGAACACTGACGGCGGACTGCTCAACAACACGGTATTGGGTATCTGCTGCGACAGCAGCAACAACGTCTGGGCCGCCTTGGACAACGGCATTGCATACGTACAGAACACGCTGCCCATCTCTTACTACACACCGCCCTACGACAAGATAGGAATGGTCTACGATGTGCTGGTACACAAAGATGCCATGTATATCGCCTCCAACCAGGGACTATATTATTGGAAAGACGGAAAAATCAGCCTGGTCCCGGGGTTGGAAGAGCAAGCATGGTTTGTGGATGAATACAACGGCCAGGTGCTTTGCGGACATAACAAAGGCACATTCCTCATCTCGCAAGGCAAAGCCCGTCTGCTATCAAGCGCCACCGGCGCTTTGTGCATGCGGGAGATAACGCTCAACGGGCATCCATACTTATTGCAAGGCAGCTATTCGCCACTGTGCCTCTTCAAACAAGACCACAACGGCAGGTGGGTGTTCTCGCACATAGTGAAGGGGTTCAGCCACATGGCCAGTAACATCGAGACCGACCACCGGGGCAACATTTGGGTGGAACACATGAGGAAGGGGCTGTTCAGGCTACGCATCAGCCCTGACCTGAAGGAACTGCAAGAGGTGAGGCCGTACATGAAACTGGGCAATGTGGAAGATGCACATTTTACCCTTTTCAAAGTAAACGGCCGCGTGGTATTCTCCAACGGAGAAGCGTTTTATACGTATGAAGACGTGAATGACTCCATCGTCCCCTACGATTCAATGAATGAGCAGCTTGCCGAACTCAAAGACATCCAGAGCGTGAAGCATGGAAGCGGGAACGACTACTGGTTCCTGAACGACCGGATGGCTTACCTGGTGGAGTGCGAGATGAACCAATTCCACATCCGTTACCGCATCCCCTACGCCTTGTTTGAGGACCAGTTGCTGGAAGAACGGGCCACCATCAGTTATGACGCCTCCCAAGAGACTGCCTACTTATGCCTCAACAATGCCGTCGCCCGCATCATTTCGAAAGAACTGCCCACACATACCCCAGTCCCACCCCAGGCCGTACTGTCCATACTGCGCATGGAGGCCAAAGACGAGGAGAGTGGCGAAGAAAGACTTCTGGCAGTGGGGGCGGACAATCGGATAGACGGACATCTGAACACTTGGACGTTCACCCTGCGCTACCCGGCCTACAACAATTACGCCTACAAGGTGAGATACCGCCTCCAGGGCTTTTCCGAACAATGGACAGAGGCAGGACGCCAACTGTCACAAAGCTACGCGCGCCTGCCCTATGGAGACTATACGTTCCAGGCAGAAGTGTATGACGAAAACGGCACCCTGGCCTCCGTCGAATGTCCCTTTGTCCTGTTGCCTCCCTGGTACCTTTCCGGCTGGGCGATAGCCGGCTATATTCTGCTGGGCATAGCGCTCCTGTTCTGCCTGCAATATACGTTCTACTGGGCCATGAAACGGAAAAAAGACCACGCCATGGAGCACCAGCGCATCTTGCACCAGGCCGAACTGGAGAAACATGAAAAGAAAATCGTGGAGCTGGAGAAAGAACGGCTTGAAACCGACCTGCGTACCAAAAGCAAAGAACTGGCAGGCATGGTGATGACAAACATCGTACACCAGGAATTTCTGAACCAACTGAAGGAAGAGATACAAAAGCAACGCCTGGCACCCCAGTTCACACGCAAAAGCCTGGACAAGTTACTTTCGCTGGTCAACAACAACATTGTCTCCGACGAAGAAAACTGGCAAGTCTTTCAAGCCAACTTCGACCGCATCCATGAAAACTTCTTCCGCAACCTGAAGCAGCAATACCCGTCGCTGACCTCCGGCGACCTGCGCGTGTGTGCCCTCTTGCGGCTCAACCTGCCGACCAAAGAAATAGCCAAGCTGCTGAATCTCTCCATCCGTGGCGTAGACGCAGCCCGTTACCGCCTGCGCAAGAAGTTCAACCTCACCCCTGAAGACAGCCTGACAGCCTTCATGATTAGCTTCAAATAACCTCCTGCCCACCCCTGCTACGCGGCCACCGTCTGCCTCTCTTCGGCCGCCACGAAGCACAGCCGCCCTTGCCGCCCGCAAGAGCCCGGCCCGGTATGCGCAAGCAGCAAACACCTCAAGAATCTCCCCGCCGACCCATACGCCACCACCCCGTGAAGATATCGTCTTGTTCGAATCAGTCCGTCACATAAGGTAACGGGACGAGGAAAAGAAAAGGCATCCGCCTGACTCCAGCATCGCACAGTACATCAGAGAATTAGCACCAATTAAAGTAGTAAAAAAGTACCTCAGATTTGGGATACGGTAGTAATGTGTTAGGCTTTTAATTGGACTCAAAACCCATAGTTTTATAATTTTGCCCGAAGAGTTAGCTAATCTAAGTTCTAATATCAATTAAACATTCTTTCGTAATGAGAAAAAATCTCTTTGTATTTAGTTTGCTGCTGCTGATAGCGGTATTCGCGTCGGCACAAAACAAGATTACCGTCTCGGGCACGGTTACCGACCAGGCGGGAGAATCTATTATTGGAGCGTCTGTCCACGTAGACGGACAGAACACGCTGGGTGCTATTACAGACATAGACGGGAATTTCCAGATAGCAGGCGTCCCGTCTGATGCTACGCTGGTGATCACATACATCGGCATGAAAACTCAAGAAGTGGCCGTCAACGGGCGCAATTCCTTCAAGATTGTCATGCAGGAAGACTCGAAACTGATAGACGAAGTCGTGGTCGTCGGCTACGGTACAGCCAAGAAACGCGACCTGACAGGCTCTATCGTCACAGTAGGAGGCGAAGACATTGCCCGCAAGCCTGCCACCAACCCGCTGGCCTCCATCCAAGGCAAAGTAGCCGGCGTGCAAGTAGTCAACACCGGACGTGCCGGACAAGACCCTGAAATCCGTATCCGAGGCACAAACTCCATCAACGGCTACACACCGCTGTACGTCGTAGACGGTCTGTTCACCGACAACATCAACTACTTGAACTCGGCCGACATCGAATCGATGGAAATCCTGAAAGACCCTTCCTCGCTGGCCATCTTCGGTGTACGCGGTGCCAACGGCGTCATCATCATCACCACCAAGCGTGCCAAGGAAGGCAAAACACAAGTCAACATCAACGCATCAGTTGGCTGGAAAGCCATCTACGACCGCGTGGAACTGACCAACGCCGCCCAATTCCGCGAATTGTATAACGAGCAACGCATCGAGCAAGGCGTAGACCCCTACGACTACACCAACTGGGGAGGCGACACAGACTGGCAAGACGAAATGTTCCGAACGGGCTTCCTGACCAACAACAGCATAAGCATTACCGGCTCGACAGACAAGAGCAAATTCTATCTGGGCTTGGGCTACGTGATGGAAGAAGGCTCCATAGACACAGAAAAGCTAAACAAGTTCACGGTCAACCTGAACAGTGAATACGAAGTGACAGACTTCCTGCGTTTCGGCTTCCAGGTGAACGGCGTACGCGCCAAATACCCGGACGCCAAAGGCGTAGGCTCCGCACTGAAAGCCGCCCCCATTGCCCCCACGCACGATGCGGAAAGCGGATTGCTGCACACGATGCCCGACTTCCAACGCGCACAGGTGTGGAACCCACTGATTGATACCGAGCTGCGCGGTGCACACAACAAGTCGGAAAACTACCGCCTGACCGGAAACATCTGGGGCGAGATAGACATCCTGAAAAACCTGACGTTCCGCGCCACCTTCTCGTTGGACTACGGTTCCAGCCAGTCGCGCTCTTATTCCCCGCTGGTATATGTCTACAATCCCGACCTTGAGGGAGGCCCCGGTGCCGAAAGACTGGTAGACCGCGAAAGCATCAACCAAAGCAAATCGAACTCAATGGCCGCACAGTCTGACTATGTGCTGACCTACACCAACCAGTTCGGCGACCACGGCCTGACGCTGACCGCCGGTCTGACCACCAACTACAACTCCAGCTCCAGCCTGAGCGGCGGGCGTGACCAGATGGCCGGCTATGGCATCGAAATCGGCAACGACGTAGACAAATGGTGGATTTCCAGCATCAGCGACTCATCGACAGCCTCCAACGGCGGTTCACAGTGGGAAAGCTTCACCATGTCTTACCTGTTCCGCGCACTCTACAACTACAAGAACCGCTACCTGTTCAACGCCTCTTTCCGCCGCGATGGTTCTTCCAAGTTCTATACAACCGGCAACACCTGGGACAACTTCTACTCGTTCGGTGCCGGCTGGGTAATGAGCGAAGAGAAATTCATGCAAAACCAAAACGTCATCGACTACCTGAAGCTGAAAGGCTCTTGGGGATTGCTGGGCAGCCAGAACGCCGGTTCCAACTATCCCGCCTACGCCAACATCGTCAGCTCCGGCTCTGCCGTGTTCGGCGACAACATCATCAGCGGCCTGGGACCTGACAAACTGATTTCCGAAGACCTGGGCTGGGAGCACAACTACTCGTGGGAAGTAGGCTTCGACATGAACCTGTTCAACAACCGCCTGGCCATCTCGCCCGTCTTCTACAACAAGTCCACGCGAGACATGCTGGCAACGATACCGGGCATCTCGGGCACCAAGCCGGGCGTGCAGAACATCGGCGAAATCCGCAACCGGGGCTTCGAGCTGACCGCTTCGTGGAACGACCGGATAGGCGAAGACTGGACATACGGCATCAGTGCCAACCTGACGACCATCGACAACAAAGTATTGTCACTGGCCACCAAAGACTACGCCATCATCAGCGGCCCCTCGCGCACGGAAGAAGGTTACCCCATCGCCTACTTCTACGGCTATAAAGTGGCCGGCGTCTACCAGAACGAAAACGACATCCGCTTCTCGCCCATCAACACCCTGGCAACCGTGGCACCGGGCGACCTGAAGTTTGCCGATATCAACGGCGACGGCAAAATCACAACCGACGACCGCACCATGATTGGTAATCCGACTCCCGACTTCACCTATGGCTTCAACGTCAACGTAGGCTGGAAGAACGTCTACCTGAGCGTCGACATGATGGGCGTCTACGGAAACGAAATCTACCGCAACTGGGACAACAGCACCTTTGCGCAGTTCAACTACCGCATCGAACGACTGGGCCGCTGGCACGGTGAAGGCACATCCAACTGGGAACCGATTCTCGACCCCTCGCGTGCCATCAACTACGAAGATTCGGAATATTTCCTGGAAGACGGCAGCTTCTTCCGCATCCGCAACATCGAAGTGGGCTATAACTTCGACACTCGCCTGCTGAGCCGCATCAAACTGCAATCGCTGCGCGTCTACGCCAACGTGCAAAACCCCAAGACTTGGAGCCGTAGCTCCGGCTACACGCCTGAAGTGGGTGGCGGTTCAACGTCATTCGGCATAGACAGTGGCGGTTACCCGATGCCAACCGTATATACATTGGGCTTCAATCTTTCATTCTAACAGACATGAGCAACATTCAAAAAAACTAAAGGAATCCATATTATGAAAAGATACAAGATTTACGCAATAGCCCTTTTGACGGGTTTATTCCAGACAGCGTGCAGCGACATGTTCGACAAAAAACCGCTGGGCGCCTATACCGAAGACGATTTGACCGGCGGTACCTACGAAACGGAAGTCTTCAGCATGTATGCAGACTTGCGTGGCTTCCACCTGACCACAGGCAACACAGCCATGGCCATCCACAGCTACCGCTCGGAAGACGCGGAAAAAGGCAGTACAGCCTCTGACGGCGCTGCCACCGGACTGATGTATGACGACTTTGAATACTCTGCCAGCGACGGCATGCTGCAAAGCTACTGGACAGCCAACTACAACCTCATCCACAAGGTAAACAGCTTGCTGGACGAAATGAACCAGAACGAAAACCTGACGCAAGGCGACCTTGTCAACGAAGGAGAAGCCCGCTTCATGCGTGCCTTCTGCTATTTCAATCTGGTGCGTGCTTTCGGTGAAGTGCCTCTGATAGACTTCAAAGTGAACGAAGCCGGCGACGCCAACGTCCCCAAATCATCCGTGGCAGACATCTATAAACTGATAGACAAAGACCTGCAAGTAGCAGAAAGCAACCTGCCGCCCACATGGGAAGCCCAATACGTAGGCCGCCTGACGTGGGGCGCCGCCCGCTCACTGCATGCCCGCACCTACATGATGCGCAACGACTGGCCTAACATGCGCGCCGCCGCAGAAGCTGTAATTACTTCCGGATTGTACGACCTGAACACGCCTTACGACAAGATTTTCCGCGAAGACGGCGAAAACTGCTCAGAGTCTATCCTCGAACTGCAATGTACCGCCACCGAAGCCTTACCCGGCTCTAACGAAATCGGCAGCCAGTATGCCAGCGTACAAGGCGTACGCGGAGCAGGCGACTGGAACTTGGGCTGGGGGCACCACACACCTACCCAGAACCTGGCTGATGCTTTCGAAGAAGGTGACCCGCGCAAAGACGAGACACTGCTCTACTTCTACCGCACGGGCGAAGACCCCAGCACTTGCCCGGCCAACGAACCTTGGGGCGAAAAGCCCGTGGCCAACGCCGACGTGCTGAACAAATATTACAACAAGAAAGCCTACACCAATCCGGAGTGGCGCACCCGCTTCACCAAAGGAGGCTATTGGGTCAACGTCCGCCTCATCCGCTATGCAGACGTCGTACTGATGGCAGCCGAAGCCGCCTGCGAACTGGGCGACCTGGACACAGCCAAAGACTACTTAGAACAGGTACGTGCCCGAGCCCGTGGCACAAACATCGGCATCCTGCCCGAAGTGACCACCGACGACCAGGCCGAATTGCGTGATGCCATCCGCCACGAACGCCGTGTCGAACTGGGCATGGAAGGTGACCGTTTCTATGACCTGGTACGTTGGGGCATCGCTGCCGAAGTGCTGCACGCCGCCGGCAAAACCGGTTATCAAGAAAGACACGAACTGCTGCCTTTGCCTCAAAACGAAGTGGATAAATCGAATGGAGTATTAGTACAGAATCCTAACTATTAAAGAAAAACGATTATGAAGAAACATTATATGTCATTGCTGGCTTGCTGCCTGACAATGTTTATGCTGCAATCTTGCTTCCAAGACATGGACCATCCGGGCTTCGACTATCCGGAAAGCACAGGCGAAGCTCCCGACACCCCTCTGCTGATGTATTTGCCTTTTGACGAAGAAGACATTCGCGACAAAGGCGACTGGGGCTTCATCGTGGCCGACAACGGAAATGCCAAATTCTCGACTGACGCCGTCAGCGGCATGTCCTACCAGGGCGCTTCCGACGCTTACATACTGGCACGCACCCCCTCCATCTTAGGAGACGGCCTTCTGGACTTGGGCAGTTGCACAGTAGCCTTTTGGATGAAGGCAGAAAAAAACAACCCGGCCTACGGCATTTTCAGCATCCCTAATACCAAAACGTTCTGGGGAAATTTCGATATCTATCTGGAAAACCACAACAGCCAGACCGAGGCTTTCTTCAAGATACACTTATACACCTGCAACGCGACACAAGACAACATAGAGAAATGGGTAGAAGCTAAAGTTGAAAACGTGTTCGGTACAGAATGGGTACACATGGCTTTCGTCTATGACGGAAACACCTCCATCATGACAGTGTATCGCAACGGAGAAGTAGCTCTCACATCAGACTTGGCAGGCTACGGCCCGCTGAAGTTTAAGGATACAGGCGAAACGCTGGCCGTCGGTGCTTTCCAGTTCTCGACCACTCCCAGCCTGACGGAAGGAACAGGTGCACAGACATGGGCCTCCAACTTCATCGGACAGTTAGACCAATTCCGTTTCTACAACACAGCCCTCTCTGCCGATGATATCCGCGCCTTGTACGGAAACAAAGAATAAGACAGCATGAAAACGAAAGTATTCTATCTTTTACTATACGTGGGGACATTGCTGACTGCATGCAGCAGTAGCGAGGACGGCTCAGAGAGCCGTCCCCCTTTCAAGCTGGAAAGCATCACTGTCGGCGAAGCTGCCAATCAGGCAAACTTCACGGATGTCCCCCTCGATGCCTCCATCGAATTACAGTTCTCGGACGAAGTAGATGAAAGCACCATCAAAGCAAACATCCTGCTGACCACTGATGGCACAGATGTAGAATACACCTATACGCTTCCATCGCCCGAAAAGATTAGCATAAGCCCTTCGGAAAAGCTGAAAAACTTCACTACCTACAAACTGGTGGTGAATCCGGGTATAAAGTCTGTATCGGGGGCATTGCTGGAGAGCGGACAAACGTGTACCCTGCAAACAAGCATAGACAACTCGGATAAATTTGAACGTATCCCGTTGGAAGAACTGCTTACACTGGTACAAAAACAGACATTCGATTATTTCTGGAAATTCGGGCACGAACACAGTGGCATGGCCCGCGAACGCAGCACCTCTGGCAATACAGTCACGACCGGCGGGACTGGATTTGGCATTATGGCTATGCTGGTAGCTGCAGAACGCGGTTTTGTGAGCCGTACAGAAGCATTGCAACGCGTCCAACGGATTGTCACCTTCCTCGACGAAGAATGTGAAAACTACCACGGTGCTTTCTCTCATTGGATAAATGGAGAAACAGGAGACACACAACCGTTCAGCCCAGCAGACAATGGTGCCGACCTGGTAGAAACATCCTTCCTGTTCGAAGGACTGCTCACAGCCCGCGCCTACTTTGACGGGGCAGATGCCGGCGAAACAAAACTCCGCGAAGACATCACCCGCTTGTGGGAAGCAGTAGAATGGACTTGGTTCCAGAAAGACGGTGAACAAGTACTTTATTGGCATTGGAGTCCCAACTATGGTTGGACACAAAACCTTCCCATCCGTGGTTGGAACGAATGTCTGATAACCTACGTATTGGCAGCCTCCTCGCCCACTTACCCCATCAGCCGGGAAGTCTACGAACAAGGATGGGCTAAAGGAGGAAACATCCAGAACGGCAATTCTTATTACGGCATAACCTTGCCACTGGGTTCGGAGAAAGGTGGCCCGCTGTTCTTCACGCACTACTCCTTCCTGGGACTATGCCCCGAAGGCTTGCAAGACCAATATGCCGACTATTGGGAACAGAACCGTAATCACACACTTATCAACTATAACCACTGTGTGGAAAATCCGAACGGATACGCCGGATACAGTTCCTCTTGCTGGGGATTGACAGCCAGCGATGGCGATGACGGCTATTCAGCCTGGTCACCCACGAATGACCACGGAGTCATTGCCCCCACAGCCGCCCTGTCTGCCTTCCCCTATACACCGGAGGAATCGACAGCCGCCTTAGAATTTTTCTACTACAAACTGGGCGACAAGCTGTGGAAAGAATACGGTTTTGTAGATGCCTTCAATTTGGGTAAGGATTGGTACGACAACCAATACCTGGCCATTGACCAAGGCCCCATCATAGTCATGATAGAGAACTATCGAAGCCAATTACTCTGGGACTTGTTCATGAACATACCGGACATACAGACCGGACTGAAGAACTTGGGATTCACTTCTCCTTACTTGAAGTAACAACATGCGAAAGGGTTGCCCTTTCTGTCAGACGTAAGAAATGCCACATATGGCTACCGCCACGCGCGGACAGCCTGTTTCAATAGGGAAAAAGGATAATAGGCATAATCTGTCAAGATCATCTGACAAGGGCAGCCCTTTCGCTTTCATTTATCCAATTACTAACACATACTAAAATGAAAAGAATTTTTATAAGCTTGCTGGTATCTCTGCTTGCGTTCAACATCTTGTCAGCCCAAGACACTTTCGAAAAAAAGACCTATATTTCCACCTCAGGTGACACGCTGCGTTATCGTCTGCTCACACCATTAAACATGCAAAGCGGACAAAAATATCCATTGGTACTTTTTCTGCACGGTGCCGGAGAACGTGGCTGTGACAACGAAAAACAACTGACTCACGGAGGCCAGATGTGGTTGAACCCCGTAAACCGCGACCAATACCCAGCTTTCGTACTGGCTCCTCAATGCCCGCCTGACGCTTATTGGGCCTACACGGCACGCCCCTCATCATTCACCCCTGCTCAAATGCCGGCGGAAGCGCCTCTGTCTCCTATCTTCCGCACATTAAAAGAACTGCTGGACAAATTCTTGGCTGATTCCAGAGTTGACAAAAGCCGAATCTATGTCATTGGCCTATCTATGGGTGGAATGGGAACCTATGACTTAGCAATCCGCTATCCGGAAATATTTGCTGCGGCAATCCCCATCTGCGGCACCGTTAACCCAGCCCGTCTGAAAGAAGCAAAAGATGTCAAATTCCGCATCTTCCACGGCGATGCAGACAATGTAGTAACCGTAGAAGGCTCACGCCAGGCCTATCGTGCCCTGAAAAAAGCCGGTGCACAAGTGGAATACAAAGAATATCCCGGCTGCAACCACGGCAGTTGGAACCCCGCGTTCAATGAACCAGACTTTATGGAATGGCTATTTACACAGAAAAAAGAACGATGAAGCAAAAACTGACCCTCGCAATATTTCTGTTGACCGGATACCTGCTGACAACCGGATGCCAACCAGCGGAAGAATCATTCACCATCGTCGTCTTACCGGACACACAAACCTATCTGGAACAATGCCCGGAAGTGTTCGATTCGCAAATAGATTGGTTACTGGAACACCGGGATAGCATCGACGCCGTACTACAAGTAGGTGACCTGACACAAGACAACCGGCCGATTGAATGGGCCTACATGCAAAAAGCCTTCACGCACCTAGACAAAGCCCGCATCCCCTACGCTGTGGTGTGGGGTAATCATGACATCGGCAGCCGACCGGGAAAATATTCGGACGTGCACGACACGTCGCTGGCCAACAAATATTTTCCTCTTGCAGACAAAGCCCGGCAGCCTTATTGGGGAGGCAGTGCAGATGGAAAATCTTTGGACAATTACTTCATCACCTTGCAAGGTGCCGGCAAAAAATGGCTGATACTGAACCTGGAATTCGGACCGACGGACGGAGCCTTGGCATGGGCCGACTCACTACTGGCGTCACATGATGATTGTTATGTAGTGCTGAATACGCATGCCTACCTGTATTGTGACAGTACACTGCAAGATAGTACAGACTGGTGGCGTCCCCAAGACTACGGAATAGGGAAAATAGAAGGACGCCCCGTAAACGACGGAGCAGGCATTTGGAAAAAACTGGTAGAAAAACACCGAAACATCATAGCCGTATGCTGCGGACACGTACTAAAAAGCGGAGTCGGAACCTTAGTATCTACCGGAAATAACGGGAACAAAGTCTACCAAATGTTGGCCAACTTTCAGCGGGGCGTAGACGGCAGCCAATTGGGCGGTGAAGGCTATTTGCGCATCCTGACCTTTGTCCCCGCCGCCGGCGAAATCCGGGTGAAGACCTATTCCACGTGGAACAAAACCTACCACCCATCGCCCGCACATTGTTTTACATTCAAGGAAGTTAATTTCGATGACTATATATCTACAGGGGGAAAAAGTATTTCTTAAAGCCTGTCGTTTAAAATTCATTTTCCTGTCACCCCGAGCGTTGTTCTCCCCCGCCAAACGGGGAGGCAAGAGGGGGTATCGAGGAACCTCACTACGCGCCTGAAAAGTATTAGGGAGATGTTTCGCTTCCGCTCCAACAAGACAGAAAAAGCGATTTTTAGACAAACTCTTATTCACTCACATTTAAACATACCAACCATGAACATTTTACACAAGACATCGCTGGGACTGGCATCTCTCTCCGCCGTTCTCCCCGCCTGTGCGGAAGAACGGAAGCATCCGGCAGAAGACGAGCGCCCTAACATCATCTTCATCATGAGCGACGACCACGCCCGCCAAGCCATCAGCATCTACGGACACCCCATCGGCCAAATTGCACCAACACCTCATATCGACCGAATCGGGAAAGAAGGAGCTGTCTTCTATAATAATTATTGTTGCAACTCTATTTCCGGCCCCAGCCGTGCCGCCATACTCACAGGGAAACACAGTCATAAAAACGGATTTATGAGAAATGGCAACAAAGGATTTGACGGCTCTCAACAGACATTGCCCAAGATTCTGCAAGCCAACGGATATGAAACAGCCATTATCGGCAAATGGCATTTGATATCCAAACCTACCGGATTCGACCATTGGATGATACTCAACGACCAGGGCGATTATTACAATCCGGAATTTATCACAGAAAACGATACGACCAGACATCTGGGATATGTGACAGATTTAATCACACAATACTGTGAAGAATGGCTGACAAAACGGAAGAATCCGCAGAAACCCTTTTTCTTGATGATGCACCACAAAGCCGTACACCGCAATTGGGTACCTGCCGAAAGGCATTATCGGCTTTATGAACACGTATCGTTCCCGGTTCCTGACAACTATTTCGACACATACGAAGGACGATATGCAGCACAGCGACAAAAAATGAACATCTACCGCGACATGTATGAAGGCCACGACCTGAAAATGGTAGCAGGCATCGGCAGTGACAGCCTCCTTTACGATCCTTGGCCACATGCCTTCATGGGCACCATGACATCGGAAGAACAACAACGTTTCCTGGAGGCCTATCGCGAACGGAATGATGAATTTTATGCGCAAAAACGCTCCTTCAAAGAAGTGGCCGAATGGAAATACCAACGTTACCTGCAAGACTACATGGCGTGCGTAGCCAGTATAGACGAAAGCGTAGGAGAAATCTTAGACTACCTCCAGCGCACAGGGCTCGACAAAAATACAATCGTGATTTACACCACAGACCAAGGGTTCTATCTGGGAGAACATGGTTGGTTCGACAAACGTTTCATGTATGAAGAATCTTTTGGCATGCCCATGCTGATGCGCTGGCCCGGACACATTAAACCGGGAACCAAAGTGACGGGATTGACACAAAACATCGATTTCGCCCCCACTTTCCTTGACATGTGTGGCATCAGAATCCCCCAAGACATGCAAGGAGTTTCTTTCCGTCGCTTGGTCGAAGATGGAAAGACTCCCAAAGACTGGCGCAAATCTCTGTATTACCACTATTATGAATTTCCAGGCTTTCACAGTGTGCGTGCCCATTTTGGGGTAAAAATGGAACGATATAAACTGATATACTTTTATAAAGAAAAAATCTGGGAGCTTTATGACCTGAAAGAAGACCCGTCTGAGATGAAAAATCTATACGGCAAAGAAGGGATGGAGAAAATTACAGAACAGTTGAAAACCGAACTTGCCCGGCTGCAAGAAGTTTACCAGGTTCCACCTAAATTATGTCGCTAAAAGACGGAAAAACCGCATACCGATAATTTTTTCAGAACCTGTTTAAATTCATTTTCCTGTCATTCTGAGCGTTGTTCTCCCCGACAAACGGGGGAGCAAAGAGGGGGTTGAAGCATAGTGAAGAATTTCCCTAAGGGCTCTGCCCGTCTGGCAGCGCAAGAAAGAGATGTTTCGACTTCGTTTCACTCCGCTCAACATGACAGAAAGAACGATTCTTAAACAAACTCTCAAGTAAATGTTGATATTAAGTTTATACATGAATGGGCACCTCCTACTGCTAAAGTGTCAATTGATTTTGCATAAGTATATGTTCACATTTAGTTTTCTTTCATGATAGTATAAGCTATATTTCAGCATCTACTTAAGTAGCCGTTCATAATTAGTTTATACTATAATGGAGAATGAGGTATCTGTCATTCTGAGCGAAGCCCGTAGGGCGTAGTCGAAGAATCTCACTACATGCACTGCCCAAGGGAATCGTGTCTTTCGGGAGATGTTTCGACTTCGCTTCACACCCCCTCTTACCTCCCCCGTTTGTCGGGGGAGAACAATGCTCAACATGACAGATACACATCATATAAACTAAATATCAACAACTACTTACATACTTACAACAGAACAATTTTAAACACTTACGACAATGAAAAAGACCACCCAATCTCTACTGTTCGCATGCTTGGGATTGTCCATCGGCCTTCACGCCCAAGACATGCGCATGGACACCTATTGCAACCCTTTAAACGTAGACTATACCTACATGATTTACAACGCTGCCAAGGACATTTCTTACCGTTCAGGAGCAGACCCGGCAGTAGTAGAGTTTCGAGGAGAATATTATATGTTTGTCACCCGCACGCACGGCTATTGGCATTCCACGGATTTACAGAACTGGGATTTTATCAAGCCTGGCACAAACTGGTATCCTCAAGGATGCAACGCACCGGCAGCGCACAATTATAAAGACTCAGTGCTGTATGTGTGCGGCGACCCATCCGGCTCCATGAGTGTGCTCTACACAGACGACCCCAAGTCCGGAAACTGGAACGCCACTCCGGCCATCATCCACGGACTGCAAGACCCTGATTTATTTTTAGACGATGACGGCAGTGCCTATATGTATTGGGGATCTTCCAACAAATGGCCCATCCGTGCCATGCGCCTGAACAAGAACCACCGGTTCATCCCGGAGGAAGGAGAACCTGTCGAACTGTTCAACCTTGTGCCGGAGGAGCACGGATGGGAACGCTTCGGCGAAAACCACACAGACACCGTACTGGCAGGATATATCGAAGGCCCCTGGATGACCAAACACAACGGGAAATATTACTTGCAATATGCCGCCCCGGGGACAGAGTTCAATGTCTACGCAGACGGAGTGTATGTCGGAGACAATCCGCTGGGGCCTTTCACCTATCAAGCACACAACCCCATATCCTACAAACCCGGAGGATACATCAACGGAGCCGGACACGGCAGTACAGTACTGGGCCCCGGAAAACAATACTGGCATTTTGCTTCCATGTCCTTGCCGATAAACATGAATTGGGAACGCCGTCTTTGCATGTTTCCCACCTATTTTGACGAAGACGGCATCATGCACTGCGACACCCGTTTTGGCGATTATCCCCGCTACGCCCCTACTGTGCCCGGAAACAAAGGGAAATTCCGTGGATGGATGCTGCTTTCTTACCGGAAACCGACCAAAGGCTCGTCGGCCATAGAGGGACACACGGAAGAGGGCATCACCGACGAAAATTGCAAGACTTACTGGATAGCATCATCCAATGACAACACACAATGGGCAGAAATAGACCTGGAATCGCCGGCAACGGTCAACGCCATCCAAGTGAACTACAATGACTACAAGTCCGACATGTATGGGCGTTATCCCGACCTGTACCATCGCTACACCATCGAAGGCTCTTTAGATGGAACAAACTGGATAACACTGGTCGACCGCAGCCACAGTTTCAAAGACACCCCTAACGACTACGTGGAATTGGAATATCCTGCCCGCGTACGCTACATACGCTATAACAACATCCATGTGCCGACCCCCTATCTGTCCATCTCAGCCATCCGCATCTTCGGACTGGGAGAAGGAAAGGCCCCCCAACAAGTCAAGGACTTTACAGCCACGCGCCATTCCGACCGCCGCGACATCACGCTGACCTGGAAGCCGGTGGAAGGCGCACAAGGATACAATATCCTGTGGGGAATCGCTCCGGACAAGCTCTACAGCTCGTGGATGGTATATGGCAACGAAGGGAAACACCTGATGAAATGCCTTTCCACCGGCCAGAAGTATTATTTTGCCATCGAAGCTTTCAATGAAAACGGAGTGTCCAAACTCTCCAACTTGCAAGAAGTAGACTAAAAGAAACAAGCCATTCCGGCAGTCCGCCTTCTTATTTCCTGCCGAAATCCGCCGGGATTTCCCCCCACTGCTCCGTCTCCCACTTCCGTATGGGCGTGGAGCAGTCATTCTCGCGCAACCACTTCTCCGCACGCTCTATCAGTTGAAACAACGGTTCACTCCGGGCATCGCGGGGAAGCTTGGTTTTGCACTTCTTCTGCCGCACCCAGGCGATGGCATTCCGGCTGTCGCTGTAAACAGGCATCTCCAACCCCTTCTGCTTCAACCAGGCCAAGGCATGAACGATGGCCAGAAACTCGCCGATGTTGTTGGTGCCATATTGCGGACCGAAATGGAATACTTGCTGGAAACTGGGCAGATGGACACCCCGGTACTCCATCCGGCCCGGATTGCCGCTGCATGCCGCATCCACCGCCAGCGCATTGCCCTCCAGACCGGGAGGCAAAACCGGCACGTCCGGCTTCCGGACAGGATGCGAAGAGGACACGGGGCGGATATAATCCGCGTACGCCGAAGCGAAAGCCGCTTCCGCTTCCGGCAACGTATCGAACGACTTGTACTTGGCGCCCGCATACCCTTTGGTCTGCAACTGGCACTCCGTCCAACTGCGATAAATGCCCGGGGTGACCCCGACCCAGACAACGTAGAACTTCTGTTTTTTCATCTTACAAGTCTTTCAAAAACGGTTCGGAATGCCGGCAGACGCTATCAATGCCCACGCTCTCCGTCTGTTTCCACCTATATCGGTTTTTGACGGTATGCTCCACGGCACATGGCATCCGGCAACGCACCGGGCGCAAAGATAAGCAAAATCAAGATACGAACCCACCACCCGACATAAAAACCGTTCCACAAGGAAGCGGGGAAAGTCAATATTCTTTCCTTCCAAATTCGTTCCATGTTCGTATTTTGTTCGTTTCTATACGCTCGAAAGTGGAACGAACTTGGAACGACTTTGGTACGAATTTGGTACGAATTTGGCCGGAATCGTTTTTTAGGAAGGCCGGACGAAGGAGATGTAAACATTTCTCCCAAAAGACATGCCGGTAAGCCAACCGAGAGGCTGTTTAAAATTCGCTTCCTGTCATGCCTGGCAGAGCGCAGCGGGGTCGAAACGTCTCACTAACGCCTGGCAGGCACGCGGTGAGCACTCCCGCTGCCCCGGAATGACAGAAAGAAAATAAGATTTAAACAGGTTCTTAACGGCAAACAAGAAACAACGCCACCACGAACAAGAGGCAAAGCCATGAGACGAAGCCTGGGAACGGACACAAAAAGACGCCCAAGCCTGCACCCGCAAGAGGGGTACGGACTTGGGCGACTGTTCTGTCATTCTGCCCGGGCAGAATCGTCCTCAATCAATAGCTAAATCGGTTCCCGGTTTGAATTTCACCACTTTCTTGGCCGGGATTTTGATAATCTGCTTCGTAACGGGATTGATGCCGCTACGTTCTGCACGCTCGGACACGGCGAAGGTGCCGAAACCCACCAAAGCGACTTTATCGCCTGCTTTCATTGCTTTCGTTACTGCTGCGATAAACGCATCCAACGCATTCTTGGCTACTGCCTTCGACATTCCGCCTTCGGCGGCCATGGCGCTAATTAACTCTGACTTATTCATAACTATATTGGTATTAAAAAAAAGATGCGACGGAAGCGGCAGGCCCTTGCACTCTCTCCGGCTCTCTCCTGCATACGCTGTTCAAGGCAAAAGTAAGCAATATTTCTGAATATCAAATAAAAACGGTGAAAATTAACGTGAAAAAGCGGATTTTCCGGGAATCCGCCCGACTTTTTCTGTTGTAGAACAGAATTTATTCGTACTTTTGCCGCCGAGAACGACAAACCACCTTTTATGAATCCACTACCGACTGTCACCAAGAACCTGCTTATCATCAACGTGCTGATGTATCTGGCCACGCTGGCCGCCGAACGCTACGGCATCGACCTGGGCGACTACCTGGGGCTGCACTTCATCCTGTCCGACCGGTTCAACGCCGCACAGCTCATCACCTACATGTTCATGCACGGCAGCTTCTGGCACGTGTTTTTCAACATGTTTGCCGTGTGGATGTTCGGACGCATCCTCGAGCAAGTATGGGGGCCGAAGCGGTTCCTGTTCTACTACATGATATGCGGCATCGGAGCGGGACTCATCCAGGAAGTCGTGACCGGCATACATTATTATACCCTGCAAGCGGGTCTGTCGCCCGAAGCCATCGAGACGGTGATGCGCGAAGGGGCAAACGCCCTGCGGGAATACAAAAACTTTGTAGACCCGGCTCTGGCCAACCTGAACCTGACACTGAACAGCAGCACCGTGGGCGCCTCGGGTGCAGTCTACGGCATCCTCTTGGCCTTCGGCATGTTGTTCCCCAACGAGCGGATGTTCATCTTCCCCCTGCCCTTCCCCATTAAGGCCAAATGGTTCGTCATCGGCTATGCCGTCATCGAGCTGTATGCCGGACTGGCCAACAACCCTGCGGACAACGTGGCCCACTTCGCACACCTGGGAGGCATGATATTCGGCTTCCTGCTGATACTGTACTGGCGTAAGAAAAACAACGGAAACAATGGCTACTATTATAACTGACCTGAAAGAAAACTTCCGCCGCGGCGGCATACACGTCCGGCTCATCTACATCAACGTGGCCGTCTTCATACTGGTGGCGCTGACGGGCATCGTGCTGCAACTGTTCAACCTGCCGCCCACAGGCTTCCTGCAATGGTTCGAGCTGCCGGCCTCGCCCGCCAACTTCCTCCTCCAGCCGTGGTCTGTGCTGACCTACATGTTCCTGCACGCCAACCTCTGGCACCTGCTGTTCAACATGCTGTGGCTCTACTGGTTTGGCGGTCTTTTCCTGCAGTTCTTCTCGTCCAAGCACCTGCGGGGACTCTACCTGCTGGCCGGCATCTGCGGCGGTGCGCTCTACATGTTGGCCTACAATGTCTTCCCCTACTTTCAACATCAGGTAGACTACGCCTTCATGCTGGGCGCATCGGCTTCCGCACTGGGCATCGTGGCCGCCACCGCCTACCGTGAGCCCAACTACCCCATACGGTTGCTTCTCATCGGCACCATCCGCCTGAAATACCTGGCGCTGATAGTCATCGGCTTGGACGTACTGTTCATCACCTCCGAAAACGCCGGCGGACACATCGCCCACCTGGGCGGCGCACTGGCCGGACTGTGGTTTGCCGCCGGGCTGAGCCGGGGCACCGACCTCACCCGCTGGATTAACCAGGCCGCCGATGCACTGGCAGCCCTTTTCCGCCCCCGGCCCCGCAAGCCGAAGATGAAGGTGCACTACGGCGCCGGAACCAACGAACGGCAGAAGGACTACGACTACAACGCACGCCGGAAAGCACAAGCCGACGAAATAGACCGCATCCTGGACAAGCTGAAAAAGTCGGGCTACGAGAGCCTGACCACGGAAGAAAAGAAAAGCCTGTTCGATGCCAGCAAACGCTAATACGGCATGAAGCACCTGGGCAAACTTGTCATCCTGCTGCTTCTGGCCGCCAACCTCGCCGTCACCGGCCTGCTGCTGGCCACCGCTTACAGCCCTTACCTACAACCGACGCAGCACCCCGTGCTGTCGTGCCTGGGACTGGCCTTCCCCATCTTCCTGCTGCTCAACACAGCCTGCCTGCTCGGCTGGCTCATCATCCAGCAATACAAATGCGCCCTGCTGCCCCTGGCAGGACTGCTGCTCTGCCTGCCCCAAGCACGCACCTACCTGCCCCTCAACCTCCGCACAGAACGGCTGCCGGAAGACAACCTCAAGATACTATCCTATAATATCATGGGATTCGGCGCCTCTTCGCCCACCGACAGACAAAACCCCATACTGACGTACCTGCAAGAAAGCCGGGCCGACATCATCTGCCTGCAAGAATACAGCACAGGCAAAACCTCGAAACACCCCACGCAGAAAGCCATCGACAAAGCCCTGGCCGAATATCCCTACCACCGCATCGACGCCATAGGCAAGCAAAGCGGCAACAAAGTGGCCTGCTACTCCAAACTGCCCATCCTGTCCGCCCGGCCGCTGAAATACGCCAGCGCCAGCAACGGCACTCTGGTCTACGAACTGGCCTGGGGCGATGATACCCTCTTGCTCATCAACAACCACCTGGAGTCCAACAAACTGACCAAAGAAGACAAAGTAGTCTACGAAGACATGCTGCGCGACCCGGAGAAAGACAAAGTAGAAAGCGGCATGCGCCAACTGGTCGGCAAACTGGCCGAAGCCGCCGCCCTGCGTGCCCCGCAGGCCGACTCCATCGCCCGCGAAATAGAGCGCTCGCCCCACCGTGACATCATCGTCTGCGGCGACTTCAACGACTCGCCCATCTCCTACACACACCGCGTCATCGGACAAGAACTGGACGACGCCTTCACCCACTCCGGCCGGGGCCTGGGCATCTCATACAACCAAAACAAATTCTATTTCCGCATAGACCACATACTGACCAGCCCAAGCCTGGAAGCGTTCAACTGCACCGTCGACCGCAGCATCGCGGCCTCCGACCACTACCCCGTCACATGCCGCATAGCACGACGCGAATGACAGCTCCGAAGCATTTGTCCGTCCTTTTCCAAACAACGGCACAACACGACGTTTTCTAAAAAATAATGGGTCAACGACTTAGATTTGTGAAAAAAAAACTATATTTGCAGCCTTGTAAACAGCAGAAAACAATTAAAACAAGTAATCATAATAAACTAAAAGTAACATGCAAAACAAAGGATTTGTAAGGGTTTTTGCAGTACTGCTCACGTTGGTGTGCCTCTTCTACCTGTCCTTCTCTTTTGTCACTCGCCACTACACAAACAAGGCGAAAGAATACGCGAAAGGGGATGCACAGTTGGAACAAGACTACCTGGATTCACTGGCCAACGAGAAAGTGTACTTCGGCAACTGGACCCTGAAAGATTGTCGTGAGATGGAAATCAGTTTAGGTTTGGACTTGAAAGGCGGTATGAACGTCATTCTGGAAGTATCCGTGCCCGACGTCATCCGGCTGCTGGCCGACAACAAGCCAGACGAAGCCTTCAACCAAGCCCTGGGCAACGCTGCTCAGCAGGCCAAGACCAGCCAAGAAGACGTAATTACCCTGTTCATCCGGGAATATCACAGACTGGCACCTGAAGCAAACCTCGCACAACTGTTCGCCACCCAACAACTGAAAGACAAAGTCAACCAGCAATCTACCGACAAAGAAGTGGAACGCGTACTGCGGGAAGAAGTGAAGGCAGCCATTGACAACTCATACAACGTGCTGCGCACACGTATCGACCGCTTCGGCGTAGTACAGCCCAATATCCAAAGTCTGTCCGACAACTTGGGTCGCATCATGGTAGAACTGCCCGGTATCAAGGAGCCCGAACGTGTAAGAAAATTACTACAAGGCTCGGCCAACCTGGAATTCTGGGAAACTTACAATGCCAGAGACATTGTACCCTACCTGCAAACCGCCGACAGCAAGCTGCACACGATGCTGAGCCTGCAAGAAAACGCTGAAAAAGCTCAGCAAGACAGCACAGCAGCCCCGGCCGTGAAGGAAGAAAAAACCATCAGCACAGCCGACAGCCTGGCCGCCGCACTGAAAGGCGAAACCACCAACGCTGCTGCCGACCTGGAAGCCTATAAGAAACAAAATCCGCTGCTGGCCATCCTTCAGCTCAATCCCAGTGCACAAAGCCCCATCGTAGGTTTCGCCAACTATAAGGACACGGCAGAAATCAACCGCTACCTGGCCATGTCGGAAGTAAAAGCAGGATTCCCCAAAGACTTACGCCTGAAATGGGGTGTCGCCGCTTCGGATTATGACCCGAAAAAGCAAACCTTCGAGCTGTATGCCATCCGTTCGACACAGCGCGACGGCCGTGCCCCGCTGGAAGGTGACGTTATCTCTACCGCCAGCGACGACTACGACCAATACGGCAAGCCCTGCGTCAACATGACGATGAACAACGACGGCGCACGCCGCTGGGCACAACTGACCAAGCAGAACATCGGCCGTTCCATCGCCATCGTCCTGGACGGTTACGTATATTCCGCTCCGACGGTACAAAACGAAATCACGGGTGGAAGTTCAGTAATCACGGGTTCCTTCACGCCTGACCAGACCAAGGACTTGGCCAACGTGCTGCGTTCCGGTAAGATGCCCGCTCCGGCGCACATCGTGCAGGAAGATATCGTAGGCCCGTCGCTGGGCGCTGCCTCCATCCAGGCCGGCTTCATCTCGTGCGTAGTGGCCTTTATCCTGCTGATGGTTTACACCTGCTCCATGTACGGTTTCATCCCCGGCATGGTGGTGAACGCTGCCCTGTTGCTGAACGTGTTCTTTACGTTCGGTATCCTGACATCTTTCCAGGCAGCACTGACCATGAGTGGTATTGCAGGTATGGTGCTGGCCATCGGTATGGCGGTGGACGCAAACGTGCTGATTTACGAACGCACGAAAGAGGAGCTTCGCAATGGCAAGACGGTTAAAATGGCCTTGCAAGATGGTTACAAGAACGCTTTCTCGGCCATCTTCGACTCCAACTTTACATCTATCATCACCGGTGTCATCCTGTTCTACTTCGGTACGGGTCCCATCCGCGGATTCGCCACGACACAGATTATCGGTATTGCCATCTCGTTCTTCACGGCTGTTTACCTGACCCGTCTGGTGTACGACTACTTTATGAAGAAAGACAAGTGGCAACACTTGACGTTCGAGACGAAGCTGTCGCGTGGTGTGCTGCAAGACACTCACTTCGACTTCATGGGCCGCAACAAGACATGGGCTGTGGGCACTATCGTATTCGTAGTGCTGTGGGCAGGCTTCTTGGGCATACGCGGATTGAGCCAGAGCATTGACTTCACGGGCGGCCGCAACTATCAGGTGCGCTTCGACAAACCGACGGAACCTGAGCAGGTGCGCGAGCTGATGGAAGGCAACATGGGCGACGCTAACGTCAGCGTCATTGCCATCGGCACGGACGGACGGACGATGCGTATCAGCACCAACTACCGCATCGCGGAAGAGGGAAGCAACGTGGATACGGAGATTGAAGCCAAACTGTATGAACTGCTGAAACCGTTGCTGACAGAAGGCACGACGCTGGAGCAATTCGTAGACCGCGACAACCAAGAGGGCGGCACCATCATCAGTTCACAGAAGGTAGGCCCGAGCATCGCGGATGACACGACAGTGGCTGCTTTCTGGGCCGTATTCTTCGCTCTGATTGCCATCGGCCTGTACATTCTGTTCCGCTTCCGCAACATCGCATTCAGTATCGGCTCCATTGCCGCGCTGGCTTTCGACACGGTGGGCATCTTGGGTATCTACTCCATGTTCTGGGGTGTGCTGCCGTTCTCGATGGAAATCGACCAGACGTTTGTGGGCGCCATCTTGACTGCCATTGGTTACTCCATCAACGATAAGGTGGTAATCTTCGACCGCGTGCGCGAGTTCTTGCACCTTTACCCGAAGCGCAACAGCTACCAACTGTTCAACGACTCGCTGAACTCGACGTTGACGCGTACGTTGTTCACCGGTTCGTCCACGTTGATTGTACTGGTTGTCATCTTCTTCTTGGGCGGTGAGAGCATCCGCAGCTTCTCGTTCGCCATGATTCTGGGTGTGGTTATCGGTACGTTCTCGTCACTGTTCATCGGTTCGCCCATTGCTTATGCGCTGATGCACAAGAAGCGTGATGCCGGCAAAGGCATCGAACCGGCTCCCGCAGCCAAATAAAAGACACAATCATATCGTCTGAAAAAGGGGCGCTTCCTTCGGGATGCGCCCCTTTTGTCTTTCTCCGCTCCCGACGGGAAGTGACAGCCTGCACTTCCACTTTCAGAGGCTTAAAGGCACGTATCAAAAGTTGCCGCCCGCACCAGGGGAAGAAGCCGATATCCTCAGACCCGGTAACTGATGGCAACACGATGTCCTCCCACTGGCCGGCCACAGAATCCCAACAAACCGTGCGATAAAGCGCCGAATCCCAACTGTATTCCGCCGTCTTCGCCACCACCTCAAGGACAGGTTCTTTTCTCTTACGAAATCTTTACAATTACCCCGAAAACAGCGCGAACATAGCCAAATTTTGAAACAATCTCTTAACAAAACCGAAACAAGAGCCACACAAACATGTAACACGGGTGCCGTTATTTTGCGTTCGAAAAAACAAGTGCACAAGTTTCATCATCAATCAACACGAACCTAAGACTAAAAAAAAGGTATTATTATGAAGAGTAGAACAAAAGAACACATTCTGTTGCCCGTGTTCCTGTTAGGCATGGCAGCCTTCGCCCTGCCAGGCTGGAGCCACAACGGCGAACCCGGCAAGGTAGACCCTGTCGTGGAAGAAGAGATATTGCCCGACGGCAGAAAAAACGTGAAAGGTTTCATCTGCGACGAGAACGGCGAGGCCATCATCGGCGCCAGTGTCGTGGAAAAAGGTAAGCGGCAAGGCGTCATCACGGACGTGGACGGGACTTTCACGTTGCCGGTGACAGCCAATGCCAGCATCGTCATCAGTTACATAGGCTACCAGACGAAGGAAATCTCCGTAAAAGGCAAGTCGGCTTTCATGGCCATCCCCTTGCTGCCGGACACGAAGATGCTGGACGAAGTAGTGGTTGTCGGTTTTGGTAAGCAGAAGAAAGAGTCGCTGGTGGGCGCCGTGCAGTCGGTAAAGCCCGAAGACCTGAAAATGACCTCCAGCAGCCTGACCACCTCGTTTGCCGGAAACGTGCCGGGCATCATCGCCCGACAGACCAAAGGTGAACCGGGCTACGACGAGGCCGAGTTCTACATCCGTGGCGTGTCTACCTTCGGCTCGAGCACGGCACCGCTCATCATCCTGGACGGTGTGGAAATCAACGCCACGATGATGAACAACATACCTCCCGAGTCTATCGCATCATTCTCTGTGCTGAAAGATGCCACGGCCACTTCGCTGTATGGTTCGCGCGGTGCCAACGGTGTCATCATCATCACGACCAAGCAAGGAAAGATTTCCGAGAAGATGAGCGTGGACATACGCTTTGACAACACGTTCTCCATGCCTACCTTCATCCAGCAGATGGCCGACGGCCCGACGTACATGGAGATGTATAACGAGGCCAAGTATAACGATGCCAAACAGAACGGTACGGAATATACCCCTTTCTACAGCCAGGACAAGATTGACAAGACCCGCGCCGGCGCCAATCCGTACCTGTTCCCGAACAACGACTGGTACCACCTGCTGTTCAAGGACTTTGCCGTCAACCAGAACCTCAACCTGACGGTGCAGGGCGGCAGCAAGAACGTGGACTACTTCCTGAACGCAGGCATCTTCCTGGAGAACGGTATCACCCGCTCGCCCAAGGAAGCCGTGATGGACGTGGGCATGTACAGCAAGAAATACCTGTTCCAAAGCAATGTCAACGCCCGACTGACGCCGACCACCAAAATCGGCCTGAACATGAACGCGCAGATTTCGCAATACCATGCCCCCTTTGCCGGCACCGACTCGGGCGACCTGCGCGGCGAGATGCAGGTGGAAGACTTCTTCTACCTGGTGATGCGCGGCAACCCCGTGCGTTTCCCGGCCACGCTGCCCGCACAACCGGGCGACAGCTTCGTGCGCTACGGTAACAACACGTCGTGGGACGTGGGCAACGTGGATGTCAACCCTTATGCCAAGATGAGCAGCGGATACACCGAACGCAGCTACGTGTACATGACCACGGCCTTCAACATCGAACAAGACCTGAAGTTCATCACCCCGGGACTGAAGATCAGCGGCCTGGCCTCGTTCTACAATTACAGCTACAGTTGGCTGAACCACTGGATACAGCCCTACTACTTCAAGGTGTCGGACGACTATACGGTAGATGCCGACGGCAACTACCAGTACACCACATCGACCATCGGCACGGCTGGCAACACGGCCATGAAGTCATCGTCCGGACAAGACCCCACCAACCGCGTGTGGTCGCTGCAGGGCAAGCTGGATTATGCACGCACGTTCGGCCCGCACGACGTAGGCGCAACGTTCGTCTATCAGATGAAAGAAACGCGCAATGACAAAAACGGTGGCACGGAGAAGGAACTGCTGCCCTACCGTCAACAGGGGCTGGCCGGACGTTTGACCTACAACTACGACCTGCGCTACCTGGTGGAAGCCACCTTCGGCTACAACGGCTCGGAGAACTTCATGGAAGGCCACCGCTTCGGCTTCTTCCCCGCCATCGCTGTGGGCTGGACTGTGTCGAACGAACGCTTCTTCGAACCGCTGAAGAAGGTGGTCAACAACCTGAAGCTGCGCGCCACCTACGGTCTGGCCGGTAACGACGCCCTGGGGACACGCTTCCCTTACTTGACGGAAGTATCGCTGGGCAACTCGCTGAACTACTGGTACGGCTCGGACTACGGCAAGGCCAGCGGACCGCTGATTAACGTCTACGGAAACCCCGACGCCACCTGGGAGAAATCGAAGAAGCTGAACGTAGGTTTGGACCTCTCGCTGCTCGAATCGCTGGACTTCAGCATCGACTACTTCCACGAAGACCGTTCGGGCATCTTCATGCAACGCCGCTCCATCCCCTCGACCGTGGGCTTTGCCAACAAACTGCCGTATGCCAACATCGGCAAGGTGAAAAACATGGGCGTGGACATGAGCCTGACCTACAACAAAGTGCTGAAAAAAGACGTCACACTGAGCCTGCACGGCAGCTTCACCTACGCACACAACGAGGTGGTGGACAAGGACGAACCGTCGAACGTAGAAGCGTACTATTCGGAAATCGGCCATCCGGTGAACAGCCTGCGCGGATACATTGCCGAAGGCCTGTTCACGTCGCAGGAAGAAATTGACAACTCGCCCGTGCAGACGCTCTCCAATTATACCGTCGGCGACATCAAGTACAAAGACCTGAACGGCGACAACAAGATTGACGGCAACGACATCACGACCATCGGAAACCCCGAAATCCCGGAAATCGTCTACGGCTTCGGAGGCACGCTGAAGTGGAAGAAGTGGGACTTCTCCGTCATGTTCCAGGGCGCAGCCAAAGTCAGCCTGATGATGGAAGACCACCATCCCTTTGCCGACGCCGCACACCAGGGCTACAACATCTCGCAAGCCATCGTGGACAACCACTGGTCTGAATCGAACAACGTGGCCAACGCCGCCTACCCGCGCCTGACCTCGAACTTCCTGGAGAACAACATCCAGCCCAGCACCTTCTACCTGCGCAACGCAGCCTACCTGCGACTGAAGACGGCCGAAGTGGGCTACACCTTCACCCCCTGGCTGCGCGCCTACGTCGCCGGCACCAACCTGCTGACGTTCTCGCCCTTCGACGCCTGGGATCCCGAAATGGGCAGCGGCAACGGACTGAAATATCCGTTGCAGCGCACGGTGAAAATCGGCGTACAGTTCCACTACTAAGCCGATGCGCCCGGAACCATAGTGCGGAAGAAGCGCGGCCCTCGTCCGACGGAAGCAAGCCCCTACCGCACTCCCGGCCATCCGGCACCGGAACAGAAACGTAAACCAACCCAAAACAAGAAGAAACAAAAAACAACAAGAAGCAGATTTATGAAAAGAAACAAACTATACCAAACACTGGCCGTGGCAGCTACCTGCCTGACGCTGGGCTCCTGCGAATTTCTGGACGTGGTGCCCCAAAGCTCGGCCACGATAGACGACATCTACAAGACGCAGAACCAGGCCGAACAGATGGTGCTGACCTGCTACAAAGAAATACCCAACTACTTCCACCCCCAACAGTTCCCCGACTGGACGGCCGGCAACGACTTCGTCACAGGCTGGTACGGCTCCGTGCGCTACTTCCACTGGAAAAGCCTGGCCTACGGCAGCGAATCGGCCACGTCGACCTACTACTCGCTGTGGAGCAACAACGCCGCCTCCTACCCCACGGGCTACGTCAGCAAACTGGTCTGGGAAGGCATCCGCTACTGCTACAACGTGCTGAACAACATCGACCGCGTGCCCGACATCACGCCCGAAAACCTCAACTACTTCAAAGGCGAGGCACTCTTCCTCATCGGCTACTACCACCAGATTATGCTGGAGTATTACGGCCCCATCGTGCTGGTGAAGAGTGAAATGTCTGTCAACAGCACCCCCGCCGAGATGAACGTCCCGCGCTCGACCTACGACGAATGTGTCGACTTCATAGCCGACAAATACACCGAAGCCGCCCAACTGCTGCCCGCACGCTGGAACGACACCGGACACTACAACCGCGCCACTGCCGCCGCCGCGCTGGCCTTCAAGGCAAGACTGCTGCTCTACGCCGCATCGCCCCTGGTGAACGGAAACTCTGAGTTCTACGCCGACTTCAAGAACCCCGACGGCACGAACCTCATCAACCAAAGCTACGACCGCGAGAAATGGAAACGGGCCATGGACGCCGCCAAAGAAGCCATCGACTTCTGCGAACAGAACGGATACAAACTCTATGGAAACGCCACCACCGACCCCAAGGAAGGAAAAGACAACTACCACTACACCTTCACCGGACCTTCGGGCGAGTTTAACATGGACAACTGGAACGAAGTGCTCTTCGGTTATGGCAACCAAAGCGACCTGAGCTATAGCATCAAGAACATGGGGCCGCGCATCGGCATCAGCCAGTACTCCGGCGAAGGATTCCGAGGCTACCTCTTCCCCACCTTCGACTGCGTCAGCCGCTACTACACCAAGAACGGACTGCCCTGGAACGATGACCCTGAGACCAAAAACCTCAACCCCTACGAAATAGCACCGGGCGACAGCACCGTCCGCTTCCACCGCAACCGCGAACCGCGCTTCTACGCCTCCGTGGGCTTCGACCGCGGCGAATACGAGATACAGGGCGGGACGCGCATCCTGCACTGCCGCCGGGGCGAAGAACAGCAGAACGACGGCGACGTCAGCCACGAATACCAGACCGACAACGGCTACTACTGCCAGAAGTGGGTGTCCATCAAAGACTCGTATGACTGGAACAGCAAGACCTACACCAACAGCTCTTACGCATTTCCCTTCATCCGTCTGGCCGAAATGTACCTGAGCTACGCCGAAGCCGACTTCGAATACAACGGAAGCCTCAGCGCCCTCAGCCTGACCTACCTCAACAAAGTGCGCAACCGCAGCGGCCTGCCCAACTTCGAAGACTCATGGGCCCTGGCCGGAGGCATACCCACCGGCGAAAAACTGCGCGAAGTGCTGCACGACGAGCGCAGCATCGAGTTCGCCATGGAAGGCCGCCGCTTCCACGACATCCGCCGCTGGAAGATTGCCGAGACCGAAATGATGCGCACGCAGAAAGCTTGGAACCTGGCCGGAACCACCGCCGAAGAGTTCTACCAACTGACAGACATGAAAGAGGGCGGCACGCGCAACTTCGTTGCCCCCAAAAACTACTGGCTGGCCATCCCCCTGGACCAGATTCAGGTGAACCCCAACCTGGTGCAGAACCCGGGATATTAATAACAAACGGGGGCATCGCAGCAGACAAAAGAACCGCTTCTATTATCCAAACGTCTCGGACATTGACTCCGAGACGTTTTTTTGTGCGCGCATCAGTTGCATATTTCATTCGGAATCCTTAAATTTGTAGAGAACAACCAAAACATTGGCCTTATGAGCAAGCACATGACCATAGAAGAAAAAGACGGCCGCGTACGCGTGGAAATGAGTGCCCGCAAATGGCGGGAGTACGAACGCCTCATGGCCACTTACCAACTGGCACGGAAAATTGCCCGCGCCAACCGTCAAGCAGACAAAGCACCCGTGCACACCTTAGAAGAAGCTGAAGAAATCATCAATAACTTGTGAGAAGATGATCAACAGCATCAGTTACACGGAAGAATTTCTGGCCGAGTTCAAGCGACTGAGCAAGAAATATCGTTCCCTGCGCGATGATTTCAAGGAGTTGCAAGCCTCCTTGTGCGAGAATCCCAACCAAGGAAACGCTTTGCCCCTGCACTTGAGAAAGGTAAGGCTGGGCATCGCATCCAAGGGGAAAGGAACTCGTGGCGGCGCACGGGTGATTATCCGCTACTCGGTGGTAGACGGCGTTTTGCGCTTCATCTACATCTATGACAAATCCGAGATGGCCAACGTACGCACCGATTTTCTGAAAGACATTCTAAAGGATCTGGAGAACTGATAGGCGTCCATACCCCCGCTTCCCCTTTGCAAACAGGAGGATTCTTTTTGACCATCGACGCCGATACCCGAACATCTCCGGCGGAAAAAGAAAGAGGCACACCCCCGCGGGTGTGCCTCTTTTTCGTCATAATAATCACTGAGGTTCCTATATATTGCGGTGTCAGAAAGGATATTGCCCGGCAGCAGCACCTTCCATGATTTGGTCATGGATGGTGGGCAGGATGATCTGCAAGGTGGTGCGGTCATACAAACGATGTCCCGAGACATCCCACAGGAAAGGCGCCAGACCATTGTTCTTGGCCTGTTTCGTCACGTAGCCTAAGTAATAGCCTTCCGATTCCTCGCATTCGGCCTGCAAATCGGGGTCAGGATGCGTGCGATAGACCAAACCGTATTCACCCAGAATAACGGGAATGCCGCGGTCTACGAAGTTCTCCTTCATCAGAGCGAACTGCGAGTCTACATAACCTTCCTGATAAGCAGCGTCCATCGGAGCATATTTCGGGTCATCCAGATAACGCTCACCCCAGAAATAGTTGCAAGTAGCCGGATCTTCGTCCAGCGCAAAATTCCAAGGATAGAAGTGCACTTCCAGCAACAGGCGTCCCGGTGTCGGGTCTTCTGGAAATTCCATCCATCTGAGAGTTTTATCAATGTCAGTCGTGGGTCCTTGTACCACCAAGTTACGCCACAGGTTGTTGCCTCCCGTGGCCCGCACGGCATCCACAAAAGCCTGTTCGTAGCGTTTCAGGATGGCCATGTCATCCCGATTGTTCACCGGCGGCTCGTTCAGGCCGGCAAAGAGCAGCTTCCCGTCGTAGTCGCGGAAATTCGTGGCGATCTGCGACCAGATGGCATACAGTTTACTTTCCAAGGCTGCAATGTTGTCTTCCGTCTCCACGGCAGCGTTGATGTGGTCGTCCACCCAGCCGCCGTCCCAGTGAATGTTAAGGATAGCATACATGCCGGCATTCATGCAATAATCCACCACTTCCGTCACGCGGGCCATCCACGAAGGCTGGATGGTAATCCCGTCCGCCTCCAGATACTGGTTCCACGAGCAAGGAATACGCACCGCATTGAAGCCCATCTCCTTCATATAGTCAATGATGGCCTGCGAAGTCAGTGGAGCGCCCCAGGCCGTTTCCCCGCCGGTCGACTCCAACGTATTGCCCAAGTTGATACCCGCATAGATGTTTCGCGCCACGGTCAGGGCATCTTCCTCCATGCCTGCGGGATAAGTGTCCGCGCCCTCGGCCGTCTGCGTCACGGTGTATTGGCGTACATTGCCGCCCGCGTCAAAAGTCAATTGGGCGGTGCGGGTCTGCCCCGTCGTGTTCCGCAACACGGTCACGCGGATGGTCTGTCCCTCCGTGGCATTGCCCGACACGTTGGACAGCGTGCACCACGGCTGATTGCTGTTCAACGACCAGCCCGTGTTCGAACTGAGCGTCACTAACTGATGCATTTCACTATAGCCGAAGGTGAATGCCGTCACCTCCTGCCCGTCACGGCTGAGCGAGAACTCAGCCCCTTCTACCTTGTCATCCGAGCATGACTGTACGCACAGGGCCAACGCCAAGAGGACGAATTTTATACAAGAGAAAAGTGTTTTCATATCTTTCCTGATTAAGTGAGGTGTACCGCCCCGACAGCTAAACCGTCAGACGGCACACGCTCGTAATGTTAATGTTCTGAGTTATTCTTCAATCTTCAAGGGGAACTACACGGAAGTTATCCATGTGCATGCCGATATATACATCGGCAAAATCCGTCGGATTGGTGTAATAAACACCCAAATCACTGCTCCCTCGATTAATGAATTCTTGCCAAGTAGACTCTGCCACAATTTGCGACAACGGAACGCTGACTTGCATCCAATGGCCGGTTTCCATCTCACCACTGAAGGCACTGACCGGCACATAGTTCGTCAGACTATAATCGAAGTTACCGCCCATCTGTATTTGTACAACCGGACCTTCATAAGGTTCTTCAATATAGCATTCGAACTGCAATTCCAGATCTGCTATTGGCGTACCGCCTGCAATGGCATCCGTGGTATAAACCGCATTATTCACACTCTGATGCCACCAATAGTTCCAAGCGGAAATTGTACCCGTAATAGAAGTGAAATTACCCGTTGACACAAATGGAGGAGCACTTCCATCGGCAGTAAACACGCCAGAACCGTCACCCCAACTAAACGAACCTACATTGTCGAAGTCCAACACAACGTTTTCTACCGGATAGAACGTGCCCGGCAACTCTGCTGCACCACCGGCAGCATTAACCGTCAACGTACCTGATTGCGTAGGAGCTTGCGGCATGACAAAGGTCAGTTCATCGAAGGCTTCGGACACGGTAATATCTTCAGCCGGAATGGTGAATTCCCCATTCACGTCAATATTCGTCAGTGAAATAAAGTTCTGTCCTGTAATGGTCACCTCACTGCCCACTACCGGCATGGTGGAACTGATGCCCGTAACCGCCGGTTTAGGTGCATTGCGAATGAAGTCCACTACCGCCGTGTCCGTATAGCAGACCACGAACAGGAAGCCTTCCTCGATCACCGTAGATGGCGCGTTGAACGTAATCTCGTCATAATCGGCATTCACGGTGTAGTCACTTACCTCTTGGGCTACGGTGATGCTATCCTCCGAGAAATAAATCTTCTGAATTTCATAGAAATTGGCACCCACAACCGTCATTTCCTCACCTGGTTCTACCGGATAATCCACCGCCAGACGCGTGATGTACGGTGCCGGCGAAAGGATATGGAAGGCATAAGTAGCCGTTCCGTGATCGGTCACCACCCGGATTTCCGACGGCAGGTCAGGATTCGTGCCCACTAACTGAAACAGGTCGGGATTGTCCTCGTCCACTGACGGAATGGTCACAATAATACATGTCGACGTATTATACGTAGGGTTGAAACTTACTTGATAATTATTGATATAAAGTTCCTTTACTCCCCCCAAGTTCTCGCCGATGATGGCAATCATCGTACCGGGATAGGCATCCGTAAACGTACTGTCGGCTAAAGCCGGGTCGGTCACCCGCACGTAATGGATCACGGGCATGCCGCCCCCGTCTTCATCGTCCTGGCAGGCTGCCACGCCAAAGGCCGCCAACAGCACCAGCAGCAGCACGGCCCACCGGCCACTGTTCATTGTCTCGTTTAATATTCTTTTCATGATCGTATGGAATTATTCGTTAAACTCATAAGGTACAGGTTCCTCGTTCAGCAACGGGTTCTGGATTACGTCCGATTCAGGATAAGGCATGAAAATATCTTGATCACCACGTACATAAATATCAAAGTTGGGTTTATTCCAATAATCAGGTCCTTCCAAAAGAGTAATTCCATCAGCATCATAGCGTCCGAAATGCAAGTATCCTTGTTTATCTTTCACTATAGCATCGCACTTATAACCACGGTACTGACTATTAAAATAATCCAGCATCTTCTCCGGCTGCCAACAGTACCACGACACCATGTCGTACCAGTTGCAATACTCCATGCAGAACTCGATGCGCCGCTCGCGAATGATGTCGTCTATCGTGATGGATCGTTTAGTAGAGATCTTGGCTCGCGTACGCACCTTGTTGAAGTACGTCAGTCCCGGGCCAGACGACAGCGAAGCATTGTTGCCCAGACATGCCTCGGCATAGGTCAGATAAACGTCCGCCAAGCGCAGGATGTACGTATTCAGTGGCGAGTTCATCGACTGCACATAGCCGTCGTTGTCGTCGTCCGGACCTCCTACTACCCCTTTCTTAATGGGAGCCCCCGTGCCCGTGTACGTGTATCCGCCATCGGCGATACAGATATAGTCGTAATACGAACCTTGCGTGAAAAACGTAGCATTTCGACGAATAGTATCACCCAACTCATATTGTTGCAACATATCAATAGTACCGTTTAAGCCGCCACCCCATACGTTGACGCCACCCGTCACTTCTGTAGAGAAAGCCAAATCTGCATACATTGCATTACACGTGCCCCAGTCGCCCAGCGGCACCCATTGCATGGCCAACAGAGACTCCTCATTATTATTCTGCTTGTACTTGAACAAATCCTCGTATTCCCCCAGCAAGTTCAGTCCGCTGTTCTCGCAGACGTCCCCTGCATACTGGCGCGCCAATTCCAAATCTGCTTCATCGCGCTGGCCTCCCTTGCGCCAACCCGAACGAGCTAAATAGACCTTAGCCAGCATGCCCCTGGCCGCCCAGCAAGTAGCCCGTCCAGCTGTAGCTGTAGTCGGCAAGTTCTCGGAAGCATAAGTCAGGTCATTAATTATAAACTGAAAAACGTCTTCTTCACGATTAAGCGGACGCACAGGATTATCCACCAGTTCTTGGTTATCCTCAATTAAAATGACCGGTCCCCACAGACGTAGCAGATAAAAATAAGCACAAGCGCGCATCAGTCTAGATTCACCAATTGCTGTACGCTTTGCTTTTTCCGAGACATCTCCCGAGGTCTGCGTATTTACAGCCGTTATTACTGAATTAGCCATCGTAATTACCGAATATAAAGATGTCCAAGACAACGACAGATATTCATGTAATGCCGATACACGGAAAGTAGTAAATTCCGGAGTCATATACGGATTATAGGCGTCATTGGCACGCATACTACCTAAAGATAAAGCAGGACGATGGTAATCAAACCACGCGCGGTTGTACAACGGAGCCGTAGCGGCTTCCAGTGCTTCGTCGGAAGTATAGAACGTGGCATCCACGTAAGAGCTTTCGGGCACACGATCTAGGAAGCTGTCCTTACATCCGGACAACACACCTGCCGTTGCCATCAAAAGAAGTAATATTTTAGTTTTCATGTTTGTTATTGTATGTAAAGGTTTATAACGTAAAGTTCAAGCCAAACGTGAAGATACGTTGCGACGGGTAGCGGGCATAGTCCACCCCGCGCAGCAGCACGTTGTAGTTATAGGCGCCCACCTCGGGGTCGTAACCCTTGTATTTCGTAAAGGTGAAAGCATTCTGGATGTTCATGTACACCCGCAGGTTCTCGATCTTCCACTTGCGCAACAACTTCTGCGGGAAGGTATAGCCCAACGAGATGTTCTTGATACGCAAATAAGAACCATCTTCCACAAAACGATCGCTGAAACGGTTGTTTTGGTTACCATCATTAGTATTTATACGTTGTACTGTAGCTGAATTAGCATTGACCACATGCACGTTCCATATTTCCTCAGGTTGTGACGGGTCTATCAATTCTACGCGAGCAATATTAACAACTTCTTTCAACAAACCGCTATTGCGCATAGGATTTGTGAAATCCTGACGAAACATGTTGACCAGTTTATTGCCATACACACCGTTGATAAAGATATTCAAATCGAACCCTTTATAAGTAAATGTATTATTAAACCCATAAGAGAATTTCGGTTCCGGATTACCTATAAAAGTACGATCCTTCTCGTCAATAACCCCGTCATTATTAATGTCTTCAAACATAAAATCTCCTACCCAAACATCATTCCTGGATACTTGACGATCAGTAGGAAGAGGTACCTTTATACGATTACCTCTACTGTCTAACAGGAAATTGCCATTAGCATCTTTTCTATAGAAATCGCTTTCATCCATAAACATCCCCTTCACCTTATAACCGTAGAACTGTCCGACAGGCTGCCCCACTACAGAGTAAGTATAAGTCTGCGTATTAATGATACCCGACAGGCTTGCGGTTTCGGTATAAAGGTCGGTAATCTTATTGCGATTCAACGAAAGGGTAATTCCCGAACGCCATACAAAATCTTTGGTGTCTACATTCACCGTATTCAATGTAAACTCGATACCCTTGTTGGTCATGGCACCCGCATTGACCCACGGTGAAGAGATGATACCATTCACATACGAAGGCAGTGAAGCCTGCATCAGCAGGTTGTCCGTATTCTTGTAGTAAGCATCCACGATAAACTCCACACGGTTGTTGAACATATTCAGGTCCAAGCCCACGTTCCAAGCCTCTGTTTCCTCCCATTGCAGGTTTTCGTTCCGATAATTGCCTGCATAGAAGCCCGTTCCCCAGATGGTGGCTACCGATGTCATGGTAGTACCGTAGGCATACGCTCCGGCCGCCTGGTTACCCACAACGCCCCAGCCCAAGCGCAGCTTCAGGTTGTCCAGCCACGAAACATCCTTCAAGAACTTTTCATTCTTGATTTTCCACGCCAAAGCCGCCGAGGGGAAGTAACCCCAACGATTGGCGGGGCCGAAGTTCGACGAACCGTCGGCACGCAAAGTAAAAGTAACCAAATAACGGTCGTCGAAACCATAATTCAGTCGACCATAGTAAGACTCGATGGCCGATGAACCGCGCGAACTTCCATTTTTAGCAGTCAAGGCATCACCGACATTCAGTTCATGCACCGAATTCAAGAAAAAGTCTGTACGACTACCATTCAAATTTTCCCACGTATTTTCTTGAGCCTCATGTCCCACCATGGCCGAAACATTGTGCTTGCCAAAAGTACCGTTGTAGGTCAGGTAAGTCTTCAACGTCCAGTTACCACCATTATTAGCATTACGCGTACTAGACGATTGCTGAATATAATTACCATAATCATACGATGGCGTAAACTGGTAATCCGTGTTGAAATTATAATTGGCGGCATACTCTGCACGGAACACCAAACCCTTCCAGATATTGATGTCGGCAAAGAAATCGACATACATCTGCGTGCTACGATTGTAATTCTCGCGCAGCATAGCCTCAGCTACAGGATTTGTAAAATATGTACCATACATATTCTCCTGCTGCGCGCCATAACTGCCGTCCGGATTACGGACTGGTGTATCAGGCATCTGCTCAATAGCCGTACGAACTACATTACCATTGTCCACCGTGTTATGCTGCGTGCTACGCGACACCGTACCGCGCAAACCTGTAGTCAGCCACTTCGTAATTTTGTTGTCCATGTTGACACGCAACGAGAAACGTTCAAAGTCCGAACCGATGGCAATACCTTCTTGCGACAGGTAACCGCCTGAGAGCGAGAACCGGTTATTATCGTTGCCACCGGAAATATTCACCTGATGGTTGTGCATCAGCGCATTTTGATAGATTTCATCCTGCCAATCGGTTCCCTCGCCCAACAGACTGATGTCGGCAAACTCTTTGCGTGCGCCAAAGCCGATGACTTCGGCACGCAGGTTCTGGTATTCGGCATACTCCCGCAAATTCAGCACATCCAGCTTCTTCGGCAACTGCTGGATACCGAAATAGCCCTCGTAGGAGATGCGCGTCTTGCCTGCCTGTCCCTGACGGGTGGTAATCATGACGACGCCGTTCGAAGCACGCGAACCGTAGATGGCCGTAGCCGAAGCATCCTTCAGGATTTCCATGGAGACAATGTCCGAAGGGTTGATGGACGACAAGGCATTGGTGTTGTTGTTGGCATTACCCGAGATGGCCACACCGTCGATGACGTACAACGGCTCATTACCATTCAGCGAGTTGATACCACGGATACTCACCGAAATACCGCCACCCGGGGCACCGGAGTTCTGCGTTACCTGCACGCCGGCCGCACGGCCCTGCAAAGCCTGGTCGAGCGACGTGATGACAGACTGCTTGATTTCGTCTTCACCCACCGACACGACGGAACCCGTCAGGTCGCTGCGCTTCATCGTACCGTAACCGACCACGACCACCTCGTCCAGCAACTCGGCGTCTTCTTTCAGTTCCACATTCACCACCGAGCCTTCCACTTTCACCTCCTGGGTGGTAAAGCCCACATACGAGAATACCAGCGTAGCACCCGCCGGCACGGTCAGCGAATACTGCCCGTTCAGGTCGGTAACGACACCCTTTCCCGTATTTCCTTTCAGGTAAACACTCACGCCAATCAGAGGTTCTCCATCCGCCTCGGAAACTACGGTTCCTGAAACCGTCCGGCTTTGGAGAGGATTGGCCACCGAGAAATCAACAGCCGCAGGGCTCAACAACAAGAGCACCAATGCGACTCGGCACAAACAAATGTCCATGCTCTTTTTAAAAGACACATTCCTCATGATACAATCATTTTTTAAAGTTAACATTAATTGATTCCTTAATCTTATTCAAGAACTAAGAACGTGCAACGCCGTCAATGCAAAAGTACGTAACCAGCGTTGCAAAATGCCTAAAAAATGTTGCAGAAGAAGGTATAATTTGTGGCAGAGAGGGGATAAAATGTTGCCAAAAAGGGTATAAAAATAATCACGAGGCTTTCACTAAAGCCTTCTGAAGCCTCTAACGAGCGCCATCAGGGCAGAAAAAAGGAAGCTGTACAGACATACACAGAATCCCCGCCTGTCTGACGGGGATTCTGTGATATATCGCACGAACGGGTTACTTCAATCCAGTTCCTTAATCAAGATGTTCTTGAACCAGACCTCGTCTCCGTGGTCCTGCAAAAGAATGTAGCCCTCGGCCGCATTGCCGAAGTTGGGCCAGTCCTTGTATTTGCTGTAAGCTACCAGCGCATTCCACATGGCGTTGTTCCGCTCATACTCCAACAGTTTCACGCCGTTCAGCCAGTGTTCCACGTGATTGCCTTTCACGACAACGACAGCCGTGTTCCAGCCTTTCTTATCCACGGGTTTGTCCTCGGGGGCAGGAATCAGGTCGTACAACGAACCCAGACGGCGGTTGCCCTTCACGCCCAGCTTGGCGTCCGGGTGCCGGTTGTCGTCCAGAATCTGGAACTCGCAGCCGATGGCCGAGCCTGCTCCCTGGTTCATCTCCGGGTCGACAAAATACTTGATGCCGCTGTTGGCCCCTTCCGTTATCTTGAAGTCCACGCGGAGGATGAAGTCTTTATAAGTGCGGGGCGTCACGATGTCACCGCCGTTGGTCGATTCGCCGCCATTGCCCTTGCAGACTTTCAGCACGCCGTCTTCCACGACCCAGCCTTTGGAGGGGAAGGCAGTCAGCCGGGCACCTCGCCAGCCTTCGGTGGTCTGTCCGTCCCACAACAGTTTCCAGCCTTCTGCTTTCTGAGCCGGGGAAAGTGTGTTGTCAATCAGGTTCACTTCGGGAGCCGACTGGGCGTCGGGCGTCACATAGCGTGCCACGTCTTCCGTACAAATGCGGATGTCGCGCCAGGCCACCGTCTTGCCCGCTTCTTTTTCACTGCCGACGGCATGCACCTGCAAGGCAATGAAACCGCTGGGTGTGGCATCGTCCCAGATGCGGGCGCAGGGCACTCCGTTCAGCCACGTGCGGATGGAATGGCCCAGGCACTCGATGCGCACCTTGTTCCACTCACCGTGCCTGAAAGCCGTGCGGGCCTGCGGGTTCCGGGTCAGCGGATAAATCCACAGGCGGCGGGCCTCATCGTAGATGCCACCGCTCCAGGCGCGTTCCGAAGGGTCTATCTCGAACTGATAGCCGTGTACCCGCCCGTTCTGGTAGTCCTTCTTGCTTTCGCTGCGGAACTGGATGCCCGAGTTCATCGTCTCGTCCACCTTGAACTCCAGTTCCAGGATAAAGTCTCCGTAATTCTTCTTCGTCGCCAAAAACGTATTCGGCGTGTTCGCCCGTGTATAACCGACGATAGCATTGTCTTCCACCTTGTATTCGGCCTTACCGTTCAGGCGTTTCCACCCGTTCAGGTTCTTGCCGTTGAACAAAGGTTCCCAGGTCTGCGCCATCACCGAAGCGGCACAACCCATCAACAGAGCCAAAAGCAGATTCTTTTTCATCATTTCCTCCGTCTTATAGTTTATAGAATTGTTCCCAACCTCTGCGGGGCGGCATGCCGGCCAGCAGGGCATTGGCAAAGGCATTGTTGGTGAACTGCTTCGTGCGGGGGTCGAAGAAGAGCTGTGTGTTCAGGCGCTGCGCGATGACACCCAGGCAGAACACCTGGCTCAGCACGCCGTTGATTTCAAACGGCGAACGCGTCTTCTCCACACCCTGGCAGGCCAGCAGGAAGTTCTCGAAATGGTTGGACGGACTGGGCGGCACCTCGGGCAGCTTGTCTGCCATCTCGCGCGCCTTTTTTTCGGGGATGATGGAAAGCGTGCTGCCATGCGTGGCCCCCTTGAATGTCAAGTCTTTCGAATAGATAATCTTGCCCGGGTTCAGCTTTTCGTTCTGTGCATCGCCCTGGTTGGAGGAAGGGATGTTGGGGTCCAACGCAGAAACCCCGTAGCCCTCCGGCAGCGGCGGCAGGTTGTCCAAGCCGTCGTACCACGTCACGTCTACCGGCGGCATGCCGCGACGCTGGGCGAAACGGAAGAGGATGGTGGAAGAATAGGGGAAGAAATAGTCGTTGTGGCCCTTGGCATAGAGCATGTTGATTTCGTAAGGCAAGCCCAGCTCCAGGAACTCGTGCGCGGTGTCCAGGATGTGCGCACCCCAGTCGCCCAAGACGCCCATGCCGAAGTCGTACCAGCAACGCCATTGGCCCAGGTGATACTCCTTATTATATTCATGATAGGGGACGGCGCAGAGCCACGTGTCCCAGTCCAGGTCAGGAGGCAACTGCTGCCCTGCCGGATAGCGGCTGATGTTGCTGTCCCACGAGTGCCAGCGGCGCGGATTGTTCATGTGTGCGGTGATGGCCGTGACGTCTTTGATGATGCCGGCCTCCATCCACGCCTTGAACTGGAAATAGTTGGCCTCCGAATGGCCTTGGTTGCCGACTTGCGTGGCCAGTTGGGGGCGTTTGCGGGCCGCCTCCATCAGCAGTTCGGCTTCGTAGAACGTGCGTGCCAAAGGTTTCTCCACATACACATGCTTGCCCGAGGCCAGCGCCAGCATCGTGATGGGGAAGTGCGAATGGTCGGGCGTGGCAATGGCCACGGCGTCGAACTCCTTCCCCGCCTCGTCAAACAGCTTGCGGAAGTCCTTGAAACGTTTGGCCTTGGGATACATCCCCATCACCTTCCGCGTGTGCGCGGCGCCCATGTCCACATCGCACAAGGCCACGACCTCCACCATGTTCGTGCGGGCAAAGTCCTGGATGATTTGCTCTCCGCGGTTACCTATGCCTATGTAGGCAATCTTCACTTTCTCGCCTTTAGCCTTTCCCGACGCGCGTCCGGCCCCCAGAGGCATGCCATTCAACACGCTGCCGCTGCCCAATGCCACTCCGGCCGATGCCAGCGACAACGTCTTCAAAAAGTCTCTTCGTGTTGTCATGTTTTAAATATCTTTGTAATCTCACGAAGATACCCTCTTTTTACACAAAGGCTCAAACAAATTTCGATTCGTTAAACGTTTTTTGATTTACTTACGACAAATCCCGACTTCCTACCGGCACGAATACAGACAAATGACGTTTTTCCCATGAGTTGCCCGGCGGCCCACCAAAGTCGCCCCTCGGTCTTACCTCGCCCTCATGCAAGACAAGAGCGAGGTGCGGACCAGGCAGAGCTCTGATGCGGATCAGCCTCCGCTCTTCCGGCCGTCAGGCACCGTGCTTCAGCACTTCGTTGGAGGCTTCGGAAGGCAGGTCTTTGCCCACTTCACGGTCGAAGGCAATTTTGAAGGCATAGGCGTAGTCGCAGGGCTTCTGCTTGGGGAAGTCAATCTTCAGGCCTTCAGATGTCTTTTCCCAGCGGATGGCCTCGTCAGAACCCAGCATCGAGATGCTCTTGATTTGGGCGTCTCCGATGACGGCGGGCGTCAGCGACTTGACCAGGATGTGGCCGGCGTCCCAGTTGAGAGCGATGACATAGAAGTCGTTGCCCTTGGTGGTGAAGCGCAGGTCGCGCGAGGTGTAGGCCGTGGGTTCGTTGTCAGAGAAAGAGCCTTTGGAGACGACAGCATCGCCCTCGCCGAACTTCTTCCAAGGGCGGGTACCGTAGATGGCTTCGCCGTTCACCCGGAGCCACTGGCCGATGGAGAGGAGCACGCGCTTCTGCTCGTCGGTGATGGAGCCGTCGGCCTTCGGGCCTATGTTGAGCAAGAGGTTGCCGTTCTTACTGACAATATCCACCAAGTCTTGCACAATCTGGCCGGGCGTCTTGTTCTGCTCGCCCTCTACATAGCTCCACGAGCATTTACCCACCGACGTGTCTGTCTGCCAGGGGAACACCATCATTTTGTCGGACTTGCCGCGTTCCATGTCCCACACCTGAATGTCGGTAGGGTAACCCTGCTTGGTGCAGGCCGTCACCTCCCGGCCCCAGTCGAGAGCGTTGTTGTAGTAGAAAGCCAGAAAACGGTTGAAGTAAGGCATCAGGACGGGATGGTTGACCGTCCAATCAAAGTAGACCATGCTGGGCCGGTATTTCACTACCAGTTCGTAAGTGTGCTCCAGCCATTCACGGGCCACATCGTCGTTGTAGTTCACATATCCCGGCAGGCGGCGTCCGTAAAGAGTAATGGTAGAATCCTGCACATCGGAGGGAAACTCCATGCCTCCGTTGAAGAACCAGGCATTCTCGGCACGATGGGTGGAGACGCCGAACACCAGGCCCTGCTTCTCGATGGCAGCCTTCAGCAAACCGATGATGTCCTTGTGGGGTCCCATGTCTACGGCGTTCCAAGGGTTCAGGTCGCTGTCGTACATGGCGAATCCATCGTGATGCTCGGCCACGGGGATGACATACTTCGCTCCTGCCTCGCGGAAAAGCTGCGCCCACTCGTCGGCATTGAACTTCTCGGCCTTGAACATCGGGATGAAGTCTTTGTAACCGAACTCGGTGTGCGGGCCGTAAGTCTCGATGTGATGCTTATACTCGCGCGAGTCCTTGATGTACATGTTGCGCGAATACCATTCGCTGCCGAAAGCCGGGACCGAATAAACACCCCAGTGGATGAAGATGCCGAACTTGCCGTCGCGGAACCATTCGGGAAAGTGGTAATGGGCGGCGATGCTGTCCCAGTCGGATTGGAAGACCTCCGTACCTTGCTCCGAGGCCACAGAGTCGATGTTGTAATGAGGTTTCTTGGGAGCAGAAGTGCAGGCCGCCAGCGCGAAAGCCGCACAAGCGAGAGTCACACAAGCGAGGACGGGAAAGCAGACGACTTTCTTCGCACTCAGAATGGATAAACAGTTGTTCATACAAAATAAGAGTTTAAGATAAATATATGTGTTGAGTGGCCGAAGAAGCAAAGCCTCAGGCTGCCGGGCACGGCCGCACGGAATCGCCAACTTCTCCTTGGTCCACAACAAACTGTACATTTGACAAGGCAAAGTTAAGGACTTGTCCGCCGCAAGAATAGGACTTCATCCGTAAAGGATAGTACAAAATCGACATTTTACCCGCCTTTCCCGCTTATCCGGGTATAAAAACGATTCTTACCGAAAATACGGCTAAACTTTTGCAACAGGCGGAAGAATGGCTTACCTTTGGACACCTAAAATGAATCCTGGCCATGAACCCGCAAATAGAACAACTGAATCCCGTCGTGCTGAACACAGGCCTGGCCCTGCACGATGCGGACTGGAACTGGAAGAACGTGTACAGTCCTTTCACCCGTCTGTACTACGTGACAGAAGGCGAAGCACAGGTGGAATTGGAAGACGGCTTGCATGACTTGACACCGGGACACCTGTATATCATCCCCGCCTTTTGCCGGCACACAAACATCTGCCACGGCCCTTTCGTGCATTATTACCTGCACCTGTATGAAGACAGCCGCATGGACGAGAACCTGCTGGAACAATGGAACTTCCCGTTCGAAATCGAAGCGGGCAGGCTGGAATTGGAATTGTTCAGGAGACTATGCGAGATAACGCCACAGATGAAACTGCCCCAATCCGACCCGACGACTTATGACAATCACCCGACCTTGGTAAAGACGTTGGCCAAGAACCAGCAACTGGCTTTTTGCGACAAGGTGGAGTCGAGGGGCATCGTGCTACAACTGCTGGCCCGCTTCTTCCGGAAAGCGCAGCGAAAGCATACGGCGAAAGACGAACGCATCGGCAAGGCGATAACCTACATACGGCAGCACATGGATGAGGAAATCAGCCTGGAGGTATTGGCCAACCGGGCCTACCTGTCGAAAGACCACTTCATCCGCCTCTTCAAACAAGAGATGAACATGACTCCCCTGAAATACATTAACCTGAAGAAAATAGAGAAAGCCCAACTGATATTGGCCACCGAAGACTTGCCGGTAAAGGAAGTGGCTTACTGCCTGGCTTTTGAGGATGACTCTTATTTCAGCCGGCTGTTCAAGAAGATGACGGGGATGACTCCACAGGAATACAGAAGCAATATTTATAAGACAGGGAATCAACGCCAGTAGTCTCGCCGGGAATCGAACCCGGATCTAAAGTTTAGGAAACTTCTATTCTATCCGTTGAACTACAAGACCATTTTTCGGAAGCAAAGCGGAAAAGGCCCCGCTTGCGGGCGCAAAGATAATGCTTTCCACTGATTTTACGAAGAAAAGTTTTGAGAATCCGATTAACTTTCCGAAATTTGTCGGCCAAGTATAAGCTGAATCATATCATATTACTAATATAGAAGATTATGGAAAACGACATCAGGGTCAAAGAGCTGGACGAAGTGGTAGTCCGGTTTTCCGGCGACTCCGGCGACGGTATGCAGCTCGCCGGCAACATCTTTTCAACAGTTTCGGCTACGGTGGGAAACGACATCAGCACCTTCCCCGACTATCCGGCAGACATCCGAGCCCCGCAGGGTTCGCTGACAGGTGTTTCGGGATTTCAGGTACACATCGGCGCCCGCAAAGTGTACACTCCGGGCGACAAGTGTGACGTACTGGTGGCCATGAACGCTGCCGCCCTGAAGACGCAATACAAGTTTGCCAAGCCGGGCGGATGTATTATCATCGACACAGACGCTTTCCAGAAGTCCGACTTGGACAAGGCGGCTTTCACCACCGACGACCCTATCCAGGAACTGGGCATCAAGCAGGAACTCATCGCCGCACCCATCACGAAGATGGTGAAGGACTGCCTGGCAGACACGGGCATGGACAACAAAGCGATGCTGAAATGCCGCAACATGTTCGTCGTCGGGCTGGTGTGCTGGTTGTTCGACCGCGACCTGGCCATCGCCGAACTGTTCCTGCGCGAGAAATTTGCCAAGAAACCCGAAGTGGCCGAAGCCAACATCAAGGTGATACACGCCGGATGGGACTACGGACACAACACACACGCCTCCATCGCCCACTCCACCTGGCGCATCGAGAGCAAGGAGAAAGTGCCCGGCCGCTACATGGACATCACCGGCAACAAGGCCACGGCCTACGGCTTCATGGCAGCTGCCGAGAAAGCCGGGCTGAAACTGTTCCTGGGCTCATACCCCATCACACCGGCCACGGACGTGCTGCACGAGCTGTCGAAACACAAATCGTTGGGCGTGATGACAGTCCAGTGCGAGGACGAGATTTCGGGCTGCTCCACCGCCATCGGCGCTTCGTTTGCCGGAGCGCTGGCCGTCACCTCCACCTCGGGTCCGGGCGTCTGCCTCAAGTCGGAAGCCATGAACCTGGCCGTCATCACGGAGCTGCCCTTGGTAGTATTGGACGTGCAGCGCGGCGGCCCTTCGACGGGATTGCCCACCAAGTCCGAACAGACAGACCTGCTGCAAGCACTCTTCGGACGCAACGGCGAAAGCCCCATGCCGGTCATTGCCGCCACATCGCCGACGGATTGCTTTGACGCCGCCTACATGGCCAGTAAGATTGCTCTGGAACACATGACTCCGGTCGTGCTGCTGACGGACGGCTACGTGGCCAACGGCTCGGGAGCCTGGCGCCTGCCCAAGCTATCGGAATATCCCGACATCCGCCCGCCCTACGTCACCGAGGCCATGAAGGGACATTATGCACCCTACCAACGCAATGCCGAGACGGGCGTGCGCTACTGGGCCATCCCCGGACAAGAGGGCTTCGCACACATCCTCGGCGGTCTGGAGAAAGACAGTTGGACGGGAGCCATCTCGACCGACCCGGAAAACCATAACCTGATGTGCCGCCTGCGTGCCGAGAAGGTGGCGAAGATACCCGTGCCCGACGTCCGGGTGTATGGCTGCGCCGACGACGCCGACCTGCTCATCGTGGGCTTCGGAGGCACGTTCGGACACCTCTATTCGGCCATGGACGAGCTGAACAAGGCCGGGCGGAAGGTAGCCTTGGCCCACTTCGGCTACATCAACCCCTTGCCCAAGAACACGGCCGAGGTGCTGAAGAAATATCCGAAAGTCGTAGTGGCCGAACAGAACCTGGGGCAGTTTGCCGGATACCTGCGCATGAAGGTAGATGGCTTCGTGCCCTATCAGTATAACGAGGTCAAAGGACAACCGTTCGTCGTAAGCGAACTGGTAGCTGCCTTCACCGAAATCTTAAACCAATAATCAGGAGGACTACATCATGGACAACAACAATACTTACACAGCTAAAGACTTCAAGAAAGGGCAGCCCCGTTGGTGCCCCGGTTGCGGCGACCACTTCTTCCTGGCCTCCCTGCACAAAGCGATGGCCGAGCTGGGCATTGCCCCGTGGCAGACGGCCGTCATCTCGGGCATCGGCTGCTCCAGCCGCTTGCCTTACTACATGAACACGTATGCCATGCAAACCATCCACGGACGTGCCGCCGCCATCTCGACGGGCGCCAAGGTGGCCAACCCGGAGCTGACGGTATGGCAGATTTCGGGCGACGGCGACGGCCTGGCCATCGGCGGCAACCACTTCATACACGCCGTGCGGCGCAACGTAGACATCAACATGATTCTGCTGAACAACCGCATCTACGGCCTGACCAAAGGACAATACTCGCCCACGTCGCCCCGCGGCTTCGTCAGCAAGTCGTCGCCCTACGGCACGGTGGAAGACCCGTTCCATCCCGCCGAACTGTGCTTCGGCGCCCGCGGCCGCTTCTTTGCCCGCGCCGTCGCCACCGACGCGCAGGGCACGGTGGAGATTCTGAAAGCCGCCGCCCGGCACAAGGGAGCCGCCGTGTGCGAAATCCTCCAGAACTGCGTCATCTTCAACAACGGCACCTACGAGTCGGTGTACAACAAAGAAGGACGCGCCAAGAACGCCATCTACCTGGAACACGGCAAGCCGATGCTGTTTGGCGAGAACCACGAATACGGACTGGCCCAAGAGGGCTTCGGCCTGAAGGTGGTGAAGCTGGGCGAGAACGGCGTGACGGAGAAAGACATCCTCGTCCACGACGCCCACTGCATGGACAACACCCTGCAACTGAAACTGGCCTTGATGGAAGGGCCGGACTTCCCCGTCGCACTGGGCGTCATCCGCGACGTCTGCGAGCCGACCTACGACGAGGCCGTGCATGCGCAGATAGAAGAAGTCAGCGCCAAGAAGAAATACCACAACTTCGAAGAGCTGCTGCTGACGAATGATACGTGGGAGGTGAAGTAAGCCCAGCTCTTCACCACCGCAAAAAGACTCAGACAGAGGCTGCATCCACACAGGAGCCGACCGAAAGGCGTACATTCTCCTGTTTCCGGTGCAGCCTCTTCTGCGTGTCGGCCACAGTGCGCCGGAAGCATGGCCGCAACACCCGGGAAGCACGGCCGTCGCCCGCCGTTTGCCCCCGGAAAATGCACACCCGAATGTGCTGCAAAAACAGGCGAAAAGTACGTTTTTAGGTACCAAATGTACCTAAATCGTGCAAAAAAGGGCCAAAAATGCCGTTTTTACGCATTTTGGTACACAAAGCAAAGAAAAGAAAAGCAAAAAAAAGCACAGCAAACCTCCTCCTAAAAAGGTTCCCCCGAAACCGGGGAAACCGGAAGGACGGCCGGAGGCCGGAGGAAGGAGGGATGAAGGAAAGGGAAGAAGGACAAGACTGCAACTTTTGCGGGCAAGTTGTTGGAGTTGTGGAAAAGTTTGCATAGCTTTGCATCCAATGAAAACAGGCTTATGAACAACAAAACCTACGACTACCTTATCGTCGGTGCAGGACTCTTCGGCGCCACTTTTGCCCACGAAGCACGCCGGGCAGGCAAACGTTGTCTGGTCATCGACAAACGCCCGCACCGTGGAGGCAACCTCTATTGCGAAGACGCAGACGGCATCCACGTTCACAAATACGGCGCCCATATCTTCCACACAGACAACCGGGAAGTCTGGCAGTTCGTGAACCACTTCGTGGAGTTCAACCGCTATACGAACGCGCCGATGGCCAGCTACCAAGGCCGCTTGTACAACCTGCCTTTCAACATGAACACCTTCTACCAGCTTTGGGGAGTGACCACACCTGCCGAAGCCCGGGCACAGATAGAGAAGCAACGCGCAGCCTACGCCCACATCGCCGAGCCGGCCAACCTGGAGGAACAAGCCCTGAAGCTGTGCGGACGCGACATCTACGACCGTCTGATAAAAGGATATACCGAAAAGCAATGGGGACGTGCAGCCACCGAACTGCCGGCCTTCATCATCCGCCGCCTGCCCTTCCGCTTCACGTTTGACAACAATTACTTCAACGACGCCTTCCAAGGCATCCCCATCGGCGGATACAACCCACTGATAGACGGTCTGCTGGAAGGGACGGAAGTCCGCCTGGAGACAGACTACCTGACCCACAGAGCCGAACTGGACAAGTTGGCCGAAAAAACACTCTTCACAGGCTGCATCGACGAGTTCTTCGACTACAGCCTGGGACGGCTGGAATACCGCAGCCTGCGCTTCGAGGAACACCGGCTGGAGGATACGGACAACTTCCAGGGCAACGCCGTGGTCAATTATACAGAACGCTCCGTGCCCTACACCCGCATCATCGAACACAAGCACTTCGAGTTCGGCCGCCAGCCACACACGGTTGTCACCTACGAATATCCCGACACCTTCGCTCCGGGCAAGGAACCTTACTATCCCGTGAACGACGAGCGGAACAGCCACCTCTACGCCGCCTATCGCGAGATGGCCGGCACACAGCCCAATGTGCTTTTCGGCGGACGGCTGGGCCAATATACCTATGCCGACATGGACGACACGGTGGCCGCAGCCCTGGAAATGGCACGTAAAGTATTCGGACAATGATTTGCGCATTAGGCGGAAAAACCATACCTTTGCAATATTAACCCAACTATTGCGCACTGAATAATGGATTGCCTGCACATACTGACCCCTGTCAAAGACTCCATAGACCTGACGCTGGACACCATCCGCGCCATCACCGCTTCCCGGCTGTCCGTCCCACACACCTATACGGTGTACAACGACTTCAGCACGCCTGAAAACACGGCACGCCTGGAAGAAGCTGCCCGCGAGTATGGCTTCCGCCTGGTCAACCTGGCCGACGTGACCGACCATCCTTCGCCCAACTACCTGCTGGTGCTGCAAACAGCGCAACGCGAAGCCTTGGAAGCCAATGCCGGCCTGCTCATTGTCGAATCGGACGTAGTGGTACGGCCCGACACCCTGCAAGGCCTCTTCGACGGTGCCAACGACCGAAAGCAATGCGCCATAGCCGCCGCCGTCACCGTGGACGAAAACGGAGCCATCAACTACCCCTACCTGCACGTCAAAGGCAAAGAAGGCACAGTCTATGCCGAAAAGAAACATTGCAGCTTCTGCTGCTCGCTGCTGACACCGGAATTCCTGCGCGCCTTCGACTTCCAACGGCTGGACCCCGAAAAAAACTGGTTTGACGTCACCATCTCGCACGAAGCCCTGCAAGCCGGTTTCCACAACTACGTCTTTGCCAACCTGCCCGTCTGGCACCGCCCGCACGGCAGCCGCCCGTGGAAACAACTGAAATACAAAAATCCCCTGAAGTACTATTGGCTGAAATACACCAAGGGACTGGACAAAATCTGACGGTATGGGACTGTTCAATCATCAGACACTGGTGCTCCACCCGGACTATGACCGGCTGCATGACTTCATGCTCAGCCTGCCGGAACGCTTTGCCCGCGGCGAAGGCATACTGATTCACAACGGCCGCAACCAACTGAGGCGCATCCGCTACGAAGGTACAGACTACGTGGTGAAATCCTTCCGCCGCCCCAACCTGGTCAACCGCTTTGTCTACGGCATCTTCCGAGACTCCAAAGCCAAACGCTCGTACGACCATGCACGGCTGTTCCAGCAGATTGGCGTAGGCACTCCCCAACCCATAGGCTACCTGAACATCCGGCACGGCCTGCTGTTCGACCAAAGCTATTTCGTCACGCTGGCCTCCACCTGCCCCTATCGCTACGAAGACCTGTTTCACCGGAAGTTCGACTACGAAGACGACGTTCTGCGCGCCGTGGGACACGTCACCGCCATCCTGCACGAACACGGCTACGCCCACAAAGACTACGGCCGTGCCAACATCCTGTTCGACAAGACGCCCGAAGGCATCCGGCTGGACATCGTAGACCTGAACCGCCTGGCCATCGGCCCGCTGGACATGAAAGCCGGCTGCAAAAACCTGGAACGGCTACCCGCCACTCCGGCCATGCACCGCGTGATTGCCGACGAATATGCCCGCATGCGCGGCTTCGACCCCGAAGCCTGCTTCCGCCTGATGGTGGCCTACCGCAGCACCCAGCCAGGCAAAGAGCAGCAAGAAATAGATGCATTAAAGAACTATAACCTCCCCAAGATATGAAAGTCATCGCAGTAGTAGTCACCTACAACCGGCTGGAGCTCCTGAAACGAAACATCCATTGCCTGCGCCAAAACAAGCCCCTGGACTCCATCCTCGTGGTCAACAACGGCAGTACGGACGGCACCGGCCAATGGCTTGCCACACAGCCCGACCTGCACGTGCTGACACAGGAAAACGTGGGAGGCTCGGGAGGTTTCTATACAGGCATCCGGGAAGCCTTCAGGCAAGAAGCCGACTGGATTTGGTGCATGGATGACGACGTCTTCCCACGCCCCGACTGCCTGGAACAACTGCTGCGGCACGCCTCAGCCCCCCGCGTCGGCATCCTGGCACCACGCCGCCTGCTGGAAGGACACATCTTCACCAACGACTTCCAGCAACTGAACCTGACCAACCCCTTCGCCTCCATGTACCGCCGGAAACTGAAGAAACAAGCAGTGAACGAACCGACAGAAATATGCGGCACCGCCTTCGAAGGGCTTTGCATCAGCAAAGAAGCAGTCGCAAAAATCGGTTTTCCCAACAAAGACCTGTTCATCTTCTGCGACGACACAGACTACTGCATACGCGCCGTCTTATCCGGCTACAAAATACTATATATCCCCACAGCCCTCATGGACAAGCAACGGTTCTTCTCGGAAGACAACTGGGCCACACGCAACCAGAAAAAAAAGTGGAAACGCTTCTACCAAGTGCGCAACTCCACTTACCTGAATCATCACTACGGGCACAACTGGGCCGTACGATACCTACGCAGCTTCAATGGCGTAATAGGCTACATCCTGATAGCACTCCTCAGTTGCCCATTCTCAAAAGCATACAGAGCATCCGACATTCCACGCTTCTGGAAAGCTTATCAAGACGGACTCCGCGAAAAATTAGGAAAGTATTAAACAAGTATTGACAAACCCAAACAGTACCACCAACATAACACGCACTATTCATGAAAAAGCTGCACGACGTTTCTCTAATCTATGTATTCTCACCTGGTAACTCGACCACTGGCGGCATAGAATTGTTGCACCAACTGGTAGACTACTTGAGAAACCAGAAACAGAAAGCTTACATCTACTACTATAACGACCCCTCTGCCCATATCCCGGATGCCTACCAAAAATACAACATAAGCGTAACGACCACCATCGAAGATGCGGAAAACAACGTTATTGTACTGCCGGAAATATGCTTTCACCTGAGCAAGAACTACACGCACACACAAACCGTTTTATGGTGGCTCAGCGTAAATAACTACTACCACCAGGAGAAAAGGCACATCCCGCTCCACGAGATATTCTCTTACTCCAGGACTTATGGACTAAAACAAATCTGGCATAGAATCGCCGGACTGTTCCTCCTTCAATGGAGGTTCAAGACCGATTTCTCCATCAAAGACTCCATAGACAAAGAATACATCCACGCTTACCAGTCCGAATATGCCAAACGGCATCTGCAGGAACGCGGGGTAAGCAACTTATATCCACTGAAAGATTACATTAACACAGCGTTTATCTCCAACGAGACATGCCGAAACAAAAAGCCGGCCATACTCTATAATCCCAAGAAAGGCCTGAAGTTCACACGCAAGCTGATGAAAGCTGCTCCGGACCTGAAATTCATCCCCCTGCAAAACCTCTCCAGAGCAGCCCTGCAAGAGATACTTTCCGGCAGTGCACTGTACATCGATTTCGGGAACCATCCCGGAATGGACAGGCTGCCCCGGGAAGCTGCCGTCAACGGCTGCTGCATCATCACAGGCAGACAAGGAGCCGCCCAAAACGACATAGACATCCCCATACCTGTTGAATACAAGTTCGACGAACGCACAGCATCTGTACAAGGCATCACACAGCAGATCAGAAGCATACTGGCTGATTATGAATCGCACACTATCCATTTCGAAACGTACAGAAACAGAATCAAACGTGAACAGGAAACATTCTACAAACAAATAGATAACTTATTCCAGTTGAATACCTGAAAAAATGACGCCAAACTTATCCTCCCATCATACACAAAAAGCCATGGAACAGCCCATCGTCAGTGTCATAGTACCCAATTACAACTACGCCCGCTACTTGCCCCTGCGTATCGAATCCATCTTAAAGCAGACTTTCACCGAGTTCGAACTGATTTTGCTGGACGACGCCTCCACCGACGGCAGCGTGCCCATCTTGGAAACCTACCGGAACAACCCGCACGTGTCACACCTCATCGTCAACAGCGAAAACACGGGAAGTCCATTCAAACAATGGATGAAAGGAATCTTGCTGGCCCGGGGGAAATATGTCTGGATGGCAGAAGCAGACGACCTGGCCGAACCGCTGTTCCTGGAGACCTGTGTCCGGCTGGCGGAAGCCTACGCGGACACGGCTATCTGCTACACGGGGTCTGTGCTGATGGACGAGAAGGGAGAAACAGAAAAGCGGGACATCAACCATTGGGGGAAACGGGCCAGAAAAGAACATGCCTATTTCGACGGCCCGTCGTTTGCAGCCCATAACCTGTATTGGAAGAATTATACGGTCAACGCAAGCGGCATCCTGTTCAGGAGGGAATACGCGGCCGAGCTCTCGCAATCTGAGTTCTTGGACATGCGCTACTGCGGCGACTGGCTGTTCTGGTTCCAGATGGCCATGCAGGGCGGAGTGGTCGAAGTCTACCGCAACCTGAACTACTTCCGGCAGCACACGCAGAAAGTCACCCTGAAATCGCACCACGCCGGCAAAGGGATAGAGGAAGACATCTTGGTCTTGCAATACATGGAAAGCCGGCTGCCCGGGCTGAGCACTTACAAGAAGCGCCTGCGGCACGGGCTGGTTTACCAGAAAATCAACCGGGCACACCTGAAGCGGGAGGACAAACTGGCGTTGTACGAACTGGCGCGCCGCATGCTGCGCTCGACCACGGCCGACTACCGTCTGGAGCGCCTGAACCAGTTCCTGCGCCTGCTGTCGCCCACCTTGCTGACAAGGAAAAGAGACCGCCTGAAATAAGCACGCCCTCCCCTTGGCTCTCCTCGGTCTGGCCCATACGTCTCCATGATGTGCCCGTAATAAGTATTCTTACCCTCGGGGGTTGTTCTTTGCAACTTTATCTTGTACGTCAGCTTGTGGAAATCGTAATCCGTGCAGAAACGCCGCCATTCCCCATCCACATACTCGTCGTTCAGGCACTTGCCCAGCGGCCCCATCGCCGTGACAGGCACCTCTTCCACCATCCGGCTGATGGAGGGGATATATTTCCGGGCGATGGCAAATGCGTAATCTATCAGCAAATAGACAATCAGCTTGGTTTGCGTCTTCCAGTACAGCAGAAAGAAATCGTTCATGAACGACGGTAGCAGGTTGTTACGGCCGCAAGCCACAAAAAAACCGACCCATCCGCCCCGCGAGATATTATGGTAGATGGGGACATGGTGGCAAGTCCAGAACTTGCGGTCCGGCCTTATGAAAGAGTTAAAATGCTTGCAAGGAATCAAGACCGTGCTGTCTATCCAGATTCCCCCATGTTTGGCCAGCAAAGCCATCCGCAAGATGTCGGACAAATGCGTCAGGCTGATTTTCCCCTGCTTGACCTTGGTTCTGATATAGTCGGGTAAGTCAACATAGTCCCCGTGGTTGGCCTCCGTGATTACAATCACCGGATGCCTGTCGGCATGCATTTTTATCGAGTTCAAACAAGCCTTGGCAACGTCAGGCATGGTCTCCTCTCCCTGCCACCAGCAGAACCACACGGGAGAATCCTCCTCGATGGGCTCGCAAGCCTCGTTCGAGCGGTCCTTGTAGCGCTCCACAAGTTCTTTCCCTCCGGCCCTGTATAACAGAAACCACACGATGTACCGCTGCTTGACGGACGAAAGCCCCCTCCACTCGCTTAAAGAATCGCTTTACCTTGCCTTGTTTCTTTCTCATCTCCAACGACTGTGTTGTGTGACAAAAAGGACTATTTCAACCGCACGTACTTCGGCCGCCGCAATCCCACGTAGAAAGGCAACAGGCGGAAGAAACGGCGGACACGCCACCAAGGCCGGTCAAGAATACGCTCTCCTTGCCAGGGCGTCAAGTCCTGGTACTTGAAGTAAACCTCGCGCAACGGGTGCTGGCTGTCGTATTCCCACGGCTTGCGGTTGGTGAAATGCAGGATGACGGGATGACTCAACACTTCGGTCAGCCGCCCGCGCCAAGCCTCGTCCTGCTGCAAGGACAGGCGGTAGAAAGCGTCCTGCACGTTCCATTTCAAATCGACCAAACGCTTATGCCCGTGCAAGACGCTGTTCAGCAAATCCTGGTCGTTGAAGAGGATGCGCTCCGGATAGCGGTGGTAGTAGTCAGCGCACGCCCGGGGCACGTCGTGCTCGCGCCACCAGTCCAGATTGACCAGCAGCACGCCTGCGTTGAAATAAGAGTCCTCCATCGGATACTTCAGCACCTCGTAGCGCGCTGCCTCGCGGCAACCCATGTCTTCCACCGCCGCCACGCCCACGCCGTCCAGCGGAGTATCCCACAACGGGCGGACATCGCCCGTCACCACGATGTCGCAATCCAGGTAAAGCACCTTGTCGACCTCCCGTGGCAACAAGGCCGACAGGATACAGCGGTAGTAAGTGGCCATGGAGATGCGCTTGCTGAACTTGCGGATGGTGAATCCCTCCAACAACCGGAGGTCGGGCTCATAGAACAGCACCCGGCTGCCATACTTTGCAGCCAACTGTGTCAGGATGTCTTTCTCGCCGCCCGACAACCCGCGGGCAATGACATGGACGGAGAACTCTTCGCGACGGTTGTTTTCGAACAGCGAAACCAGCGTCACCGCGCAATGGCGGACGTAATGGGAGTCTATGTTGCAAGCAATGTGTATCATAATCCTGCTAATCGTTGCTGCAAAGATATAGATATAAAGAATAAAAACACTACCTTTGTCGAGAAAAAAACTTAACCGTCACAATCTATCACCCTATGAGCGACAGCATCTTCTACAAACTGCACAGCGGGAAACCTGTCAAGGCCTTGTATTTCCTGCGGAAATTCGCAGGCCTGGCCGTCCCCGACTGCTGGTATCGCGCCCGTCTGGAACGGAAATTGCAGCAGGCAAAGACACGCCCGGATTACGAATATCTGCAACAGCGCGTGGCCTACTACAACCGCATCAACACCCCGTGGCACGTCTCCGCGCCAGACAGCCTGCAACGCGACCGGAGCTGGATACACTACACCGGCGCCTTGGGCGACTACCGCCGCAAGCTGTTCCACACGGCCTATTACTTCGACCAGCACGACGTCACCCGCTGGTTCCCGCCACGCTTGCGCTGGAACTTCTGCCCCGGCGACGTCTACTTCACCCCCTCCGTGCCCACCATCGTGAAAAGCCGCCTGCTGACGGCCGACAACCAAAACTCGGTGGTGCTGAAGCTCGACAAGCTACGCCACTTCATGTACGTCTACGACACCAAACCCTTCCGCGAGAAAAAAGACTGCGCCATCTTCCGCGGGAAAATCCGTCAGAGCCGCCTGCGCACCCTCTTCCTGGAGAAATTCTTCGGCCATCCGCTGTGCGACTGCGGCGTGGTGGGACGCAACGAAGGCTGCCCCGACGAATGGATGACCCCCAAAAAGACCATCCGCGAACACCTGGACTACAAGTTCATCATCGCGCTGGAAGGAAACGACGTAGCCTCCAACCTGAAATGGGTGATGTCGTCCAACTCATTGGCCGTCATGACCCGCCCCACCTGCGAGACCTGGTTCATGGAAGGCACACTGAAGCCCGACTACCACTACGTAGAGGTCAAAGAAGACTTCTCGGACTTTGAAGAAAAACTGCGCTTCTACATCGACCACCCGGAAAAGGCCGAAGAAATCATCCGCCATGCCCACGAATACGTGGCCCAGTTCCGCGACAACCGGCGCGAAGAACTGCTGCAACTGATGGTGCTCGACCAGTACTTCAAGACCAGCGGACAACGGTGACACACCCAGGCGCTCTCTCTGCCCCGGACAAAGCCCGCCCCTGGCGCAGCACAGCCATGCTTCCTGTCCGCCAGCACCATCTGCGGTAAAGAATCTTGCAAAAAAAGGAACCATCCGAGCCGTTTTCCGCCCAAGAAAGCGTATATTTGCAGCCCGAAAACCGAAAGGAGACAAGAATAATATATGAGAATCATTGTCGATAACAAAATCCCCTTCATCCGCGAAGCCGTGGAAAGTATTGCCGATGAAGTAATCTACGCCGCCGGCAACGAATTTACGCCGGAACTTGTCAAAGAGGCCGATGCCCTCATCATCCGCACACGCACACGCTGCGACAGGCAACTGCTGGAAGGCAGCCGCGTGCAGTTCATTGCCACGGCCACCATCGGCTTCGACCACATAGACACCGACTATTGCCGCCAGGCCGGCATCGAATGGGCCAACGCACCGGGATGCAACGCCGCTTCTGTGGGCCAATACATCCACTCGGTCCTGCTGCTGCTGCAACTGAAGCGCGACAAACCCCTGGCCGGACTCAACATGGGCATCGTAGGCGTGGGACACGTGGGCAGCATCGTAGCCGAAGTGGCCAGCGACATGGGGCTGAAAGTCCTGCTGAACGACCCCCCACGCGAAGAAACAGAAGGCTCCGGACGCTTCCACTCGCTGCACACCCTGGCACAAGAATGTGACATCATCAGCTTCCACACCCCACTGGCGCGCGAAGGGAAATACCCCACCTACCACCTGGCCGACGCATCATTCTTCGCCTCACTCCGACGCAAACCCGTGTTCATCAACACCTCGCGCGGAGAAGTGGCCGACACGCAAGCCCTGCTGGCAGCCCTGGACAACGGACAGGTGTCCGACGCCGTCATCGACGTCTGGGAAAACGAGCCCGACATCGACCGCACCCTCCTGCAACGGGCCTTCATCGGCACCCCACACATCGCCGGCTACTCGGCCGACGGCAAAGCCAACGCCACACGCATGGCACTGACCGCCCTGTGCCGCCACTTCGGCATCAAGCCCGACTTCCACATCGTACCGCCCAAACCCGCCAACCTCATCATCACGGCCTCGAACGAAACAGAAGCCTGCCTGCAAATCTACGACCCCCGACGCGACAGCAACGCGCTGAAAGAACATCCCGAACGCTTCGAGGCACTGCGAGGAGACTATCCCCTGCGGCGCGAACGGCAAGCCTACTTGTTCAAACAAGGATAAAGGAGCTAAAAAATCCAACATTCCCAAATCTTTCCCAAATCGCTTCTTACCTTTGCCACAGAAACCTAAAACAAATAAGTGATATGAAAAAAGAAGTGATAAAAAGAGTAAAGAACGTGTGGATGCTGCTCCTGGCAGGCATACTGACCCTCGGGCTGCAAAGCTGCGACGACGATGACAACAACGACAACGTGGCACCCACCACAGAACTGCAAGCCGCCTTCAGCGCCCGCTTCCCAGGCGTAGACCCCAACCGCGTGGAATGGGAATGGGACGGACAAATGAACGCCTACGAAGCCGACTTCTGGGAAAACAACCTGGAGAAATCGGCCTGGTTCTCCGAAGCCAACGAATGGCTGATGACAGAAACAGACTACAACTATCCCTACACCGGAGTGCCGCAGGCCGTGATAGACGCCGCCAATGCCTCCAACCCGGACTACCGCCTGGAGGACATCGACCTCATCGAAACCCCGGACGGCTCTTACTACCTGGTGGAAAAAGAGTTGGGCGAACGTGACATCTACCTGTCCTTCGCCGCCGACGGCACGCCGCTCTCCTAAACCTCGACAAATGATTTGCCAAACAATCAGGGTGGAAGTTTCCTAAGCTTCCACCCTGATTCATGTCACCCCCAAGTCGCGGTACACCCGCCCGGCATAATAATAAGCCTCGGGCAACAGTCGGCGGTCGCCCTCCTGCTCGTAATAATCCAACACAGGGCGGATAATACTGTCCGACATATGGGTGACATACGCCTTGTCCGCCGCCTTCACCGTCAGCAGCCGGTAATACATCCGCACCCGTTCGGGCACGGTCGGAACACTGTCTGCCCACCCGTCCAACAGCCGCAGCGCACTGTCCGGCGCCACTTCTGCCAGCGAATCGGCCTGCAACAGCACACGGGGATACCTACCCTCACGGCAAGCGCAAAGGCAGAGGCAGCAGGCCAGAAGCACGTAAAATGAAGTCGGCATTTTCATAAGCACAAACATAGCAACCTGCTGCAAAGATAAGCATTAAAAACTGCCAACCACCTTGTCTGCACAATTTTTTGTCGGAGACAGAAAGACGGCATCCGCCCCCATCTGCAAGGTTGCATTTACCTTCCAAAGTCGTACTTTTTCCGTTTCTTGTTCGAGTCTATGGACTCGAACAAAGAACGACTTTGGAACGAATTTGGTACGACTTTGGTAGGAATCGAGTAGGTAGTGTACTTGTGTAAAGATTTTTAATCACCGAAGAGCCAACGGTTCAGCCAGCGGTTGATGTAGACATTGGCCACGGCCAGCCCTGCGCCGATGGCCGCGCCCGCCAGTACGTCGGACGGGTAGTGCACGCCTTCGTTCATGCGCGACACGCCTACCGAACAGGCCCACAAGGCGGAGGGGGCTATGACGTACCACTTGGGGTAGCGGATGCTGAGCGAAGTGGCCAGGGCAAAGGCCGTGGCCGTGTGGCCGGAGGGGAACGAGGGACTGCTCTCCAGGCTGTAGGGATGCACGCGGTCGGGATAGCGTTCGTAGGGGCGGTCGCGCCCCACGAGGTACTTCAGGCCGTAGGTGACGACAAAGGCGCCTGCCACACTGGTGCCTACGTAGACGGCGTCTTTCAGCAGGTCGCGGTCGTCCTTAATCCAAGCCGTCAGGGCCATGGCCACAGGGATGCCCACGGCCAGGTAGGGTTCGGACTTCGACACCACCTTATTATAATCGCGTATGAACCGCCCGTCCCAACTGTTGACACGGTGCACGGTATTGATGTCCCAGTTCTGGGCCGACAGGGGGCACAAGAGGGGAAGCAGGAAAGCGAAGAATAAAAGATATCTTTTCATAATCAACACATCGACCGGGCAAAGATACGCATTTTAACGATAGAGCCAAGAGGCAGGCTGCCGATAATGCACCTACAATGCGGAATTATTTCTTTAATCGCTTGTTTGATAAAGGTTTTTCATATACTTTTGCAAGGAGTTAGCAGAATCGGCCTTGCCAATGACATTTTCTAAACAATTTAAATAACTTTAATTCAATCATTTATGTGGTTAAGTAATTCATCTGTAGGAAGGAAAGTGGTGATGAGCGTTACCGGTATCGCCCTTGTCCTGTTTCTGACGTTTCACATGGCGATGAATCTGGTTGCCCTCATCTCTGCCAACGGGTACAACTGGATTTGTGAGTTCCTGGGAGCAAACTGGTATGCGCTGGCCGGCACCATCGGCTTGGCTGTTTTGTTCATCATCCACATCATCTATGCTTTCTGGCTGACGATGCAAAACCGCCGTGCACGCGGCAGCGAACACTATGCTGTGACAGAACGCCGCAAGGAAGTGGAATGGGCTTCGCAAAACATGCTGGTGCTGGGGCTCATTGTCATTCTCGGACTGATTCTGCACTTGGTCAATTTCTGGTCGAAGATGCAGTTGCCTGAACTGATGCACCAGATGGGCATGCATGCCGATACGCTGACGCTGGCTTATGCTGCCGACGGCGTGCATCACATCGCAAACACGTTTGCCAACCCCGTCTTTGTCATTCTGTACCTCATCTGGCTGGCAGCCCTGTGGTTCCACCTGACTCATGGCTTCTGGAGCGCCATGCAGACGCTGGGCTGGAACAACAAAGTCTGGATCAACCGCTGGCAGTGCATCTCCAACATCTATTCTACCATCGTCGTATTGTGCTTCGCATTGGTAGTTGTTGTATTCTACATCAAATCACTCATTTAATCAGTTAACGAGTTAACGAGTCTACAAGTTAACAAGTTAACGAGTCAACAAGAAGACAAGGCCCTCGTAGTCTGAAGCTTCGCCAACTCGTCAACTAAAAAAAGGTACATGGTTCCTCATAGCCTGAAGCCTTGTCAACTCGTCAACTAAAAAAAATAAGACATTATGACCAAGATAGATTCAAGAATACCGGAAGGTCCGGTAGCTGAGAAATGGACCAACTATAAAGCTCACCAGAAATTGGTTAACCCCGCCAACAAGCGCCGCCTGGACATCATCGTGGTGGGCACGGGCCTGGCAGGTGCCAGCGCAGCCGCCTCGCTGGGCGAAATGGGTTTCAAAGTATTCAACTTCTGCATCCAGGATTCTCCCCGTCGCGCACACTCCATCGCCGCACAGGGTGGTATCAATGCAGCCAAGAATTACCAGAATGACGGCGACTCTGTGTACCGCCTGTTCTACGACACAGTGAAGGGCGGTGACTACCGCGCCCGCGAAGCCAACGTTTACCGCTTGGCCGAAGTCTCCAACAACATCATCGACCAGTGCGTGGCACAAGGCGTGCCTTTCGCCCGTGAATACGGCGGTACATTGGCCAACCGCTCGTTCGGTGGCGCACAGGTATCGCGTACGTTCTACGCCAAAGGCCAGACGGGCCAGCAGTTGCTGCTGGGCGCTTATTCGTCTTTGAGCCGCCAGGTGGCAGCCGGCAATGTGAAGCTGTTCACACGCTACGAAATGCAAGACGTGGTCATCATCGACGGACGTGCACGCGGTATCATTGCCAAGAATCTGGTGACGGGCAAACTGGAGCGTTTCGCCGCACACGCTGTGGTCATCGCTACCGGTGGTTACGGCAATACTTACTTCCTGTCTACCAACGCTATGGCCTGCAACTGTTCGGCTGCTATGGCCTGCTACCGCAAAGGTGCGTTGTTTGCCAATCCGGCATACGTACAGATTCACCCGACATGTATTCCCGTACACGGCGACAAGCAGTCTAAGCTGACGCTGATGTCCGAGTCTCTGCGTAACGACGGCCGCATCTGGGTGCCCAAGAAGCTGGAAGATGCCAAGAAGCTGCAGGAAGGCACGCTGCAAGGCAAGGACATCCCCGAAGAAGACCGCGACTATTATCTGGAGCGCCGTTATCCGGCCTTCGGTAACCTGGTGCCGCGCGACGTGGCCAGCCGTGCCGCCAAGGAACGTTGCGACAAGGGTTATGGTGTGAACAACACAGGCCTGGCCGTGTTCCTGGACTTCTCCGAGGCTATCAACCGTCTGGGCAAGGATGTGGTGGCACAGCGCTACGGCAATCTGTTTGACATGTACGAGGAAATCACGGACGTATCGCCTTACGAGAACCCGATGATGATTTATCCCGCCATCCACTATACAATGGGCGGCATCTGGGTAGACTACGAACTGATGACCACTATCAAGGGTCTGTTTGCCATCGGCGAATGTAACTTCTCTGACCACGGTGCCAACCGTCTGGGTGCATCGGCTCTGATGCAGGGTCTGGCCGACGGTTACTTCGTATTGCCTTACACCATCCAGAACTACCTGGCTGACCAAATCACGGTTCCCCGCTTCTCGACAGACTTGCCTGAATTTGCCGAGGCAGAGAAAGCCGTACAAGCCAAGATTGACCACCTGATGGGTATCAAGGGTAAGAAGTCTGTTGACTCTATCCACAAGGAACTGGGCCACGTGATGTGGGAATACGTCGGCATGGGCCGCACGGAAGCCGGTTTGAAGACTGCCCTGACCAAGCTGAAGGAAATCCGCAAGGAGTTTGAGACCGAGCTGTTCATCCCGGGCGACAAGGAAGGCATGAACGTCGAGCTGGACAAGGCTATCCGCCTGAACGACTTCATCACGATGGGCGAACTGATTGCCTACGATGCCCTGAACCGCAACGAAAGCTGCGGCGGCCACTTCCGCGAAGAATATCAGACGGAAGAAGGCGAGGCTAAACGTGATGACGAGAACTACTTCTATGTGGCTTGCTGGGAATACCAGGGCAGCGATGACAAGGCTCCGGTGATGTACAAAGAGCCGCTGGTTTATGAAGCCATCAAGGTACAGACGCGTAACTATAAATCATAAGTTTTTGAGTTTATAAGTTATTGAGTTTATAAGTTATGGGAACTTATAGGGATTTATTGGCATGGCAGAAAGGCATCAAGCTGGCCAAAGCTGTTTATCAGCTTACTGCCAATTATCCCTTAGACGAACGCTTTGGATTGTCAAACCAAATGCGAAGATGTGCCGTTTCAATTCCTTCCAACATAGCAGAAGGATTTGGAAGAAGTTCCAATAAGGAATTAATTCAATTCTTATATATATCCTTAGGTTCTTCAAACGAACTGGACACGCAACTGACCATTTCTTACGAACTGTCCTACATATCAGGGAACCAGTTCCAAGAAATAGGAAAATTAAACTGCGAGGTCAGCAAAATGTTGCAGTCCTTGATCTATAGAAGAAAGGATGGATTAGACTCAAACTCTTAAAACATAATCAAAAATTCGGTGAGTGTAAGAACTTATAAACTTAAAAACTCACCAACTAAAAAACTTAAAAGCTATGGATAAAAATATATCATTCACCCTTAAAGTTTGGCGTCAAAAGGGCCCGAAGGCACAAGGCGCATTCGAAACCTACGAAATGAAGGACATCCCGGGCGATACGTCGTTCCTGGAGATGATGGACATCCTGAACGAACAACTCATCAGCGAAGGTAAAGAGCCCGTGGTGTTCGACCACGACTGCCGCGAAGGCATCTGCGGCATGTGCTCGCTCTACATCAACGGTCATCCGCACGGCCCGGCACAAGGCGCTACGACGTGCCAGATTTACATGCGCCGCTTCAACGACGGCGACGTCATCACCGTAGAACCGTGGCGTTCGGCCGGTTTCCCGGTCATCAAGGACCTGATGGTGGACCGCACGGCATACGACAAAATCATGCAGGCCGGTGGTTACGTAAGCGTCAACGCAGGTGCTGCGCAGGATGCCAACGCCATCCTCATCCCGAAGACCATTGCCGACGAAGCCATGGATGCCGCCAGTTGCATCGGTTGCGGTGCCTGCGTGGCTGCTTGTAAGAACGGCTCGGCCATGCTGTTCGTGTCGGCCAAGGTGAGCCAGTTGAACCTGCTGCCGCAAGGCAAGCCCGAGGCTCTGCGCCGCGCCAAGGCCATGCTGGCCAAGATGGACGAGCTGGGCTTCGGCAACTGCACCAACACCCGCGCCTGCGAGGCTGAGTGCCCGAAGAACGTCTCCATCAGCAACATCGCCCGCCTGAACCGCGACTTCATCCGCGCCAAGCTGAAAGATTAATCAGACTCCTTTCTACATTTGATTAATATCAACAAGAAGTCTCCTCATGCCCTCAGAGGCGGAGGGGACTTTTTTTATGGAAACGGCCTGGAAGGCACAAAAGGGGAATAAATGGCTGTCCGGGCAACTAACCGGCAGGAGAAAAAGCGAAACGGAAGCGCGACCCGGGGTAAAATGAACTTTAAAAGCATTTAATAGATTTAAAATTCCGGACAAAAACGAGAAGATTATTTGCAGTAATAATCAGAAAACGCTATTTTCGCACCGTGATTTTTTTCATAGTATTAGATTTAAGGTTAACAAAAGGTTGGGCTCGGCGGAGCCCATTTTTATTTTCTGCCCTCTGCAACGCTGTCCTTGAAAAATCTTCCCGACAATAGAAAAAACGCCTCTGACCGGCAAGTAAAAAAGCCGGCCGCAAGTGAGGCCGCGGCAGGCACCAGCCACGGCTCTTCCGAACAGGGAAGCCCGCTCTTGCGGGCAAGTGCCAAACCCTCGTTCAGCCGATGCCCAGCAGGGGTTCTATCTGCCGGAAGATGTCATACAACTCGGCCTGCGTTTCGGCCCGCAGCATGGCAATGCGCGTCTCGCGAAAATTGGGGATACCCTTGAACAGCGGGCTGGCGGCCAAGTGGCGACGGACGTGCAAGATGCCGCGCCGCTCGTCCAGCAGGCGCACGCTGTCGTCCACTTCACGGCGGAGCACATCCAGTTTCCACGCCGGTGTCAGTCCCTGCAACTCCTCCCCGGTCTGCAAGTAATGCTTGATTTCCTTGAAAATCCACGGGCGGCCGAAACTGGCACGCCCCACCATGATGCCGTCTACGCCGTAACGCTCAAAACATTCCTGCGCCCGCTGGGGGGTAGTGATGTCTCCGTTGCCAATGATGGGGATGTGCATGCGCGGATTGGCTTTCACCTCGCCGATAAGCGTCCAGTCTGCCTCACCCGTGTACATCTGTGCGCGGGTACGGCCATGGATGGTGAGGGCGGCAATGCCGCAATCCTGAAGCTGTTCGGCCAGGGTGACGATGATTTTGCTGTCTGCATCCCACCCCAGGCGCGTCTTGACGGTGACGGGCAGGCGGACTGCCTCGACCACGGCACGGGTGATGTCCAGCATGAGCGGGACGTTGCGCAACATCCCGGCTCCGGCGCCTTTGCCTGCCACACGCTTGACGGGACAGCCGAAGTTGAGGTCGATGACATCGGGCCGAGCCTGCTCTACGATGCGGGCAGCCTCGACCATCGTATCTACGTCGCGCCCGTAGATTTGAATGGCCACGGGACGTTCGGCATCGCTGATGTTAAGCTTCTGTTCGGTCTTGCTGACCGCACGTATCAGGGCATCGGCCGAGACAAACTCGGTGTACACCATGTCGGCACCAAACTCCTTACACATCAGGCGGAAGGCCGGGTCGGTGACGTCTTCCATCGGGGCCAGCAGCACAGGACGCTCGCCCAAGTCAATAGAGGCAATCTTCATATCTTCGTCGTTTTTAGGGGGCAAAGGTACGGAAAATCCACGCCCGCCGTATGGCAATCACGGGAAAAGCCGTATCTTTGTCCATCAATCTTTAAATTCAAACAACATGAAAAAGTTATTCATAGGAGCACTTGTCCTGGCAACCGCTCTGTTCATCCACATTCCGAACGCCGCGGCACAGGAGGCAAACAGTGAATACAAACAAGCATTGCAGGAGTTCATGAGCGCTTCGGGATCGCTGGAAAGCATGAACCAGCTCCTCCCGCAACTGATCAACATGGTTAAGACAACCGGTCCCAGTTTGCCCGACAGCTATTGGAAATCCGTGGAAGATAAGATGCGAGGCAAATTCAAGAACAAGATAATCGAAGGCTACGTGCCCATCTACCAGAAATACCTCACGCTGGACGAGCTGAAGCAAATCACCGCGTTCTATCAGACACCCATCGGGAAGAAGCTCGCCAAATCTTCTCCTGCCATCATGATAGAAGGCGCACAGTTAGGGCAGAAGCTGGGCATGGAAATGTTTAAAGAAATAGAGGAAGAAGCCAAAAACTACAAGCCGTAACCGCAAGAATGAATCAGAAAGACTTCGAAATAATGGCCCCCGTAGGCTCGCGCGACTCACTGGCCGCTGCCATCCAGGCCGGAGCCGACTCCATCTACTTCGGCATCGAGAACCTGAACATGCGCGCCCGTTCGGCCAGTACGTTCACCATCGACGACCTGAAGGAGATAGCCCACACGTGTGAACAGCACGGCATGAAGAGCTACCTGACCGTCAACACCATCATCTACGACCAGGACATCGCGCTGATGCGCACCATCGTCGACGCTGCCCACGAGGCCGGCATCTCCGCCATCATTGCCGCCGACGTGGCCGTGATGACCTACGCCCGCAGCATCGGTCAGGAGGTGCACCTCAGCACCCAGCTCAACATCTCGAACGCGGAGGCCCTGCGCTTCTATGCCCAGTTTGCCGATGTCGTCGTGCTGGCCCGCGAACTCAATCTGGAGCAAGTGGCCGAGATTCACCGCGCCATCGTTGAAGACAACATCTGCGGCCCCTCGGGACAGCCCGTACGCATCGAAATGTTCTGCCACGGCGCCCTGTGCATGGCCGTCAGCGGCAAGTGTTACCTCTCCCTGCACCAGATGAACCACTCGGCCAACCGCGGCGCCTGCATGCAAGTGTGCCGCCGCTCGTACGTGGTGCGCGACAAAGAGACAGACGCCGAACTGGAGATTGACAACCAATATATCATGTCACCCAAAGACCTGAAAACCATCCACTTCCTCAACAAAATGATGGATGCCGGCGTGCGCGTCTTCAAGATAGAAGGCCGGGCACGCGGACCAGAGTACGTCCGTACCGTCGTGGAGTGCTACAAGGAGGCCATCCGCGCCTACCTGGAAGATTCCTTCACCGACGAACGGGTGGAAGACTGGAACCGCCGGCTGGCCACCGTCTTCAACCGCGGATTCTGGGACGGCTACTACCTGGGGCAACGCCTGGGAGAATGGACACACCACTACGGTTCGGCAGCTACCGAGCGCAAAATTTACGTAGGTAAGGGTGTGAAATACTTCTCCAACATCGGCGTGGCCGAGTTCTTGGTGGAAGCCGCCGAACTGAACACAGGCGACAAACTGCTCGTCACCGGTCCCACCACAGGAGCCCTCTACCTCACCGCCGACGAGATGCGCGTCGACCTCCAGCCCGTGGCCACCGTCCACAAAGGGGAACACTTCTCCATCAAATGCGACAAGATACGCCCCAGCGACAAGCTCTACAAGCTGGTTTCGACGGAGGAACTGAAACGGTTCAAAGGACTGGCCAACTAACCAACTAAAGAATAAAAAACACGTATACCCCCAGCTTATGACCCACTATATCCACGAACTCCGACTGAAGGTACGCGACTACGAGTGCGACCTGCAAGGCATCGTCAACAACGCCAACTACCAGCACTATCTGGAACATGCACGCCACGAATTTCTCCTCTCTACGGGAGCCGGCTTTGCGGAACTGCACCGCCAAGGCATCGACCCGGTCGTGGCACGTATCACCCTGTCTTTCAAGACACCGCTGCGCAGCGGTGACGAGTTTATCTGCAAACTCAATTTGCGGAAAGAAGGCATCAAATATGTCTTCGAACAGGACATCTATCGCGCTTCGGACAATAAACTCGCTTTGAAAGGAATCGTAGAGGCTGTATGCGTGATTAACGGGCGCCTGGGGCAAAGCGAACTGTTCGACCGACTGTTTGCCCCTTATTTGAAAGAAGCTTAACCTTGCAGATACCATGAACTACTCTGACGAACGCCTTTGTTGCATAGCATTGACTCTTTGCGAAGGCATCGGAACGCTGACCGCACAGCGTCTGGTGAAGGTTGCAGGCAGTGCGGCCGATGTCTTTGCCCGGCGCAACGAACTGACTCAACTTTGTCCCGATATACAGCCCAATGTCTTGAAGGCCCTTGACACTCCGGGGACTTTCGACCGCGCCGAACGGGAACTTGCCTTTGCCGAAAAACATGGCATCGACTGCCTTACGCCGAACGATGTGCACTATCCTGCCAGGTTACGGCAATGCGAAGATGCCCCGCTTTTCCTTTTCTCCAAAGGGAACGCCGACCTCAATAGCCTGCGTGTAGTCAGCATAGTAGGCACGCGCCATGCCACAGAGTATGGCAGACAATTCTGCAACGAATTCATACGCGACATCGCTGCGGTTTGCCCCGACCTGCTCGTGGTCAGCGGACTGGCCTATGGCATTGACATCGCCGCCCATCGTGCCGCCTTGGCAGAGCAGCTTCCGACGGTAGCAGTCCTGGCTCACGGATTGGACCGCATCTATCCGTCTGCCCACCGGAAAACGGCCACGGAAATGCTGGCACGCGGCGGTTTGCTGACGGAGTTTCTGACAGGAACAGAACCCGAACGTTACAATTTCATCAGCCGGAACCGCATCGTTGCAGGCATGGCCGATGCAGTCATTGTGGTGGAATCCGGCGCGAAAGGTGGCTCACTCATTACTGCTGACCTGGGCAACGGATACAACCGGGAATGTTTCGCCGTCCCAGGCCGGGTGAACGACGAGCAATCGGAAGGTTGCAACAGCCTCATCCGGGACAACAAGGCTGCTCTGATAGAAAACGCAGAAGATTTCGTAAATGCCATGGGCTGGAACACAACGGCCGCCAAACCTGCCCCGATACAGCGCACCCTGTTTCAAGAACTGACGGAAGAGGGAAACCGCATCGTGCAGTTGCTTGCACAGCACGGGGACTTGCAAATCAATGCCCTGACGGTGGAAAGCAACCTGCCCATCAGCCAACTTAGCGGCGTACTTTTCGAACTGGAGATGAAAGGCATCATAAAAGCCCAGGCAGGCAATGTATATCACCTCCTGGGCTAAAAGAATGGTTGCACAGCCGATTTACTTGAACAGCTTTTGCGTGAACTCGGTCAGGTAGATGCGCCAGTTGCGCCAGATGTGTCCGCCCTCCGTCTCTACATATTCATACGGATACCCCTTCGCATCGAGGAACCGACGATAGTCGGCATTGACCTGATAAAGAAAATCGTCCTTGCCAATGGCAATCCAATAAAGTTTGGGACGGGCGCCAAACAAGGCCGCCATCTCCTGCCCGAACTGCGGGTCGCTGTTCATTTGGTCTAACGCAGAACCTTTGCGGTCGTTGCTGCCACCCAGGAAGATGGCCGAAGAGAACAGTCCCACGTAGTCGAACATCGTCGGATACATTTTGGAGATGGCAAACGAATGACCGCCGCCCATCGACAGTCCGCAGATGGCACGATGGGCCTTTCCCTTCAGCACACGATAATGCTTCTCCACATACTTCACGATGTCGGGGAAACTTTCTTCCATCGAAGCGACAGGCTTGGGCGACATGTGCCCCATGAACGTGGGTTTGTACATGCCACGCGACCATTCGCCCGGTGCAGCCTCGCAGTTGGGGTTGCCGTTGGGCATCACCACAATCATGGGTTTCACGCGTCCGGCCGCAATAAGGTTGTCCATAATCTGTGCGGCACGCCCCAACGTAGTCCATGCGTCCTCATCGCCTCCGGCGCCGTGCAGCAGGTAGAGCACCGGATACCGGTGTTTTCCGTCCTCATAGCCCGCAGGCGTGTAGACGGTCATGCGGCGGTTCATCTTCAGCGTGGGGCTTTCGTACCAGACTTTGGAGACATTGCCATGCGGCACGTCGTTCACGCTGTACAGGTCGCCCGTGTCGCCCGGCTCGTCTTCCACAATAAAGATATTGGTATAAGAAGCGATGTCGCGACACATGTAGACGTTGGACGGGTCGAGATAGTCCATGCCGTCCACCCGGAACTTATAAGAATACAATTCCGGCGCCAGAGGTTGCGACGTGTAGGTCCACAGGCCGTTCTTTCCTTCTTTCAGCGAAGCCACGCCCGGCGCTTCCATCTCGCCTTCGGGAATAGAAATCTTCGCAGGCGGCAGGAAATCGCCTGTCACCTCCACCTTCACCGCTTTGGGAGCGTAGAGGCGGAATGTCACTGTGCCGTCTTCCTTCACCTCGGGCGAGACAATCTCGTTGCCGCTGAACAAGGCTTGCTGTGCCCACGAAGCAAGAGCCAGCAACGAGCTAAGCGCTAAAGTCAATAATCTTCTCATACGAATCGTTTTTTAAAGTTAATAATATAGACATTCATTATACCCATAGAGCAACTTGCCAGGCCGGACGTTTCCGATGGCCGCCAAGCCACCACGCTCCAGCAAAAGCTTCTGGAGGCCGGATGCCACGCACAACGAGACTCCATGCCGGCACATGCAGCAGAAGCTGATGGCGGTCTGCACCACCGAAAGGCTTGGGCTGACTTCTGCTCACAAAAGTAATAAAATCAGATGAAACTTCGTCCGGCTAACAACAGAAAAGAAGCCCGAAGCCGCCGAAGCAGCGAAAAAATAACCTATCTTTGCATTTGTAAACCGATTTCTCTATGCTTCTGAACGAAGAAACCCTCCGCTTCATCCGCCAGCATGCCGCAGACGACGCGCGCACCCTGGCCCTGCACGCCCACCCCGAACCCGGCGTCGACCTGCCGGCAGCCGTGGCGCAGATTGCCGGCCGAAAGGTGCTGGCCGACAAGGTGCCGACCTGGGCGGCCGTCGACGACATTGTCTGCCCACCGCGCCTGTCTCTGGAGCAATGCTCGTCCGAGGCAACGGCACACCACAAGGCCGGCATCGTGCAACGGTTCGGCGGAAAGCGCCAACGGCTGGCCGACCTGACGGGCGGACTGGGTGTGGACTGCTCTTTCCTGGCGCCACTCTTCGAAGAAGTGGACTATGTGGAACGACAAGAGGTGCTTTGCGAACTGGCCGCACACAATTTTCCCCGGCTGGGCCTGACGCACATCCGCGTGCACCGGGCGGAGGCTACGGAGTTTCTGGAAGGGCTGTCCGCCGACTGGATTTTCCTCGACCCGGCGCGGAGAGACGCGCACGGGGGCAAGACGGTGGCCCTGGCCGACTGCGAACCGGACGTCACGCGGCTGGAAGACCGCCTGCTGGCCTGTGCGCCCCGCGTGCTGCTGAAGCTGTCGCCCATGCTGGACCTGACGCTGGCCCTGCACCAACTGGGGCGGGTGTGCGAAGCGCACGTCGTGGCCGTGGACAACGAGTGCAAGGAACTGTTGCTGGTGCTGGAGCGCGACTGTCCCGCCGGAGATGCCGACCGCGTGCCCATCCACTGCACCAACCTGCGCAGCGGCGCTCCCGCACAAACCTTCACCTTCACCCGACAGGCCGAGCAGAACGCCGCCTGCCCGCTGGCCGAAGCGCCCGGCATCTATCTCTACGAGCCCAACGCTGCCCTGTTGAAAGCCGGTGCTTTCCGCAGCCTGACGCAAGCATACGGAGTGAGCAAGCTGCATCCCAGCAGCCACCTCTACACGTCGGACTGCCTGGCAGAAGACTTCCCCGGCCGCCGCTTCCGCATCGTGGGCTGGAGCGGTTTCGGCAAGAAGGAGCTCAAGGCATTGCTGGGCGGCGAGCGGCAGGCCAACCTCAGCGTCCGCAACTTCCCCGCCCCGGTAAGCGAACTGCGCAAACGGCTCCGCCTGGCCGACGGGGGCAGCATCTACCTGTTTGCCACCACCCTGTCCGACGGACGGAAGGCGCTGATTCGTGCCGAAAAAGCCTGAATCCTTCCCCACGGCCAACCATCAGACCATTTGTAAGCCCGTTTACGACACTGTTTTGTGAAGCGGATGCCCTACTTTTGGGTTCAATTCATTTCAGTCAAAAAAAACAGAATACGTTATGGGAAAAGAAACATCTCGGAGGATACAGACCTCTATACTGAATGCAGGTGAAAAGAAACTGTTAATCTGGCTGGCCCGGCGTCAGCCACGTTGGATGACCTCGGACACACTGACCTATCTGGGCGTGTTCGGTTCGCTGTTGTTCGTCGTGGGAGGCGTCCTGTCCAACCAATGCGTCGAATGGTTGTGGCTGTCGTCTTTCGGCCTCTTCATCCATTGGTACGGCGACAGCCTGGACGGCACGCTGGCGCGCGTTCGCAACACCCAGCGCCCGGTCTACGGTTTTTTCATCGACCACACGCTGGACGCCATCACCACGTTTTTCATCTTTCTGGGCGCCGGCCTTTCGCCAGTGTTGCGCATGGACGTGTCGCTGTTGGGACTGGCCGGATACCTGTGCCTGGCCATCTACACCTATGTCTGCACCATCCTGAAAGGTGAGTTCCGGCTGACGTATGCGGCTTTCGGGCCGACGGAGTTCCGTTTGCTGCTCATCCTCATCAACACGGTCTTCATCTACGCACCGTGGGCCAAGTTGCGTTTCGACGTGGGTGGCGGAATCATCTTGGGAACGTTCGACTTCGTCGGTCTGGGTGTGGCCCTCATCTTGTTCCTGATATTCCTGGTACAGTTCCTTCGCGACAAACGCGAACTGGGCACCCAAGACCCGCTGAAGCCTTTCGACGGCGAAAAGTAAACGCCGGACACGAGGCACAGCTCTTCCGAACACGAGGCACGGCTCCTGCGCACTCCGGGCAAAACCGTTGTGGGCAAGAGGCGTGCCTCGCATTTTACAGCCGGCAGGCATGTGTCAGAAAGAAAGCTGCATGGTGGCCCTGACGCCGCGCACCTGAATGTCGGGATGATTCCGATAGTTCAGACGCCAGACGTAGTCCAGGCGAAGGAAGTTGAAGATGTTTTCGATGCCTACGCTGGCTTCCATATAAGGCGCCCGCCCCATGCGTTGGGTGACAGAAGGGAAAGCGTATAGTCCTTCGCCGTTCTGCGCCGGGTCGTTCTTGTCCGTCAGATGCCCCCAAAGGCCGCGGAAGCAGAACACCTCGCGCCAGCGCAGTTTCTTGATGAGCGGGATGCGGTTCAGCAAGGCGCCGTTCATGTAGTACGTCAAGTCCCACGACAAGTATTCGTCGTTGATGAACTCCAGCGCGTTCATGTTGGTGTAAGTTTCCGGCTGGATGGTGTAAGTCGTATTGGCGTTGGGCAAAATCAGCAGCGGATAGGGCACGCGCGTCCACACCTTCCCTCCCTTCAGCAAGGCATCCAGGTAGCCGAAGGCGGAAAACCAGAAGCGCTTCCGCATCCCCACCTCCGTGCGTTGGTAATCGAAAGACGACCCACAGAAACCTTTCTTCGCCATCACGTGGCTCAGGTTGAAGATGAGTGCGTCGTAGGTGATGGGGATGCGTTGGGTACGGGTCTGGTAGAACTTCTCCCCGCGCCCGTAGCGGAAGCGCAATTCCAGCTCTGTCATGTCGTAATGAGCCACCGGAGTCAGCGTCGTGCCGTCCGCGCCGATGCGGTCGAAGCGGGCATAAGGCGTGGCCTCTTCGCGCAGGTTGCGCACCGTGGCGCCGTACGAGATGCCGTTGTAGTGTTCGCGCGTATAAGTCAGTTCGGCTTTGCGCAGGTAGGTGGCGATGTTGTCCTTCTTGCGTTTGATGGCCAACATCACGTTGTCCTTGCTCGTGTACATGTAGTTTTGCCCCAGCTTGTTGAGGTCGTACATGTATTCGAACCTGAGCGAGTGTTGCGGAAACTCCAGCCGGAAATCCTTCCGCGGGGTGAAAGAATACTCCACCAGCCCGTCGTACTTCATCTTCCGGTCTTTCGTGCCATAGGCGGCATAACCCTCCAGAAACCAGTGGCGGTCGAACTGGGGCGTCGTCCCTCCCCCCAGACGGAAGCGGGCACCCTCGATGGCATTGCCGTTGATGGTACTGTTCATCGGCCCCAAGTCAAACTTGTTCTTCTCCGGGTTCTTGTTCGTAGGGATATAGCCCGACACGAGGGTGGTCACCACCTTCTCGGCAAAGTAGAAAATGGGGACAGAGCGCAGCCGCTGCATCAGCTTGTCCACGCCGTTGGGATTCTTCCGGCGTGCCATCTCCGGGCGATTCTCCGTCCAGAACATATCGGAACGCCGGTAAGCATCTTCCTGCTCCACCACGGGAGCCGGCTGGTCGAAAAGAGCCGCCTCTTCGGCGCCTGGCGGCTCAAAGCTATGCCCCCTGTACACGTTCAACCGTTGGGCATACATCCCCTTCGATTTCTCCGTCAGCTTGAAGTTCACACGGATGTCATCCTTCGTGATAAGGCGCGTGCTGTCGGCCGTACGGCGGAACTCCTGCTCTATGCTCATGTGCGAGACGAAGTTGAGGTTGATGTCCTTGGCCACATTCAGTACGGCGCGCCTCACAAAGTAAGTCGAGTCGAGCGCCACATAAAGATGGCCCGTGAAACCAAACGATTCGGAGTTGAAAGGCACGAAGCCCAAGTCCATGCACGGCTGGCCGGCCACCTGCACCGTGTCCAACAGGTAATACTTGTAGAAGGCAGGACCCAACGTAGACAGCGGACTGACGAAACGTTGCAGAAACAAGGGAATGTTGTTCTGAAAGATATCCACCTCGCGGAACGCTTCGTTCAGGAATTGCTGGATGCCCTCGCGCGAGAACACTTCGTCCACACCTGCCGACTTGCTGCCCAGCAACAAGACTTTCTCACTCTTCGGGTCGCGGCGGTAAAAGACGCGCTCCAAGCGTTCGCGCTCCGACACTGGCAGAACGGTCGTTCCGGTCTCCAGCGTATCTACGAACTCGTTCACAAAATCGAACTTCCCCGACGTTTTCCCCTCTTTCTTGGGCTTTGGGGTATATTCGTTCAGGGCAAAAATCATGCGCTGGTAGCGTTCGTAGCTGAAATAGTCGTGGTCGCGGGGCACATGGGCATCGCGGCGGGCAATGACCTTCCGGACAAATTCCACCGCCGGATTCCCCCGCCGCCGGTAACGCTCCCGGCCGGGCTTGATGACCACTTCCTCCAAAGCGATGCTGCTGGGCGACAAACGGATGTCCAGTCCGCGGGCAGCCTCCTTGCGGACGGGTATCCGCTTCGTGTCATACCCCATGTAGGACACTTCCAGCACGTGGCTGCCCGCCGCATTTGAAAAGGACAAAGAGAAGCGCCCCGCGTCATCGGTCTGCGCGCCAGTGTACGTGCCCTCCCACACCACTGCGGCGTAAGGCAAGGGCTCGCCCGTGATGGAGTCTGTCACTGTACCGGTGACAGACAGGCGCTGCGCCAGAAGCCAGGTTGTCCCCCAGTAGAGAAAGAAACATAACAGTAAGATTTTCTTTGTCATAGTTGCAGTTTAATCCTTCAAGAAACGCGCTTGCCAGCGGGTGTAATAGTCAGGCTTGTCCGTCAGCAGTTCGCCGTGCGGGTCGATGAAAAGCTGCGTGGTCTCTGCCGTGCAGCACAACGCCCCGTCGCGTTCCCGGTAAATCTCATAGCTGAAGTCCAAGCGGGCACCGGGTTTGCAGACATAACGCGTATGCACCTCTGCCACATCGTCCAGGCCCAACGGGGCCAGGTAGCGCACGTGCAAGTCGTAGACCGGAGCGTAAATGCCCGACCGGCTGATGTCGGCATAGCCTATGCCCGGATAACGCCGGCCGAACGACTCGCGCCCGTCTTCCAGGTAGCTGACGTAAGAGCCGTGCCAGACGCACCCCATAGCATCGGTCTCGCCGAACTTCACGCGGATGCGACAGATGTCTTCCAAGAGTTTCATAGATGGTTCAAGTATAAAGTCCGCCATTGATGGATACTACCTCACCCGTGATGTAAGCCGCAGCAGGCGACACCAGAAAGCCTACCAGCTCGGCCACCTCGTCGGGTGTACCCAGACAGCCCAGGGGGATGGCCTTTTTCAGTTCGGCCTCGTCCAGCCCCTCCAGCATGTCCGTCTGGATGAAACCGGGTGCCACGGCGTTGACAGTGACGCGTTTGCGGGCAACCTCCAGCGCCAACGACTTGGTGGCGGCAATCAGTCCGCCCTTGGCAGCGGCGTAGTTGCTCTGTCCCGCCATACCCTTGAGGCCGGTGACACTGGCCACGTTGACGATGCGCCCGTTCTTATGCAACTGCATGGCCGGCAAAAGGGCCTGCGTCACGTGAAAGAAGCCGTTCAGCGTGATTTCGAGCACCCGGCTCCAGTCTTCTTCGGGCATCAAGGCCATCACATGGTCACGACGGATGCCCGCATTGTTCACCAGCACTTCGATGTATTCGTCGGGGTGTTCCGTCTCCCAGGCTTCCAAGGCGCGGCTCACCTGCTGGCGGTCTGCCACGTCAAACATCAGAATCTCGCCGTCGCCCCCTTCGAGGCGTACCTGGTCGAGCGTATTTTTGGCCTCCGCCGCGTTGTGCACATAGTTAATGAGCACCTTATAGCCCATTCGGGACAACTTCAGGCTGACAGCCCGCCCGATGCCGCGGCTTCCTCCTGTAACCAATGCGTACTTCATTCTTCTTCCTTATTCTTTATTTATTTAATACATTGTTCCATATCCATTCTTTCCCCAACAGCTCCGCACACGTCTGCAAGGCCGTCATGGTGACTCCGTGTACTCCGTGCAACGCCAGGTTTTGCCCCGTCAGCCAGAGATTGGGCAAAGGGGTGCGGGGCGACAGCAAAGCCATCAGCGGCTGGCGGAAATCTTTCTGCAGCCCGTAGGCCGAACCTTGAGGGGTGCAGGTGTAATCGCGGAACGTCAGCGGTGTACTGACGTAACACGCTTCCACCAGCGTACTGATGCCCGGAATGACGCGTCCGGCCAAAGCCAGACATTCGTCGGCCAGGCGACGCTTCAAAGCCAGATAGTCTTCGCCCCGACGGCCCACCGTAGTATCGGCCCAGCGCCGGCAGTGTTCCCACGTCAGGGGAGTGAGCAAATCCAACTGCCGCGCATAACCGTCGTCCGGCACGGGACTGCTCAGCAAGACGCCTCCCACGGGACCTTCGTCCAGGTAAAATTCCCACGCATCGCGCCCCGCATAGACATAATGGTTGCAGTTCCGGTAGGGCAAGGCGCGCGGCTTCAGACGAAGCGACACGGTGCAAAGCCCGAAAGTGTTGTCTGCTGCCGTCAAGCGATGGCGATAGGATTTGCGCAAGACGCGGCTGTTTTCCAACCACGTGCACGTGACGGCGGGATGGACGTCGCTCAGGAAAGCGTCGGCCTCGTAGACCTCTCCGTCGGCGCAGCGTGCCGCCACCAGGCGCCCGTCTTTCTCCACCAGTTCCTGCACCTCGGCCCGGCAAAGCACCGTGCCCCCGCATTGCCTGATGCCGGACACCAGGCGCCTGACGATTTGCTCGCCACCGCCCCGCAAACGCCAGCTTCCTTCCAAATAGCCCGCCTGGCAATGAGCGAAAGAGAACAGGGGCAAGGACTGACGGCGCAATTCCATGGTCAATGCGTTGCCGCCCAAGACTTCGCGCAACAGCGGGTCGCGAAAGTGTTCCTGCACATAGTCCCAGGCACCTGTCTCCAGCAAACGTCCGAAGAAAGCAGCCGACTTGCCGTTGTCCGCCGGGGTCCATTCGTCAAACTGCCGACGCAACACTTCTTGCAACAGGTCCGCATAACGGCGCAGCGCCTCCCGTTCGGCCGGGAACTCGGCGGTCAAAGCCTCGACAAACGCGTCGAAACCCTGCATGATGGGAAAAGTGCGCCCGCCAATCATCACCAGGTCAAAAGCCTTGTCCATACGCTGCCAAGGCAGGTCGGCCAGGCCCAGGTAGCAGAAGACGGGGTACAACGATTCGCCCTCGCCCACTCCGCCTACGTAGTGAAAACCCGTGTCGAAAGACAAGCCGTCGCGCCGGTAGCTCTGCAAGCAACCGCCCGGCTGGGTGCCGCGTTCCAGCACCAGCACGCGGCGTCCTGCCCGCGACAAGAGGTAGCCACACTCCAGACCGCCCAAACCGGCTCCTATGACGATAACATCGTATTTCATCCTTCCGTTCTTTGCTCAATAGGGCAGCATCTCGCCCTTGTATTCCACGTAGACGCAGCCGCCACTGCTCACACGCGCCACGACCTGCCACTTACCGGAAGCAGGCGTCGCACTCAGGCTGACATCGACTTCGGGAGAAAGGTCTGGCGAGGCTATTGCCGTGAAGCGGCACTGCGAAATGGTATGAATGTGCAGCCGTTGCCCCACGAAGCGCTCGGCACACCGACGTATCAGCTCGACGTTGCAGACACCCGGGCACACCGGATGACCGGGAAAGTGTCCGCGATAAACCTCGCAATCGGGCAACAATGCCACGCGGAACATGGCGCCGCTGTCTGACGGAGTCGTGCCCAACAGGCGGTAATAACTGTTTTCAAAGGATTGTACTGCCATAAGCTGTTATTCGTCAGAACGGATGGATACTTTCATTTGCGTGTCGGCCACGGGTTGCCCGTCTGCCCGCACTTCGGCGGAGACAACCAGGATGCCTTCGAACTCGGTCTGTATGGTGACCACCGTGTGCAGCTCGTCGCCCACACGGGGCCGCCGGTGACAGTGAAACTTCTTCACTTCGCCGATGAATCCCAGCGGCGGCCGGGTAGCTCCCGCCTGCACGGCCCTCCATCCGGCAAAGGCCGATGCCGACTGGGCGATGTGCTCCAGCACACCGGTCTCGGCCAGGCAACCCTCGTCGTCCAGAAAAAAGTTTCCGGAGCAGACGGTGAAGCACGCCTCTGCCTCGTCGTCGGTTGCCCGCAACAAACGGTCTACCATGATGATGGGAGTCCGCTGGGGTATAAGTGCCCGGATGTCCGTTTCCTTGGGTTCCACGTCAGGCCAGGTGAGATTCAATGTAATTGTAAAGGTCGGCAAACGTTTTTATTTCGCGCAGTTCTCCGACGGGAATCTTTATCTTGTACGTTTGTTGGATGATGGCCACCAGGTCGACCAGGCTCAGGCTGTCCAGTTGGAGCGTCTCCCGCACGTTGGCTTCGGGCGTGAACAAGGCTGCATCTACTTCAAATTCATCAGCCAGCAGGCTGTTTACTTTCTCTACTATCTCTTGACGTGTCATAGCAATGGTGTTTTAAAAGTTCTTCTTATGTTTACAGATTTCTTACAATCAGGGTGGAATTGGTCCCTCCAAACCCGAAGGAGTTGGAGAGGAACAGGTCGAAATGCGCCTCGCGCGTCTCGGGCAGCACGTTGATGCAGGCCGTCTCTTCGTCCGGTTCTTCGAAATTGATGTTTCCCGCAATAAAGCCGGCCTTCATCATGAGGATGGAATAAATCAGCTCGCTTCCGCCCGCCATCCACATTTCGTGCCCCGTCTGGCTCTTGGTTGAGGTGACGGGCACCCGGTAGTCGCCGAAAAGGCGTGCGATGGCCTGTGCCTCGCGGCTGTCGCCGATGCGGGTGGAGGTGGCATGGGCATTGACGTAGCCTATCTGCGCAGGCGTGACGCCGGCGTGTTGCAGGCACAGTTCGAGCGAGCGTGCCGGACCGTCGACATTGGGCGTAGAGATATGGTCACCGTTTCCGGAGAAACCCCAGCCGACAATTTCAGCCAGGATAGGTGCACCGCGGCGCATGGCGTGTTCGTAACTCTCGACAATCAGCGTAGCTGCTCCCCCACCCGGCACCAGGCCGTCGCGGCTGCGGTCGAAAGGCCGGCTGGCACGCTCGGGTTCGTCCTCGCGAAGAGAAAAGGATTGTATGCCGTCGAAGGCGGCCACGCTGTACATGTTGTTCTCTTGGGCGCCGCCGCAGACGACGCAATCTTGCAAGCCGTCGCGCACCAGCAGGTAGGCCAGTCCCACGGAATGGGAGCCCGAGGCGCACGCGGCCGAGGCGGTGAGGTTGATGCCCCGCAAACGGAACAGGCAGGCCAGGTTCATGGTGACGGTGGAGTTCATCGACTGGAAGATGCTGCCGCTGCCACACGCAGCGGTGTCGTGGAACTCGCGGAACTTGTCCAGCCCTTGCATAGTGGCCTCGGCCACCGAGTCGTTGCCGTAGACGATGCCTACCTCGTGGGCGGCGACATAGTCGGGGTCGAGGCGGGCGTGTTGCAGGGCGTCGCGGGTGGCCATGTAGGCATATTGTGCTTCTTCGGGCATGAACTGCCTGAGGTTGCGTGAAACATAAGGCTTCAAATCGGGACGGGGCACACGGGTGCACAAAGCCGAACGGAATCCCGCCGCTTTCCGTTCTTCGCTAAAGACAACGCCGCTGCGCCCTTCATAAAGAGCCTGGCGGACGTCGTCCAACGTCGTACCGAGGCAGGACCAGATGCCCATGCCTGTGATTACTACTCTTCTTTCCATGTCAGTATTTTCTTATAGCACCGCCGCCGTTTGCCCACAGTCGGGTGGAGGGGCTTCCATTGCGACAGTTCTTTCAAGTTAGTTTCCAGTTGCGGCCCGGTTTCAGCCTGTTTGAAACCAAGCTTATTATATATAGGAAGCAAGTCGGCGAAGAACAGGGCGTTCACGCCCAAGCCCTGGTAGTCCGGGCGAACGGCCACGAGGTAAAGGTCAGCCTTGTCTTCTCGCTTCCACTTCAAGGCACGGAGCAAGTGAAACCAGCCCCAGGGCCACAGGCGTCCGCCGCTGCGCTGCAAGGCGCGTGTCAGGCTGGGCATCGTGATGGCAACGCCCACCAGCTCGCCTTCGGCATTTTCGACCACCGGCACCATGCGCAGGTCCAGCAGGGGGATGTAGCGGGCCAGATACTCGTCTATCTGGCTGTCTTGCAACTCGGTGTATCCGTACAACGGGGCATAGGCCTCATTCAGCAGGCGGAAGACGCGGCGCCCGATGTCACTCTCGCGCAACTCTTTGTGGGTCAGTTTGCGCACCCGCAGGCCGAACATCTCCTGCGCCAGCGCGGCTGTACGGGCATAGCGCTGGGGCAACTGCTTCGGAATCTCGATGTGCGCCTGCACCCAGTCTACTTCTTTCTGGAAGCCCAATGCCTCCAGATGCCGGGGATAGTAGGGCGGGTTGTAGATGGTGATAGAAGAACCGGGACGGTCAAAGTCCTCCAGGAGCATCCCTTCTTTGTCGAAATCGAAGATGGCCATCGGACCGACCATCTCCTCCATGCCCTGTCCGCGCCCCCAATCGGCCACGGCGTCCAGCAGGGCGGCCGAGATGCGGAGGTCGTCTTCAAACTCGATGAAGCCGAAACGCACCTGGCGCGTACCCCACTTCTGGTTGGCACGACGGTTGATGATACCGGCCACACGGCCCACCGGACGGCCGGAGCCGTCGTAGGCTACAAAGGCACGGATGTCTGAGAACTCCAAAGCAGAGTTCCGCCGCACGTCGAACGTGTTGCGGACATCACTCTCCAAATCGGGCACGTAACAAGGAAAATCCGCATACAAACGCCTGGGAAGACGGACAAAATCATCCATCTCACGACGGCTCTGCACCTCTTTTACTATTACTTCTTCCATAACAAAACGCGAAAGTATAGAAAAGTTTTCTCCATGCAAAAACATCATAACTGTCAGAGCATTTTTAAAGAATTAGAGACCAATACCTGCACGCCCGCCCAATGAAAGAAACGGACATCTGGCCACGGCGGCCGTCCGCCACGCCTGCGGCGCACACGGGGCACGGCCGTCACGAACACGGGCCGCGCCTCGTGTCCGCAAGAGGCACGCCCCTCGCAAAGCAAGCCCAGTCTTCATACATATGACAACCCGCCAGGAACTAAACACTCGTTACATTTCCGATGAAGGGGAAACAGGTTTGTAACAAGTCTGTCACTTTCTCTTCAAGATTCCGTAAGGAACCTGTAACACGCACCACGTACTTTTGCAGCAAAATCAAAAAAGAACTTTAAACAATATGAAACAAATCAAACGAGTATTTCTATCACTACTAATTCTCTTGATGGCCGGACTACCGCTGCTGGCCGATGAGAACGTGAACGAAACCAAACAAGGTGCCATCCGCGGACGCATCGTCGACAACACGCAGCAAACCCTTCCGGGCGCCACCGTCTACATCGAATCCCTCCACACAGGCGCCATCAGCGACGTGAACGGCTTCTACACCCTGGCCAACCTCGCAGCCGGCACCTACCGGGTGAAAGTCTCCTACGTAGGCTACTCGCCCGCCGAATTTACCATTACCGTCCCCGAAGGGAAAACCGTCGAACGCGACGTCACCCTGAACGAAGGCATCGAACTGCAAGAAGTCGTCGTGGGCGGCGCCTTCACCGGACAACGACGCGCCCTCAGCTCGCAGAAAAACGCCATGGGCATCAGCAACGTCGTCTCGGCCGACCAAGTGGGCAAGTTCCCGGACTCCAACATCGGCGACGCCCTGAAGCGCATCTCGGGCATCAACGTACAGTACGACCAGGGCGAGGCACGCTTCGGACAGGTGCGAGGCACCAGCGCCGACCTCAGCTCCGTCACCATCAACGGCAACCGCATACCTTCCGCCGAAGGTGACACGCGCAACGTGCAGCTCGACCTCATCCCCGCCGACATGGTGCAGACCATCGAAGTCAGCAAGGTAGTGACCGCCGACATGGACGGCGACGCCATAGGCGGCTCCATCAACCTCATCACCAAGAACACGCCTTACCGCCGCATCTTCAACGCCACGGCCGGAAGCGGCTACAACGCCGTCAGCAAGAAGGCGCAAGTGAACCTCGGGCTGACCTACGGAGACCGCTTCCTGAACGACAAACTGGGACTGATGATTTCCGGCTCTTACCAATACGCACCCGGCGGCTCGGACAACGCCGAGTTTGAATACGACGTCGACGACGACCAAGTCGTACTGAAAGAAGCACAAGTGCGGCAATACTACGTCACCCGCGAGCGCCAAAGCTACTCGCTGGCCCTGGACTACGAATTTAACGCAGACCACAAAATCTCCTTCAAAGGCATGTACAACCGCCGCAACGACTGGGAAAACCGCTACCGTGCCGTCTACAAAGACCTGGACGAAAGCGACCCCGCCGAACAGTCCATCGAACTCCAGACCAAAGGCGGAGCCAACGACACGAAAAACGCACGCCTGGAACGCCAACAGACCATGGACTTCACCCTGGACGGCGAACACAACCTGGGCGGACGTGTACTGATGGACTGGGCTGCCTCCTACTCACGCGCCAGCGAAGACCGACCCAACGAACGATACTTCGGACTGAAGATGGACAACAACACGGGCAGCAACCTGCTCAGCACCTTCCACGGCGTAGGCGGACGCACCCCCTACTCCACCCTGGCCATCCCCGCCCTGAGCGACGAAGCCTGGGAGCTGGACGAACTGACCAACAGCGACCAGAGCATCTACGAAAACGAATGGAAATTCCGCCTCAACTTCGAACTGCCCCTGGCCAAAGGCCTCTTCGGCAATACCCTGCGCTTCGGCGGGAAATACACCAACAAGACCAAGGACCGCGAGACAGAGTGGTACAAGTACGACGAGGCCTTCGACGACAACGACGCCTGGCGCAACAACGGCGCGGCACAAATACGCAGCGGCTTCATGGTGGGCGACTTCTATCCCGAAGGCACACAATTCGTCAGCAAGGAATACCTGGGCGGCATCAACTTCGGCTCCATGGAAGGAGAACCCGACAACGAGGAGATGTCCGGCAACTACCACGCCAACGAGCAAATCACCAGTGCCTACCTGCGCTTCGACCAGAAACTGGGCCGCAAACTCAACCTCATGCTCGGGCTCCGCATGGAACACACTGCACTGGACTACCGCGGCCTGAACTGGGTGGTAGACGAAGAAGAGGAGGAAAGCCTGGCCCCCACCGGCAACCGCAAGAACAACTACACCAACTGGCTGCCCAGCGTACTGCTGAAGTACGACGTCAACGACGACTTCAAGCTCCGCGCCTCGTTTACAGAAACGCTCTCACGCCCCAAATACGCGGCCCTCATTCCCAGCGTCAACTACAACAGTGCCGACGAAGAGGCCACCATCGGCAACCCGGACCTGAAGCCGACTACCTCGTACAACTTCGACCTCAGCGCCGAATACTACTTCAAGTCCATCGGCCTGGTCAGCCTGGGATTCTTCTACAAGAGCGTCAACGACGTCATCGTGGACGAAGCCTGGCAAGGCATGGCTCCCGAGATACCCATCAGCGGCACCTACGAGTATGACATCACCAAGCCCATCAACGCCTACGACGCCAACCTCTATGGCATAGAGGCAGCCTACCAACGCGACTTCAGCTTCATTGCCCCCGCCCTGAAATGCCTCGGCTTCTACGGGAACTATACCTACACGGCCAACAAGACCAAGAACCACCACTTCGAACACCGCGTGCTGGAAGAGGGAGAAGAAATCGACATGATAGGCTCGCCCGAACACACGGCCAACGCCTCGCTCTTCTTTGAGAAATGGGGCTTCAACCTCCGCCTCTCCTACAACTTCGCGTCGGCCTTCGTGGACGAAATGGGCGAAGTGGCCCAGCTGGACCGCTACTACGACAAGGTGAACTACCTGGACCTGAACGCCACCTACACCTTCGGCAAGCGTTTCAAGACGACCATCTACGCCGACGTGACCAACCTGCTCAACCAGCCCCTGCGCTATTACCAAGGCACCAAGGACCGCACCATGCAGGTGGAATACTACGGCGCACGCTTCAACGCAGGCATCAAAGTCAGCTTCTGACCACGCGAAGACTCATCGCAGCCCTGTACGAAAAGCCATCATAGCCTCGAACGAAAGTGTCTCACTGCCTCGTACGAAAGTCTTTCGCAGCCCTATACGATGAGCCTTCGCAACACCATACAATAGTTCTTCCGGGAACAGACACTGCCTTTTCCCGGAAGATTCCAGATTCGCGCCCCATCTTTGCAGGCCGAAAACAAAAAAAACAGAAGATATCAACACTAAAAACAGAAAGGAAATGAAAATGAAGAAAACACTCCTCCTGCTGCTCCTGACCCTCTGCGGCACATGGGCAGTGGCACAAGAGAAAATCGATTACAGCGTCTACGACGACAAATGCAACTTCTACATCGCCAACGACCTGGGCCGCAACGGCTACTACGACCAGAAGCCCATCGCCGAACTGATGGGCACAATGGCCGAGGAAGTAGGCCCCGAATGTGTCATCGCTGCCGGCGACATCCACCACTTCGACGGAGTCGCCTCGGTAAACGACCCCTTGTGGATGACCAACTACGAGCAAATCTACTCGCACCCCGAACTGATGATTGCCTGGCATCCCATCTGCGGCAACCACGAATACCGGGGCAACACGCAGGCCGTCATTGATTACAGCCGCGTCAGCCGCCGCTGGGAAATGCCCGCCCGCTACTACACCAAGACTTTCAACGAAGAGGGAACCACCATACGCATCGTATGGATTGACACGACCCCGCTCATCGACAAATACCGTCAGGAATACGACAAGTATCCCGACGCCTGCCAGCAAGACATCAACACGCAACTGGAATGGCTGGAAGCTACCTTGGCAGCAGCCAAAGAAGATTGGGTAGTAGTGGTAGGCCACCACCCCATTTATGCCGAGACATCAAAAGACGACGTAGAACGCCAAGACATGCAGAAACGGGTAGACACCATCCTGCGCCGTCACCGCGTGGACATGTACATCAACGGACACATCCACAACTTCCAGCACATACGCGTGAAGGGCAGCACCATCGACTACATCACCAACTCAGCCGGCTCGCTCAGCCGCAAGGTGAAGCCCATTGAAGGAACGGTATTCTGCAGCAGCGAACCGGGCTTCTCCATCCTGTCCGCCACACCCAAAACATTGGAGCTGCGCATGTTGGACAAGCACGGAAAAGTATTGCATACCGTCACACGAACTAAATAATACTTGAAAAAACGACTGATTATTGCTTCTTTTTCTGTCCCCCGCCTACGGCTTGGTGCCGCGCAGCGGGGGATTTTTCTTTATTCGCCCGACAGACGTTCCAACGTCAAGACCCTGGGCCTTGCAAACGGACGGCTGGGCGTTTCTGCCGCACGGGTCTGCGGTACAAAAGTCTGCTGGTCAAAAGCGATGAATTCCTCCAAACTGGGCGTATAGCTTTCGCCGCGCTGCAACACATTGTTATAAATGGCCCGGCGCGACGGGGCATTGAATCCCAAGATGTTGCTGCGCATCATGCTCTCTTCCGTCGAGCGGTAAGCCCCCGACCAATACGTGCAGGCACCCTCGATGACGCCCAAGCCCTGCCCGTCATAGCGCGGGTCGAACAGGAAGTCCGCCCAAAGCACTGCGTTCCAGTCCGCTGTGAAGTCCACGTTCATCCACCAGCCGAAGTCCCGCTGCTGCTGTTGGCGGTCGGCCATCTCGTCGGCCGGCATCGCGCCCTGCGTCTCGTAGGAATACTCATCGTCCAGCTTGCCGATGCCGTGGCCCACCACCTCGTGCACCATCACGCGACGGAAGTTTTCGCTGCCCAGCTCCTCAATGACGGGACAATAGGCCACGGAAAAGTCCACCGGATTGCCGCGACCGTCCGTATAACTGTAATTGGTGCCGCCATAAGCGTCGGTGTTCAGCACCACGACCACCTGCGCATTGTTCAGGTCGATGCCCTCCACGGCCCGCGCGTACTCCTGCACCGCCTCGTCGTCGCCGCCCACCAGCGTGCTGTTTCCGCCCTCCATCCAGCAGCCCAGGGCCGTCTCATAGCCCTCGGCAAAGATGTTGTGGCGCGACACGGCCGTCACGGAATAGATGTCGAAATAATCCTGCAACGAACGGATAGGCTCTTCGGTGAACAGATTCTCCACGGCCTGCGCCATCACCTGCCCGTAGTACCCGCTGCTAATCTCCGCGTCGATGAACCCGTCGCCCATCAGCACCAAGGAGATGCCGTTGCCCTGCGTATGGGGTTGCAGCAGCTCCACCGCCTTGTCCATCGAGTAGTCGATGCTTTCGCCCGTTCCCTGCCCCACCTGCGTAATGGTCGCTGTAGCCAGCAGGTTCTTCTCGGTCAAGGGGTCTTGCTCGCTCGACACCTTGCCAAAGTAAACCACCGTAGTCCGCGCCTGCCGCCTCTCGTTGGGCAAGACGTACAGGGGCAGGTAATAAGTCGCCTCGCTCGCCGCCCGGGTGTCCGGCTGCGAAGTGATCCAGTCGCAATCGCTCTGCGTATAAACGGCAAACTTCCCTTGCGGCAGGGTAGTGCGGAAATAGATGTCCAGGTTGCCCCCGTACGCATCGTGGGTGATAAGCGGTTCTTCCACAAAGATATATTCCTCCTGCCGCACGTCGATGCTGACAGAACTTTCTCCCGACGCCAGCTTCACCACGGCCTTGCGCGCCTCGCCCGTGTCGTTCGGTTTGAGCACGCTCAGCGTCACCTGCTGACGGCCGCTCCCTCCGCTCTGCGGCGACACTTGCAGCCAATCGGCATCGGCGCTCGCGCTCCAACTGTCCGCAGCCGTAAACGACAGGGTGTAAACGGCGCCCGCTTCCGCGCCGATGGAAACTTGCCTGTTGGAAGAATAATCGACTACGATACCTCCACCCGGCTCTTCGTCCGCACAAGAACAAACTAAGACCAACAGTCCCCAAAGGAACGACAGAAAAACTTGATTCTTCATAAACTCTTCAATTGAACAAGAAATAAAATAAGTCATCACTCACCCGCCCACCCCTTCCGGCATGAGCACGGCCTCAAAAGTAGGCAACCGGACTGAAATATAAAAGGAAAACGCCGGGGAAATGGCTTCGCGACGGCAAAAACCCGGAAAAGACAAGCGCCGAAGCAAAAAAACGACCCGCCAAATCTTCCTTTTCCTCCCGAATTAGCGTATCTTTGCCGCCAAATAGACACAATAGAACATCATGGCTGTAACCATCAAGAAAATAACCGACCGACGGGACCTCAAGCGGTTCATCCGCTTCAACTACGAATTGTACAAAAACAATCCCTACTCCGTGCCCGACCTCTACGACGACATGCTGCGCACACTCAGCAAAGAGAAAAACGCCGCTTTCGAGTTTTGCGAAGCCGACTACTTCCTGGCCTACAAAGACGGCAAACTGGTGGGACGCGTGGCCGCCATCATCAACCACCGCGCCAACCAGGCATGGGGCAAACAAGAAGTACGCTTCGGATGGATAGACTTCACGGACGACACAGAAGTGTCCGAAGCACTGATCCGCACCGTCGAACAATGGGGACGCGAACGGGGCATGACCCACATCCAAGGCCCCCTGGGCTTCACCGACATGGATGCCGAAGGCATGCTGATAGAAGGATTCGACCAACTGGGCACCATGGCCACCATCTACAACTATCCCTACTACGCCGCACACATGGAACGCCTGGGATTCCAAAAAGACGCCGACTGGGTGGAATTCAAAATCTACATACCCGACGCCATCCCCGACAAACACCGCCGCATCTCCGAACTGGTACAGCGCAAATACGGCCTGAAAATCAAGAAATACACCTCAGGCAAAAAAATCGCCCACGACTACGGACAAGCCATCTTCGAACTCATCAACGAAGCCTTCGCCCCCCTGTACGGCTATTCCGCCCTGTCACAACGGCAGATAGACCAATACGTCAAAATGTACCTCCCCATCCTCGACCTGCGCATGGTCACCCTCGTCACCGACGCCGACGACCGCCTGATAGCCGTAGGCATCTCCATGCCCTCCCTGTCGCGCGCCCTCCAGAAAGCACACGGCCGCCTCCTGCCCTTCGGATGGTTCCACCTGCTCAAAGCCCTCTACTTCAAGCGCCGCTCACACATCCTCGACCTGCTGCTGGTGGCCGTGAAGCCCGAATACCAGAACAAAGGCGTCAACGCCCTGCTCTTCTCAGACCTCATCCCCGTCTACCAGCAACTGGGCTTCGAATACGCCGAAAGCAACGTCGAACTGGAACTGAACGGCAAGGTACAGGCACAGTGGGACTACTTCAAGACCGAGCAGCACAAACGCCGCCGGGCATTCATCAAAGAGATAGGCTGAGCGGAGCATCCGGATGCGTGTTCTTGAACGTGTAGAGCATATAGTCCAAGCAGGCCCGCTCTTTCCCCCTCATCCGGCAACAGCCGGAGACACCCACCGGCCATCACTCGTCCGCCCCGGTTGCGAAGCTATCGAATTAAAACAAAT
>NZ_JAMBLS010000005.1 GCF_023336905.1 Bacteroides sp. ET71
GAAGAAGCAGCGCAAGAAGCTGGAGAAAGCCGTGGCCGACTGCGAGGCAGACATCGCCCGCCTGGAGGCAGACATCGCCCGCCTGGAGCAGCAGATGGCCACCCCCCAGGGCGCCGCCGACCCCTCGCTCTACGAAGAGCACGGCCGCCTCAAAGCCCGGCTCGACCAGGCCATGGAGGCTTGGGAACAGGCCGCCGAGGCACTCGAACAGGCCTGACCCCGGCCCGCGGGCAAAGTTTTTTCCCGCCCTCCGGAGAAAAAACAACCCGAAAACTTGCATAACTCAAAATTATCCCCTACCTTCGCTGCCAAGGTTTTTTGAATGCCAAAATGGTTAAGTGGTAAATCGGGCGGTTGCTACACTCCAGTGTAGCAATCGCCTACACTCAAGGGTAGCATCGAGCTACACACCAGTGTAGCAACGAGCTACACTCGAGGGTAGCAACCACCCCCACTACGGAGAACCCGCAGGCCACACACCTGCCCATGTTTAACCCGCCGTCCACAGACGGCACATAGCCCTTTTAATGCCATGCCCATGAAGATTAAGTACCTGAAGCGCCCCTTGCCCAATGACCGCGAAGCACCCGCCAAGTGGTATGCAACCCCCATTATCGACAAGCCCGAGACCATCACCGCCATGACCCGGGCGGCCACGGAGAACACCTCTACCGCCCCGCTCGAGATGCAGGCAGCACTCGGCCTCTTCGGCAACTACGCCCGCAAGCGCCTCCTGGCAGGCGAAAGCGTACGCGTGGGCGACCTGGGCACCCTGAAAGTGACCTTCCGCAGCAAGGGAGTGGACAATATCGACGAGGTCAACGCCGGACAGATGATTTACGACGTACGACTGCGGTTCACACCCTCCAAGGAGTTCCGCGAAAGCGTCATCAACAACCTGACCTTCGAGTGCGGCGGAGTCTTGGACGACGGCGTGGACTACTCCTCGCTGGCCGCCTACCGCAAGGCCAAGGGCCTCTCCACCGAAGAACCCGGCAGCGACGGCTCCGACCCCGACGACAGCGGACAGGGCACCTTCGGCTGACCCTAACCTACCAGGAATTCTTAGTGCAGATACCATAGTAATTTGGATTTTATAAGTGATGTGCCCAGGCAGGCCATGCCCAACCGGACCCCCGGAGGCCTGCCCGCACAAAAAAGGGGCGCTTCCGTGAGGAAGCGCCCCTTTTCCATGTCCTTCGCTCAATCGCGGACCTTAGTCTGCCGGGTGGATAGCCTCGGAGGGACATACACTGGCGCAAGTGCCGCACTCGGTGCATGCTTCAGGGTCGATTGAGTACTTGTCTCCCTCGGAGATTGCGCCTACCGGACATTCGTCGATGCAAGTGCCACAGGCGATACAGTCGTCACTAATTACGTAAGCCATTGTTCTTTCAGTTTAAAAGTTAGTATTTATCAAAATTGATGCTGCAAAGGTAAAGTTTTTCACCATAGGTTGTACCCACACCCCGTGGAAAAAAACTAATTTGTACGGCTTCTAAATAGCGCCGCTCAAAAGCGTATCTTCAACTCATGCCCCTCGTAGTGCACCTGCCGGTCAGGGTGTGCCACGGGCTTTTCTGCCGAAGGCTTGTCCGGAGTCATCAACGTGAGGCGGAAATCACGTGCCTGCAACATGCCCTCAAACTCGCCCCGTCGTTGCCCGATGGTCAGCGTCCGAGTCTCTTCATCCCAATGGAACCGGATGGTCGAGAAGCATCCTTGTTCGTAGTTGTAATTGTCAAACTCGTCTTCATACAGCGTAAACTCGCCGTCGGCACCCGGATAAATACAGATGTCCAGCACATCCCAAGCCTTCTCGCCCGAATACTGCACCTCAGGCCCCAAAGGCAGTATGCTGCCAGCCTTCACGTAGAGCGGCATGAGGCTGACAGGACAGTCGCGGTTGATGTCCACTCCCCCTTTCATCAGTTCATTGCTCCAGAAATCCACCCAGTCGGCTCCTTCAGGCAAATAGACCTCGAAGGGAAGCGACGCAGCCCCTATGCCTCCATCGGGCACCAGGGAAATGCCCCGGTTCTGCTCGTCCTTCGTCGTGTAAAGCGGCCGTGTGACGGGGCACACCAGAAAGGCGGGGCCGAACATGTATTCATCGTCCAGCAAGATGGCTTTCCGGTCGTGCGGGAAGTCCATGATGAGCGGACGCATCATGCTGCCATCATTTAGCACCACGTCTCCTTGCATACTATACAGGTAGGGCTGCAGCCGGTAACGCAGCTCGATGAAGCGTTTCTGCACATCATAGGCCCAGTCTCCCTCCCGGCCGAACAGGTAAATCTCGTTGAGCATCGGCGAGGAACAATGGTTGCGCATCAAGGGCAGGAAACATCCCCACTGAAACCAGCGCACGTGCAGCTCCTGGTAGGCCAGGTTCTTCCAGTCATTGTTGTACTCGTGGCTGAAGAAACCCGCCAGGTCGGTGTTCCAGAACGGGATGCCGCACAAGGTGAAGTTCAGCCCGGCAGGAATCTGCTGGCGCATCACTTCCCAGCTCGATGCCACGTCGCCGCTCCAGCTCAGGGTACCATAGTGCTGTTCTCCCAAGTAACCTGAACGGGTCATCTGGATGACGCGCCTGTCGGACGACACTGCACGTTGGTGTTCATACACCCCACGGTTATGCACTAGCGGATAGGCATTGTGCACCGAACGGAACGAACCGTCCGCCGTAAGCAAGTCGAAGTCGCTCTCTTTGGGATTCAAGTGGTCTGGTTCGGTCGAATCCGTCCACCAAGCATCTATGCCCATGTCATACAAATGACTGAGGTAACGCCAATATAAGTCTCTGGCTGCCGGGTTAAAAGGGTCGTAAGGATGGGCACCCGACTTGGGCGGCCAGGTTTCGAATTTCAGCAAGCCTCCCATTTTGTCCAGTTCCTGGTATTGGCTTGTCCACGGGCCGAAGCTGGCCCATACGGAAATCATGAGGTGCGCGTTGTGTCCATGTATGTAATCTATCATCTCCTCCGGGCTTTTGATGCGTGAGTCATAACGGGCGGCAGGGTCTTCACCGTTGGGTAGGTAGCGCATCGCTTCGGGGTCACCCATGCGGTTGGTGTAGCGCGGGTTCATAAACCGCATGGCGTTCCAGTTGGAGTCGCAACCCCAGTATTGCCAGTCTTGCACCATGACGTCGAGCGGAACTTTCAACTTCCGGTAACGGTCGAGCACGTCGCATAGTTCGTCCGGACTCTTGTAGCGTTCGCGCGACTGCCAGTAGCCCAAAGCCCAGCGCGGGAACATGGTGGCGCGTCCCGTCAGTTCGCGCAGGCAACCGATAACCCCGTCTTGCGAACCGTCGCGATAGAGGAAGTAGTAGTCGGCACACAAGCCGGTTTGCGACGTGAAAGAGGTTTCGGCCGATGTGTCGCTGAAGTAGGAGATGCCCGGATTGTCCCAGTAGACACCGTAGCCTTGTGAGGAAGTGAAGTAAGGTATGCAGATGTTGGTGTTTGTGTTACACAGATAGATTTGCTGGTTGCGATGATTCATGGCGTTGCTTTGCCGTTGCCCTAAGCCGTAGATGGCTTCATCGGGTTGGAGCGTGAACGCTTGGCTTACGTTGTACGTGGGTTGTCCAGCGTCTTGCGCGGGAGTGAAGCGAGTACCTTGTTCCTTCTCCGCGAGTAAAGTCGTTCCCTGTGGACCTTTGTAGATTATACGGCCCGTAACGGCATCCAGTACTACCGTCAGGCAGCCGGTTTGCATGCATAACACGTTTTCTTGGGGGGAAGAGTAGGCTATTTTTACCTTTTCGGGTATTTTGACGACAGGGAAACTTTTCTTTTCTGGGGCATTGGCGGTCGGGTACTTCAGGATGCGCACGATGTCGGAACTGTAGAAGATGACTTCGCCCGAAAGTTTCGAGTCGATGGTTTGGAACTTGGCGCCTTGCCCTGTCTGTTGTATGGTCTGTGCCGACGAGGCCAGACAAATGGCCAGCATGGCCGTGAAAAGTAGTTTTCTTTTTTTCATGGTTATATCTATTGAGTAAGCGATTCCGATGGGACGGATACAAGTCAGGCTGATTTCCCGGTGTGGGGTAAATCAGCCTGACAAAGATAGTCATATTCTGTGAACGGGTAGGGGGCAGAATGTTACCATTTATGGTTGGAAATGTTGTTTCCGCCCCTTTATCGGATGCTGTGCAGCACGTTTACCAGATGGCCACACGCTCCTCTTTGGGCACGAACATCGGGTCAGCCTCGCCGATGTTGAAAGCCTCGTACCACGCGTCAATCTGCGGCAGGGCACCATTCACGCGCCATTCACCCAACGAGTGCACGTCCATCTTGGTCAGATACAGCACAAACTCGGGGCGGACGTTGTTCGCCCATACACCCGCGTAGGCCAGGAAGAACCGCTGTTCGGGCGTCAGGCCGTCCACCGTGGCCAGCGGCGCATCTTTCGTGGCGGTCTTGAACGCCTGGTAGGCCACCTGCAGGCCACCGTAGTCGGCAATGTTCTCGCCCAACGTCTGTCGGCCGTTGGCATGCACGCCCGGAGCCACCTGTATGCTGTCGAAGAAGTTCACCATCACCTGGGCACGCTGGTTGAAGCGCTCCGCGTCTTCCGCCGTCCACCAGTCCTTCAGGTTGCCGTCCTTGTCATACTGGCGTCCCTGGTCGTCAAACCCGTGCGTCATCTCATGTCCGATAACCACGCCGATGGCCCCGTAGTTGAAGGCATCGTCCGCCTGCATGTCGAAGAAAGGCGGCTGCAGGATGCCTGCCGGGAAGCAGATTTCGTTCGTCGTCGGGTTATAGTAAGCGTTCACCGTCTGCGGCGTCATGTGCCATTCCTCCTTGTCGACCGGCTTCCCGGCTTTGGCCATGTTCTCGTCGCTGGCCCATACCGTCGCCCTCTCGATGTTGGCATAGTAAGAGTCGTCCTTGATGTCCAGCTTGCCATAATCCTTCCACTTGTCCGGATACCCGATTTTGACGTGGAAAGCCGCCAGTTTCTCCAGCGCCCGCGCCTTGGTGCTGTCGCTCATCCACTCCAAGGCCTGGATGCGCTCGCCCAGGGCCGTCTGCAGGTTCTTGACCAGCGTCACCATGCGCTCTTTGGCAGCGGCGGGGAAGTACTTCTCCACATACATCTGTCCCACGGCCTCGCCCAGCACCGAGCCGGTCACCGACACGGCCTGCTTCCAGCGCGGCTGCATCTCCTTCGCCCCGCTCATGGTACGTCCGTAGAAGTCGAAGTTCTGCTCCACAATCTCATCGTTCAGGAACGAAGCGGCCCGGTCAATCAGTTTCCACTGCAAGTACAGCACCTGCTGTTCCACGGGCAGCGAGTCCAGTATCTTGGCCGCCTCGGCCAGCGCCTCGGGCTGCCCTACGATAATCTCCTGCACGTTCTTCAGCCCCAGGTTGGTCAGGTACGCATCCCAGTTGAAGGAAGCATACTTCTGCTTCAGTTCGTCCAGCGTCATCTTGTTGTAGTTGGCCTGCGGGTCACGCAGTTCCACCATGCTGCGGAAGGTCTTGGCCAGGCGCGTCTCCACGTCCATCACGATGTCGCGTCCGCGGTTGGCCGTAGCCTCGTCAAACCCGGCCAGTTGGTACATCTTTGCCACGTGCACCTTGAAGGCTTCACGGATTTTGGTCGTAGCCTCGTCCGTGGCCAGGTAATAGTCGCGTTCGCCCATGCTCAGCCCCGCCTGACTGGTGTAGACGGCGTTCATGTCGCTGTTCTTCTGGTCGGCGCCCACGCCCGTGCCCAGGTAGCTGGTGATGCCGCGGCGCTCGAGCGAGCCCAGCAGTGCATAGACATCAGCCTTGTTCTTCAGCGAGGCAATCTCTTCCAGTTCGGTCTTGATGGGGGCGGTGCCTTCCTGGTTCAGTTTCACGCTGTCCATGGCCAGGTTATACAGAGTGCCTATCTTCTGGGCCACCGAGCCGGCCTCGTGCTGTCCCTTGGCCAGCTCTTCGATGAGTCCCTGCATCTGCTTGCGGTTGTTCTCGGCCAAGACGGTGAAGGAACCATACTGTGAATACTCGTCTGTCAGGGGGTGGTTTTTCATCCATCCACCGCAGGCATACTGATAGAAGTCCGTGCCCGGCAGTGCCGTAGTGTCCAGGTTGGCAAGGTCTATACCCGTGGTCAGGTTGCCCTTGCCCGAGTTGCAGGCTGCCATGCTCAGGCAGAGGGCTGCAACGGAGAAATAGTGTTTAGCGTTCATATATACTTTAAATAAAAGTGATTCCTTTGTCGGGGTGCAAAGGTACGCATTTTTAGGCTTAGGCTGGTGCGCAGAGTGGGATATTTCTTTCGGTCCGGTCGTTTTGCCCGACGCGTTCAGTCACGTTTCAGGCTTCTGCGTCGCCGGGCGTGGTAGGCATGCCGCATCCCCAGGCGTGGTAGGCATGCCGCATCCCCAGGTCGAGGGCAAGCAATATCAGTACCACTAATCCGATGCCTCCATAGGGAGCGAGTTCGATGCTTTGGAAGCTCTCGGCCACTTGTTTCCACAGGCTTTGCCACATTTCCCCGCAGGCAATCCGCAGGCAGACCACTCCCACGGCCGCCAGCAGCATGGCGAGCGAGACGGTGGTCCAGAACAGGCGTTGTTCGGCTGTCTCCCGCCTTTTCGTGTCTGTTTACTCTCCTTCGTAGTCGAAGAAGTCGTACTCCGCCCGGGCTTCCGACCCCGGCAGGGCGGACGTGGCGAACAGGCCGAGCATGATGCCCGTGAAGCCTCCCACGGTCTCCGTGCTGAGGTAGCGGGTGTTGAGTTTGCCCAGTTCGTGGTAGTCCTTGCCGTCAGTGGAGTAGGAGAAGGCGTAGTATTGCGATTCGCTTGTGACGCGCAGGTGTACGTCTCCCCGGCCCACGGCCACTTCCGGCTCTTCGTGCGTCAGTAGTCCCATTTTGTGGCGTAGGGTGATGTAGTTCTGTCCGTCGGCCTTCCGTCGGAGGAGGATGTCGCTGTGGGCGTCTTCATACATGTAGACCGTTAGCCCGGCTTCGTCGCCCGTCGAGGCATCGCGCAGGCGCAGTGAGGTGGTGGCGCTGAAGCTCATGTGCTCCTGGCGGCGGCACACGAGGGTAGGACTGTCGTCTATCCGTTCCAGGCCGACGGGCGTGGCTTTCAGGACGAGGCGGCCTTTTCTTAATTCGTAGTTTTCGGGGTGCGGATTGCGGACGTACACCCAGTCGTAGGCCAGCGTGTCGGCATCGAACTCCGTGCGGGCAGGTTTCGGGGCTGCGGGATGCTGGGGCAGGGTGGGGACGTTCATCTGCGGGTAGAGGGTGCCGTCGGCGTTCACCACCGGCCAGGCTCCTTCGTCCCAGCGCACGGGGGCTAAGAAGGTCTCGCGCCCCAGCAAGTGGTGTGTGCCACCCTGGGTGCGGAAGGCCAGGCAGACCAGCCACCAACTGCCGTCGGGTGCTTCCACCAGGTCGGCGTGCCCGGTGCCCTGGATGGGGTTGCTCTGCGCGTTCATGTTGATGTGCGTCAAGATGGGGTTGGCGGGATTGCCGGTGTACGGCCCGTCGATGTGCCGGCTTCGTGCGATGGTCACCTTGTGTCCGTATTCCGTTCCGCCTTCCGAGATGAGCAGGTAGTACCAGCCGTCTTTCTTATAGATGTGCGGCCCTTCGGGATAGCGCCCTCCGGTGCCGGTCCAGATGCGTCGCGATTCGGTCAGTTGGCGGCCGGTCAGCGGGTCTATCTGGCACAAGTGGATGCAGTTGTCCGGGTTGCTCACCAGGTAGCACTTGCCATCCTCAAAGTAGAGCGACGGGTCGATGCCTCCCTGCTCAATCCACACCGGCTCCGACCAGGGACCGCGCGGGTCGGTGGCGTGCACCAGGAAGTTGCCTTTGTCCGACACGTTCGTGGTAATCATGTAGAAACGCTCCCCGTCGTGTCGGATGGTGGGGGCATAGATGCCTCCCCCCGTGCTGGCGTTCTTCAGCGGCAGTTGCGAGGGGCGCGTCAGCACGTGCCCTATCTGCTGCCAGTGCACCAAGTCGCGGCTGTGGAAGATGGGTACGCCGGGGAAGTATTGGAAACTGCTGTTGACCAGGTAGAAGTCGTCGCCCACGCGGCAGACGCTCGGGTCGGGATGGAAACCCGCGATGACGGGGTTCTGGTAGCCCAGGGGTTGCTGGGCCAGGCAGGAGAGGCTGAGGGCCAGTGCTGCCAGCAATGTCTGTTTACGCATAACTGTTTCGATATTTGATATAGGCTGTTTCCGGCAAATGTAGTCAAACCCGCGCGTTTGCGCAAAAGAATCTCCGGCATTTTGCCCTGGAGCAACATCTGCCTCCCTTTTTGGAAACAAAAGCCCCCCTGCCGTTTCCTTCCGCCAGAGGCGGAGCGCGGTCGGGTTGCCTCCTGCGGGCAAGAGGCGTGGCTGTTGCGGACGCGGGCGGTGCTTCTTGCGGACACGGGCGGCAGCCCTCCGGCACGCTTGCTTTTTCCTGCTATTACCCTTCGCCCGACCAGGCCGCAGGCAGGTCAAAAGGTTTGTTTCTTATCAGCAAAGTTTGTTTCCTGACATAATTCGGCCTTCTTCCGAAAATACTTCCCCCGCGCCACTTCTTTCTCGGAAGAATCCATATACCTTTGTCTGTCGGAGAGCCCGGGGACGTGGCGGTTTCGTCCGTCCTGCCGACAGGCAGAGTACATATTTAATCACTCAATAATTTAATATCAGTATGGAGAATACATTTCGTTGGCGTTGGCGTGCAGTAGCCTCGCTTTGTTTGATGTTCATGTTTGGTCTGGTCTCTTGCAATGACGATGAAGACAATCCCGGCACGGGCGGCATCCCCGGCGGACAAGTACCGCAAGAAGTACGCACGATAGCCGACCGCCTCGGCTTGGGCTGGAATCTTGGAAATTCACTCGATGCACATGTAAACGGTGTCTCTGACGAGACGGCTTGGAACAATGCTCCTGCCTCGCAGGCTCTTTTCGACCGTGTGGCCGCGGCAGGCTTCACGTCGGTGCGCATCCCCGTCACGTGGATGGGGCACATTGGCGACGCTCCTGATTATAAGATAGAAGACGCTTGGATGGACCGCGTGGCCGAAGTCGTAGGGTATGCGGAAAATGCCGGGCTCAACGTGATTATCAACATCCACCACGATGGCTACAGCGACAGAACCAGCTCGGACTACAACCCTGCCATGTGGCTGGACGTCCGAGAAGCTGCCCGCAACGAGTCGGCACGTGCCGAAATCAACGCCCGCTTCCGGGCCGTCTGGTCGCAGATAGCCACGCGCTTCCAGGACAAAGGCGAATTCCTCATCTTCGAAAGCTTTAACGAAGTGCACGACGGCGACTGGGGACAGGGCGGAAATCGCTTGGACGGTGGCGCCCAATACGGTGTCATCAACGAATGGAACCAAATCTTCGTGGACGCCGTGCGTGCCACAGGCGGACAGAACACGAACCGCTACCTCGGCGTGCCGGGATATGCCACCGATGCAGACCTCACCATCGACTACATGGAACTTCCCGAAGACCCCACCCCCAACCGCTTGCTGGTGAGCGTACACTTCTATGAACCCACCGAGTTCACCCTGACCGCCGAATACTCCGAATGGGGACACACCGCCGCTTCCGGTACTTACGTGGAGGGTGGCAACGAAGACAATGTACAGGCCGTGTTCGGCGCGCTGAAGACCCGTTTCGTGGACAACGGCATCCCCGTCTACTTCGGAGAGATGGGTTGCGTGCGCCACGAGAGCGAACGCAGCGAACAGTTCCGCCGCTACTACTTCGAATACGTCTTCAAGGCTGCCCACGACTACGGCATCGTGCCTTTCTGCTGGGATAACGGCTATGCCGGCGCCGGCAAGGAACAGTCGGGCCTCTTCGACCGTGCTACGGGTAACTTCCTGAACGATGCCGAGACGATGGTCAACGCCATGAAGAAGGCCGTCTTCACGACCGATACCTCCTACACCCTGCAAAGCGTCTATGACGGTGCGCCCGAATAAAGAGACAAGTTTTCATAGGTAAAAAGGTGAAAAAAGAGCTATCTCAGCATAGCTCTTTTTTATCCGTAGGCCAAGCAGCAGGAGCAGGGGCAACAAATGATGCCCTGAAAGAAAACGTACGATACCCGGATGAATCAAAAGCCACCCTTTTTCTCGACAGGAAGAAGGGGCTGGGGTGGAGAAAAATGCTTATTTTTGCGTAAAATGCAAGCATCGTCTTCGCCCTACCCCGATTTGTTCATCTTAAAAAACAACCACCATGAAAAAGAAACTTTTGTCTTTCTGCCTGTTTTTTTGTCTTTCCGTTCTGGCTTCGCAACTGCCCTGCGCCGCCGCCGAGGTCTATCCCCTGAACCGCGGCTGGACGTTTCACCATGGATTCCAACCCGTGGGCGAGGTACAGACCGTCGACCTGCCCCATACCTGGAACAAGGGCGACGCCATGTATGGCACCGCCGACTACTACCGCGGCCTGTGTCGCTACGCCCGTCCGTTGGCTGTGCCCGCCCGCTGGGCCGGCAAACGCATTTTCCTGCGCGTAGAGGCAGCCCAGACCGTGGCCGACGTCTTTGTAGACCGACGTTTCGTCATGCAGCACCGTGGCGGATACACCGCCTTCGTGGCCGAACTGACCGACTTCCTGCAACCCGGCCAAGAGAGCGAGTTGGCCATCTATGTCAACAACACCGCCTCCTTCGACATTGCGCCCATCTGCGGCGACTTCACCCAGCCGGGCGGCCTCTACCGCGGCGTGGAGTTGCTGGTGACGGACGAGGTGTGCATCGCCCCCGATTTCTATGCTTCGTCGGGCGTCTTCTTCACCCAGAGCGAAGTGAGCGAGCGGAGTGCCCGCCTGCGGATGGAAGCCTTGCTGTCGCACAAAAATACCACGCTGGACGGCTGTGAAGTCGAGTTCCAACTTTGGGACGAAGGCCGGCAGATTCATACCGCCACCGTTCGCGACTTTACGCCCGACGGCCGGGCCTGTGCGGAGACAACCGTGCAACGGCCGCATCTTTGGGACGGCGTGCGCGACCCGCACCTGTATGAAGCCGTGGTCATCCTCCGCCGCGACGGACAGGAGATAGACCGCCGCACCGAGGAGATAGGCTTCCGCTACTACCACGCCGACCCGGAGCAAGGCTTCTTCCTGAACGGACATCCCTATCGGCTGAACGGTGTCTGCCGTCACCAGGAACGGGCCGAACGGGCCGTCGCCCTCTATCCCTCCGACCACGACGAAGACCTGGACTTGATGCAGGAAATGGGCTGCACCGCCGTGCGTCTCGCACACTACCCGCAGGCCAAGTATGTGCACCGCCAGATGGATCGCCGTGGACTGGTGGCCTGGGCCGAAATTCCCTTTGTCAACGTCTATGTCGCTCATCCGGCCTATGCCGACAACCTGCGCCAACAACTGAAGGAGCTCATCTACCAGAACTACAACCATCCTTGTATCCTGGCTTGGGGACTGTTCAACGAAATCAATTCCGGATGGCTGGACCGCCCTTCGGCGATGGCCCAGGAACTGCATGAACTGGCCCACAGCCTTGACCCCTCCCGTCTGACTATGGGCGCCAGCAACCAGCAGGATGACTTCAATGGGTTTACCGACCTGATAGCGTTCAACCGTTACTTCGGCTGGTATGACGGCGAGCCGGACCAGATGGGCGAGTGGCTGGACCGGGAACATGCCGCCCACCCGGAACGGAAGATAGGCATCAGCGAATATGGTGCGGGAGGCAGCCCCTTCCAACAGGCCGACACGCTGGAGCGGCCGACTGCCGGAGGCCCTTGGCATCCGGAGAACTGGCAGACCTATTACCACATCGAGAATTGGCGTCAACTGAAGGCACGGCCTTACCTTTGGTGCAACTTCGTCTGGTGTATGTTCGACTTCTCGGCCGCCGGTCGCCGCGAAGGTTCCGACCCCGGGCGCAACGACAAAGGCCTGGTCACCGTTGACCGGAGAATCAAGAAAGATGCCTTCTATTTCTACAAAGCCAACTGGAATACCGAAGACAAGTTCGTCTACCTGGCCGGGCGCCGCGCCGACCGCCGTACCCGGTCCGTGACGACGGTGCAAGCCTTCAGCAACAGCGGTCCGGCAGAGCTTTTCCTCAATGGCGAGCCGTTAGGGGAAGCCGTGCCTGACGCAGTGAACGTGATGGAATGGAAAAACGTGCGTCTGCGCGAAGGAAAAAATGAGTTGCTGTTAAAGAACAAATACGGGGAAGACCGTTGCACCTGGTTCTTAGCGGATAGGACAGACTTATGAACCGTTCGCAGTGAAAGTAGAGATACAATAAGGGGGGAGAAAGCCCGGAACGTGTGGGGCAAAAAAGCATTTTCCTCCTTGTTTTTCTCCTTGTTTTTTGTTTTTTTTGCTTCCCAGAAAGAACACCTTTGATTACCGTTCGTATGAAAAAAAAGTCCTTAGTATTAAGTTTTTGCTTGTTTTTTTGCCTTCCGTTCTGGGCAGATAACTACATGTTTAAATGTTTAGGTTTGAAAGACGGGCTTTCCAACAATCAGATAAATGCCATTTACAAAGATTCCGAGGGGTTCATGTGGTTTGCCACGGCTTCGGGGCTGAACCGCTACGACGGCTACAATGTGAAAGTCTATCGCAGCGATTCCAACGATTCCATCCCTTTGCCGGACAACTACATTGATACCATTCAGGAAGATGCGGATGGCTTTCTGTGGATACATACTGACGGCGGGTATGCTTTGTACAATCCCGTTACGGACAGCTTCGACTGCAACATCGACGAATGGATGTGGAACATCGGCATCAGCGGTGAGCCGACACATATCCATATTGATGCCGATAAAAACTTTTGGTTGTACTTTTCCTGGGACAAACAATTCTATCATTACAAGGCAGGTACGGCAAAAGCACGTCTGCTCGATAACATTTCGGAATCCCTGAAAAACGTCACCCTGACAGACTTTGCCGATGGCGGGGAAGGATTGCTGGCCGTGGACGATGCCGGAAGACTGTATTGCGTGGACATGATTTCGCTGGAACTGAAGTGGGCGGAGAATGACTTTGCTGATTTCATGGGCGGCCCCGAGACATGCGCCTATTCCCTTTATGCCGACAGAAACGGCCGTGTCTGGATTTGTGGCATGCGTGGCATAGGCTGCTACGACCTGGTGCACCGGAAGTGGTTGCGGCGTCAGCATTGCGCTACCCCTTTTGATGTGGTGCGCGCAGTGTGGGAAGACCGGAAAGGCCGGATTTGGCTGGGAAAAGACCTGGGCGGTATCCAAATCATTTATCCGGACGGCCGGACAGTCTCCGTGAAAAACGACCCCAAGAACGGGCGCAGCCTGCCGACCAACACGGTGACCGCTTTCTACGAAGACGAAGCCGGTACCATGTGGGTAGGGACTTACAAGAAAGGTGTGGCTCTCTACAACGAAAGCATGTTTAAGTTTGACTTGCTCGAAGTGGGCGACATCCATTGCATCGAAGACGGTGGCGACGGTTGGGTCTGGTTGGGCACCAACGGCGACGGCCTGATTCATCGGAACATGACTACGGGGCGGCAAACTTGCTTTACAAACGTGCCGGGCGATCCACATTCCATCTCCGGCAATGTCCTGGTATCGCTTTTGCGCGACAGCCGCGGCCGCTTGTGGGCAGGAACCTATTACAATGGCCTGAATTGCTACGACGGTGGCCGTTTCGTTCGTTATAAGCATCGCAGCGGAGACCCCAATTCGTTGGTCAACGACAATGTGTGGGCTTTGGAAGAAGATGCGGACGGAGGCATCTGGATTGGTACTTTGGGAGGTGGGGTACAACACCTGAATCCGCAAACCGGAAAGTTCACCTTATATAATGCAACCAATTCTGGCCTGACTTCCGCTTGGATTTCTTCGCTGGATATGGGACGGAATGGCAATCTGTGGATAGGGACCACGGGAGGCATCTTTTCATTGGACATGAAGACAAAGAAGATTACCCGCTTTCTGGGTACGCGCTCCGGGAAATCAGCGCTCTCTAACAATGTCGTGATGCAGTTGTACGAAGATGGGCACAGACGCCTCTGGGTGGCTACCCGCTCGGGGCTGAACGTCTGCGACCTGGAGCGTGACACGCTCTACGAAGTACGCTTGAATACCGATTATTCCCACCAATTGATGCTGGGAATCGTGGAAGATGAGCAACAAGGCATGTGGATAAGTGTCGGAGGAGAACTGATTAATGTGGTGCCGGAAGAAAATGCAGAAACGGGACGGCTGACTTTCCGCTGCCATGTTTACAGTGATAAAGACGGCTTGCAGGGTTGCGATTTTAACCAGCGCTCGATGAAGCGTTTGCACACGGGGCAAATACTGGCCGGAGGCTTGTATGGCGTCAATACCTTCTGGCCGGGTGATATTAAGTACAATGAGTGTGTGCCCCATGTTATGTTTACAGGTTTGCAACTCTTCAATGAAGAGGTCGGAGTAGGCATCCCGTTCGATGGGCAGGTGATACTGAAAGAGTCTTTAAACCAATCGCGGGAGGTCGTATTGGACTATAAACAGAATATTTTTACGGTGTTTTTCGCTTCTGATAACTATATTTTGCCGGAAAAGACGCGCTACTATTATATGCTGGAAGGATTTAATGATGATTGGCTGGTCGACAAAGAGAACATGCACCGGGTGACTTACACGAACTTGGCGCCTGGCACTTATTGGCTGAAAGTGAGGGCTGCTAATAGTGACGGCGTTAGCGGTGAAGAAGAAGCTCGCCTGAAAATAGTCATTCTTCCTCCTTTCTGGTTGACCTCTTGGGCCTACCTGCTGTATTCTCTGTTGCTGATTGGCATCTTATGTTTGGCCTATGTACGGGTCAAACGCCATGAACGCAATAAGTATAGGATGCGTCAGATAGAAGAAGATGCCCGTCGGAATGAAGAACTGAACCAGATGAAGTTCCGCTTCTTTACCAATGTGAGCCACGAATTGCGTACACCGTTGACGCTGATTCTTTCTCCGTTGGAAAGTTTGATGAAAGATGTGCAAGACGAACAGACAGCCGGGAAACTGAAGATGATACACCGCAACGCCTTGCGTTTGCTCAATCTTGTGAACCAGTTGCTTGATTTTCGTAAAAACGAAATGGTAGGTTCACACTTGCATTTGTCTGAAGGAGATATAGTCTCCTTTGTGCAGAATATCTGCAACTCTTTCCTGATGCTCTCCGAAAAGAAAGGCGTGCATCTGACTTTCCATTCTGCCGTAGATTCTTTGAATATGGCCTTTGATGTCGATAAGATAGGTAAGATTGTGATGAACCTCTTGTCCAATGCTTTCAAGTTTACGCCGAACGGCGGACTTGTGACTGTTTCGCTCGGCCTTTTGGACGGTCAGCCGGATATGCTGGAGATAAAAGTGGCAGATACTGGCATAGGCATTAAAGATGAAGACAAGGAACATGTTTTTGACCGCTTTTACCAGGTAGAACATTCCGAAGAACAGCATGCTTCCACGGGAAGTGGCATCGGGCTTAGTCTGGTGCGCGATTTTGTATCTTTGCATGGAGGAACGGTACAAGTGGTTGATAATGCAGGCGGAGGCAGTATTTTCGTCGTCAAGCTCCCGGTGAAGCATGTCGCTGCCGTTTCAGAACTTGCACCACCTGCCACAGAACAGATGCCGGATAAAACGCAGGAAGAATCAGCGGACACGGTAGATAAACGCCCGATGTCAAAGATAAGAAAAGGGAAACCACTGGTTCTGATAGTGGACGATAGTGATGATTTTGTGGAGTTCATGAAAGATACTATGAATTTGTATTTCTCTGTGGAAACAGCCAGGAACGGGCAAGAAGCATTGGAGATGCTTCAGAAAACTCATCCGGATTTAATCTTGTGCGACTGGATGATGCCTGTTATGGATGGAAAAGAATTGTGTCGACGCGTGAAGTCTGATAAACAGACAGCAAACATCCCATTTATTTTACTTACTGCTAAGCAGTCTGTGGAAACAAAAGTAGAAGGTCTGACTGTTGGTGCTGATGATTACGTGACTAAACCTTTCAATCTGGAGGTCCTAATATTACGGATGCGTAAGTTGATAGAACTAAGCCGCAATGCAAAGCCCCGAGGATATATAGAGCCGGAGCCGGAAGAAATTGCTATAACTCCTTTGGATGAGAAACTGATTGCTAATGCTATTAGTTATGTAGAAAAGAATATTTCCCGTAGCGATTTGTCCGTAGAAGAATTGAGCCGGGAATTAGGCATGAGTCGAGCTCATATGTATAAGAAGATGTTGCAGATTACAGGTAAAACTCCCATCGAATTTATTCGTATCATACGTTTGAAAAGAGCGGCACAATTGTTGCGTGAGAGCCAACAGAATGTTTCTGAGATAGCCTATCAGTTGGGATTTAATAATCCTAAGTATTTCAGTCGTTATTTCAAAGAGGAGTTCGGCGTATTGCCCTCAGTTTATCAGGAAATGGAAGGTAAAATGACAAATAATACTCCAAGATGAAACATATTGTATACTTATTGATTCAAAAGAACCCGTTTCTTTCAACATATAGAAGAACTTTCCTCCGCAAAGAATGCTTATTTTTGTAAGTAGAGAACTATTTTTAATTGATTGTATGTTATGAAATTGAGAAACACTTCAGCTTATTTGTTTTCCGGCTTGGTGCTGGCAGCCTGTTCTGGTGCTGGCTACCAGTTGACCGATGATGGTATGGGAGTGGTTGTGAGCGTTGACCAGGCACAACCGACAGAGGTACGTAAAGTTCGTGTAGAAGTGATGGGAGAAAAATTGTTCCATGTCTCGGCTACACCGGAGAGAAAATTCTCAGAATCTCCAAGCCTTATTGTTGTTCCGCAAAAGCAGAAGACTGACTTCAAGATCAATGAAAAGGAGGATGAGATTGTTGTGGAAACGTCGCAAGTGTCTGCCGTTGTGTCCCGCACAACAGGGCAGGTGCGTTTCTTCGATGCCCAAGGTAATCTGATTCTGGCAGAGGATAGCCGTACGTTCCGGCCAATTGAGGTAGAAGGAACTAAGGCTTATTCTGTACATCAAACTTTCCTGTCTGCCGACGAGAGCGAAGGATGGTATGGACTTGGACAGCATCAGGCAGATGAATTCAATTACAAGGGAAAGAACGAGGAACTTTTCCAGTATAATACGAAGGTATCTGTGCCTTTCATCGTATCAACCAAGAATTATGGTGTATTGTGGGACAGTTATTCGTTGTGCCGTTTCGGTGATTCCCGTGATTATTCACAGTTGGGCGATGTATTCAAGTTGTATGACAACTCCGGGAAGGAGGGCGCTTTGACAGGGACTTATGTGCCTGATGCCAAATCGGGTGTAGAGACGTTGGTACGCCGTGAAGATTCTCTGTATTTTGAGCATCTGGTGCGTGGCGATTTGAATCATGTCGTTAATTTGCCCAAGGATTTCCCTTTCATGGGGTCGCATGTCACCTACGAGGGGGAGATAGAGCCATCGGAGAGTGGGCTATTCCGTTTCATTCTGTATTATGCCGGTTATACAAAAGTTTATATAGACAATGAATTGGTGGTGCCTGAGCGTTGGCGTACAGCGTGGAATCCGAACAGTTATAAGTTCGCTGTTCAGTTGGAGGCAGGCAAACGTGTTCCCATTAAGATTGATTGGCAACCGGATGGAGGAGTTTCTTATTGTGGGCTTCGTGTGTTGACACCTGTCCCGGAGGATGAGCAGAATAAATTGTCCTGGTGGGGCGAAATGCAGGATGAGATAGACTATTACTTTGTTTATGGCAAAGACATGGATGACGTGGTCAGTGGTTATCGTACGCTGACAGGGAAGTCGCAGATTATGCCGAAATGGGCGATGGGTTATTGGCAGAGTCGTGAGAAATATAATACGCAGGAAGAAGTGCTTTCTACTTTGAAAGAGTTCCGTGAGCGTCGGATTCCTATCGATAACATTGTCATTGACTGGTTGCATTGGGAACAGGACAAATGGGGCAGCCATGAGTTTGACAGAAAGCGTTTTCCTGACCCGCAGGGCATGGTCGATTCCATACATGCCATGAACGGGCGTTTGATGATTTCCGTATGGCCTAAGTTCTATACAAGCACTGAACATTTCAAGGAGTTTGCCGACCGGGGATGGATGTACATGCAATCTGTCAAGGACAGTCTGAAAGATTGGGTAGGTCCCGGTTATACGTATGGCTTCTATGATGCTTATCAACCGGAAGCCCGCAAGTTGTTCTGGAAGCAGATGTATGAGCATTATTACCCGTTGGGCATCGATGCCTGGTGGATGGATGCCAGCGAACCCAATGTGCGTGACTGCACCGACTTGCAGTATCGTAAGGATTTGTGCGGTCCTACTTACCTGGGACCTTCGGCGCAGTTCTTTAATGCATACGCTTTGATGAATGCCGAGGCCATCTACGACGGGCAGCGCGGGGTAGACCCCAACCGTCGGGTATTCTTGTTGACTCGGTCGGGTTTTGCCGGCTTGCAGCGTTATTCCACGGCTACGTGGAGTGGCGACATTGCCACGCGCTGGGAAGACATGAAAGCCCAGATTTCTGCCGGATTGAACTTTGCTGTCAGTGGTATTCCGTATTGGACGATGGATATCGGAGGCTTCTGCGTGGAGAACCGTTATGTGGCCGGACAGCAGGAGTTTAACCGGACGGGACGTGAGAATGCCGACTACAAGGAGTGGCGCGAGCTGAACGCCCGCTGGTATCAGTTTGGTGCCTTCTGCCCCTTGTTCCGTGCACACGGCCAGTATCCTTACCGCGAAGTGTGGAACATTGCTCCGGAGGGCCATCCTGCCTACCGTTCCATTGTTTACTATACGAAGCTGCGATACAACCTGATGCCTTACATTTACTCGTTGGCCGGCATGACTTATTTCAAGGATTACACCATCATGCGCCCGCTGGTGATGGACTTCACGGCCGACCGCCAGACTTATGATGTGGGCGACCAGTTCATGTTCGGTCCCGCCCTGATGGTGGCGCCTGTCTACGAGTACGGGGCTCGGAAGCGCGACGTCTACTTCCCCGCCGGTTGCGGATGGTATGACTTCTATACCGGCCGACACACTGACGGCGGGCAGCGTCTGGCTGTGGATGCACCCTATGAACGCATCCCGCTCTACGTACGCGAAGGAGCCATCATCCCTTACGGCCCTGATATGCAGTACAGCGATGAGAAACCGGCCGATGTCATCACCCTTTACGTCTACACCGGGCAGGACGGAGCGTTTACGCTTTACGAAGACGAGGGAACGAATTACAATTACGAGAAAGGCCAGTATGCTCTTATCCCCTTTGCCTATGACGAAGCCAAGGGAGAGCTGACCTTGGGCGAACGTCGGGGCGGATACCCGGGCATGTTGCAGGAACGTACTTTCAACATCGTCAAGGTCACCCCGGAACGGGCACGTCCTTTTGACCTCGGTGCACGGGGAATTGTCATAAAGTATGACGGCCGCAAGCAGACGGTCAAGCTCTGAATGCCTCTTCTTCTCAGCCCTTGTCGCAAGACATTCTGAGGGGAAGTGCTCAAAGGATATACCTTTCTTGGGCAAAGGTATATCCTTTCCTAGAGAGATATCCGGCCTTTGTCCGGAACAAGCTTGTGTGATGTAAATAAAGATGATTATGAAACAACTGATTTTACTCTTTTCGATATGCCTGCTGGCACTTCTTCCTGCTGCCTGTACCTCGTCTTCACCTGACCACGGGACAGATGGCCGCCGCATTGATTTTACGGCCGACTGGACTTTCTGTCTGACGGATGACACGGCCGCCGCCCAACCGACCTATGACGATTCCCGTTGGCGCCGCCTGAATCTGCCTCATGACTGGGCTGTGGAAGGCGATTTCAGCCAAGACAATCCCTCGGGTACCGGGGGCGGAGCCTTGCCGGGTGGTGTAGGGTGGTACCGCAAAGTCTTTACATTGGATAAGTCCGACCGAGGCAAATGCGTCTACATCGACTTCGACGGGGTTTACATGAACTCCACCGTCTACATCAACGGCCACCGTCTCGGCACGCGTCCTTACGGCTACATCTCTTTCCGTTACGACCTGACCCCCTATCTCGATTGGGAAGGACGCAACGTCTTGGCCGTGTGTGTGGATAACTCCGAGCAACCCAACTCCCGCTGGTATTCCGGTTGCGGCATCTACCGCAACGTCTGGCTCGTCAAGCTTCATCCCTTGCACGTGGCCCACTGGGGGACGTACGCGACGGCAGATCCCGTTACCAAGGACGAGGCACGTCTGAACGTGCGGACCACCATTGAAAACGCCTCGGCCGACGCAACTTCCTTCGGACTCCGCACCGAACTGCTGGACGAACAAGGCAAGGTCGTGGCCGAAACACTTCTTCCGGCACTGACCGTTGCTCCGGAAACTTCCATCGACACCTTGCAGCAGATGGACATCACGGCCCCTGAACTGTGGAGCATAGAACGGCCCTACCTCTACCAAGTGCGCACCACGCTTCTGGCCGATGGCCGGGCGGTAGATACCTATATGACACCTTTCGGTTTCCGTTCTTTCCGTTTCGACCCGCAGAAGGGCTTCATCCTCAACGGCCGCCGCGTGAAGATAAACGGTGTCTGCCTGCACCACGACCTGGGCTGCCTGGGTGCGGCCGTCAACGTCCGGGCCATCCAGCGCCAACTGGAGATTCTCAAAGAAATGGGCTGCAACGGCATACGTTGCTCGCACAATCCGCCTGCGCCCGAACTGCTGGACTTGTGCGACCGCATGGGCTTCATCGTCATGGACGAAGCTTTCGACATGTGGCGGAAGAAAAAGACCTCGCACGACTATGCACGCTACTTCAACGAATGGCACGAACGCGACCTGACCGACCAGGTGATGCGCGACCGCAACCATCCCTCAGTCTTCATCTGGAGCATCGGCAACGAAGTGCTGGAGCAATGGAGCGATGCCAAGGCTGACACCCTCAGTCTGGCCGAAGCCAATCTGGTCCTGAATTTCGGGCACAGTGCCGACATGTTGGCAAAAGAAGGGAAGGAGTTGTCCGTCAATTCCCTGCTGACCAGGAAACTGGCCGATATGACCCGTGCACTCGACCCGACAAGGCCCGTCACTGCCGGCTGTAACGAACCCAATCCCGGCAACCACCTGTTCCGTTCAGGAGCGTTGGACATCATCGGTTTCAATTACCATGACGACTGGTTTGCCGGCGTGCCGCAGAACTTTCCGGGCAAGCCTTTCATCGTCACCGAGAGCGTCTCCGGCCTCATGACCCGTGGCTACTATCGCATGCCTTCCGACTCGATGTTCATCTGGCCCACCCGTTGGGACATACCTTTCCACGATGAGTCCTTTTCCTGTTCGTCCTACGACAACTGTCACGTCCCCTGGGGCAACAGTCACGAGGGCACCTTGCGCCATGTGAAGAACAACGACTTCATCGCCGGGCAGTACATTTGGACGGGCTTCGACTATCTGGGCGAGCCTACGCCTTATGGTTGGCCTGCCCGCAGTTCTTATTTCGGCATTGTCGATTTGGCCGGTTTCCCCAAAGACATTTATTATATGTATCAGAGTGAGTGGCGGCCGAACAAGGACGTGCTTCATCTCTTCCCCCATTGGAACTGGCAGGAAGGCCAGGACGTAGACCTCTGGGCTTATTACAACAACGCCGACGAGGTAGAGCTTTTTGTCAACGGCAAGTCTCAAGGATTGCGCCGCAAGGGTAAGGACGATTTCCATGTCTCCTGGCGTGTTGCCTTCGAACCTGGCACCGTGCGGGTCGTTTCCCGTCGTGGGGGACAGGTCGTGGCCGAACAGGAAATCCGTACGGCTGGCGAACCGGCCCGGATTCGCCTGACTCCCGACAGGACTGCCATCCGGTGCGACGGCCGGGACTTGTGCTTCGTCACTGTCGAGATTGTGGACCGGGAGGGCAACCTTTGTCCGTGGGCCGACAACGATGTCACCTTCGACGTACAAGGTGCGGGGTTCATTGCGGGGGTCGACAACGGCAGCCCCATCTCCTTGGAACGCTTCAAGGACAATCACCGCAAGGCTTTTTACGGTAAATGCCTCGTGGTCGTCCAAAACAACGGAGAAGACGGCCCCATCCGTCTGACGGCTACGGCCGATGGTTTGCAGGAAGCAGACATGGAGGTGCAGGCCGACTGACCCTGGACGTGCACCCGTCCAAGAGCGAATGATTGTTAATGGAATTACTTAATTGTATACTAACGTTAAAACGAAAAAGCAATGAAGAACAAGCTCTTAACCGCTTTTGCCTGTGCCGCCTTGTGCACCGCAGGTAGCTTGTCGGCCCAGACGCCGATATATTTGGATGACAGTCAGCCCATCGAGGCCCGCGTGCAAGACGCTCTCGGCCGCCTGACGCTGGAAGAGAAAGTCGCCCTGTGTCACGCCTACGGCAAGTTTGCCAGCGCCGGCGTGCCCCGTCTGGGCATCCCCGAGTTATGGTGGAGCGACGGCCCCCACGGCGTCCGTGCCGAAATCAACTGGAACGACTGGGGCTACTCCAACCAGACCAACGACAGCACCACAGCCTTCCCCGCACTGACCTGTCTGGCTGCCACGTGGAATCCCGAAATGTCCGCTAAGTACGGAAAAGCCATTGGCGAAGAGGCCGTTTACCGCGGGAAAGACGTTCTGCTGGGTCCCGGGGTCAACATCTACCGCACCCCGCTCAACGGCCGTAACTTCGAGTACATGGGCGAAGACCCTTACCTGGCCAGCGTGATGTGCGTGCCCTACATCCAGGAGGTGCAGAAGAACGGCGTGGCCGTCAGCGTGAAACATTATGCCTTGAACAATCAGGAACTCTGGCGCGACCACATCGACGTCTATGCCAGCGACCGTGCGCTGTACGAAATCTACCTTCCCGCCTTCAAAGCAGCGGTGCAGAAGGGCGGTGCCTGGACTGTCATGGGAGCCTACAATAAGTTCCGGGGCCAGCACTGCTGCCACAACGAGCTTCTGCTGAACAAGATACTGAAAGGCGACTGGGGCTTCGACGGCGTGGTCGTGACCGACTGGGGCGGTGCGCACGACACTTACGAGGCTGCCGTCAACGGCCTGGACGTCGAGATGGGTTCGTACACCAACGGCCTGACTTCAGAGAGTGAGTTCGGTTACAATGACTATTACCTGGCCGACCCCTACCTGAAGATGCTGAAAGAAGGTAAGGTGCCCCTGTCGACCGTCGACGAGAAGGTCACCCGCATCCTGCGCCTTGTCTTCCGCACAGCCATGAACCGGCAGAAGCCATACGGCTCGCTCTGCACCGACGAACACTATGCCGTGGCTCGTGAGATAGGTGATGAAGGCATTGTCCTCTTAAAGAACGACCCCGTGACGAAGAAAGGCAACCCCTTGCTGCCTATCGACGCGTCGAAATACGAACGCATCCTCGTGGTGGGCGACAATGCCGTGCGGCTGCTCAACGAAGGCGGCGGTTCGTCCGAGCTGAAGGTGAAAGACATGGTTTCTCCCCTTGACGGGTTGCGCGAACTCTACGGTGACAAGGTGCAGTATGCGCATGGCTACCTGGCCGGCCGTCCCATGTACGGACAGGTAGAAGAAGTGCCGCAGGCGGTGGTCGACTCGTTGCGCGACGAGGCTGTGGCGATGGCACGCGAGGCTGACCTCGTCATCCTCGTGGGCGGTCTGAACAAGAACCACCACCAGGACTGCGAGGGAGGAGACCGCATCGACTTTGGTTTGCCTTTCGGCCAAGATGAACTGATAGAGGCCTTGCAGGCTGTCAACCCGAACCTGGTGCTGGTGCTGCTCACCGGCAATGCGGTGGATATGCCGTGGCTGGACAAGGTGCCTGCCATCGTGCAGGGATGGTACCTGGGTTCGATGGGTGGCAAGTCGCTGGCCGATGTCTTGGGAGGCGCCGTCTGCCCCAGCGGGAAGTTGCCTTTCTCTTTCCCGAAGAAGCTGACCGATTGCCCGGCACACGCCTTCGACTCGATGGCCTATCCCGGCGACAGCATTAAGGAAGAGTACAAGGAAGACATTCTGGTGGGCTATCGTTGGTATGACACGAAAGAGATTCCCGCTCTCTTCCCCTTCGGCTATGGCTTGAGCTATACTTCTTTTGAGTACGGAAAGCCTGTCATTTCTGCCAAGAAGATGGAGGCCGACGGCACGCTGACCCTTTCCGTGGCGGTGAAGAACACGGGCAGCGTGGCCGGCAAGGAAATCGTGCAGCTCTACGTGGGCGACGAAAAGTGCAGCCTGCTCCGTCCGCAAAAGGAACTGAAGCATTTCGACAAAATCTTGCTGCAGCCCGGCGAAGAGAAGACGGTGACTTTCACCATCACGCCCGACGACCTGAAGTTCTACGACGACCGTGTCGGCCGGTGGGTGGCCGAGCCGGGCAAGTTCAAACTCTACGTGGGTGCTTCGTCTACCGACATTCGTGGCACGGCGACCTTCGAGCTGTTGTAGCCAGCGGTTGCAGCATCTGCCGTTTTGAGCAAGGGAAAGGAGGAAGCGCCGCAAGCGTTTCTTCCTTCCGGACAAGAGCGTCCTTTCTTCCGAACACGAAGCCGGCTTCTTTCGGACAAGGACGCTTTTCCTTTCGGGGGTGGAAATCCTTCCGTTTCCGGCGGGTCTTGTTCAGAGAGGCAGATGCTGTTCTTCCCATCCGCCGGTGAACCATTTCCGGTGTTTTTTGTTTTTTCTGAGGATGTGCCTGTGTGCGTCCGCTATTTTGAAGTCTAACCATTTTGCGTATGAAACCTTTCTTGACCCTATTGTCTTTTTGCCTGTCAGTTTCTCTTGCGGCAGTGGCCGATGTCCCTGCCGATACGTGCAACCACCGTTTGTGGTACACAACCCCCGCCCGCATTTGGGAGGAAACCTTGCCCCTGGGCAACGGCCGTCTGGGCATGATGCCCGACGGCGGCATCAGCCACGAACACATCGTCCTCAACGAGATTTCCCTGTGGAGCGGTTCGGAGGCTGACTACCGCAACCCCGACGCCGCCCGGAGCCTGCCGCAGATTCGCCAACTGCTCTTCGAAGGCAAGAACCTCGAGGCGCAGGAACTGATGTACAGCAGCTTCGTGCCCAAGAAGCAGGAGACCGATGGGCGCTATGGCTCGTACCAGGTGTTGGGCAATCTCGACCTGCGTTTCCGCTATGCCGGTGCAGACACGGTGGCGGAGGCTTATGTGCGCGAGCTGTCTCTGCGCGACGGCGTGGCACGCACGTCCTTCACCCGGGGCGGCGTGCGTTATGAGCGCACCTACTTCGTCTCCCGCCAGCCGGACGTGATGTTCATCCGCCTCGTGGCCGACCGTCCGGGCGCGCTTTCCTTCTCCGCTGCGCTGGGTCGGCAGGAACGTTGTTCGCTGGCCGTCGAGGACGATGCCTTGGTGATGACCGGCCAACTGGACAGCGGCAATCCCGATAAAGCGGGCATGAAATACCGCGTGGCCATGCGCCTGATTGCCAAGGACGGTCGGACGGAAGCCTCAACCGAAGGGCTCTCGCTGGAAGGCGGCACGGAAGCCTGCCTGCTGATTTCGGCCACAACTTCCTTTGCCGCGGCGGGCACGGACTTCCCCGGCGAACGCTACGAGGCCGAGTGCGACAAGCTGTTGGAGCAGGCTGCGCGGTTGGCAAAGATGCCTTTGGCTATAACCGATAGATTTTATCTTTTGGGGCGGCATCGCCAGTCGGAGCGAGACAGCCTTTCCGCCCGTCCCAAGCTGCTCGATATACTGAACTCGTTCGACTTGGGTGAGAATCTCCTGTTCATGCACCTCGTTACGTGCCAGGATCTGTACGACCGCGTCTCCCTCTCCCTGCCCGCTTCGCCCGACGACGCCTTACCCACGGACGAACGCCTGCTGCGGTTCAAGGAGAACCCCTCGCCCGGTCTGGCCGCGCTTTACTATAACTATGGCCGTTACTTGCTCATTAGCAGCACGCGCCCCGGCTCCTTGCCGCCCAACCTGCAAGGCCTGTGGGCCAACACGCTGTGGACGCCTTGGAACGGCGACTACCACACCAACATCAACATCCAGATGAACTATTGGCCGCTGGAGCAGGCGGGACTGTCCGACCTCTTCCCCCCGCTAGTCACGCTCGTTGAGCGTCTCCTCCCTTCGGGCGAAGAAACCGCCCGGGCGTTCTATGGCGACGAGGCACGCGGCTGGGTGCTGCACATGATGACCAACGTCTGGAACTACACCGCGCCCGGCGAGCATCCGTCGTGGGGCGCCACGAACACGGGCGGCGCCTGGCTCTGTGCGCACTTGTGGGACCATTACCTCTACACGCAGGACGTGGACTACCTGAAGCGTATCTATCCCATACTGAAGGGGGCGGCCGAGTTCTTCCTCTCCACCACCGTGCACGAACCCGGGCACGGCTGGCTGGTGACGGCGCCCACCTCGTCGCCCGAGAACTCCTTCTACCTGCCGGGCGACAGTACGCATCCCGTCAGCGTCTGCATGGGGCCGACGATGGACGTGCAGTTGCTCACCGAACTGTACACCAACGTGGCGGCCGCAGCCCGCATCTTGCGCCGGGACAGGGCGTTCGCCGCCCGTCTGGAGAAGGACATGAAGCAGTTCCCGCCCATGCAAATCAGCGAGCGCGGTTACTTGCAGGAATGGTTGGAGGATTACCGCGAGACCGACGTACATCACCGCCACGTCTCTCACCTTTACGGCTTGCATCCCGGTAACCAGATTTCTCCCTCGCGTACGCCCGAACTGGCCGAAGCTTGCCGTGTCACCCTGAACCGTCGGGGCGATGAGGCCACCGGCTGGAGCCGGGCGTGGAAGATGAACTTCTGGGCGCGCCTGGGCGATGGGAATCGGGCATGGAAGCTATTCCGTAGTCTTCTGCAGCCGGCAGTCGACCCGGCCAGCGGCCAACACGGGAGCGGCACGTTCCCCAACCTGTTCTGTTCACACCCGCCTTTCCAGATAGACGGAAACTTCGGGGGCACGGCCGGCATTGGCGAAATGCTGTTGCAGAGCCACGAAGGCTTCATACACCTGCTTCCTGCCCTGCCTGACTGCTGGCGGGAAGGCAGCTTCCGGGGCTTGCGCGTAAGGGGAGGGGCTGCCGTAGACCTGGATTGGGCAGACGGGAAAGCACGGTCGGTCACGATTCATGCCCTCCGGCCGGGCACGTTCCGGGTGAAGATTCCTGCCGGAGCCGTGTCTGCCGAGGTGAACGGCCGGGCTTGGGACATGACGCGTGCCGGCTCGATGATAGAGTTGGACTTGTCGGAAAGGCAGTTTGTCAGCATCAGCTTCTCTTATTGAAAACAACACAGGCTCGGACTGCACAGACAGTGTGCGCCGAGCCTGTTCTCGTATTCCTTTCTGCTCATTCGATGGTGATGTCCTCAATCGGCTGTGCCTTGGCTTTGTCCATGGGTACGGCGCGATAGGAGACACGGGCGAAGTCAATCCTGTTCAGGTCGATGCTGCGGATGCGGCTGTTATACATGGTGCGGAAGTAAATGATTCCACCGGCAGCGTCTGTCGCCGAAGTCCACTGCGTGGCGCTGGGGATGTCGGCCGGTACCTTGCCCCCGGCAAATTCGATGCCCACAGGGATGTCGAAATTGTTTAGTATCTGGAATCCCTGCAATACGGCCTTTTCGGCAGTGTCTTGCTGCGGAGCCGTAGCCTGGTAGAAAGCCGCGCGGACAAAGCGCGAAGGCGGTGTCACGTCGCCGGGGATGCCCAGGAATCCGCTGCCGGCGCCAAACTGCTTCAGCTCCGCACTGCCCAGTTGCTGGGCCGGGGCAGGGCCGGGGTAGAGGTTGACGTAGTTGTTCAGGTTGGTCAGGTGCCAGGGCAGGTCGGGCGAGTTGGTCAGCACGCCCAGCGGGTTGTCGTAGAAACGCAGTTCCCCGCCGTCGACAATCTCCAGCACCACTTGGCGGCCCGTCTTGTCGACAAAGCGCCAGTGTACGGTCGAGGCACGCGGGTCTATCTGCACCACATGAACCTGCCTCACGGCCTCTTTCACTTCGTCAATCGTGGCACATTCGCCCAGCAACCATGCCACCAGTTGCAGGTCGGCGATGGTAGACGCCTTTTTCTCCGGTGCATAAGCCTCGTATTGGCCATACGCAGGAAAGTAGAACAGTCCGGCAGATAACCCGGCTTCGTTCAGCCCTTCGGCCACGAATTGTTCCTGTTCCACGGACAGCCCGATGTAACCATAGCGGGCCGTAAAGTTCATGCCGTCCGTTTGTCCGCCGGGCAACAGCGATTGTTGCCGGTAGCCGCGCGGCACGACGACGTACTGGCTGTTCAGGTCGCTGCCGCCCCATTCGATGGTGCGTGCCACGACGGTATGCCCGTCTTTGCTTTTCAGGGTGATGCCGGTGCAGGCGTCAGCCGGTAGAGCGGCTGCGCCCGACAGGGCGGCTGCCAGTAGTGTGATGGATAATGTCTTTCTCATAAATAAAATGAATAAAGGGGGTGATAAATCTGAGATATACTACTTATTAACCGCTGGCAGGCTGATATTGTTCATTTCCCCTTTTAATACTCCAGCTCTTGGCTTCCTTGGCGTACGATGACGGGTTCGTCGCCCGTGCAGTCCACTACCGTCGAGCCGTCCAGTCCTCCGATGCCTCCGTCTATCACCAAGTCGACCTGTTCGCCGTACTTCTCGTTGATAAGTTCCGGGTCGGTGCTGTATTCCGGGTCGTCTTCTTCGTCGTGGGGCAGGGTAGTGGTCATGATGGGCGCGTCCAGCAGCCGTGCTATCTCCCGTATGATAGGATTGTCGGGCATGCGGATTCCGACTTCGCGCCGGTTCCGGAAGATTTTGGGCAGTCGCGTCGTGCCGTTCAGAATAAAGGTGAACGGGCCTGGCAGGTTCCGCTTCATCAGTTTGAAGGTGTTGTTGTCTACCTTGGCGTATTCGCTTATGGCGGCCAGGTCGTAACAGATAATCGAAAGGTTGTTCTTCTTCGGGTCAATGCCTTTCAGGCGGCAGATGCGCTCGATGGCTCGTTCCTTCAGGCCGTGGCAGCCGATGGCGTACATCGTGTCGGTGGGGTAGATGAGGAGGCCGCCGTCGTTCAGCGTGTCGACGACGCGCTGCAAATCCTCGGGGTCATTGTTCTTGTCGTAGAGTTTCAGTAGCATGAGTGTGAGAAGATTGAGGTTTCATGGGCAAAGGTAGTTATAAAAAACAAAAGGTGGACGCGATTCGGGCAGATAAAACTTATGTTTCCTTCCGCAGCTCCTTCTCCAGCTTCTTAATCTTGGTCCATGCTTCCTTGAACTTGGGGCAAAGGGTCACCGCTTTCTCGTAGTTGCGCATCGCCGCGTCTTTCATGCCCAGGTCGAGACATTCGTCGCCCATCTGTATGTACTCGCGGGCGTACTTCACCAGGGCTTTCTCCTTCTCCACGGCTTCTTGGCGCAGGCGCATGTTGTCTTGGCGCAGGCGGTTGATAACGTTGAGCTTGCGCCGGATGAGGCGTTGGGCGGCGGGCTGTTCGATGTCGTAGCGCGAATGGATGGCTTTGAAGAACTCCGTCAGGAAGGTGTCGAAGTCCCCTTGGTCGAAAGCGCGGGCAGCCGCAGCATATTGGATGTCGGCCTGTGCCTGTTTCAGAGCGCGGTCGATGGCTTGCGGGTTGTTGAAGCGGCGGGCGAACTGCGTGATTTCCGGCCGCACGAACACGTCTGCCCGGCGGATGGGCTGGCGCAGTTGCAGCCCTTCGAGCGAGGTGCATCGGCTCAGGGCCACGTAGGTCTGTCCGCCGGCAAAGACGCCGCCTGTCAGGTCGACCACGGCGCGGCTGAAGGTCAGCCCCTGGCTCTTATGGATGGTTATGGCCCAAGCCAGGCGGACGGGATATTGCGTGAAGGTGCCCAGCACTTCTTCTTCTATTTCCCGCTTCTCTTCGTTGTACCGGTAGCGGATGTTTCGCCACGACTCGGGCCGCACGTCACATTCGTGGCCGTCGTCGGTGATGACGTACAGCACGTCGTCCGTCAGGCTGAAGCCGCTCACCACGCCTATGGTCCCGTTGACCCAGCGGCGCTCGGGGTCGTTCTTCACGAAGATGATTTGCGCCCCCGGCTTCAGTTCCAGGTCGCGTGTCGTGGGAAGGCTGCTCTCGGGAAAGTCGCCCTCCACCCGTCCGGGGAAAGTGACCGGGTCGCCCGGCAGTGCCTCCAGCTTGCGCTCGTTGATGTAGTCTACGGTGTCGCGCCGCGTGGCCAGGGTGATGTACATGTCCGCCTCGCTGTCTTCGATACGGGCATCGCAGCGGGCGTTCAGCACGCGCAGGTCGTCGTCGCCCAGGGCAGCGTTGCGGATGTGGTCGAGCACGCTGACGAAGGCCGGGTCGCTCTGGCGGTAGACCTTCTGGAGTTCGATGGACACCAGGTCGATTTGGTTGAACACCCGTGCCGAAAAGAAGAAAGGGGTGGGGTAGAAGCGGTTCAATATCTCGCGTTCGTCGGCCTTCAGCACCGGTTCCAATTGGTAGACGTCTCCCACGAGCAAGAGCTGTTTGCCGCCAAAGGGTTGGCGCAGGTTGTGCGAGTAGACGCGCAGAATGCGGTCTACGGCGTCGATGATGTCGGCCCGCACCATGGAAATCTCGTCGATGATGACCAGCTCCAGCTCTTCCAGCAGCTTGCGGTGCTGCTTGGTGTAGCGCAGGAACTGGTGGATGCGTCCGCGCTGCAGGCTCAGGTTGGGGTCGTCGGGCAGCAGTGGGTGGAAAGGCAGGCGGAAGAAGCTGTGCAGCGTGCTGCCTCCGGCGTTGATGGCGGCGATGCCGGTCGGGGCCAGCACGACGTGCTTCTTCCGGACATTGTCGCAGATATAACGCAGGAAGGTCGACTTGCCCGTGCCGGCCTTGCCTGTCAAGAAGAGGGACTGCCGGGTGTACTTGACGAGCTCCAGCGCCTGGCGGAACTCGCGGTTGCTGGTGTCGGGCTGGAATTTCATGCCAGGTCGAAGTGTTGCAAGGCCTTGGCCAGACCGTCGTTGTCTACGGTGTCCGTCACGTAGTCGGCTGCTGCCTGTACGGTGGGGTTGGCATTGCCCATGGCGACGCCGATGCCTGCGTGGCGCAGCATGGGGATGTCATTGCCCCCGTCGCCGATGGCCAGGGTCTCGTCCACCGCGATGCCGAAGCGACGGCACACCTGGTCGATGCCCCGCTGCTTGGTGTTGCCCAGGGCGGTGATGTCGGCAAAGGCGGGGTGCCAGCGTCCTATCTCGCAATGGGGCAGGTGCGGGCGCAGCTCAGCCTCCTGTGTCTCGACGATGAAGGGCGTCATCTGGAACACCTCGCGGCCGCGCAAGGCTTCGTCGGGCGCCACCTCGGGGATGGGGGCGGCGTGCAGGTAGTCGTAGAAGATGCTGCGCACCCGCTGGTCGGCATGGCAGACGCAGATGTCGTGCTCGCCCACCACGACGCAGGGGACAGACCGCTCCGTGCAGTAGCTGAGCAGCGTGTGCGCTTCGCCGGCGGGGATGGCGCTTTTGTAGATGACTTCGTCGCCGACGAAGCAATAGCCGCCGTTCATGGTGACGTAGCCGTCGATGAGGCCGCGCTCTTGCAACGCTCCCAGGTTGTTGATGAGTATGCGGGGGCGTCCCGTGGCAATGAATACTTTCGAGCCGCGTCCGCGTGCCGTGGCGATGGCCCTGACGGCGGATTCGGGAATCTCGTGGGTCTGGAAGCTGACCAGCGTCCCGTCGATGTCTAAAAAGATGGCTTTTACCATAATCGTTTTCTTGTTTGTCGGTGAAGATGGGCGGAAGCCACACAAGGGCGTTGCTTCTTGGGGGCACGGGGCGCGCTTCTTCCGAACGCGGGGCCTGCCCGTTCCGGACACGGGGCCGACCGCTTCCGGAGGGGGTGTGGCGGCGGCTTGTGGTGGCGTCCGGAGTGCCTTTCGCCCGGTGTATATTTTGGGTACAAAAGTACGAAATCTCCCGCTAATTTCGTACTTTTGCGGCCAATATTGAAAAATCGATGTATACGCATGAGAAAGAAGAAGCATACGTTTCGTGAGTGGATGATAGCCGTCAGGCCGTGGTCGTTTCCTGCCTCGGCCATGCCGGTGGTGGTGACGTTGGGCTATCTGTTTGCCTCGGGGACAGAGATGAATTGGGCCAACGGGTTGTGGGCCTTGGTGAATATTGTCGTGTTTCATGCCGCAGGCAACACGTGGAGCGATTACTTCGATTACAAACGCCGGGTGGATGCTGAAGACACTTACGGCGTGCATACGCTGACCACCGGTATGTTTTCGCCGCGCGAAATCTACCGTCTTTCCCTTATCCTCTTGTCCGTCGCGCTGGTGGCCGGCGTGGGGTTGCTGCTGCGCACCGGTTGGCCGTTGCTGCTCATCGGTTTCGGCGGACTGCTCTGTTCGTTGCTTTATCCCTACCTGAAATACCGGGCGTGCGGCGACTACGTCATCTTCGTGGCCTATGCCCTGCTGCCTACGCTGGGCACGGCCTACGCGGCCACGCGCCACGTAGACTGGAGGGTGCTGCTGCTGGCGGTGCCCATCGGGCTGATAACCGTCGCCATTTTGCACTGTAACAATACGCGAGACATACAGACCGACAGCCGCGCGCACATCCGTACCCTGGCCATGAACCTGGGCGGACGGGCGTCGGTGTGGCTCTATTGTTTCGAGGTGCTGTTCCCCTTCTTGTGGATTAGCGGGTGCGCCCTGGCGGGTGTGTTGCCCCTGTGGACGTTGCTGGCCTGGCTTGCCTTTGTTCCTGCCTGCATGAATGTCCGTGTGGTCATCAGCTACTTCCGCGGCGGGGCCACGGCCATTGCTAACCTGGACGAAGCCACGGCCAAGCTGCAACTGCTGTTCAGCCTGGTGCTGACCGTGGCCTTTGTCGTTGTTGGATTGTCTGCCTCATGAAGCGGCTCGTCTTCACCCTGCTGCTGGCCCTGGTGCTGTGGACGGTGATGTTCTCGCCGTGGACGGCTCCGCACGTCCCCTTCTGGTGGACGATGGCTGGTTCGGCCCTGACGCTCTGCATCCTGTCCACCTGTTTCAACCCTGGCTGGTGGCGGCAGCTACGTTGGTCGGCTTCGAACGTTGTGCTGGGCGTGCTCGTCGCCGTTGGCCTCTGGCTGGTGTTTTGGACGGGCGACAAGGTGTCTGCCTGGCTTTTCGACTTCGCCCGGCCGCAGGTCGATGCCATCTACGGGATGAAGTCCGGCTGGTCGCCGTGGGTGCTTAGTGTGCTGATGCTCCTTCTGATTGGTCCGGCCGAGGAAATCTTCTGGCGCGGCTACGTGCAACGCACCCTTTCCCTGCGCTGGGGTGCCAATGCGGGCTTTGCGGTCTCCACCCTCTGCTACGCCCTGGTTCATGCGGGGTCGTGCAACTTCATGCTCGTGATGGCGGCGTTGGTGGCAGGCGTGATGTGGGGCGGCCTCTACCGCTTCTTCCCCGAGCGCTTCGCGGCCATCATCCTGTCCCATGCCCTGTGGGACGTAGCCGTGTTCATCTGGTTCCCGATTTAGCAAACTACCTTATACTCTCCGATTATGACATACGACTTTGACGAACTGCTCGAGCGCCGAGGCACCGATTCGGTGAAGTGGGACGGCGTGCGTGATGTGTGGGGACGCGATGACCTGCTGCCCCTGTGGGTGGCCGACATGGACTTCCGCACTCCTCCCTTTGTGATGGAGGCCCTGAAGCGGCAGCTCTCGGGCGGTGTCCTGGGCTATACACGCCCCTGTGCCGACTGGGCGCCCGCCATCTGCGACTGGCTTCTTCACCGTCACGGCTGGCAGGTGGAGACCGGGTGGATTAGCTTCGTGCCCGGCATTGTGCGGGCGCAGGCTTTGGCCCTGTTGTGCTTCACCCGCCCGGGCGACCGCGTGGCGGTGATGAACCCCGTCTACCATCCCTTCTTCCTGGTGACGCAACGGCTGGAGCGCGAGGTGGTCTTCTCGCCTCTGGTGCTGCGCGACGGCCACTACCACATCGACTATGCCCGTCTGGAACAAGACCTCGACGGGTGCCGCGTGCTCATCCTCTGCAATCCCCATAATCCCGGTGGCCGTGTCTGGACGGAAGACGAGCTGCGCCGCGTGGCCGACATCTGCCATCGCCGGGGCGTGATGGTCTTGTCCGACGAGATACACGCCGACCTTACCCTGCCCGGCTATCGCCATCATCCGTTTGCCACCGTGTCGCCCCGGGCTGCCGCCATCAGCCTGACGTTTATGGCGCCCAGCAAAGCCTTTAACATGCCGGGGCTGGCATCCTCTTACGCCATTGCCGTCGACCCGAGCATCCGCCGCCGTTTCCAGACGTTCCTGGAGGCGGGCGAGTTCGGAGAGGGACACATGCTGGCCTACGTGGGTTGTGCCGCCGCCTACCGCGAGGGCGAGGAGTGGCTCGGGCAACTGCTGGACTACATACAGGGCAACATCGACTTTACGGAACAGTTCTTGAAAGAGCGCATCCCCGCTATCGGCATGATACGCCCGCAGGCCTCCTACCTCATCTTCCTGGATTGCCGCCGTCTCGGCCTGCCGCAACCCGAACTGGTGAACCTCTTTGTCGACAAGGCGCACTTGGCGTTGAACGACGGCACGATGTTCGGACGCGGAGGGGAAGGCTTCATGCGCCTCAACGTGGGCTGCCCTCGCTCGGTGCTCCGCCGGGCGTTGGAGCAGTTGGAAGAGGCCGTTTCTCACCTATAACGACGAAGCCGATGCGTCTCCTGCTGCTGATAGCCTGTTGCCTGCTGATGGCCGCCTGTCACCGCCCGACGGACGACCTCGCCTTGCTGCGCCGCGCCGATGCCCTTTGGCAGACGGATGCCGACAGCACCGCCGCCCTCTTGGCGCAAGTGAGGCGTCCCGAACTCCTGCCCCGCGAGGAGCTGTTGCGCTATGGTTGGCTGAGGGCATACGTGCATCAGGCAAACTACACGTCCATGACCGAGGACTCTTTGGTGCTCCCCGCCTTCGACTACTTCACGGCGCAAAGCGACACCGCCCGCCTGCTGACCTCTTATCTGTTGAAGGCCGCCTACCTGCATGCCCGCGACCGTCACGCCGGGGAACTGGCCGTGCTGGACAGCGGCAGCGTGCGGGCCCTGGCCTTGGGCGACAGCATTTGGGCGGGCGACTACCAGGCGGAGAAGGGCGAGTGCTATGTCTATACTTATAAAGACTATCGCCGGGGCGCCGATTCCTACCGCGCGGCCTTGCGTTTGCGCGACACCGCCGACAACCACTTCTCGCTGGGCATCTGCCTGGGCTTGCTGAAGGCCGACTCGGCCCTATGGCACACCGACCTCAGCGTGCAGATGGCCATGCAGCGCGGCGACACCGCCCGTGCCCTCCACTACCTGCGCAACTACGCCCAGATGATGGTTTACGTCGCGTCCGACTACCGCGCGGCCATCCGCCAGTTCCATCGCCTGATGGCCCTGACCGACCGGGCAGACGTGCTGGACATCTCCTGCTGCACGCTGAGCGAGTGCTTCTTGAAGCTGGGGCTTCTGGACTCTGCCCAGTATTATTTGGACAAAGGACGTGAGTATTACCGCCGCGAAGGGCGCAAGTTCGTCACGGCCGAGAACCAGCTGGGCTACCTGCAAGGCCTCATCACCTACACCCGCACCGGCGCCTTCGACTACCTCGACCTGATGCGCTACAACGACTCCGTGGGCAACGCCCTCTACGCCCTGCGCGGCACCATCCGCCAGAAAGACCATACGCACGACGACCTCTCTGCCGCCAACCTGCGCCTGCTGGTGGACCGCCAACGGATGCAGCTCTGGCTGCTGGGCGCGCTGCTGCTCCTGCTGCTCACGGGCGGGGCGGCCTTCTACTACCTGCGCCGTCGCCGTGCCCGTCTTGTCGAAGCCGAAGAGCGCATCGAGACGCTCGACCGCCTGCTGGCCGAAGCATCTGCCGCCGCGCCTGTCCCGGCCTCTGTCCCTGCCGACGACGACCACCTGCTGCGCCGCACCCTCCTGCAACAGTTGGGGCTGATTCGCCTCGTGGCTGGGCAGCCCACGGCGCAGAACCAGGACTTGCTCCGCCGCTTCTCCACCCTGCCGCATCCGGGCGTGGACGGCGAGGGATTGCTGGTGTGGGACGACCTCTATCCCCTCATCGACCGCCTGTACGACGGCTTCCACGCCCGGCTCGTCGCCCGCTTCGGCACGCTGCTCTCCGACAAGGAACAACAACTCTGTTGCCTGCTCCGCGCCGACTTCACGACGAAGGAAATCAGCGTCCTCACCGCCCAAAGCGTCCCCACCATCTACCAGCGCAAGACCACCATCCGCAAGAAACTCGGCATGGACGAGAAGGGGGACATCATCGGCTTCCTGAACGCATAACCTTGCCGTTTCCGCCGGTGGGGGTGTGCACCCTTAGGCGGGTGGGGGTACGTACCCTTAGGGAGTGTCGTTAATGGCAAACTGTACAGTCTCACATCGGATGAACGGCAGGTAACTTAATTCCCCTCCTCCCCGGAGGAGGGGTGCCCGCAGGGCGGGGTGGTAGTGGCAGACAAGCCCATATTTTTAAGTATACTACTATCGCTACCGCCTCCCTCTATGAGTACTCCTCCTCCCCGGAGGAGGAGAATTAAGTTACCACGGTATAGACGTCATATAGCTTCCGCCCCCTTCGATATAGAATGACAGCGATGGAAGGGCTTGATTATCAGCCTTCCCCTTCGGTGTGATATAGACTTTTTAATCGTGCATATAGACCGTTTGAGAGGCGTTTCCGGCCTAACTTTGCAGGCAAAGAAACTCAAACAGATACTTGATATGAAACGATTCATTCTCTCTTTGCTGTGCCTCCTCCTGCTGGCGGGCACGGGCGCCTTCGCCCAACAAACTTTCTCGGGACAGGTGGTCGACGAACACCGTCAGCCCTTCCCCTATGTCAATGTCGTGCTTCTCTCCCCGTCCGACTCCGCCTTCGTGGCCGGTACGGTGAGCGGCGACGACGGACGCTTCTCGCTACGGGCCCCGGCAGCAGGCTTGTTGCTGCGTGTCTCCTTCGTCGGATACACCACTATATATAAGGTAGCAGACCGCCCGGACCTGGGCACTCTGACGCTGCTGCCCGACGCGCAGATGCTGGACGGGGTGACCGTCCGTGCCAACCTGCCCAAAGTGCGGCTGAAAGGCGACGCCCAAGTGACCACCGTGCAGGGCAGTGTGCTGGAAAAGGCCGGCACAGGCAATGACCTGCTGGACAAACTGCCCGGCGTCTCGGCGGACGAAGGCACGGTGAATGTCTTTGGCAGCGGGCAGGCGGAAGTCTATATCAACGGCCGCAAGATGCGTGACCCTTCGGAGCTGGACCAACTTTCGTCGGACAACATCAAGAGCGTGGAGGTCGTGCGCAACCCCGGCGCCCGCTACGATGCCTCGGTGCAGGCCGTGGTGCGCATCTACACCTGCAAGCCCCAAGGGGAAGGTTTCGGCTTCAACAACCGCTTCTACACCAGCTACCAATACGGGTGGAGCGTGCTCGACCAACTGAACATGAACTACCGTCGCGGGGGCTTCGACCTCGGCGCCATGCTTTTCGCCTCGGACAGTCACGACGAGGACAACAAGGGGCTGGTACAGGAGACGTTCCTCGACTACGATTGGCGGCAGGAGAGCACGATAAACAGCCGCGCCCACAAGCAGAACCTGTCGGCAAGCCTCTCCGCGAACTACCAGTTTAACGACCGCCACTCCGCCGGACTCCGTTATGACTTCGACCGCACGCCCAAGGATAAGTGGGACATTCTTCCCCTGCCCACCATCGTCTATCGCGACGGCGAACCCTGCGAAACCAGCCTCAGCAGTGGCTGGGAGAATCGCCTGAACACTTCCCATGCCGTGAACGTCTACTACAACGGCCGCGCTGCCGACTGGTCCATCGACTTCAACGCCGACGGCTATTGGACGGACTCGAAGACCCCGCAAGACATGCTGGAGCAAGTCACCTCGGCCACCGGCACCACCGAGCAGCCGGTCACCAACCGCACCGTCAGAAGCAGCCGCCTCTATGCCGCGAAGCTCATCGCGAGCCATCCCTTGTGGGAAGGGAATCTCTCCTTCGGCGGCGAATATACGTACAGCCACACCGAGAACAGCTACGTCAACGCCGAAGGCATCCTCCGCAACGACGACAGCCGCATCCGCGAGAACGCCTGGTCGGCCTTCCTGGAGTATGCCAGAAGTTTTGGCCCCTTGCAGGCACAGGTGGGCGTGCGTTACGAGCACCTCGTCTCCGATTATTACGAACAAGGCCGCCGCATCGCTGGCCAGAGCCGTACGTACGACAACGTCTTCCCTTCCGTCTCCTTGGCCCTGCCCGTGGGCGACGTGCAGTTGCAGCTTTCCTATGTCGGCAGCATCAACCGCCCCGACTATTGGCTGCTCCGTAACAGTGTCACCTATATCAACCGTTATACCTACGAGAGCGGCAACCCCGTGCTGAAGCCCTCGCTGATGCACCGCCTGTCCCTCAACGCTTCGTACCGCTGGGTCTACCTGAACTTGCGCTACCTGCACGTGCGGGACGGCTTCCTCTATCACAGCGGCACGTATAGCGAAGAGTCCCCCGCCATCAGCCTCGTCCAATACGTTAACACCACCGATGCCGACCGTTTCTACGCCACCCTCACCCTGGCTCCCACCATCGGCCTTTGGTCGCCCCAGTTCACCTCCATGCTGTCCAAGCAATGGTTCTACGTCGATACGCCCCGGGGGCGCGAGAACTTCGGCCGTCCCGTAGGTTCCTTCCGGTGGGACAATAACTTCCGCCTGCCTGCCGGCTTCCAACTGGACGTGGATTTCTGGGCCGAGACGCGCGGCCATGACGAGAGCTATCGCGTGCTCCGTCCCTCTTGGTACATGGATGCCTCCTTCTATAAAGGCTTCCTCAACGACCGCCTCAGCCTCCAGCTTCGGGCGACCGACCTCTTCAACTCCAGCCGTGCCCCGCTGACCCTGTACAGCGGCAACCGCCTGATGACCATCGACCAGGAGACACGCCGCCGCGTCAGTCTTACCCTGCGCTATAAGTTCAACGCCGCCAAGAGCAAGTACAAGGGCACCGGTGCGGGACAGGAGCAGCGCAGCCGCATGTAGCGACAGCCTCCGGCGATGCTTCTGTATGTTATGCAGCATATATCGGTGAAATATTGCCTCCGAAGTATGGCTACATTCTTTTTTTCTCACTACTTTTGTGCTATCAATTTAATATCACTTTACTTGTATAGTTATGGAAACGAAAGAGACTAACTTCAGAGGCTTCCGCCTGAACGGGTTCGGGATGCTTTTCCTTCATTTAGTTGTGTTTACGGCCTTCATTGTGGCCTGTTTTTGGATGGGTGGCACGTGCCTCTATGTCTTGGGCGGCGTGTGCATTTTGTGTTGGCTGATTCTGCTGGCGGGCTACATGCAGTTGGAGCCGAATGAAGCGCGTGCAATGGTGTTCTTCGGACGCTACAAGGGCACGTTCAAGGAGACGGGTTTCTACTGGGTGAATCCGTTCTACGACAAAAAGAAGCTGTCCCTCCGCGCCAGGAATCTGGACGTGGAGCCTATCAAGGTGAACGACAAGGTAGGTAACCCGATACTCATCGGTCTGGTGCTGGTGTGGAAACTGAAGGACACGTACAAGGCGATGTTCGAAATCGATTCGCAGACGATGGCTGCGGCTTCCGTCCCCGCCGGCAACGGCAAGGAAGTGAGCATTAACGCCGGCAACACCGTGGCCGGACGGATGAATGCCTTCGAGAACTTCGTGCGTGTGCAGAGCGACGCTGCCTTGCGCCAGGTGGCCGGGCAGTATGCCTACGATGACAACGAGGGCGAGGCCGGTGAATTGACCCTCCGCTCGGGTGGCGAGGAGATTAACGAACAGTTGGAGCAGAAACTGAACGAACGCCTCGTCATGGCCGGCCTGGAGGTGGTGGAGGCCCGCATCAACTACCTGGCCTATGCGCCCGAGATTGCCGCCGTCATGCTCCGCCGCCAGCAGGCATCGGCCATCATCGGCGCCCGCGAGAAGATTGTGGAAGGCGCCGTGTCCATGGTACACATGGCGCTGGAGAAGCTGGAGAAAGACAACATAGTAGAGCTGGACGAGGACAAGAAGGCGGCGATGGTGAGCAACCTGCTCGTGGTGCTCTGTGCCGACGAGTCCGCCCAGCCGGTGCTGAATACAGGAACCCTTAACCATTGACCGGAGGACGCCGACGATGAAGCCTTATACCTTATTCTTATATGCGTGTCTGCTGTCGGCGGTGTGTGTCCTGTGGCCGGTCAGGGTGCAGGCGCAGGAGTCCGACGCCCTGTCGGAAGCCCGGCGCGCCTACCGTTACTTCGTGGCCGGACAGGGGGACAGCCTCTACGTCATGCTCACTGCGGAGATGCAGGCCGCCCTGTCGCCACAGGTCTTGGGCGGGATGTATGCGCAGTTGGAAGCCCAGTTTGGCCCCTTGCAGTCGGAGGGCGAGTGGCAACAGGTCGAGGCGCAAGGGTTGAAAGTCTGCCTGCGCGACATGACCTTCCAGCGTTATGCCCTGCGCTTCCAGGCGGCTTTCGATGCCGGGGGACGCATCGCGGGGTTGTTCGTGAAGCCTGCGCCCCGTGCTTCGTCCGAACCGCCTGCGGCTTTTGACAGTCGGAAGATGGAAGAGCGCGACACGGTGGTGGCCTGCGGCAAGTTCCGACTGCCCGCCACGCTGACCCTGCCCCGCCTGCCGGAAGGCAAACGGGTGCCCTGCGTGGTCTTGGTGCACGGTTCCGGCCCGCAAGACCGCGACGAGACCTTTGGTCCCAACAAGCCTTTCCGCGACCTGGCGTGGGGATTGGCCGAGCGGGGCATCGCCACCCTACGCTATGACAAGCGCACGCGGGTCTACGGCAAAGATTTCGTGCCCGAAGGCCGCGAGGCCGATTATGATACCGAGGTCGTGGACGACGCTGTGGCCGCCATCGCCCTGGCGCAAGGGGGACTGCCCGGCGTGGATGCCGACAGCGTTTACCTGTTGGGCCACAGCCTGGGCGGGATGTTGGCGCCGCGCATCGCCCTCCGTTCCGAAGAAGCCTTGGCCGGCGTCATCCTGCTGGCTGCCCCGGCACGCCCGCTGGAAGATCTGCTGCTGGAACAGGTGGCCTATCTGAACAGCCTTGCCCCCTCGGCGGAAGGCCGTCGGCAGGAGGCTGAGCTGAAGCGGCAGGTGGCCAACGTCAAGCGGCTGGGCACGTCTGCGTTTTGCGACACTATCGCCTTGCCCTTGGGGATGCCCCGCTCGTACTGGGCCGATGCCGTGGCTTGTCGCCCTGTGGAGGAAGCCGTCCGTCTGACGTGCCCCCTGCTGGTGTTGCAGGGCGAGCGCGATTATCAGGTGACGATGCACGATTTCGGCTTGTGGCGTGCCGGGCTGTTGAGGCAGCGGAACGCCGTCTGCAAGTCCTATCCGCGCCTGAACCATCTGTTGCAGGAAGGCACGGGAAAGGCCACGCCCGACGAATACCAGCAGTCCTCGCCCGTCCCGGCTTATGTGGCCGACGACCTGGTGCGCTTCATCCGCACCGGCCGCGTGGACTGAAGGTCTGCTTCTCATGTTTTCACTTTTCATTCATCATTCTTCATTCAGACAGTGGCAAAGAAAGAATCGAACATAAAGACTTTTGTATTGCGCGTGGATGCTGCCACGATGGACGCCCTCGAGAAGTGGGCTGCCGACGAGTTCCGCAGCATCAACGGCCAGCTCCAGTGGATTATCACCGAAGCCCTGCGCAAAAACGGACGCCTGAAGAAATCGCGCCGTCCGGCCGCCCCGCCTGACCCTCCCGCTGCGGAAGAGGAAACAGGCTGACCCTGCCGTCCGCAAGGGGCACGCTTCGTGCGGACAAGAGCCTTCCTTCGTGTGCGGAAGAAGCATGGCGTCTCTCCGCTTCGTCTATTTTTATGTAGAACATCATGTAATCAGCTTATGAAACTCATTCATCTGGGGCCCGCTTCCCCGCAAAACCTTCCCAACCTCCGTTTCCGTCCCGCCCCGGCAGACCGCCTGCTGGAGTTGGCGGCCCTGCTGCCGCTGCTGGCCAACGGCATCTACGTCCTGGTGCAATGGCGCCGGCTGGGCGATGCCCTGCCTTCCGACTGCTACTCCTTGCTGCTGACGGCGTTGCTGCTGTTCCTCCTGCTGTTTGGCGCGGGCTACTTGCCTCTGAACAGCATCAACTTCCCCTTCCGTCTGAAGCCGCACACCGCCGCCCGCCAATACGTGTTGGCGCTTCGCTTCTGCCGGGCGATAAACATCGTGCTGTCCCTGATGTTCCTTTTCGCCACGTTGGCCGTCTTCCATCCCTGGGCCGATGCCGCCCGGGCGGGTTGCCTGGTGCTGCTGATAGCGGTCTTCGCAGGCTACTTCTGGCTGGCGTGGCGCGCCCGCTGACGTCCGCCGCCCCTTTCCGTCCCTTTGTCTTTCTTCCCCTGATTCCTTCCCACCGTTGTTGCCGGAAGGTCTCAGGGGACTTTTTTAGGGAGAAATGCGCCATACCTACTCATTACCAGTTTCTCCGTATTATACCATTTTTTAGGTATTGCCCCACTTTTTAACTCCCTCTACCTTTGCGGCAGGAAAAATCAAAAGAAAAAAGACAATGAGACAAAAACTGTTAATGGTTCTGTTGGGCGCGCTGTTCGGTCTGGGCACTGCCTGGGCAGAGGGGCTGGGAGAGGTTGGCAAGGCCGATGCTGCCGCTCATAATGACACGGAGAAGAAGGAGACGAAGAAATCGCGCTTTACCATCGGCGGATATGGCGAGGCGGTCTACAGCCGCAACTTCTACAGCGACAGCTACCTGCGCTATACCAGTGCTGATGCCCACAAAGACGAGAAGCACAGCCGCTTCGACTTGCCGCACGTGGTGCTGATGCTGGGCTACGACTTCGGCAAAGGCTGGTCGTTCGGCACCGAAATCGAGTTTGAGCACGGCGGTACGGAGAGTGCCATCGAGATTGAAGAAGAAGAAGGCGGCGAATACGAGAGCGAAATCGAGCGCGGCGGGGAAGTGGCCCTGGAGCAGTTCTGGATTCAGAAGTCCTTCTGTCCCCAGTTCAACATCCGTCTGGGTCACATCATCGTACCTGTGGGTGCCACGAATGCCCACCATCTGCCCACCGAGTTCTTCGGCGTCTACCGTCCCGAGGGCGAAAACACTATATTCCCCTGCACCTGGCACGAGACGGGCGTCAGCCTTTGGGGCCAGACGGGCGACTGGCGTTACGAAGCCTTGCTGATTGCCGGCCTCGACTCGGAGCGCTTCGGGCGCAAGGGCTGGATTCACGACGGTTCGGCATCGCCCTACGAGTTTAAGATTGCCAACTCCCTGGCAGGGGCTTTCCGCATCGACAACTATTCCATCAAGGGCCTGCGCCTCTCTGTGAGCGGCTATGCCGGCAACTCTTTCCATAACACCCTGAAAACGCCCTCCAGCAGCTACGACAACGTGAAAGGCACGGTGCTGATAGGTGCTTTCGACTTCCACTTCGACCGCTGGAACTGGGTGGCCCGCGGCAACTTCGACTACGGACACCTGTCCGACTCTGACGTTATCACGGCCTACAACATGGACGGTACCAACACTTCGCCCAGCCCCAAGCAGTCGGTGGGCTCTGCTGCCCTGGCCGCAGGCATCGAGGTGGGCTACAACATCTTCTCGCAGATTAACAAGCTGCACCAGCAGGGCCAGAAGTTTTACCTCTTCGGACGCTACGATTACTACGACTCCATGTACGACACGGCGCCTTCCATCGTCGATTTCCAGTACTGCGGACGCCACCGCGTGGCCGTGGGTGTGAACTATTACCCCATCAAGGACATAGTGTTGAAAGGCGAATACTCCATCGGGCTGCTGAAGAGCCGCTACAACAACGAACCTTCGCTTTCGTTCGGTGTGGCCTACGCAGGCTTGTTCAACATGTAATCTCAGAATAACAATCATTTAAACATCCTATCAACAATGAACATGAAAAAGTATCTGAAAATGCCGCTTTACGTGGCAAGCCTCGCCCTGATGACTGCGGGCGTGGCATCTTGTAGTGACGACGAAGGTCCCGGCACGAGTGCGCGCGACGAGCGCGAAGCCGCCCTCCGGCTTGTAGTGAACGACTACGTGGACCGCACCGTGATTCCTACCTATGAGCAACTGGCGGATGCCTCCGTCGAACTGCACACGGCGTGTCTGGCCATGTACAACGCCGGCGTGGGCAACGTCACGTCGGCCCAGGTGGAGACGGCCGGCGAGGCCTGGAAGAAGGCCCGCGAGTATTGGGAGCGTAGCGAAGCCTGGCTCTATGGCCCGGCCGGCGACTACAACGTCGACCCCCACATCGACTCCTGGCCCTTGGACCAAGGACTGCTGGACGACCTCTTGGCCAACAGCTCCGAGATGGCCAAGATGGATGCGGATGGCGTGTACATCTCTTCCCAAGACTACGGCCTGCTGGGCTTCCATGCGCTGGAGTACATGCTCTTTGCCATCGAAGGCTCGGGCATGTCGCAGACGTCAGTGCCCCACAGCACGGACTATACGGCCGAAGAGCTCAGCTACATTGCCGGCGTGGCGGGCGACCTGCGCAACCACTGCATCTTTCTGGAGGCAGCCTGGGTGGGCGAGGACAACATCAGTTCGAGCAAGCAAGACATTCTGGCACAAGTACGCAGCGTGGCTGACTTTGCAGCCAACAATACTTCCATCCGCACGGTGCTGACCGACCTGGCCAACGGCTTGTGTTATGCCGACCTGATGAAGAATCCGTCCGAAGGCGGAGGAAACGACTTTGTGAACTACCTGGACGCCATCCAGGCCGTAGTGACCGACGGCATCCAGAACATTGCCAACGAGGTGGGCAACGTGAAGATAGGCAACCCCACCGGCATGGGAACGGGCGACGACTTCGAGTACGACCCCAACTACATTGAGTCGCCCTACAGCCTCAATTCGATTAACGACTTCAAGGGTAACATCATTTCCATCGAGAATGCCTACATGGGCATCCAGTCTTCCAAGGACTACAACAGCGGCGAAACCCTTATCCGTCCGGTGGACCACTCGCTCAGCGCCTACGTGGCTTCGCTGGATGCCGACCTCGATGCCCGCGTGCAGGCAGCCATCACGGCGGCCTACGATGCCATCAGCGAGATGCAAGAGCCGTTCGTAGTGACCTGCTCCTCGTCCGGACCGTATGTCGAGGTGAACCGCGCCGCCATCACGGCCTGCAACGCGTTGAACGACATCTTCGACGAAGTGCTGCGACTGATTGAGGAACAACGTTGACAGAGGTACGCAGAGCGGAAGATGCTGAACGTGAAACCTGTCGGCGGACATCGGCCTGTTGGGGCGGGTGTTCGCCCGCAGTGCTTGAAACTGATATGTCTAACTAACTAAACCATTCATTATGTTATTGAAAAAACACAGCTTTTATGTCATGGCCCTGCTATGCGCAGGCTTGTCGCTGGCGGCTTGCCAGGACGACGAAGTGTCGGGCGAAGTGCCCGGAGGCGGCGAAGAACCTACGGATTTGCCCGACTGGTACTATACGGGCGGCGAACTGGGCACGTCGTTCGTCTCCTCGCAGACAGCTTTCGAGCAGCCCACGCCGGTGGTCGACGCCGACGCCAACATGACGGACTGCTTCAACCGCGGCGAGCAGCTCTTCGAGAAACCGTTTACGACCAACTTCTCCGGCGTGCGCCACGGACTCGGCCCGGTCTATATCCGTACCTCTTGCACGCATTGCCATCCCGGCTACGGCCACGGGAAAAGCCAGCCCGAAGGCTCGTTCAACACCACGCAGATTGGCAACGGCTATCTGCTGGTAGTATATAACCCGGCCACCAATGCCTATGTGTCGTGGCTGGCCGGTATGCCTCAGACCAAGGCTGTAGCACCCTTCAAGGAGCCGTTGGACGAGAGCCAGATTAGCCTGTCGTGGCATGAATATACCGATGCTTGGAACAATGAGTTTCCCGACGGCGAGACATATTCCTTGCGTTACCCGGAGGTGGAGATTCCCCAAAGCGCCATCTATGTGGCCAACAAGGGCTACGACGTGGGCAGCTACGAGGTGCGTCTGGAGTCGACCATCGGAATCTATGGCACGGGACTGCTGGATGCCATCAGTGACGAAGACCTGAAGGCGGAATACACCAAGCAGGAACAGGACGGATACTTGAAGAACGGACTGAACCCTAACATATTCGCCAACGGCGAGTGGACCGGACAGTATGCCAACACGACGCAGGGCGGCGACGGTACCAAGTATCCCTACCGATACACGTATGCCTTGAGCCGCGGGCCTCTGCAGGATGCGGCCGGTGCCAATGCTTTCTGGAACATCACCAACGCCACGCGCAGCGACCGTCGCTTCCATTACTTGGATGCAGCGGGCACGTACGCACTATACTCATCTCAAGACCCGGAGGTGCAGGCCGGATTCAGGGAATACATCGAGGAGGCTGACCCCGAACGCAACCACGCCGACTGGCACATCCAACGCCCGGACGGCACGTATGATGAAGAACAGAACATCTACAACTACCTCAATTCGAAGGAGCTGGACGTCGAAGTCTCCGACCAGAACTACATCGACCTCATGGTGTGGCACCGCGGACTGGCCGTGCCCGCCGCCCGCAACGTGGACGACGAAGAGGTGCTCCGCGGCAAGCAACTGTTCGAGGAGCTGGGCTGTGCCTATTGCCACAAGCCGTCGTGGACGACGGGCAGCGACGAAATCCGCGACCCGGCCCGATTCTTCGTCGGCGAGCGTGCGGACCAACTGCCCCGCTATCCCTATCAGAAGATCTGGCCGTACAGTGACATGGTTCAGCACAAGCTGCACATGGTGAACGACATCCGGACAGGTTGGTGCCGTACCACTCCGCTCTGGGGACGGGGCTTGCACCAGCGGTGCACGGGCGCCGAGTATGCCGACCGTCTGCACGACTGCCGCGCGCGTACCACGCTCGAGGCCATCATGTGGCACGGCACAAGCACGGAGAGTGATGCTTACGAGACAGTCGTGAAGTTCCGTGAGTTGTCGAAGGAGGACCGTGACGCAGTGGTCAAGTTCCTGGATTCCATTTGAGCAGATTCTTCCTCTTATATGCCGAAGGGGCGGCCGGAGGGGCACGAAGACCCTTTAAAGGAGGGTACGAGTGGCCTATGAAGATACCCCACGGGTGACCCCTTGAGGTACCCCACGAGTGACCCTTTGTGATACCCCACTCGTGGGGTATCGGAAGACCCCACGAGTGGGGTCTTTTCGCGTCTGTTTAAGAACAAAAACTATCCGTATGAAAGGACTGAAATATCTATCTTTTGGCGGGGCTGCCGTGCTGGTACTGGTGCTGATGGCAGCCACGGTGCTCGAGAAACTGCGCGGCACCGCCTTTGCGCTGGAGGCCGTCTACGCTTCGCCCTGGTTCGTCGGGCTGTGGGCAGTGGTGGCCGTAGCTTCGGCGGTTTACGTGGAGCATCGTTTATATCGCCGCTTGCCCACGTTCCTGCTCCACGTCTCGTTCCTGCTGATTCTGGCCGGGGCATTGGTGACTCATCTGTCCGGGCAACAGGGGTCGGTGCATCTCAGGCAAGATGCCCCCGCACCGCTCCGCACGTTCACATCGGCCGGCGGCGGGGAAGAACCTCTGCCTTTCGGACTTTCGCTCAGGGAGTTCCGGCTGGAGTATTACCCGGGCACGACGGCACCGATGGACTTCGTCAGCCGTTTCACCGTGACGGAGGCCGACGGCACTTCCCGCGAGGGCGAAGTGTCCATGAACCGCATCTTCCGCCACCGCCACTACCGCTTCTACCAGGCACGTTACGACTCCGACGGGCGGGGCGCCACCTTGTCCGTCGCCTACGACCCGTGGGGCATCGGCATCACCTACGCGGGCTATGCCTTGCTGCTGCTCGCGTGCATCCTCTTCTTCTTCGACCGCCGCAGCGAGTTCCGCCGGCTGTGGCATCATCCTTTGCTGCGCGGGGCGGCCGTTTGTGCCTGCCTGTGCACCCTGTCGTTGCCGCTCTCGGCAGCCGCGTCGTCCGATGCGCCCCGCGCCCTGCCCCGCGAGACGGCTGCCGCCTTCGGCCGACTCTATGTCTACTACAACGACCGCATCTGTCCCCTCCAGACATTGGCGAAAGACTTCACCGTGAAGCTCTGCGGAAAACCCTCCTACAAGGGCCTGACGCCCGAGCAGGTGCTGACCGGCTGGTTCTTTTATTACGACGACTGGAAGGCCGAGCCCGTCATTCGCATCCGGAGTGCGGCGGTGCGCTTCCGTCTGGGCATTGAAGGGCGTTATGCCTGCCTGACGGACTTCGTGGGGCGCGAGGGCTATAAGCTGGACGAAGACGTGCTGCAACGCGCTTCCGCCCAAGAACGGCACGCTTTGGAAGAGGCAAACGAGCAGTTCAGCCTGGTCAGCCAGGTGGCGGCCGGAAGCATCTGGCGCCTCTACCCCTTTGTGGAGGAGGCCGACAGCCTGCCGGGCGGGCAGCACCTGACGTGGCTCTCTCTGGCCGACCGTCCGCCTCGCGCGATGCCTCTTGATGAGCAGTCGTTCGTGCGCGGCAGCATGAACTACGTGGCCGAACAGGTGGCCCGCAAGGACTTTGCGCAGGTGGAGCATTTGGTCGGGAAGATTCGCACCTATCAGGAGCGGGCGGCGGCAGGCTATCTGCCTTCGTCCCTGCGCTTCCGTGCCGAGATGCTGTACAACCGCCTGAACAACAGCCGTCCGCTGGCCATCGCCTCGGTGACGATAGGCTTACTGGCCTTCGTCTACTACTGTCGCCGCCTGATGCTCCGCCGTCGGGGACAGACGTGGGTCAGTCGCGGGCTGGCCGTGTTGCTGTTTGTCGAGTTGCTTTTCCTTTGCACGACGATGACGCTGCGCGGTTTGGCAAGCGGGCACCTGCCCCTGTCCAACGGCCACGAGACCATGCAACTGCTGGCGGCCTGTGCCTTGCTGTTGGCCTGGTTCTTCCGCCGTCGCCTGCCCTTGTCGGTGTCTTTCGGTTTCCTGCTGGGCGGTCTGGCTCTGCTTGTGTCGATGATGGGCGAAGCCAATCCCCAAGTGTCACACCTGATGCCTGTCCTTTCGTCGCCCCTGCTCAGCTTTCACGTGGTGGTCATCATGCTGGCTTACGCCTTGTTGGCCTTCGTCATGCTGAACGGCGTGACGGCTTTGGTAGTGCACCTGACTGCTCGCGGCGAAGATTCCCGCACGGAGGTGGAACGTCTTCAGGTGCTCAGTCGCCTGCTGCTTTATCCGGCCGTCTTTCTGTTGGCCGTCGGCATCTTCATCGGTGCGGTGTGGGCCAACGTGTCGTGGGGCCGTTACTGGGGTTGGGATCCCAAGGAGGTGTGGGCGCTCGTCACGCTGCTGGTCTATGCCTTTGCGCTACATTCCGCTTCGTTGCCTTGGTTTCGCCGGCCGCTGTTCTTCCATGTGTTTGCCGTGCTGGCTTTCCTGTGCGTGCTGGTCACGTACTTCGGGGTGAACTTCCTGCTGGGGGGGATGCACAGTTATGCCTGAGGCGGGGCGGGAGGCGTGTCCGCAGCATTACCTATTTGTAATGACCGGAGCGTCGTATTATACCTAAATCAAGCGATTGCACGGTTGGGCAGGAAGCCGTACCTTTGTCGCATGAGATTTGAATGAATTAGTTAGTCATAATTACGTAACCACTTTTATGAAGATAAAAGATTTCCCGCCTTCCGATGTGATATCGGGAGGCGGGAATGTTTTTTATGGTTAATGGTCAATGGTTAATGGTTAGTGATTATTACGAGGTGTGCAGTAAGCGATATGTTTCAACAGAAACGTATTAACCATTTACCATTAACCATTCACCATTATAATTTGATATCTTCCAGTGCCACCAGCTTGTTGACAATGGCGTAGATGGTGAGTCCGGCCGGTGAGTGTATTTGCAGCTTGCGGGCGATGTTCCTGCGGTGGGTGATGATGGTGTGTATGGAGAGGAACAGCTTGTCCGCGATGGCTTTGTTGGTCATGCCTTTTACCACGCACGTGATTATTTCCTTTTCGCGCTGGCTCAGCACGTCGGCCCCGCCCGTATCTTCTTCTTCGTCGCCGGTGTGCAGCAGGCGGCTGATGTGTTCGCTGATGGCGTCGGTGTCGTCGCAGATGGAGAAGTGTCCGTCGTAGGCTTTCAGCACATTCTGGTCAATCACCGAGCAGACCAGCGCCATGAATCTGGTGCTTGCCGCCCGTTCGTGAGAAGCCTTGAAGGCCAGCAGGTCGAACCATCCGCCGAAGGTGGGGTTGGCGATGACGATGTCCGGCGTGTGCATCTGCATGTAGTGTGACAGCGATTCGGGCGACCCAATCTCGACCGGTTGCGCGTTCAGGTTGGGGATGCGCTTCAGTACGGAAGCCAGTCCGCTGCGTATGATGACCGAGGTCTCTGCGACGACTATTTTCAATGATGGGCTATTGTTCATCTTTCAGTTTCCTTTCCATTTGCGTCACGGCGGGTACGAAGAGGAAGTCCTCCACGCGGCAGTGCGAGGCGAGGTCCTGTTCGCAGTTGAAGATGTCGAACAGCACGGCGTTCAGCAGGTTGTTGTTGCCCGTCTCCGGATAATATTTGATGATGATGTTCTTCAGTTCCTTCAGCTTGGTGTCTATGCTGTTGTGCTTGCTCACGAAGGTGGCTATGCTGAAGCGGTCGTCCAGCCGTCCGTCCAGCAGCCCGTCGACGTAGGTGAAGACGGCTTCGTTTTCATACTCCATGTGGCGGCGCACCTCTTTGGCATATTCGTCGAAGTAGCGCAGTATGAGCATCGCCACGCCGTCGGGCGCCGAGCAGTCGATGGCCTCGATGAGCTTTCGGCGTATGGCCGGCAGGTTGAAGTCCAGGAAGTAGGTGTGTGCGCGCTTCAGGTAGTCCATCAGGGCGGCGAGCGAGAAATCGGTGCTGTCTTCGTCGTACGTGCACTGGTCTTCGCTGATGAAGTTGGCCACGGCCAGGAACGTGCGGTAGTCCACGCCTTGTGCTTCGCAGACGTCTTTCACACTCTTGTCGCCGAAGCCCAGCGACAGGCCGAAGCGGCTCATCACCATCAGCAGCGAGTAGTTGTCGCAGATGAGGTCGCTCATCTTGTCCGTCGCGCGGTATTTATGCGGTTCATTCATTGCGGTTTACTGGTTACTTGGTTTCGTTTCAACCCACAAAGTAAGGCATTTCCGCCGACATCTGCAATCGCCATTTGTAGGTATTTTCCGCACGCGGCCTACCTATTTGTGCTGATGCCTCTCTCCGGCGTCCAAGATGCCTGGACACCCTGTCCAAGATGTTTGGACGCCCTTTCCAAGATGCTTGGATAGCCTTTCCGAGATGCTTGGAGATTTCCTTCGGACACGGGCCGTGCCTCTTCCGGGAGCGAGCCCTGCCTCTTCCGCACACGGGCCGCCGACCCTCTGCTGCCGCCCGTCCGCCGTGGTAAACTAAAGCCTTTAGTTTTGTTTAACTAAAAGAATTAGGTAATGAACTAAATATTTTAGTTCTTTGCAATCAAAACCAAGAAACGATGAAAAGACTGACTGCGAAAGAAGAAGAAGCGATGGCCTTGTTCTGGGAGAAAGGCCCGCTGTTTGTGAAGGAGATGCTGGCGTTTTACGCCGACCCGAAGCCGCACTTCAACACCCTGTCCACCGTGGTGCGCGGGCTGGAGGAAAAGGGTTTCGTGTCGCACAAGACCTTCGGCAACACGTATCAATACTACGCCACGGTGACGCGCGACGACTACCGCCGGGGCACGCTGCGCGGCGTCGTCAGCAAGTATTTCGACAATTCCTACCTGGGCGTCGTCTCGTCGCTGGTGCAGGAGGAGAAGATTTCGGTGGAAGAGCTGAAGCAACTGATTAAGCAAGTGGAGGAAGGAGGACGTTGACGATGGGCATCTTCTTAGTCTACATCCTCAAGTCCGCCCTCTGCCTGGCGGCGTTCTACCTGTTCTACCGCCTGTTGCTGAGCCGTGAGACCCTGCACCGCTTCAACCGCGTGGCTTTGTTGGGCGTGCTGCTGCTGTCGGCCGTGGTGCCGCTGATAGAGGTCAGCACGAAGCAACCCACGGGCGTGGGGCAGGGGATGCTGACGCTGGAAGAGTGGCTGGCCCTGGCCGAAGCGATGGCCGAGGCGTCGCCCGCCCCCGTGCAGGAGTCGAGGGCGGTGTGGCCGCTGGTGCTGTTGTCGGTCTACACCTTGGGCGTGTTCTTCTTTCTGGGGCGCAACGTCTGTTCGCTCTTCCGCCTGGGCCAACTGCTGCGGGGGACGCATCGCGAAGACATCCGCCGCTATGTGCCCGGTGCGCCCCGTGTCTGGCTGTTGGTGCACGGGCAGGACATCGCCCCGTTCAGTTGGATGCGGTGCATCGTCATCGCCCGCCGCGACTTGGAGGAAGAAGGCCGCCCCATCCTGCTGCACGAACTGGCGCACATCCGGCGCGGCCACTCGTGGGACTTGCTGCTGGCCGACCTCTGCTGCTTCGTGCAGTGGTTTAACCCCGCCGCCTGGCTCTTGAAGCAGGAGCTGCAGACGGTGCACGAATACGAGGCCGACGAAGCGGTGCTCTGCGCCGGCGTCAACGCGAAGGAATATCAACTCTTGTTAATAAAAAAAGCTGTTGGCACAAGGCTCTACTCTATGGCCAACAGCTTGAATCACAGTAAACTTAAAAAGCGTATCACTATGATGACGAAAGAAAAATCAAGTAAGTGGGCGTGTGCGAAGTATCTCTACGTACTTCCGCTGGCAGCCGTAGCGGTTGCCGTTTTCGCCCGGCCCGAAGTATCGGGAGTCAGTAACCAGCTTTCCGGCGCCAAAGTTACGGATTTGGCGGCGATTGTGAAAGAAAACAAGGTGGAAAAAACGTCCGTCCTGCCGTCGGAGGCTGCCCCGGACGTCCCGGCTGTGGCCGAGACCCCGGCATCGGTCGACACCGTTATACAGGTGCCCGAGTTCCCGGGCGGCCAGGAGGCTTTAAAGAAGTATCTGGCCGAAAACCGGCGTTCGCCCTTGGCCGACACCCGGAGCGGGACGGTCATCGTTAGCTTTGTCATTGACGAAGAAGGGCGTGTCACTCAGCCTAAGGTCAGTAAAGGGATTGCCGAAGCCTTTGACGCCGAAGCCATCCGCCTCGTCAAAGAGATGCCCCGTTGGACACCCATGATGAAGGACGGGAAACCCGTAGCCTCCACCTATGTCGTGTACGTCGATTTCCCCTCGACGCTGGCCGAGAATTTCTCTAAGGTGGAGCAGAAAGAGTCTCCCTTGATAGTGGTGGACGGCAAGCCAATGGACGAGGCTTCTTTCTCTAAAGAGATAACGCCCGACCGCATTGCGAGCGTCATTGTCCTGAAGGGCGAGCAAGCCGCTGCCTATGGCACGCGCGGGCAGCAGAACGGCGTGATGGTGGTTGTCACGAAGGGAGCCAAGGCACAGAACGGCGGGCTGAAAGGGCAAGTGGCCGGTGTCTACGAGGTGGTGGAGCAGGCTCCTGCCTTTCCCGGCGGTCCGCAGGCGATGAGGAAGTTCATCAAAGAAAACTTGCAGTATCCACAGATTGCCAAGGAAAACGGCATACAAGGCCGCGTCATCCTCCAGTTTGTGGTGGACGAGACGGGGCAGGTGACCGACCCGAAGGTGGTGCGCAGCATCGACCCGTCGTTGGACGCCGAGGCCATCCGCCTGGTGAACTCCATGCCGCGTTGGACGCCGGGAATGCAGGACGGCAAGGCGGTGTCCGTGCGCTACACGGTGCCCGTCGCCTTCTCGCTGAACGAAGACGGAGCGTTGCCCCGGCAGAAGTCTGTGTGGGTGATAGACGAAAAAGTCGTTTCTTATGAAGAAGTCAAGGCGTTGCCCCCGTCGGACATCGCCGAGATGCGCGTGTTGAAAGGTGAACAGGCCATCAAGAAATATGGCGACCAGGCCAAGGACGGAGCTATCGAGATAACCACGAAAGCTGCCGCCGAGGCCGAAGGACAGCTTGTCGTGAACGGCCAGGTGGTGGATGAGAAAGGCGAACCTATCGTCGGCGCCATCGTGCAACGGACGGACGGCTCGGGAAAAGGAGTCGTGACCGACACCGAAGGGCGTTTCAGTCTGAAGACGCCGAAAGACGCCCGGCTGGAGTGCATGTACGTGGGCTTTGAGACTGTCCGTGCCGATGCGCAACCGGAGATGAAAATAACCTTGAAGGCAGAATAGCGGTTCTTTACTCTACACGCTCGCGCAGGTAGGCCAGGATTTCCGCTTCCTGGTCGGGGTGAAACCACCGGATGGCGGCGTCGCGCTTGAACCACGTCATCTGCTTGCGCGAATAGATGCGCGAATTTTGCTTGATTTTTTCGACGGCGAAGGGCAATGTCCATTCGCCGTCGATGTATTTGAACAGTTCCTTGTAGCCTACGGTGTTGAGCGAGTTGCACGCCCGCAGCGGGTAGACACGCCGCGCCTCGTCCAGCAGTCCGTCGTCCATCATCTGGTCCACACGCCGGTTGATGCGGTCGTACAGCTCCTCGCGGTCGCGCGTCAGTCCTACTTTCAGTATGCGGAAGGGCCGCTCCTTGGCTGTCCGTGTACGGAACGAAGTGTAGGTGCGCCCCGTCATGTAGCAGATTTCCAGTGCGTGGATGACGCGCTTGGGGTTCTTCAGGTCGACCACGCGGTAATATTCCGGGTCGCGCAGCCGCAATTCGGCGCACAGGCGTTCCAGCCCTTCGGTCTCGTATTTCTGCAGGAGCAGTTGGCGCGTGTCTGCATCGACGGTGGGGATGTCGTCTATTCCTTTGCATACGGCATCGACATACATCATCGAGCCGCCCGTCAGTACCACGGTAGAGTGTGTGGCAAACAATTCACCCAGCAACCTGAGTGCATCGGCCTCGTATTGTGCGGCGCTGTAATAATCTGTCAGTCGGAGCGTGCCGACAAAGTAATGCTTCACCCTTGCCAGTTGCTCGGGCGTGGGCGCAGCCGTTCCTATGGGCAGGTCGGCGTACAGTTGCCGTGAGTCGGCCGAAAGGATGCAGGTGCGGAAAGCTTCGGTCAGGCGCAGGCTCAGTTCGGTTTTCCCGACGCCCGTGGGGCCGATAAGTACGATGAGGGTGGGCATTGGGTGCATTGTTTGTATTTCAACCAGGAAAATCTTATCAGAAAAGGGGCAAGCAGTTATTCTCCCGTCTGCAAATCCGAACAAATACTGTCTATGTGCGACACGAAAGTTTCGCTGAAAACATACCCGTCGGCTTTCCGCGCTGCCTCGTTGTAGCGCTGGACGAAAGCAGAGAAGTCGCCCAGGCAGTCTATGGCTGCTTGTTGGCCCAGTTGGTCGCGGATGAGGAACACCATGTAGTCGCCCGTGGTATGGCCTTCGAAGTGGGCGCATCCGGCTGCGGCCTGGTATTGCTTGGCGTCCAGCTTGCCTGCCAGGTAACCACAGGTCAGCGAATCGAGCTGGCGAAGCACGTTGGGGCTGTCGAAATAGTCATCGTTGTACATCTTCACGATGTCCGGCCCGTAAGCGCCCAGTTTGTCTACGGGCATCGTGCCCTTGTTGATAAGGTCGGCCGCACCTTCCAGTTGGTTGCGCACGATGGCCTGGAGGGCGGCATCGTCGCAGTCTCTGTGGTAACGTGCGTTCATCAGCAAACCCATGTATTGGTGGTGGAGTTCGTGGGCTATGCCGTTGACCAGCCCTTCCGGTCCGTCTTCGAAAGCGGTGTTATAGTCGTAGAAGATGACGCCGTTGCCGGTACGTTCTTCGGGGTCGAAAGCCAGGTAGTAGCATTTCATGGGCGGCAAATCCAGGGTATCTGCCCCGGCGGGAAGGAACTGGAGTACACGCTCGTGGGCCTGCTGCATCACTTGGCCGAAGTCGGCTGTGTGGATGAACTCGTATAGTTCGTTAAAGCGTTGCTTGGTCAGGTAGAAGTTGTACGTGAAGAAGTCTTCGTCCGAGCTTTCCTCGCCCAACGGTCTTGCGACGATGCTGTCTAACTGTGCCTTGCGTGCGGGATTGAAAGCCAGGTCGAAGCCGTTGCGGATATTGCGTTGCCACTCGGTAGAGTCTGTCCAGTTCCATACCTGGAAGAAAGTGTGGTAACCTTTCGTGGCAAACAAGGCACGCCAGTCTTCATCGGTGGGTTGTGTGCCGTCCATGGCTTGACGCGCCATTTCCATAAAACGTTGGGCAGACTCGATGGAGTATTCTTCGCCTTCTACTGGTATCTTCTTTTGTGAACAAGAAATAAATCCTAAGCCTATGCACAAGGACAGGCTTAGGATGACAAATGCTTTCTTCATTTTCCGCTCGGTTTATACTTTCCTTTTAGTATCTTTCGTCGTCGTACGGATTGCCGCCACTTCCTTCGTCGAAGCCGCCGAAGCCGTCCTTGTCGAAGTCGTCCATGTCGAAGTCCTGGTCGCCGTAGAAGTTTTCATCCAGGTCCATGGCCGCAGCGTTGGTTTTGGCTTCGAACTCGTTGAAGTCCATCAGTTGCTTGGGGGCGTCGCCTTTTTTCTTGGTGCATTTGGCGCCCGTCATGTGTTTGCCGGTGATGATTTCAGAAAGTTCGATGAAGAAGCAGCGCTCCGTCATGATGTCGAACACGTAAAGCAACTTCTGTTTCTCGTCTTCCACCAGTTCGTTAATGCGCGTGTCACGCATCACCCAACTGTCCATTTCCGGATTGTCGTCCATTTCCTCGAGGGTGATTTCTTTCTCTTTTTCCCAGTCGTCATCGCAGATGAAGAACGACGTGAGTTGGTCATCGGTATAGCCTACTGACTGAATGATAGCCTCGTGCAAGTCATAGAACGTGGCTTCCGGGTCTATCTGTATTTCCCGGAGGAAGCCTTCCGCCTCGTCCGAGATAAGGGTAAATCTGTATATCATAGTTGTAAGTTCGTTGGTCTTTTTCAGTAATTATTTGCTGCCCGGGATGATGCCTCGTGCCGATTCGCGTATGAAGGTCACGATGTAGTTCAGCTCCGGAGTCATTTCCATTTCTTCCTCAATCTTCTTCAGAGCGTCTGTCGTGTTCAGGCCGCTCTGGTAAATGATGCGGTAAGCGTTGTGGATTTGCTCGATGGTTTCGTTGGAGAAGCCCCGGCGACGCAGTCCCACGATGTTGATGCCGGCATAGCAGATGGGGTCGCGTCCGGCAATGATGTAGGGCGGAACGTCTTTGCTGAAACGGCAGCCGCCTTGTATCATGCCGTATCCGCCCACGCGGCAGAACTGGTGCATCAGTACGCTGGCGCTGATGATGGAGTAATCATCTATCACCACTTCGCCTGCCATCTTCGTGGAATTACCGATGATGCATCCGTTTCCTATGGTTGCGTCGTGGGCCACGTGCACTCCTTCCATCAGCAGGTTGTTGTTGCCTACTACCGTTTTCCCTTTGGCTGCTGTGCCGCGGTTGATGGTTACGTTTTCGCGGATGAGGTTATTGTCACCTACTTCGGCGGTAGTCTCTTCGCCTCTGAACTTCAGGTCTTGGGGCACGGCGCCGATAACTGCTCCCGGGAAGATGGTGTTTCCATTGCCTATGCGTGCTCCGTAGAGAATGTTGACGTTGGGCATGATTTTGTTGTTATCGCCTATCACCACGTTCCTGTCAATGAACACGAAGGGCCCAATCTCTACGTTTTCGCCTATCTTGGCTTCTGGATGGATGTATGCTAAAGGACTAATCATATTGGAAGTGTTAATAATGAAGAATGAAGAACCTCCGTCTTATAAGTAATCCAAGGGAGTTCTTCATTCTACATTCTTCGTTATTAATTATTTGTTTTTGATAATTTGCGCTGTAAACTCTGCTTCGCACACCACTTTTTCGCCGACGAAGACATAGCCTTTCATGGTGGAAATGCCGCGGCGTATGGGTGCCAATAGTTCTACCCGGAAAAGGAGGGTATCGCCTGGCACGACTTTGTGGCGGAAACGTACGCCGTCTATTTTCAGGAAATAGGTGGAATAACGTTCGGGTTCATCTACCGAGTTCAGTACCAACAGGCCGCCTACTTGTGCCATTGCCTCAATTTGCAGTACGCCCGGCATGACCGGCTCTTGCGGGAAGTGGCCTTGAAAAAACGGTTCGTTGGAGGTGACGTTTTTCACGCCTACGATGTAGTTGGCACCCATTTCTATGACCTTGTCTACCAGTTGGAACGGATAGCGGTGGGGCAGCAGCTCGCGGATGCGGTTGACGTCCATGAGCGGCGGCCGGTTGCAGTCGTAGGAAGGAGCCTGTATTTCGTGCAGACGGATTTCCTTGCGCATCTGGCGGGCGAACTTGTTGTTGATGGTATGGCCCGGGCGTGTGGCAATGATGCGGCCCTTGATGGGTTTGCCGATGAGTGCCATGTCTCCGATGACATCCAGCAGTTTGTGACGGGCACATTCGTTAGGCCATACCAGCGGCTTGTGCATGATGTATCCCAATTGGGTGGCGTCCATGTGAGGCACGCCCATCACGTCGGCCAGCTTGTCATAGTTTTCTTGCGACATTTGGCGTTCGTAGATGACGATAGCATTGTCCAAGTCGCCGCCTTTGATGAGACCTGCTTGAAGCAAGGGTTCTATCTCGCGTACAAAGACGAAGGTGCGGCTGGCGGCAATTTCATCTTTGAACTTGGCCATGTCTTCCAGTGTCGCAAATTGGTTGGGAATGATGGTAGAGTCGTAGGAGATCAATACGTTCAGGCTGAAGTTTTCGTCGGGCAGGACGATGATGGACGAGCCGGTCTGTTCATCTCGGAACTCAATCTTGGACTTGATGATGTAGAAATCTTTGACGGCATTTTGTTCTACCGTGCCCACGCGTTCTATCTCGTTGACGTAATATTGTGCGCTGCCGTCAAGTATGGGAAATTCGGGACCGTTTACTTGAATCAGACAGTTGTCTATGCCCAAAGCATAGAGAGCGGCCATGCCGTGTTCTACTGTGCTGACTTTTATGTCATTTTTGGCAAGTACCGTTCCGCGGGTTGTTTCCACTACGTTGTCTGCTACGGCTTCGATAAGGGGCTTTCCTTCTAAATCGACACGCTGTATCTTGTAGCCGTGGTTCTCGGGAGCGGGGTTGAAAGTGACAGTCAGGTCGAGCCCTGTGTGCAGGCCTTTCCCGCTGAGTGAGAAGCTATCTTTCAGAGTCTTTTGTTTCAACATCGGTCACTCTTTATTTAATTGTTTCTTTAATTCAGTTAGTTCCTTGCGCAGTGCGTTCAGTTCGAAATACATGTCGGGCAGCTTGCGGAAAATGGCGTGCGACTTGAAGAAAGGCTTCTCTTCCATGGGGGGGGCGCCGATGAGGCGTTGGTCACTTTTTATGCTGCTTGGCACGCCTGATTGTGCGCCCAACACTACGCGGTCGCCGATGTGGATGTGTCCGGCAATGCCTACTTGTCCGCCGAACATGCACCACTCGCCGACTTTGGTCGAACCGGCTATTCCTACTTGTGCGGCCATGACCGTGTGTGAACCAATCTCGTCGTTGTGTGCCACTTGTACCAGATTGTCCAGCTTGGCTCCTTTGTGTACGATAGTTGCGCCCATGGTTGCGCGGTCTATGCAAGTGTTGGCACCGATTTCCACGTCGTCTTCCAAGATTGCAATGCCTATTTGGGGTATTTTTTCGTAGCCTTGGGGGGTGGGGGCGAAGCCGAAGCCGTCGGCACCTACTACGCTGCCGGCGTGGAGCGTGCAGCGGTTGCCTACCCGGCAGTCGTGGTAGACGGTGGCGTTGGCATAGAGCGTGCAGTCATCGCCTACTTGCGCACCGTCGCCGATGGTGACGTGGGGGTGTAGCACGGTGCGGTCGCCGACCACGGCGTTTTCGCCTACGTAGGCAAACGGTGCTATCCACACGTCTTTGCCGACTTTGGCCGTGGGGGCGATGAAAGCCAGCGGGTCGATGCCTGTCTTCCGGGGCTTGCTCTGTTCGTAGAGGGTGAGCAGGCGGGCCAGGCTGTCGTAGGCGTTGTCCACTTTGATAAGTGTGGCTTTGATTTCGTGTTCGGGCACGAAGTCTTTGTTCACCAAGACGATGCTTGCCTTTGTTTCATATATATAAGGTGTGTATTTGGGATTGGACAGGAAGCTGATGGCTCCCGGTATCCCTTCTTCTATTTTGGCAAAGGTGTGTACCGTAGCATTCTCATCTCCCACGATTTCTCCGTGGATGAATGTGGCTATTTGTTTGGCAGAGAACTCCATTGTTATTCTTGTTTGATGGTTTCAAAACACAAATATCGTACTTTTTTTTATAATTCTCTCTACGTCGGGGAATATTTTAGCAATTTGCGCTGTTTTCTCTCGTCATAGGGTGGGAAAAATATGTTTTTTTTATCAATTGGGTTATTTGTCCAGCCGCCAGTAGCAGAGGTAATACTTTTTGGCTTTACGCGAGAGCAGGGCGATGTCGAACATGTCCGAGGCTTCGGCAATGCCTCGTATGGTGCCGTCGCTGTATAGGATGTCTATGCTGTCGTCCGCAGGGTTGTACATGTTGGTTTCGAGGTCTGGCGTAGAGAGGAAATAGTGTGCGTCGTCGGCCGGGATGTCCAATGTCTGGGTTATCTGCTTCAGCAAGGTCTGCTTGCGTGTGTCGGGGAATGGTTCGGTGGAGACTTCCACTTTGAAAAGCTTTCGGTTGACCATGCCATCGCTCAAGGTTGAGAGGACTTTGTCCGTGTGGTGCGTCCATACCTTCAGGGCGGTCCAGATGTCGTTGTCGTCCAGCAGGAGGAAGTTTTCCAGGCAGTCCGGGTCGGTTTGGAAGCGTTCTCGCCCGATGTCGTTGTAGAGGAAGAAGCGCAGGGCGGGCGAAGCAAATAGGTCTTCGCCTTGTGCGGCCAGTTCTTTGGCACGGCACAGGGTATTGAGCAGCAGCCGTTCGTAGGCCACGGAGGTTTTGTGCAGGTACACTTGCCAGTACATCAGGCGGCGGGCGGTGAGGAAGTTTTCGATGGAGTAGATGCCTTTGGACTCCACTACCAGCCGGTCGTCGCGTACGTCGAGCATTTTGATGATGCGGGCCGAACCGATGTTGCCTTCGGTGACTCCCGTGTAGAAACTGTCGCGGCGCAGGTAGTCCAGGCGGTCCATGTCCAGTTGCCCGCTGACCAGTTGGTGCAGGAAACGTTTGGGGTATTGGTCGCGGAAGATGCGGATGGCCAGCGAGAGTTGCCCGTTCATTTCGCGGTTGATGCGTTCCATCAACATGAGCGAGATTTCTTCGTGGGCGATGCCTTGTACCAAGGTGTGCTCCAGTACATGCGAAAAAGGTCCGTGCCCCACGTCGTGCAGCAGGATGGCGGTTTCGACGGCTTCGGCTTCGCTGTCGAAGATGAAGTTGCCCTTGGCCGTCAGTTCGCGGATGGCTTCGCTCATCAGGTGGAAGGCGCCGAGCGAGTGCTGGAAGCGGGTGTGTTGTGCGCCGGGGTAGACTACGGACGAGAGGCCCAGTTGGCGGATGCGCGTCAGCCGTTGCATGACGGGGTGGCACACCAGGTTGTAGAGCAGGCCTTTGGGTATTTTGATGAACCCGAAGACGGGGTCGTTGATGATTTTGCTTTCGTAGGACATAGGTTTCTGTTTGGGGGGCAAAGATACGAAAAAGATGTCAATGCTGTTCGTTTGGACGGGAGAGGAGGGGAGTTGAGGGGTAGAAAAAAGAAAATCAGATGGAAATCTTGCGATGACCATCTGATTCTCGGAAGAGCGGAAGACGGGACTCAAACCCGCGACCCTCAGCTTGGAAGGCTAATGCTCTATCAACTGAGCTACTTCCGCAATTTTTGGTGGGCAAAGATGGATTCGAACCACCGAAGGCGTAAGCCAGCAGATTTACAGTCTGCCCCATTTGGCCACTCTGGTATTTGCCCGTTCCGCGTTCTCGAAGAGTGGTAAGTACCTCTCTTTCTCAATTGCGGTGCAAAGGTAAGCACTATTTTTTTAATGTGCAAGCAAAATCTATCATTTTTATTGCAGTGACGGCACATTCGTCTCCTTTATTGCCCAAACGGCCTCCTGCACGGTCTTCTGCCTGCTGCATGTTGTTGGTGGTGATGAGGCCGTAGATGACGGGGACGTTGCCCGTGGCATTCAGTTGGGCGATGCCTTGCGTGGCACCCATGCACACGTAGTCGAAGTGGGGGGTGTCGCCACGCACCACGCATCCCAGGGCGATGACGGCATCGACGTCGGTCTGCTTAATCATTTGGGCGGCGCCGAAGGTCAGCTCGAAGCTGCCGGGCACGGTGCGGACGAGGATGTTTTCTTCACGCGCACCGTGTTTTTTCAGCGTGTCGAGCGCACCACGCAGCAGGGCGCCGGTGATGTTGTAGTTCCATTCGGATACGACGATGCCGAACTTCATGCCCGATGCGTCGGGGACGGACTGGAAGTCGTATTCTGACAGGTTGTGGTATGCTGTTGCCATCGTCGCGCTTATTTCTTCAGCAGTTTGGCCTGTTCGATGTACTTGTCGATGTCCATGGCCGTGTAGGAGGCGAAGTATTTGTCCTTGATGGTGGTGTACGCCTGGATGGCTTCGTCAAACTTGCCTTGCTTCACCAGGATTTCGCCGGCTTGTTTCAGGAAGATGGGGCTGAGTGTGTTGTTGTCGGCCTGTGCGGCAGCTTCCTGCAAGGTAGCGGCAGCCTTGTCCAACTGTCCCAACTGTGCGTAGCAGTTGCCTATGGTGCCCTTGATGGCGGGTGCCACCATCTGGTCGTTGCCGTCGAACTGGTTCAGTGCCTCGATGGCCTGTTCGTTCTGTCCCATTTTGGCGTAGCAGATGCCCATGTAGGCTTGTGCCAGGTTGGCAGCCTTGGTACCGCTAAATTCGTCGGCCACCTTGGCGAAGCCTTCGTAGCCGATGCTGTCGCCGTTCAGTGCCTGCTCGAACTGGCCGGCCTCGAAGTATTCCTGTCCTTTGAACAGGGCGGCCTGTGCCTTTTCCTCGCGCGGGGCGGCGTAGAGGTGTTTGTACATCGACACGCCGGCCACGATGACGATGACGGCCACTACGGCGCCGATGATGGTTTTCTTGTTTTTGATGAGAAATGCCTCAGACTGTGTCAATGCTTCTTCCACGTTGAGGGCTTCGTTGGTCTTTTTTTGTTCAGCCATTGTTATGTATTCTTTTTGTTATTATTCTTTTTTGTACATTGGGTTTCGACCCGCAAAATTAGTTCTTTTCTCAGTACGAGCGAAATTTGGGGGCATCTTTTTTCGGTCATCGGATAGAAAACAGCGAAATTCTTCCTACTTTTGCGCTTTAGAAAGGGGGGAAACTGTTGCCGGGCCGTTGCGCGTGGCGGCCGTGCTCCGTCCGCACACGGGCTGCGGCGCTTCCGCACAGGGGGCGGCGCAGGGCATGAGGCGGGTTGGAGGCGGATTCTTCTCCGGGGTCAACTGCATATAACAACTATGATACTGAATCGCATATCTATCCTTAATTATAAGAACTTGGAGCAGGTGGAGCTGAGCTTTTCGCCCAAGTTGAACTGCTTTTTCGGGCAGAACGGCATGGGGAAGACCAACCTGCTGGATGCCGTCTATTACCTGTCGTTCTGCAAAAGCGCGGGCAATCCTGTCGACTCGCAGAACATCTTGCACGAGGCCAATTTCTTCATGATTCAGGGCTTCTACCAGGCTGCCGACGGCACGCCCGAGGAAATCTACTGCGGCATGAAGCGGCGGCAGAAGAAGCAGTTCAAGCGCAACAAGAAGGAATACACGCGCCTGTCCGACCACATCGGCTTCATCCCCCTGGTGATGGTATCGCCGGCCGATGCCGAGCTGATTGCCGGCGGCAGCGACGGCCGCCGCCGCTTCATGGACGTGGTCATTTCGCAGTATGACAAAGAGTATCTCAACGCCCTTATCCGCTACAACAAGGCTCTGGCGCAACGCAACGTCTTGCTGAAGAGCGAGCAGCCGGTGGAAGACGGGTTGTTCGACGTCTGGGAGGAGATGATGGCGCAGACCGGCGAGGTGGTCTATCGCAAGCGCGAGGCTTTCATCAGCGAGTTCATCCCTATCTTCCAGTCGTTCTATTCCTTCATTTCCCAGGACAAGGAGCAGGTCGGACTGTCGTACGAGTCGCATGCCGCGCGGGGCAACCTGTTGGGACTGTTGCGCGAGAGCCGCGAGCGCGACCGCATCATGGGCTATTCTCTCCGCGGCATCCACAAGGACGAGCTGAACATGCTTCTGGGCGACTATCCCATCAAGAAAGAAGGGTCGCAGGGGCAGAACAAGACGTATCTGGTGGCGCTGAAGCTGGCGCAGTTCGACTTCCTGAAGCGCACGGCGGGCACCGTGCCGCTGTTGTTGCTGGACGACCTGTTCGACAAGCTCGACGCCCGGCGCGTGGAGCAAATCATCAAGCTGGTGGCGGGCGACGGCTTCGGGCAAATCTTCATCACCGATACCAACCGCAGTCACCTGGACCGCATCCTGCAAGGGGTGGGTGGAGATTATAAGATATTTTGTGTCGAGCAGGGCCGGGTGGCCGAAGCGGCCGACGGGGAAGGAGGGGCGGCATGAAACGCAACGACGCCCAAAGCATCGGCCAGCTCATCCGCACCTACTTGCGGCAGGAGAGTCTGGAGTCGCCCTTGAACGAACGCCGCCTGGTCAATGCCTGGCCCGAGGTGGTGGGGCCGGCCATTGCTTCGTACACCGACGGCCTGTTTGTGCGCAATCAGACGCTTTTCGTACACCTCACCTCGTCCGCCTTGCGCCAAGAGCTGATGATGGGGCGCGACCTGCTGGTTCGCAACCTGAACAAGCACGTGGGGGCGCAGGTCATTACCAATATCGTATTCCGCTGAACAGCCTACCACGCGTTCATCCGCAGGGTATCCGTCACCTTCATCTTCAGGCCCTTCAGCGTTTGCAGCGCCCGGTCGTAGTACGTCGGGTCTTCCAGGTCGGCATTGTTGTGGGCGTCCAGCCCGACGATGGCGGTGCAGCCCTCGTTGGCGGCGATGTGCCAGAACTCAGGGCAGGGATATGTCTCCAGCCCGTGTGCTTCGTTGTAGGCTTGGTAGCCGGTGTTGTATTCCAGCGGGATGCCGAGCCGGGCAGCCGTGCGGCAGATGTGCCGTGCCACCAGCGTGCAGTGGCGGTCCCACTGGGGATACGAGCGCATGAACAAGTCGGGGTGTGCCAGGCAGCAATATACCCCCGTCTCCATGCCCTCGATGGCGCTTTCTTCATACAGGTCGAGCATGTCGCGCGAGTCGCAGTGGTGGCCGAAGTAAGGGAACTTCTCGTCCGTGTGGTAGAAGTGGTTGCCGAAGATGACGTAGTCCAGCTCGTACTTCTTCACCTGTTCCTTCAGCCAATGCATGTACTCGGGGAAATACTCGCACTCCAGGCCGATTTTGATGTCTATCTGTCCGCGGTACTTCTCGCGCAGGGTGCGCAGGCTTTCCACGTAGTCCGGCAGTTGGTCGGGCAGCATGCGCATGTCGGCCACGTAGTTGGTGTGATATTTCCACGGCGTGTGGTCTGAAAAGCCCAACACTTGGTAGCCACCCTTCAGGGCACTCTTCACGTAGGCCTCGTCTGTGCCTACGGCATGCAGGCAACGGGTGGTATGGGTGTGATAGTTTGTTTTCATGTTTCGTTGTATTTATCCTGAATAATCGTTCTTGTCTCAATTCCGGCAGCTTATCTTCCGCCGCAGATGATTTCGTCCATCCGCACGTCGTGCGCTTCGGCCGGGATACTCTCCACCAGTTGGAAGGGGAAGCACAGTCCTATCTTGTAAGCTTTCAGGCGGGGCAACAGGCGGTCGTAATATCCCTTGCCGCGTCCCAGCCGGTTGCCTTCGCGGTCGAAGGCCACGCCGGGAACGATGGCCAGGTCGATGGCCGCATAGTCCGTGAAGGCTTTGCCCGTGGGTTCGGCGATGTGGAAGGCTCCTGCCCGAAGACTGCCGTCATCTGTGTAGACACGCAGTTCCAGGTCGTCGCCCACGACGACGGGCAGCAGGATGCGTTTTTCCCTTGCCCACTGGCGGACGAAGGCGTGCGTGTCCGGCTCGTCGGGCAGCGAGTGGTAGAGCAGCACCGTGCGGGCTTCCTGCCAACGCGGGTGTGCCACGACCCGTTGCCAGGCTTCAGCAGCTTGTCGTGCGCGCCAGTCGGAAGAACTGTGACGGGTCTTCCGTAAAGAGATCTCCTTGCGCAATTCTGTCTTCGTCTGCATCGTTCTCTTCTGCGTTTACGGGCGTTTCCGGTGCCTTGGGGAAGGCTTCTCCTTTCTGCAGCACGTCGAGTGCTTTCTGCACGGTGGCATCGCTCTGGTTGACAAAGCGGATGTATTCTTCCCGTCCCAGCATGTTGTAGATGATGGAGGCGTAAAGGTTGCGTTCCAGCAGCTTGCGTGACTTCTGTATCAGCAGGTTGCGGCGTTTGACGCCCTTCTGGTCGGTATAGCGTACAAACTGTTGCACCAGGTTTTGCTTTTGCAGATAAGCGTGCAGGTCTTCTGCGGTGGTATATTCATTCAGCTTGGCGCGGTTCTTGTCGGTGTATTCGAAGCTGTATTGGAGGATGATGCCTTTGTTGTTCACTTCGATGAGCCACGACGTGACGCCCGTGGTGTCTTGCGGCACGAAGATGTCCGGCATGATGCCTCCTCCGCCATAGACGGGACGTCCCAGCCCGGTGAAGAACTGTTCGTCCTTGTTCAGCTTGATGCTGTCTTCCGAGAAAAATTCGCCGTGCTCGTAGCGGTGCAGCCAGTCCATCTCGTAGGCCATGTTGTCTCCGCTGTCATAGGGGCGTTGGATGCAACGTCCGGAAGGCGTGTAGTAGCGGGCTATGGTGAGCCGGATGCCTGACCCGTCGCTGAAGTCGATGGGTTGCTGCACCAGTCCCTTGCCGAACGAGCGGCGGCCGATGATGGTGCCGCGGTCGTTGTCCTGGATGGCTCCGGCGAAAATTTCGCTGGCCGAGGCCGAACCTTCGTTGATAAGCACCACCAGCGGCATCTGCTGGCAACTGCCCGTCCCGTCAGCATAGTCTTCCCACCGCGGATATTTGCGGCCTTCGGCATAGACAATCAGCTTGTTGGCCGGCAGGAACTCGTTCACCATGCGCGTGGCGGCGTCCATGTATCCGCCCGTGTTGTCGCGCAGGTCAATGATGAAGCCCTTGCAGCCTTTATGGGTCAGTTGGGCGATGGCGTTCAGCAGTTCCACGTGTGTGGTGCGTCCGAACTTGCTGACCTGTATGTAGCCATAGTCGTTGTCCATCATGTAGGCAGCGTCGATGGTATTCTGCGGGATGTCTCCGCGCACGATGGTGAAGTGCAGCAGCTCCTTCTCCGTGGCACGTTTTACGCCCAGTCGCACTTCACTGCCTTTAGGGCCTTTCAGGGTACGCAGGGCGCGTTCGTTGGTCAGGTCCTTGCCTACGAACAGACTGTCGTCCACCGTCACGATGCGGTCGCCCGCCAGCATGCCCACCTTTTCGGCCGGTCCGCCGGGCACGATGCTGTTCACGTGGATGGTGTCTTGCAGGATGGTGAATTGTATGCCCACGCCGCTGAAGCTGCCCTCCAGCTCAGAGTTGACTTCTGCCAGGTCTTTGGCGGGGATGTAGGTAGAGTGCGGGTCCAGTTCGGCCAATATCTGCGGCATGGTCTTCTCCACCAGTTCCGTCATGTCTACGGTGTCTACGTATTGGTTTTCGATGACGTGCAGCAGCGCGTTTAGTTTGTTGGATGAGGCGTTGATGATGCCCAGCTTGTTGCCTCCGTAGTGCTTGGCATAGAATGTCCCGATAAGGATGCCCAACACCACGCTGACGGCAATGATGAGTGGGGTGAAGCGGAAAGTATTCTTGTTGCTCATATCATGTTTTTGTTTGTTGTTTCTGGTTTATGGTTGTTGTTCGGCAACGGGCTGGTACACCACTTCGATGTGGGCGCGTTTCAGCAGTTCGATGCCGTCCTCCAAGCGGTATTTCTCGGAGTAGACCACGCGCTTGATACCCGCCTGGATGATGAGTTTGGCACATTCGATGCAAGGTGAGGCGGTGACGTACATTGTGGCGCCGTCGCTGCTGTTGTTCGAACGGGCAATCTTGGTGATGGCGTTGGCTTCGGCGTGGAGCACGTAGGGTTTGGTCAGGTTGTGTTCGTCTTCGCAGACGTTTTCGAAGCCGGCCGGCGTGCCGTTGTAGCCGTCGGAGATAATCATCTTGTCCTTCACGATGAGGGCGCCCACTTGGCGGCGTTTGCAGTAAGAGTTCTCGGCCCAAATGGCGGCCATGCGGATGTATCGCTTGTCCAGCGCTTCTTGTTTGGCTTTGGTTGATTCGTTGTCCATGACTTTGGCGTATGAAAAGAGGTTATTGCGGTTGGAAAGCCATTCGTTTGGTAGTTTCTCCGTCTTCGTAATAGATGTAGAGGTTCTGGCTGTCGCCGCTGTACCTGACGGTATTGCGCAGGCCGGTCTCAAAGGCCCGGGCCAGTACGTCCGTCTCGCTGTTGCCGGTGCCGTTTACATTGGTCAGGCTCAGTGTGTGTGAAGAGCCGTCGGCGCTCCAGGTGCCCGAGAATGAGCGGTTGACGCCTTGTGCCCTGAAATCTCCGCCTGTCACTTCGCCGGTGTCACTGCCGTTGAAGGTGATGGTGAAGGTTGCCGAACTGTTTGAACCGCGCAGGTTCATGCTGGCCTGGCGGGCCTGGGAGTCTCCGTTCCAGAAGTCGAACCAGTCGCCTTGTCCGTCCAGAGAGATGACATTTAGTTTCCAGGTCTTTCCCGTGAAGATTTCTATCACGTCGTCGCCGTTGTCGCATCCGCCCAGCAGGGGCAGCAGGGCAAGCAACAGGTATGTCAGTTTCTTGTATAGCTTCATTGTTCCTTGTTCTTTATTTTTCCTTTTTTATTCCGTTTCTGATGAGTAATGCGTCGATGGTAGGTTCCTGTCCGCGGAAGCGCTTGTAAAGTGTCATGGGATGTTCCGTTCCGCCTTTCGACAGGATGTTGTCGCGGAACGAGGCGGCCGCTTCAGGACTGAAGATGCCTTTCTGGCGGAACAATGCGAACGCGTCGGCGTCCAGCACTTCGGCCCATTTGTAGCTGTAATATCCGGCCGAGTAGCCTCCGGCGAAGATGTGTGAGAATTGTACGCTCATACATGTGCCGGGGACGGAGGGGAGCACTTGTGCCTGTGCCCAGGCCTGTTTTTCGTATGCCTCCACGTCGCCTTCGAATGGTTCGGTGCGGGTGTACCAGGCCATGTCCAGCAATCCGAAGCTGACTTGGCGCAGGCAGGCGTAGGCCACGTTGAAGTTGGCTGAGTCTTTGATGCGTTGCACCAGTTCGTCGGGAATCGGTTCGTCCGTCTGGTAATGGCGGGCGAAAGTGTGGAGGAAGTCGCGTTCCGTGGCGAAGTTCTCCATGAATTGTGAGGGGAGCTCTACGAAATCCCAATAGACGTTGGTGCCGCTCAGGCTCTCGTAAGTGGTATTGGCCAGCATGCCGTGCAGGCTGTGGCCGAACTCATGCAAGAAGGTTTCCACTTCGCTGAAAGTCAGCAGGGCAGGTTTGTCTTGCGTGGGTTTGGTGAAGTTCATGACGATGGACACATGCGGGCGGCTGTTTTCGCCCGTCTGCGGGTCTATCCATTGACCTTTGTATGAGGTCATCCAGGCGCCTGAGCGTTTGCCGGCACGGGGGTGGAAGTCGGCGTAGAATACGGCCAGGAACGAGCCGTCGCGGTCGAACACTTCGTAGGCGTCTACGTCTTTGTGGTAGACGGGGATGTCGGGATTCTTGCGGAAGGTGAGTCCGTAGAGACGTGTGGCCAGTCCGAATACGCCTTCCTTGACGCGGCTCAGCTCGAAATAGGGGCGGAGCATCTCGTCGTTCAGTCTGTATTTGCGGTCTTTCAGTTTCTGCGAATAGTAGCTCCAGTCCCACGGCATCAGGATGAAATCATCTCCTTCCAGTTCGCGGGCCAAGGCTTCTACCTCGGCCACTTCGCGGCGGGCGGCAGGTGTATAGGCCTCGAGCAGTTGCTCCAGGAGGCGGTATACGTGTGTGCTGTCTTGTGCCATGCGGTGTCTCAGCACATAGTCGGCGTAATCGCGGTAGCCCATCAGCCTGGCCAGCTCCAGGTGGTCGTTGGCAATCTGCTTCACAATGTCCAGGTTGCTGCACCCGTTGTCCGGATGTGTGCATTTGGTGTTGTAGGCCAGGTAGAGCTTGTGGCGCAGGTCGCGGTTGGCGGCATATTGCATGAAGGGTACGTAGCTGGGAGCCTGGAGGGTGAACGTCCAACCTTCGGCGAGGCCTTTCTCGCGGGTGGTCTCGGCGGCGGCTTCGACAACGCTGTCCGGCAGTCCGGCCAGTTGGTCGCGGTCGGTCAGCACCAGTTGATAGTCGTTGGTTTCTTTCAGGTTGTTTTCGCTGAACTTCAAGGTCAGCAGGCTCAGCTCCTGGCACAATTCGCGGTAGCGGTCGCGTGCCTCGCCCTGCAGGTCGGCGCCGTGGCGGACAAAGCCCTGGTAGGTCTCTTCGAGCAAGGTCTGCTGTTCGGTGGTAAGGCTGGCGCGGTCGGTGTGCTCGTAGACGTGCTTGATGCGTGCAAAGAGTTGCGGGTTGAGGCTGATGTTGTTGCTGTGTTCGCTCAGCAGAGGCATCAGCACTTGTGCCAGTCGTTCCATCTCGTCGTTGGTTTCGGCGCTGTGCAGGTTGCCGAAGACGTTGCTCACGGTTTCGAGCAACCGGCCCGAGTGTTCGTAGGCTTCGATGGTGTTGCCGAACGTCGGTTCTTCGGGATTGGAGGTAATGGCGTCTATTTCGGCCAGTTGGCGTCGGATGCCTTCGCGCAGGGCAGGTTCATAATGTTCGGTGCGGATGCGGTCGAAGGGCACGGTGTCGTGCGGAGTGCCGAAAGGGGCGAGGAATGGATTGTGTGCCAATGTATCGTTTGTTATCATCTTCAGTCTTTTATCGTTGTTGTATTCAACCCGCAAATATACAAAAAAAGGACGACTCCAACGGGAGCCGCCCTTTCTTTAAGGTTTTCTAACTGTCAATTAGCAGTTAACCGAAGCCATGTGGGCAATCAGGTCGAGCACCTTGTTAGAGTAACCGATTTCGTTGTCGTACCAAGAAACGACTTTAACGAATGTGTCGGTCAGGTAAACGCCTGCGTTAGCATCGAAGATAGAAGTCAGCGTGCAGCCCAGGAAGTCAGAAGAAACCACTGCATCTTCCGTGTAGCCCAGTACGCCCTTCAGTTCGCCTTCGGCAGCTTCCTTCATGGCAGCGCAGATAGCTTCCTTCGTAGCGGGCTTAGCCAGGTTTACAGTCAGGTCAACTACAGATACGTCCAAAGTCGGAACGCGCATGGAGATACCCGTCAGTTTGCCGTTCAGTTCGGGGATAACCTTGCCTACTGCCTTGGCAGCACCCGTAGAAGACGGGATGATGTTGCCGGAAGCAGCACGGCCGCCGCGCCAGTCTTTCATAGAAGGACCGTCAACTGTCTTCTGAGTAGCGGTAGTAGAGTGAACGGTAGTCATCAAACCGTTAACGATGCCGAACTTGTCGTTCAGGACTTTGGCGATAGGAGCCAAGCAGTTGGTCGTGCAAGAAGCGTTAGACACGAACTGAGTGCCCTTCACGTAAGTCTTTTCGTTTACGCCGCATACGAACATGGGGGTGTCGTCCTTGGAAGGAGCAGACATAACCACGTATTTGGCTCCGGCTTGGATGTGGGCCTGAGCTTTTTCCTTTGTCAAGAACAAGCCAGTAGACTCAACAACGTATTCAGCGCCTACTTCGTTCCACTTCAGGTCGGCGGGGTTCTTTTCAGCCGTTACGCGGATTTCCTTGCCGTTTACAATCAGCTTGCTGTTTTCAACGTCAGCTTCGATGGTGCCGTCGAATTGGCCGTGCATCGTGTCGTACTTCAGCATGTATGCCAAGTAGTCAACCGGGCAAAGGTCGTTAATACCAACGATTTGAATATCGTTTCTCTTTTGAGCTGCGCGGAATACGAAACGTCCGATACGTCCGAATCCATTAATACCTACTTTAATCATTTTGTTTAAACTTTTAAAGGTTTATAGTGTTAATAATCAATTGCGTGTTAGTGCATAGGGGTGTTTATTCTCCTTTTTGCGCTGCAAAAATAAGAAATTGTTTTTATATTCGCACGCTGTTTCATGATTAAATAATTTAAAAAACATGGGAAAAACATCTTTTCTGCAAGACTTCAAGGCTTTTGCCATGAAGGGAAACGTGATTGACATGGCCGTCGGCGTGATTATCGGCGGCGCGTTTGGTAAAATCGTGTCGTCGGTGGTGGCAGATGTCATCATGCCCCCCATCGGACTGCTGGTGGGCGGGGTGAACTTCACCGACCTGAAGTGGGTGCTGAAGCCTGCCGTGCTGAAGGATGGGGAAGAGGTGGCTGCGGCGGTGACGCTGAACTACGGCAATTTCCTCCAGGTGACGTTCGATTTTCTGGTCATCGCCTTTTCGGTCTTCCTGTTCGTGCGCTTGCTCTCCCGCTTGAACCGCAAGAAGGAGAAACCGGCTGCTCCGTCCGCACCGCCCGCGCCGTCGAAGGAAGAACTGTTGCTGACGGAAATCCGCGATTTGCTGAAGGCTAAACAGTAACCTCCGCGCCTGCCGCGCGTCCTCCGGTTTCTCCCGTTTCGGGGGAAACCTTGAGGAAGGGGTTTCCTTTTGTTTGCTTTGCTTTGCTTTTGTTTTTTTTCTTTTGGTTACTTTTCTTTTTTTTACCCGAAGTACGTAAAACGTGCATTTTGGGGCGATAAATGCACGTTTTAGGTACAAAAGTACCTTTCAAACGCACTTTTGTACCTAATTTGCGCAAAAAAGGGCATTTTTGTCCCCAAAAACGGTCGTTTGACGCAGAAGTGTCCCGCCACACGCCTCAATCGGACACCGCCCCTGCTTCTGCCGCACACCGGCCGTGCCTCTTCCGCACACGGACCGTCGCCTTGCATTTTGTGGAACGATTTTCGCTTGCGGATGCCCCAAATGTCAGTGCTTTTTCCTACTTTTGCACTCACATCGATAAAAACAGTATTCACCAAGAGATTCAATCATGGAGGAAAAAATTATCATTCTCGACTTTGGTTCGCAGACCACGCAGCTCATCGGCCGCCGCATCCGCGAGCTGAATGTCTATTGCGAAATCGTGCCTTACAACAAGTTTCCGCACGGCGACGAGAGCGTGAAGGGTGTCATCCTGTCCGGCAGCCCCTTCTCGGTGTACGACCAGGAGGCCTTCAAGGTAGATTTGGCAGACATCCGCGGCAAGCTGCCCGTGTTGGGCATCTGCTACGGTGCGCAGTTCATCGCCTATACCAGCGGTGGCAACGTGGAGCCTGCCGGCAGCCGTGAGTACGGACGTGCCCGTCTGGGACGCTTCGACCACGACAATGCGCTGTTGCGGGGCGTGCGCGACAATTCGCAGGTGTGGATGAGCCACGGCGACACCATCACCGCCATCCCCGACGGTTTCCGCATCATTGCGTCGACGGACGAAGTGGCTGTGGCAGCCTATCAGGTAGAGGGCGAGCAGGTGTGGGGCGTGCAGTTCCACCCGGAAGTTTACCACAGCGAAGACGGTACGCTGATGCTCAAGAACTTTGTGGTAGGCATCTGCGGTTGCCACCAGACGTGGAGTTCGGCTTCGTTTGTCGATACTACCGTGGCCGAACTGAAAGAACAGATTGGCAACGACCGCGTCATCCTGGGCCTGAGCGGAGGCGTCGATTCGTCCGTGGCCGCCGTGTTGCTGCACCGCGCCATCGGACAGAACCTGACCTGTATCTTCGTAGACCACGGCCTGCTGCGCAAGAACGAGTTCCACGATGTCATGCACGACTACGAGTGCCTGGGCCTGAACGTCATCGGCGTAGATGCCTCGGAGAAATTCTTCAAAGACCTGGAGGGCGTGAGCGACCCCGAACAGAAGCGTAAAATCATCGGCCGCGACTTCGTCGAGGTCTTTAACGCCGAGGCGCGCAAGATTACCGACGCCCGCTGGCTGGCGCAGGGCACCATCTATCCCGACCGCATCGAGAGCCTGAACATCACGGGCAAGGTCATCAAGAGCCACCACAACGTGGGCGGCCTGCCCAAAGAGATGAACCTCAAGCTGTGCGAACCGCTGAAGTGGCTTTTCAAAGACGAAGTGCGCCGCGTGGGTCGCGAGCTGGGCATCCCCGAGCACCTCATCGGCCGCCATCCTTTCCCCGGCCCCGGCCTGGCCGTGCGCATCCTGGGTGACATCACCCGCGAGAAGGTGCGCATCTTGCAAGATGCAGACGACATCTTCATCCGCGGCCTGCGCGACTGGAAGGTGAAGGACGCCGACGGACGCGAGACGAGCCTCTACCATCAGGTTTGGCAGGCGGGCGTTATCCTGCTGCCCGTGCGCTCGGTGGGCGTCATGGGCGACGAACGTACCTACGAGCAGGCTGTGGCCTTGCGTGCTGTGACCTCGACCGATGCCATGACCGCCGATTGGGCCCGTTTGCCTTATGACTTCCTGGCCCAAGTGTCCAATGACATTATTAATAAGGTAAAGGGAGTGAACCGCGTGGCGTATGACATCTCGTCCAAGCCGCCTTCGACGATTGAGTGGGAGTGACCCTTTGATTGGAATTAAGATTAAAAGGCGTGGCCTTACCCGATGCATGTGCACCGTGTCAGGTCGCGCCTTTTCTCTTTATCCTTTTCCTTTCTTTTTCAGCGGCAACCGCGGGAACATCTTGCGCAGGCGTACCAGTTGGTGCGTGATGCTGCCTCCGGCCACAACCACTGTGACGGCCACCAGAATCAGCGTGATGCCCATGCAGTCGCGGGCCGTCAGCCGTTCGCCGAAGACGGTGATGCCGAAGAAGATGGCCGTCACCGGTTCCAGCGCGCCCAAGATGGCCGTCGGTGTGGAGCCGATGCGCTGGATGGCGCTGGTGGTGCAGAGGAAAGAGATGGCGGTGGGGAAGACGGCCAAGGCCAGGAGGTTGCCCCAGAGCCACCATTGGCTGGGCAGGGTGAGGTCGTGGCTTGCCCATAGCCGCACGACGAACAGCAATACGCCGAACAGCAGGACGTAGAACGTCACCTTTAGGGTGGCCATTTCTTTCAGCGACGGCCGGTTGACGCCCACAATGTAGATGGCATATGACAGTGCCGAGGCAAAGACAAGCAACGTGCCCGTCAGGCTGAGGGTGATGCCGTCGCCGCCTTGGTAGAGCATGGCGATGCCGCTCAGGGCCAGCAGGATGCACAAGGCGGTCTGGAGCGTTACTTTCTCTTTGTAGACGGCAGCCATGATGAGGGCAACCAGGATGGGGTAGATGAAGAGGATGGTGGAGGCGATGCCCGCATCCATGTAATTGTAAGCTTCGAACAGCGTGAGCGATGAGGCGGCCATCAGTATGCCCAGTACAAAGAGCGGGAGCAGCGTGGTGCGATGCACTTTGAAGTCTCGTCCGCGTCCCTTGATCATGGCTCCCACCAGGGGGATGGCAAACAAGTAGCGGAAGAAAAGCACGGAGTCCGGGTTCATGCCGTCTGCATAGAGCGGCAGGGCAAACAGGGGGTTCATGCCATAGGTGGCCGCAGCGATGACGGCCAAGATATAGCCTTGGGCTTTTTCGTTCATGTGAGTATGGTTTGTGGTTGGTTATCCGATGAGGTCTTCCAGGCGGGGGATGATTATTTCTCCCCGGTGCAGTTCTACCAGCCCGTTGTCTTGCATGGCGTTCAGTGCGTGCGACACGTTCAGGCGGGTGTCGTTGACGATGCGGGCCAAGTCTTCCATCTTTATCTTCAGTTGTTTCTTCCCGTACGGGCGTTCGACCCGGTTGGCTATGAAGTGGACGATGCGGTCACCGGTGTCGCCTTCGTAGGGCGTCCAAAGGCGGCTGCGCAGGGTCTGGGTACGGTTGCTGATGATGTTGATGTAGTTCAGCCGGAAGATTTCGTATTTGAACAGTTCGCTGCTGACAAAGATTTTGCTGATGCTGACGCTGTCTGTCGTTTCCTCGGCCGTGTAGCTGGACACGTAGTGCGTGTACATGCCGAACATGGCTTGCGGTTCGACCAGGTAGGGTGCCTCGTAGGATTCGGTGAGCTGGTAGAGTTGGTTGGTGGCTGGCGTGCTGACGCTTATTTTCCCTTTCAGGATGAAGGTGAGTTGCGTGCAAGGCTCGTCTTTCTGGGCTATCGTGGCGCCGGCTTTCCATTTGACAAATTGCAGTTTGACCTTTGCCAAGATGTTGGTAAGGTCTTCCAGCGACAGCCCTTGGAAGAGGGGCAGTTGCAGCAAAGTGTCAAACATTGAGTAGTCCATGTGCGTAGGCATTCTTTGTCGGGCGCAAAATTAGTGATTCTCGGGGCGCTGGTTTGTCTTTCTGCTGTATTTTTATCATTTCTTAAAATATAAGGCGGCGTTAGCGGCTTTTCCAGAAGGCGGAGTAGAACATGAGCATGACGGCAAACATCTCCAGACGTCCCAGCAGCATGAGGAACGAGCTGAGCCATTTGCCGGCTTCGGGCAGTGCGCTCCAGGAGTAGGCGGGGCCGAAGAGTCCTAACCCCAGTCCGGCGTTGCCCATGCTGGAGACGGTGACGCCGAAGGCCTCCATGAAGCCTACGCCCATGAGCATGAACACCGTCCAGCCCACGAGGATGCACAGCAGGTAGAGGCAGATGAAGATGGCCACGGTGAGCACCACGTTGGAGGGTACGGCCTGGCGGTTGACACGTATCTGCATCACGGCGTTGGGATGGAGCAACTTGCGGAAGTGGTTGCGTATGCCCTTGGTCATGATGAGCAGGCGCAGGTTCTTGATGCCGCCGCTGGTCGAGCCGGTGCATCCGCCCGCCAGCATGGCGTAGCTCAGCAAAAGCCAGGTGAACGGAGGCCATAGCATGTAGTCGTCTGTGGCGAAGCCGGTCGATGTGTGCAGCGTCACCACCTGGAAGAAGGCTTTGCGGAAGGCTTCCTCCAGTCCGTAACCCCGTTGCAGCACCAGCGAGACGGCGATGACGAGCGTCACCGCGAGGATGGAGCCCAAGAACCAGCGGGTTTCTTCGTCGCGCCAGATTTTCCCGAACTTGCCCTTCAGGCACGAGAAGTAGAGCGAGAAGTTGATGCCTGCCAGTACCATGAAGATGGCAATCACGTATTCGATGTACGGAGAGTTCCAATAAGCCACGCTGGCCTGCTTGGTCGAGAAGCCGCCGGTGGCGACGGTGGCAAACGTGTGGCACACGGAGTCGAACCAGCCCATGCCGCCCAGCCGCAGCAGAATGGTCTGGCTGACGGTCAGTATGAGGTAAATGCTCCACAGCCAGCGCGCCATGGTGCTCACCTTGGGGTGTATCTTGTCGTGCGTCACGCCCACCGCTTCGGCCGAAAACAGTTGCAGGTTGCCGCCGTCGCTGAAGGCGGGCAGGATGGCGATGGCGAAAAACACGATTCCCAAGCCGCCTATCCAGTGCGTCAGGCTGCGCCAGAAGAGGATGGCGTGCGACTGCGTGTCGATGTCGTCCATAATCGTCGCACCCGTGGTGGTGAAGCCGGACATGGTCTCGAAGAACGCGCTGCCCAGCGTCGGCACGCTTTGGCTCAGCACGAAGGGCAGCATGCCGAACAGGCTAAACAGCACCCATGTCAGGGCAGCCACGCAATAGCCGTCGCGTTTGCCCATGCGCCGTTCGGCCTTCCGCCCGGCCAGAATCAGCAGTCCGGCAGCCAGGGCGGTGATGCCTGCCGAGAGCAGAAATGCCCAGCCGTCGGACTCGTTGTAAAACCAGGCCACGCCCACGCAGGTGAGCAACATGCATACTTCTACCAGCAGCAACACGCCCAGCACGCGCAGGATGATGCGGCGGTTGATGAGGCTGTTGTTCCGCTTCCTGTTGTTCGTGTACAGGCTGTCCGATATGTAACCTTCCATTTCTTGTAAAATTTCTTGTCCGTTTCGAAAAAAGTGTGCCAAACGTCGGTTCCCGCTCTTCCGCGTCACGGCCCCGCCTCTGGTACGTCCGGAGCATCTTCCTTGCGCGTCCGAAGCCCCCGGTGTCTGGAACCGTCGCAACCGGTCCCGCCCCGTGGCGTCGTTGCCTGCCGTTGTGGCAGGCATTTGGCACTGCGTGAAGCGTCGGTTTCCCGTTTTGGCGGTGCAATACTACGATATTTTGTTTGAATACTGAAAAAAAACTCTCTTTTTATTTTGAGTATGGTCATAAATTTGTACTTTTGAGCGTCGCTACATGCTCTGTGGCGCGATATGACTGGAACAATTTAACCTTTAAATAATGTATAACCATGAGCTATTTACGATTTGACAAGACCCTGATGACCAATCTTCAGGAGTCGCTGCCTCGCGAAATACTCCGGACGAACAAGTCGGGCGCTTATCACTGCACGTCAATAGTGGATTGCAATACACGCAAGTATCATGGCTTGCTGGTTATTCCCGTACCAAACCTGGACGACGAAAACCACGTACTGCTCTCCTCGCTGGACGAGACGGTGATTCAGCACGGCGCCGAATTTAACTTGGGCCTCCATTATTATGGCAACGGGCACTTCAGTCCCAACGGCCACAAGTACATCCGCGAGTTCGATTGCGAACACATCCCTGCTACCACTTACCGGGTGGGCGGCGTCATCCTGAGAAAAGAAAAGATTTTTGTACATCACGAAAACCGTATCCTCATCCGCTACACCCTGGTCGACGCCCATTCGGCCACGACCTTGCGTTTCCGCCCCTTCCTGGCCTTCCGCAGCGTGCGCGAGTACACTCACGAGAACGCCCAGGCCAACCGCGACTATCAGCAGGTGGAAAACGGTATCAAAACCTGCATGTATCCCGGATATCCTGAGCTCTACATGCAGTTGAACAAGCAGAACGAGTTCCACTTCCAGCCCGACTGGTACCGGGGCATCGTCTACACCAAAGAACAAGAACGCGGCTACGACTTCAACGAAGACCTCTACGTGCCGGGATACTTCGAAGTAGACATCAAGAAAGGCGAAAGCATCGTCTTCTCCGCCGGCATCTCCGAAGTCTCCACCCGCCGCCTGAAGCAGACATTCGAAGCCGAGGTGGCCGACCGTACCCCGCGCGACAACTTCCTCCACTGCCTCACCAACTCCGCGCACCAGTTCCACAACAAACAGGGCGACGAGCATTATGTCCTTGCCGGATATCCCTGGTTCAAGTGCCGTGCGCGCGACCTCTTCGTTTCCTTGCCCGGACTGACGCTGGCAATCGACGAACAAGACGAGTTCGAAGACGTGATGAAGACCGCCGAGAAAGCGCTCCGCCAATTCATGGCCGGCGAACCCTCGACCTACAAAATCTACGAAATGGAGCACCCCGATGTCCTTCTCTGGGCCGTGTGGACACTGCAGCAGTACGCCAAGTTCACCTCGCGCGAACACTGCCGGCAGATGTACGGCTCCCTCTTGCAAGACATCATGAAATACCTCCTGAGCCGGAAACATGACAACCTCTTCCTGCACGACAACGGACTGCTCTACACCAACGGCACCGAGCACGCCGTCACCTGGATGAACTCCACGGCCAACGGGCATCCCGTCATCCCGCGTACAGGCTACGTGGTAGAAGTCAACGCTCTGTGGTACAATGCGCTCCGCTTCTCGGCCGATATGGCCCGCGAAGCCGGCGACGAAATCGGAGCCAACGGCCTGGACGCCCAAGCCGAGGTGACTGGCAAATCCTTTGTCGAAGTCTTCCGTAACGAATACGGCTATCTGTTCGACTACGTCGACGGTTACATGATGGACTGGAGCGTACGTCCCAACATGATTTTCGCCGTGGCATTGGACTATTCGCCCCTGGACAAGGCGCAGAAGAAGCAAGTGCTGGATATCGTGACCAAAGAGCTGCTCACCCCCAAAGGCCTGCGCACCCTCAGCCCCAAGAGCGGCGGCTACAATCCTAACTACGTGGGACCGCAGACGCAACGCGACTACGCCTACCACCAGGGTACCGCCTGGCCTTGGCTGCTCGGCTTCTACACCGAAGCCTACCTGCGCATCTACAAGACCAGCGGCCTGTCATTCCTGGAGCGAGCCCTCATCGGAATGGAAGACGAAATGACCTGCCACTGCATCGGCACCCTGCCCGAACTGTTCGACGGCAACCCGCCGTTCACCGGGCGTGGCGCAGTCTCCTTTGCCATGAACGTGGCCGAGATTCTGCGCGCATTGAGATTATTGTCCATGTATAACAACAACGCAGAATAAAAGAAGAGGAGGAACAAGATGAAAGTTTTAATGTTCGGATGGGAATTTCCTCCCAAGATATACGGCGGCCTCGCAGTCGCCACATACGGAATCACCAAGGGACTCAGCGTGCAAGGCGACGTGGAAACCACCTTCTGCATGCCCAAGCCCTGCGGAGACGAAGAACGATTCCTGAATATCATCGGTATGAACCAAGTGCCCATCGTATGGCACAATATGGATTACGACTACCTGAAAGCACGCCTTGGCCCGGGCATGACACCGGAGCTCTATTACGACCTGCGCAACCACATCTACGCAGACTTCTCCTACATGCACGTCAACGACCTGGGCTGTATGGAATTTGCCGGGGGCTATCCCTCCAACCTGAATGACGAGATTAACAACTTCTCCATCATCGCAGGGGTGGTAGCGCGCCAGCAGCAGTTCGACATCATACACGCTCACGACTGGCTGACCTATCCGGCCGGTGTACACGCTAAGATGGTCAGCGGAAAACCGCTCTGCATCCACGTACACGCCACCGACTTCGACCGTTCGCGCGGCAAAGTAAACCCCACCGTCTACGGCATCGAGAAGAACGGCATGGACTATGCCGACTGCATCATGTGCGTCTCCGAATTGACACGCCGCACGGTCATCAACGAGTATCACCAAGACCCGCGCAAAGTCTTTGCGGTGCACAATGCCGTCTACCCGCTCTCGCAGGAGTACGTGGACATCCCGCGTCCGGCGCACGACAAAGAGAAGGTCGTCACCTTCCTGGGGCGTATCACCATGCAGAAAGGCCCCGAATACTTTGTCGAGGCAGCAGCCATGGTCTTGAAACGCACGCGCAACATACGCTTTGTCATGGCCGGTTCGGGCGACATGCTCAACGCCATGATCAACCTGGCCGCCGAGCGTGGCATTGCCGACCGCTTCCACTTCCCCGGTTTCATGAAAGGAAAACAGGTGTACGAGGTCTACAAAGACAGTGACGTGTTTGTCATGCCCTCAGTCTCCGAGCCTTTTGGCATCGCACCCCTCGAGGCCATGCAGTGTGGCACTCCTTCCATCATCTCCAAGCAATCCGGTTGCGGCGAAATCCTGACCAACGTCATCAAGACCGATTACTGGGACATTCACGCGATGGCGGACTATATCCATTCCATCTGCACCAATCCGGCCCTGTTCCACTACTTACAGGAAGAAGGCATGAAGGAAGTGGCCGGCATCACATGGGAAAAAGTGGCACTGAAAGTCCGCGGACTCTACGAGAATGTTTTAAAGAATTATAGGTAAACATCAAACAATACTAACATGAGAACGATTTGTCTTTATTTCGAAATACACCAGATTATTCATCTGAAACGTTACCGCTTCTTCGACATAGGTAACGACCACTACTACTACGACGACTATGCCAACGAAGCGGGCATGAACGACGTGGCCGAACGTTCGTACATCCCCGCCTTAAACACGCTCATCGACATGGTGAAGAAGTCCGAGGGAGCCTTCAAGGTGGCATTGTCCATCTCGGGCGTAGCCTTGGAGCAATTGGAAATCCATGCGCCGGCCGTCATCGACCTGCTTCACCAGTTGAACGAAACCGGTTGCTGCGAATTTCTGGCCGAGCCCTACTCGCACGGTCTTTCGTCGCTGGTCAACGAAGACTGCTTCAAGGAAGAGGTCATGCGCCAGGCTGCCAAGATGAAGCAAATGTTCGGCAAGGCTCCAAAAGTCTTCCGCAACTCCAGCCTGATTTATTCGGACGAGATTGGTGCTATGGTGGCAAGCATGGGCTTCAAAGGTATGCTGACAGAAGGTGCGAAGCACGTGTTGGGCTGGAAGAGTCCGCACTATGTGTACCACTGCAACATGAACCCGAACCTGAAGCTGCTGTTGCGTGACTATAAGCTGTCCGACGATATCAGCCTGCGCTTCTCCAACTCCGAGTGGAACGAGTTCCCGCTCTTTGCCGACAGGTACATTGGTTGGATAGACTCCATGCCGCAGGAGGAACAAGTTATCAACATCTTCATGGAACTTAGTGCACTGGGCATCGCACAGCCTTTGTCGTCCAACATCCTGGAGTTCATCAAGGCGCTGCCTATTTGTGCCAAGGAGAAAGGAATCACCTTCTCCACGCCGAGCGAAGTGATTGCCAAGCTGAAGTCTGTATCGCAACTGGACGTGCCCGACCCCATGTCGTGGCTGGACGAAGAGCGCGACACGAGCTGCCTGCTGGGCAACGTGATGCAGCGTGAAGCCTTCAACAAATTGTACAGCGTGGCCGAGCGCATCCACTTGTGCGACGACCGCCGTATCAAGCAAGACTGGGATTACTTGCAGGCCAGCAACAACTTCCGTTTCATGACTACCAAGAACAGTGGCGTGGGCTTGAACCGGGGCATCTATGAGTCGCCGTACGATGCTTTCACGAATTATATGAACATCTTGGGCGACTTCATCAGCCGTGTCAATTCGCTGTATCCTGTCGATGTGGATAATGAGGAGCTGAACCCGCTGCTGACCACCATCCGCAACCAGGGTATTGAGATTGAGGAACTGCGCAAGAAGCTGGAAAAGGCTGAGGCTAAGCTGAAAAAGGAAGAAAAGGCAGCTGCCCCCAAGCGTAAGACTGCGACGAAGAAGACAGAGGCGTAAGGCGTCTTTAAGGTTATAAAGAGAAAGCCCCATCGGTTTCATGCCGATGGGGCTTTCTTATGATGTCATAAGCGTTTGCTTACTGTTCCGTTGTGCCGGTGGGCGAGAAGCTGGTGTAGGTCACTTCCAGCTTCAGCGGGTTTTTCAGCGGAGAGTCGGTACCGCCTTCCCGTTCGGGTCCGCCGTACAGCTTGGCATAGCCCGGCTCCAAATCGTGTTGGATGTTGATGATGCGCTGTTGGGTACTTTGCGAGGTCTGGTCTCTGGTGACAACGACAGGAACCAGGTAAACCTTGTCCCATTCGTTCTCTTCCATCCATTTTTCCTCGTCCCAAGCTTCTCCGGCAGCTTCGCGGGCCTGTTGTTTTTCGTTGATACAGTAGCTTATCAGTCGGGCGATGTTGCCGAAGGTATATTCGTTGGTGCCGGATTCGTTGTGTGTGGCCACGTAGGACGTGATGTCGTCGGGCACTTCGTTGTCTTCGAAAAACTTCTGGTAGTCTTTCTTGCGCACCAACAGTACTTCGTTGGGGGCAGACATGCTGAAGTCGTATTTGCTCTCCTGGCGGTAGTTGGTGAAGACCAGGCGAGCTCCGTTCAGGGTGTCGTTGGCCAACTGGTTGTAGATTTCGTCGTAGGGCAGGGTGGCTTGTGTGAAGATGCCTGCGGGCGACTTCAGGTAGGTGCAGTTGGTTTCTTGCAACTTTTGCTGTATTTTTTCTTCGGCGTTGTAGAAGCGGTTGATTTGTGTCACTTCTTTGGTGGAGGCGAAGAGGGTGTTGGTACTGTAATAGGTGGAGTCCGTCCCGTCTTGCTTTTTGAGTTTGACGCCGGTGGTGTCGTTGACGTGGAAGAAGTGGAACTGCATCTGCAACTCTACGCCACTGGCGTAGAGGATGGTTCCGTCGCCTTGGTCTGTGGTCAGGTAGACGCCTTTGAAGATGTTGTTGATAAAGTTGTCCGAACCTTTGAAGTATTCGGGGTTTTCGCGGTAGGGCTTGAGTATTCTGTCCTCTCCAAATTCCTTGTTGGGCAGTTTGAAGGCGACGTAGGGCGTGTAGGTGGAATTTCCGTAGGAGTCGGTGGCGTTGCGCACGGAGTCGGGCACAGAGGCATCGTAGGCTGAATAGGCCACACGTCCCAGCAGGCCGGATTCGTCGTAATACTCCGTCGGGTCAAGGTTGGTATAACGGTTGTCGTAGTCCAGTGCCTTGTTCAGTTCGTAGGCACTCATGCGGCAGGCGTTGAGCGAGTCGCCGAACCATTCGTTGTAGTACACCACCAGGTGGACGGCGGTTACGCTGTCGCCGCTCATGATTCCGCTGGCCTTGGTGGGGTTGCCCTGTGCGTCCCGTTCGGTGACGTGGTAGACTTCGGGCAGCGAGAAGTTTTCGGTGCTGTTCAGTGCGGTGAGGAATCCGGATTCGTAGAATCCGAACTCGGCGTCGGTGTATCGGCCGATGTATCCGGTACTGGTCTTGGCGAACACGGGGCCGGCTTCGACCGATTGTGTTTCTACGTCGAACGTCACGGTGTGTGCCGACATGTAGTCAGCGTCGGGGTTCAGCATGTCCATGCCCAGTTGGCCGGTTTCTTCGTCGCAACTGAAGAGCACGGTTACGGCCATGAGCATCGATGCTATGTATTTCAGTTTCATAAGTTGTCCGTAGTATTGGGGTCGTATGTTTTATTCTTCTTTTTCATCGCTGTCGTTTCCTCCCAGCAGGTCGTAGAAGTTGTTACATTCGTCGGCGAAGTTGTCGGCTGCATAGGGCAGGAAGGGCTTTCCGCTTTGGCGGGCGTATTCCAGCACTTGTTCGTCCACGTGTTCGCTCTGCTGCACGACGCCGTCGGAATAGTCGATGGCCAGTTTGTTGAGGGTCACGAAGTCGACGGGGCTTTTTATGTTTGCCAGGTCTTTTTTATTGATTCCTTTCATCAGGACTTTGTTGGCGAAGTTGGGCTCGAAGGATTGCTTCAAGCCGTCCTCGTAGAGCGAGTACACCACTTTGCAGTCGCGGAAGGAGGGTTCTTCGTGGTATGCCTTTTTGATGTAGAGGGGTGCCAGGGCGCTCATCCAGCCGTGACAGTGTATGATGTCGGGTTGCCAGCGCAGTTTTTTGACCGTCTCCAGCACTCCGCGGGCGTAGAAGATGGCGCGTTCGTCGTTGTCTTCATATTCGTTGCCGTTTTCATCGGTCGCTTCCAGCCGGTTCATGAAGTAGTCGTCGTTGTCGATGAAATAAACCTGCATCCGTGTCGACTGTATGGAAGCCACCTTGATGATGAGGGGGTGGTCGGTGTCGTCAATGATAAGATTCATGCCGGAGAGGCGTATGACTTCATGCAGTTGGTTTCTGCGTTCGTTGATGTTACCCCATTTAGGCATGAATGTCCTGATTTCACGTCCTCTTTCCTGGATGGCCGACGGCAGGTTGCGGCCTGTGAGCGACATTTCTGAATCAGGAAGGTAAGGAGCGATTTCTTGGGTTATGAATAAAACTTTGTTCACCTTTGTCATAGTCACAGTCTTCTCTTCTTCGTTTATGTGTGCAAAGATACGAAATTTTTTGCGCAATCGTGTGCTTTCCTTTCTCCAATTATTCCTTATGTTTTGTTAAGAAGTTGTATTACAGTGGCCTGTATCGGCTTTCCGCCCTCCTTGTCTGCGTGTTTCCGTGCATAAATTTGCGTGTTTTCTTCGTTATGTGGCAAATAATGACTTATTTTGCACCCGATTTTCCGGCCCGGCCTTTTCACGTTGTTTGGTGCGCGTCGGAAGCGCGTTTCCGGTGCGTCAGAAGCGTGCTTCGTGTGCGTCGGAAGCGTTTCCCTGGGGCGGGGTTGCCGGATGGATGTTGAAATGTTGATTTATTTTACATAACTTTTCTGTGCAATGAAAGTAATTCATACAGTCGCAGCCTTGCAGGCCGAGTTGTCGGCTTTGCGGGCCGAAGGTAAGAGTGTGGGCCTGGTGCCCACGATGGGGGCCTTGCACGCCGGACATGCCTCGTTGGTGGACCGCAGCGTGCGCGAGAACGACGTGACGGTGGTCAGTGTATTCGTCAACCCCACGCAGTTCAATGACAAGAATGATTTGCTGAAGTATCCGCGCACGCTGGAGGCTGACTGCCGTCTGCTTGAGCAACACGGTGCTGCCATCGCCTTTGCCCCGTCGGTAGAGGAGGTTTATCCTGAGCCGGACACGCGCCAGTTCAGCTACGCGCCGCTCGACACGGTGATGGAGGGCAAATACCGTCCCGGCCATTTCAACGGCGTGTGCCAGGTGGTGAGCAAGCTCTTCGACATGGTGAAGCCCGACCGCGCTTACTTTGGCGAGAAGGATTTCCAGCAACTGGCCATTGTCCGCGAGATGGTGCGGCAGATGCACTTCCCCCTCCAGATTGTGGGTTGTCCGATAGTCCGCGAAGCCGACGGCTTGGCCTTGAGCAGCCGCAACAAGCGCCTGACGCCCGAACAGCGCACCGAGGCTCTGCAAATCTCGCAGACGCTCTTTGCCAGCGTGGACTATGCCAAGACGCATACGGTGCAGGAGACCCGGCAGTTTGTGGAAGACCGCATCGCCCAGGCTCCCGGCCTGACGCTGGAGTATTTTGAATTGGTGGACGGCAACACGCTGCAAAGCATTGCCGACTGGAAGGATACGACGTATCCCGTGGGCTGCATCACCGTGTTCTGCGGAGAAGTCCGCCTGATTGATAACATAAAATATTGAATTGAGTGGACGAGTTGACAAGTTGACGAGGCTTCAGGTCATGAGGCTCTTGTAGTCTCGTTAACTTGTTCCCTTTGTCAACTGCTAAAATAAAAAAAGATGTTTATTGAAGTTCTGAAATCGAAAATCCATTGCGCCCGCGTCACCGAGGCCAACCTCAACTACATGGGCAGCATCACCATCGACGAAGACCTGCTGGACGCTGCCAACATGATTGCCGGCGAGAAGGTGGCCATCGTGGACAACAACAACGGCGAGCGCTTCGAGACCTACATCATCAAGGGCGAACGCGGCTCGGGCTGCATCTGCCTGAACGGCGCCGCTGCCCGCAAGGTACAGCCGGATGACATCGTCATCATCATGTCCTACGCCCTGATGGACTTCGAGGAGGCCAAGACGTTCAAGCCGACGGTCATCTTCCCCGACCCGGCGACGAACAAGCTGGTGTAAACGTATTTCTATATGAGAAGCGGCATAGACGTTTCCTGGTTTGGCGGGGAGTGTCTGTGCCGTCATTATTTTATGTATCTTCTTAAGTAGAATTTTATGGCACTATATCAGATTTTGGCTGACTTTAAGCGGCCGTCTTCCGAAAAAGAACTGACGGAAAGTTTTTCTCGTTTGGCTCCCCATTTTATTTACGGCGGCTACATTAATGTCCGTGATGTATATCGGGTGTATATCTGCACTGTTGAGTTTTATTTTCACGATGAGAAAGAACGCGCGAATCCTATTAAAGATTTCATCGTGTATCATCGTAATCGCCCGGAAAAAGGTATTGTCGTACCCTATTTCCCACTGATGACATTGCATGCTCATGTTTCCGGTTTTGACATTACGTTTGAGAACGAGGAACAAGGTTATCGGGCCTCTGCCTTGATACGCGAATATTCCGTGTTTGATGTCAATAACAATCGCTTTTTGGAGTTAAAGAAAAACAATCGCGATGACCGTTCTACTTATTTATATGATTATCTCAACGGTTTTTCGCTTGCTGGTGATAGCGGTGTTCGTTGGGTAGACGAAGAGCGTTTTCCACGTAAGTCCTTGCTGCAAGGTCGACGTTGCCGGGTGTGTGCATACTGGGAGACTGGTAATCCTCAAGAACCCTATAGGAAGATTGACGGAGTACCAGACGATCGACCGTGGAGTTTCAAATTGAATGATGATATATGCTTACCGACCGACTGACTAATCAGGTTTATTTTTCAGAATGGATTCGACAAGATTTTCCTGTTACTTTTGCCAATGTGTGTCGGCTGTTGGAGAAGCACGGAGTGAAGTATGGTTTGTTGCCGCATACGCGGGACTATTGGTGTCGTGACTATATGCCGGTGCAAGTGACTGATCAGAAATTTGTTCGCTATACTTATTATCCGGATTATCTGAGGAGTAGAAGGAATCGTCCATTTATTACCAATCCTGACAGGACCTTGGATGAGTTGGGCATTAAGTCGGTGCAGTCAGCACTCATTATTGATGGTGGTAATGTGGTTAAGTGCTCTCAGAACATCATCATGACCGAGAAGGTCTTTTGGGAAAACCAACAATTGTCCCCTCGGGTCGTAGTTGCTGAACTCGAAAGGTTGTTTGAGTGCGAAATAGTGTTCTTGCCTTGGGATCGATCAGAACCTTATGGACATGCAGACGGTATCGTGAGGTGGGTGGCCGATGATGTTGTTTTGCTGACTGCCTACGAACAGTCCCGTCATTTTGCTCGTAAGTTTCGTGAGGCGTTGGAGCGTCATTTCAATGTCATTCCATTGGTCTATACTACCCGTCCGCGTAGTAGAAATCTGACTTGGGCTTATATAAACTTTCTTCAGACTCAAGATGTAATTCTTGTTCCTGCGTTTGGCATCAAAGAGGATGTGCAGGCTATGAGACAATTTGAAGAAGTTTTTTCTGATTATCGGGGACGGATAGAACAGGTCGATGTCTCGGATATAGTTGGCTATGGGGGTGCTTTGAATTGCATTTCATGGAATATAAAGGTATAAAGAAAGCCTCTCCTGCAACGCTCGGTAGAAGCAAGTAGGTGAGACTTCTTTGTTGGTACTTGTCTTATTTGAGCAATCTACGCTTGTTTATGATGCTAAAAAATTTCTCTTCTCCAAGATTGGGCAGTTCTCCACATCAGGGTACGAACCAGTAATCCCCTCCATCTTCTCCTTCCTGTAGGTACCCACCGCGCGGCACTTGCCGCCAGGCGCAAAGTGCGTTCATGTAGTCGGGGCATGGCCCTACGGCTCCCATGATGGCGCAGCCCCAGCACAACGAAGCCAAGGCTTTGGCATCGGCCGGACAGAGTAGGAAGATAATCCACGGAAGGATGCAGAGCAGCATCGGCAGCAGACACATTACGAAATACCTTCCACGGCCGATGGGTGCTCCGCAATCCATATAGAAAAGAAACCGTTTGTAAAGCACGCCGATGTGCGCCGTGGCCATCTTGGGATAGACACAAGCGTGCAAGTATTCGTGCAAGGGTCCCAGTAGCAGAGCCAATGCCATACCCGCCACTATCCACGGCTTGTCCCGCATGTCTGTTTGAAGGAAACTGTTCTTTAGATACAGTGAAGCCAATACGGGCAGATAGACGGGCGCAGCCAGCAAGATGGCTTTCAGCCAGTAGTGCCGCCGGGGGACAATCAGAGGCCGGGCGTCGGGCGGCAACGGTCGGCGTGGGGCACGAATGACGTGCTCGGTAAAACCTTTCCAGATAATCTTTGCCATGGCATATCTTTTCTATAAGTCAAAATAGTACGCACTTGGTATGGGCATTGTCCTTCCTTGAGGGGAAGAAGGCGGGTTTATAGCCTGTTGCCTACGGCTTGCCAGTTGATGATGTCCCAAAGGCGCTTCACATGGTCGGCGCGGCGGTTGCGGTAGTCGATGTAGTAGGCATGTTCCCATACGTCTATGCAGAGCAAGGGGGTGTCGCCCCGGCGCAACGGATTGCCTGCATTACTTTCTTGGGTAATTTGCAGGGTTCCCTCCTTGCTTAGTGACAGCCATGCCCATCCCGAGCCGAAGAGGCCGATGGCGGCTTTTTCCATTTGTTCTTTTAGGTTGTCCAGGCTGCCGAAATCGCGGTAGATAAGTTCGGCCAGCCGGCCTTCCGGTGCTTGTGCCTGATGGGGCGTGGTGAATTGCAGAAAATAGAGCGTGTGGTTGAGCACTTGTCCGGCGTTGTTGAAGATGGCGCCATCGGGAGCAGTGGCCACGATGTCTTCCACTTCCTTTTGTTCATAGGCTGTGCCTGCGGTCAGGTTTGTCAGGTTTGTCACATAGGTTTGCAGGTGTTTGCCGTAATGATAAGTCAGGGTTTCGGCACTGATGACCGGTTCCAGTCCGTTGTTTGGATAGGGCAGTTTGGGCATTTCGTTCTTCATGACATAAAAGTTTTTAAAAGATTATAGTGTTTTGTGCCTTGGGTTTATGGAAACCATGGCTTTGCAAAGGTAGTACAATTTTGGGGGAGAAGGAATGGAATGTAGTTATTTATAAGTGTCTAAAAATAAGTATAAGGAAAAAAGGCTTACGCTTTCTGTGGAGAAACGCGTAAGCCTTTATCATGTTGTCATTCAGTTAGCCAATCAGTTTCAGCCGCGCAGCTGCTTGTCCATCGCCGCTGCCGCGCGCCGTCCGTCGCCCATGGCCAGGATGACCGTGGCACCGCCGCGCACGATGTCGCCGCCGGCAAAGATGAAGGGGATGGACGACTGCATGTCGTCGTTCACGGCGATGGTGCCCTTGCGGCCCAGTTCCAGTCCTTCGACGGAGTGGGGCACGATGGGGTTGGGGCTTACGCCGACGCTGACGATGGCCAGGTCGATGTCCAGCGTCTCCGTGGCACCGGGGATGGGCACGGGGCTGCGGCGGCCGCTGGCATCGGGTTCGCCCAGTTCCATTTTCTGGAGGACTACCTGCTTCACGCGGCCCTGCTCGTCGGCCAGGTATTCAATGGGGTTGTGCAACGTGAGGAACTCCACGCCCTCTTCCTTGGCGTGCTTCACCTCTTCTATTCTTGCGGGCATCTCGGCCTCGCTGCGGCGGTAGACGATGATGGCACGCTCGGCACCCAATCTCTTTGCCGTGCGCACGGAGTCCATGGCCGTGTTGCCGCCGCCGATGACCACCACGCGCTTGCCGAAGGGCACGGGGGTGTCGCTGTCCTCGCTGGCAGCGTCCATCAGGTTGACGCGCGTCAGGTATTCGTTGGACGAGAGGATGTTGATGGAGTTCTCGCCGGGGATGTTCATGAAGTTGGGCAGGCCGGCACCGCTGGCTACGAATACGCCCCGGAAGCCTGCTTCCTTCAGCTCGGCGATGCTGAGCGTCTTGCCGATGATGCAGTCTTTCTCGAACTGCACGCCCATCTTGGCCAGGTTGTCTATCTCCACGTCCACAATCTTGTTGGGCAGGCGGAATTCGGGGATGCCGTACTTCAGCACGCCGCCAATCTCGTGCAGCGCCTCGAAGACGGTGACGTCGTAGCCCTTCTTCGCCATGTCACCTGCGAAGGACAGGCCGGCGGGGCCGCTGCCTACGACAGCTACCTTGATGCCGTTCTTCTCCTTAATCTCGGGCACGGAAATCTGGCCGCTGTCGCGCTCGTAGTCAGCGGCGAAGCGTTCCAGGTAGCCGATGGCCACGGCGGGCTCGTTCATCTTCAGGTGGATGCACTGGGATTCGCACTGCTTCTCCTGCGGGCAGACACGGCCGCAGACGGCGGGCAGGGCACTGGTTTCCTTCAAGGTCTTGGCGGCCTCGAGGAACTCGCCTTTTTCGATGTGCTTGATGAAGCGGGGGATGTCGATGCCTACGGGGCAGCCGGTCATACAGCCGGGGTTGGCGCAGTCCAGGCAACGCTTGGCTTCGGTGAGGGCTTGCTCTTCGTTGAGGCCGAGGTTCACCTCTTCGCGGCGGCTGTGGCTGCGGTATTCGGGGTCGAGCTCCGGCATCTTGACGCGGGGGATGGCGGTGCGTTCCTTGGGTTTCATGGCCTTGCGCAGTTCCACGCGCCAGGGGGCGTTGCGGGTCTTGTCTTCTTCCTGGAGGGATTCGCCCGTGGCCTGGCAAGTGTCGGGGTGTTCCAGCTTGTGCATCTCTTCCTGTTCGTAGGGCTTGAAGGCGCCCATGCGCTTGAGCATCTCGTCGAAGTCCACCTGGTGGCCATCGAACTCGGGGCCGTCCACGCAGACGAACTTGGTCTTGCCGCCCACGGTGATGCGGCAGGCGCCGCACATGCCCGTGCCGTCCACCATGATGGTGTTGAGCGACACGTCGGTGGGGATGTCATATTTCTTGGTCAGCAGGCAGACGAACTTCATCATGATGGCGGGGCCGATGGCGAAGCACTTGTCTACCCGTTCGCGCAGGATGACCTGCTCGACGCCCTGTGTGACGAGGCCCTTCTGTCCGTAGGAGCCGTCGTCGGTCATGATGATGACTTCGTCGCTGGAGGCGCGCATCTCTTTTTCCAGGATGATGAGTTCCTTGGTGCGTCCGGCCAGGACGGTGATGACGCGGTTGCCGGCAGCCTTCAGGGCTTGTACGATGGGCAGCATGGGGGCGACGCCCACGCCTCCTCCGGCGCAGACCACGGTGCCGAAGCGTTCGATGTGCGTGGCTTGTCCCAGGGGGCCGACGACGTCGGTGATGTAGTCGCCTTCCTGCAGTTCGCAGAGGCGGGTGGAGGAGAGGCCGACTTCCTGCACGACGAGGGTGATGGTGCCGGCTACGGGGTCGGCTTCGGCAATGGTGAGGGGCATGCGTTCGCCCTTCTCGCCGACGCGGACGATAACGAAGTGCCCGGCCTTGCGCGACCGGGCGATGAGGGGTGCTTCAACGACGAGCTTGAAGACCTTTTCGGAGAAATGTTCTTTGTGGAGAATCTTGTTCATATTCGGTTAGTTATGTATAATTACGTAGGATTTGAGGGACTTGGACTATTCGCATGGGGCGTGTCGTTTGCGCAGTTCGTCGCTGGTGTAATAGTGTCCTTCGCGATAGCTCTGCATAGATTGTTCCAGGCGTTGTTGCAGTTGCTCTGCGGTGTATTGGCAAGGGGCGGCATCCTGTTCGTGTCGGGCGTCTTCAATCAGCTTTTGGGCCAGCCACTCTTTGTTGTCGGGGCTGAGGGCAAGGGAGCGGATGAAGGACAGGAGGCCGTCCAGTGAGATGGTTGCGTTCATAGGGTGTTCTTTTACTGTGTTTTTACTTTCCCCGCAAAGTTAACAAAAAAGGCCGACGTCCATCCCTACGCCGGCCTTTTCTTGTGTTTTTTTAGCGTTAGCCGAAGGTGCCTTCGCCGTCGCTGTCGTCGGTGCCGGGACACCGGCATTCTTCTGTAAATAGTTTTGGATGTCGGCACGACATCAGTGTGCCTCGTTGGGCGCTTTCTAATGATTTCAGTGACAGTGCGTTGACACTTAGCACAGGTGTCGCTGACACTTAGCACAAGTATCCGTGACACTTAGCACAAGTGTCGGTGATACTTAGCACAAGTGTCGGTGATACTTAGCACAAGTGTCGGCCATGCGCAAGGGAAGTCTCCGCGATGTCTCTCGTGATGTAAGGATTTATTGTTTGAAAAGAAAGGCAGGAGCTTTGCACGGCTTTGGGGGAGGTAAGCTACGAGTGGTGGCTTATCTCCCCAGCATGTACTTGTTGAGGCTCCTGCGGTCCCAGTTGATGCCCCGTTTGACCACCTTGGCGGGGATGCCGGCCAGGATGACGTTGGGCTCGTCGAAGCGCCTGGTGACGATGCTTCCCCAGCCCACGATGCTGTAGTCGCCGATGCAGACGTGCGAGCGGTCTTCTTGCAAGTAGAGCGTGACGCCGTTGATGACCACCCGGTTGCCGATGCGCACGCGGCAGCCGTTGGCCGTGCGCGACACGCCCGCGCCCAGTCCCGGCAGTTGGCCGACGATGAGCTTCAGTCCCGTCATGCCCAGGATGGAGGAGCAGCGCACGATGACGTGTCCCACCTCCACGTCGTTGTCATCGCCTTTGACAATCAGCAGGAAGCCGCCTCCCGTCAGCAGCTCTTCGGCAGCGGCCTCCGACTCGAAGTGCAGCAGCACGCGGTTGCGGTGGCCGATGATGGAGATGTCCGCCCTCTCCAGCAGGCGGCTTGTCAGGGCATCGGTCGTTGTCGTGCAGTTGACTTCCCGGTCGGGGAAGGCGAAGATGAGTTGGTTTTCGTTTCCTTCTATCTGTGTCATGGGGATATATGGGTGTTATGGGTTATGGGTGTCGGTTCCGGTCAGTCCGTCGGCCTGTCGGACGGGCTCGCGTCGGGTGTCCCAGAGGTCGGCGATGTAAATAGTGTCACCTTCAACGTAATACACTATTTTGTAATTGGGATGCACGACGATGCTGCGATAACCTTCCGGCTCTTTTTCAAGCAGTGGCTCTTTCTTTCCCATTCCGGGGTTGCTTTGCAAGAGTTGCTCGTAATCCAAGATAACGGGCATAGAATTTCTTCATTGCGCGTTCGCCAAATGTGTCGCGGCCATATTCCAGCGTATCGGCAAGTCTTTCGCTTGCATCATCATCCCATATCACTCGCATAGCCAAGGGTGTTTGTTTTCTATCATGCGTCTGACTTCTTCCGTCGTATGCACGCGTCCGGCCTTGATATTGGCACGCGAGCGTTCAATGCGGGCATTGATTTCCTCCATGGTGTAGGGCGTGAGGCGTTGTTTTTCCTCTTCCTCTACTTCTTCGTAGAGCTTGCCGGCCAGCCAGCGTTTGTTGTCGGGACTGAGCGATTGTATCAGTTTCCACAGATAATCCAATGATACGGTTGCTTCCATAGTTGGTTCCTCCTTCGTTAGGTTCAACAGGGACAAAGGTAAAAGAAAGGCAGGAACTTTGCAAGCCCCTGCCTTCTTTTCTTGTGCATCTGTATAATATAATGTGTATCAGTCAATCATGTCGAACCCGCAGTAGGGCACCAGTGCCTTGGGGATGCGGATGCCCTGGGGCGTCTGGTTGTTCTCCAGCAGGGCGGCCACGATGCGGGGCAGGGCGAGGGCCGAGCCGTTGAGCGTGTGGCACAGCTCGATTTTCTTGTCCGCCGTGCGGTAGCGGCAGTGCAGGCGGTTGGCCTGGTAGGTGTCGAAGTTGGAGACGGAGCTGACCTCGAGCCAACGCTTCTGCGCCTCGCTGTAGACCTCGAAGTCGTAGCAGATGGCGGCGGTGAAGCTGATGTCGCCGCCGCAGAGGCGCAGGATGCGGTAGGGCAGTTCGAGCTTCTGCAGCAGGCCCTCGACGTGGTCTAGCATCTCCTGGTGGCTCTGGCGGCTGTGTTCGGGCTTGTCGATGCGGACGAGCTCTACCTTGGAGAACTCGTGCAGGCGGTTCAGGCCGCGCACGTCCTTGCCGTAGGAGCCGGCCTCGCGGCGGAAGCACTCGGTGTAGGCGCAGTTCTTGATGGGCAGGTCGCGCTCGTCGAGGATGACGTCGCGGTAGATGTTCGTGACGGGCACCTCGGCGGTGGGGATGAGGTAGAGGTCGTCCACCTCGCAGTGGTACATCTGTCCCTCCTTGTCGGGCAGTTGGCCGGTGCCGTAGCCCGAGGCGGCGTTGACCACCGTGGGGGGCATCACTTCGGTGTAGCCCGATGCGCGTGCTTCGTCCAGGAAGAAGTTGATGAGGGCGCGTTGCAGGCGGGCGCCTTTGCCTTTGTAGACGGGGAATCCGGCGCCGGTGATTTTCACGCCCAAGTCGAAGTCGATGATGTCATACTTCTTGGCCAGTTCCCAGTGGGGCAGGGCGTCCTTGGGCAGGGGTGTCTCCATGCCGCCCATCTTGACGACGAGGTTGTCTTCGGCGCCGTTGCCTTCGGGCACTTCGTCGTAGGGCACGTTGGGGATGGTGTAGAGCAGTTGTTGCAGGTCTTGGGCGGCCTGGTCCATGTCGGCTTGCAGTGTCTTGTTGGTCTCTTTCAGTTGGGCCACGCGTGCCTTGGCGGTTTCGGCCTCGTCGCGGCGGCCTTCCTTCATCAGTTGGCCGATGGTTTTGGAGGTGGCGTTCACTTCGGCCAGGTTGGTGTCCAGCACGGCTTGCGTGCTCTTGCGCTTGTTGTTGAGGGCCAGCACCTGGTCGATGGTCTCCTTGGCGTTCTTGAAATGTTTCTTCTCGAGTCCGCGCACCACGGCGTCGGTGTTCTCGGTGATTTGTTTGATGGTAAGCATGGTTTATACCTATTTATTTAATGTTATTTCATTTCGTTCTGTACGATTCGCGGGGCAAAGATACGCAAAAAACCGATATGTGGTGATGTTCTGGTGAGAAGGCTTTTGCCGAAAGCAGATTTTCTTGTCCGTCAGTCTGTTGCTTGCCGGGTGCAACGGCTGCGCTTGCCGTTCGCCGCAGCCTTCCTTGCCGTGCGTGCCGGCCGCGGCGCTTGTGGGGATAACGAAAGAGGGTATGCCTTGGCGGGCATACCCTCTTTGCATAAGTGTGCGGACCGATGTCAGTCTCCGTTGTCCAGCGAGTCGGCATAGTCCATCTCTCCCTGTACGATGAAGAGCAGTTCTTCGGGGTCATATTCACCCATTCCGTCTTTTCGGGCTTCCTTGACCATGTAATCGACAACTTTCTCCAGGTCGATTTCTATGCAGCCCTCTGCGTCGGGCTGTGCGTCGAGGATACCGCTTTGCGTGTAGTACTCGTCAATCAGGTCGAGGAAGTAATAGAACTCGTCGTCCGTGAACTTGTTTTTCAAGTCTTGCGGCAGGTAATTCTTAATGAACTCGATGGTCTTTTCGTCATCGAGGTCGTCCTGCAAAAAGTCGTCATCTTGTCTCATGGTTGATGTCTTTTTAGAAGGTTTGGATGGTCTGAATGTCTGTACTGTCTTAGAGCAGTGCTTCCAGCTTGGCCACGAATGTTGCCTTGGGGGCCGAGCCTATCTGCTTGTCCACCAGCTCGCCGTTCTTGAAGAACAGCACGGCGGGAATGTTGCGGATGCCGTACTCCATGGCCAGGTCGTTGCTCTCTTCCACGTCGCACTTGCCGATGACAGCGCGTCCTTCATATTCCGTAGCCAGTTCGTCGATGATGGGGCTTACCATGCGGCATGGTCCGCACCACGTAGCCCAGAAGTCGATAACCACAGGCTTGTCGCCTGCCAGCAGTTCTTTGTAATTGCTTTCTGTAATGTTCAAAGCCATAATGTTCTAATATTAAAGTTTGGTGTTTCTGATGATTCTCTTTCGCTGCAAAGATACTAATTTATCTGGAACCTGAGGTCGGGATGCCCTTTTAAGTATGAAATCAGCTCGCGGCCCACGTTCAGTTTGACCGGTCTCGACACGAGGTCGACGGCCATGCGCGTATCTTTGTCCATCACCTTAAAGCACAGTTGCGTGTTGCCGGGGTGTGCTTTGGTCAGGTCGGCCAGTTCGGCGATGAGCCCTTTGTTCAGGACGCTGAGCGGAATGAAGATGGTAATCTTTTCCACCAGCTTCTCCTTCACGTCGGGCAGCAGCTCGATGGAAGTGACCTTTACCTCCAGCTCGTTCTGTTTCCATTGCTTGGCCTGGCACCGTGCCTTGATGAACAGGAAAGTCTTTTCGCCCAGGTAACCTTGCCAGGTGACCCAGTCGTTGCCAAAGAACGGCAGTTCGGCCGAGCCCGTGTAGTCTTCGATGCGGACGATGCCGTAGGGGTTGCCGTTCTTGCTGGTGCCACGCCGCACGTCAGTGACCATGCCTCCCATGGTGATTTCGCGTCCCACGAGGTTTTCTTTGTTCTCCAGTTCCTTCATGTGCGTGTTGCACACATTCTCCAGTATGACCGAAAACTCGTCCAACGGATGTGCCGAGAGGTAGATGCCTACCAGTTCGCGTTCCTTGTTCAGACGCTCCAGGTCGCTCCAGCGTTCGGTGGGCAATATTTCGGGCGTAGAGACTTGCACCATGTTCTCGCCTCCGAACAGCGAGTTCAAGGCCATGGCCTTGTCCATTTGGTAGCGGTTGCCGTAGCGCACCAAAGTTTCCAAGAAGCTCTCGTTCTTGGCATTGACGGCGAAATACTGTTCGCGCGTCAGCTCGGGGAAGTTGTCGAAACTGCCGGACAGTGCCAGACATTCCAGGTTCTTCTTGTTGCAGGCGTTCAGGTTGACGCGCTGCACGAAGTCGAATATGCCTTTGTACGGCCCCTCCTTCTTACGCCCTTCTATGATGCTTTCTACGGCGCTTTCGCCCACTCCCTTCACGGCTCCCAGCCCGAAGCGGATGTTGCCCTCGGCATTGACGGTGAACTTCAGGTTACTTTCGTTCACGTCCGGTCCCAATACCTTGATGCCCATTGCCTTACATTCATCCATGAACTTCGTGATGTCCGTGATGTTGTCCTTGCTTCGGCTCATCACGGCAGCCATGTATTCGGCGGGATAGTTGGCCTTGAGGTAGGCCGTCTGGTAAGCCACCCACGAGTAGCACGTGGCGTGCGATTTGTTGAAGGCGTACGAAGCAAACTTTTCCCAGTCCGCCCAGATTTTCTCCAACACCTTCGGGTCGTGGCCGTTCTTCTTGCCGCCTTCGATGAACTTGGGTTTCATGTGGTCCAGCTTGTCGCGCAGCTTCTTACCCATCGCTTTGCGCAGGGCATCAGACTCACCGCGGGTGAAGTTGGCCAGCAATCGGGACAGCAACATGACCTGCTCCTGGTAGACGGTGATGCCATACGTGTCCTTCAGATACTTCTCCATGATAGGGATGTCATACTCGATGGGCTTGCGTCCCCACTTGCGGTCGATGAAGTCGGGGATGTAATCCATAGGCCCCGGCCGGTAGAGGGCGTTCATGGCGATGAGGTCCTCGAAGGTGCTGGGCTGAAGCTCGCGCAGGTACTTCTGCATGCCGGCCGACTCGAACTGGAAGGTGCCCACGGTACGTCCGTCGCAGTAAAGTTTATAAGTGGCCGGGTCGTCTATGGGGATGGTGTCGATGTCCAAGTCTATGCCCCGGTGCAACTTCACGTTGGCCACGGCTTCCTTGATAATGGAAAGCGTCTTCAGGCCTAAGAAGTCCATCTTGATCAGTCCGGTGTCTTCGATGACCGAGCCTTCGTATTGTGTGACCAGCATCTTTTCGCCCGTCTCCTTGTCGTCGGCCGTGCTGACGGGCACCCAGTCGGTGATGTCGTCTCGGCAGATGATGGTGCCGCAGGCGTGCACGCCCGTGCCTCGCACGTTTCCTTCCAGCATTTTGGCGTATTTGAGGGTGTCGCGCACGCGTTCGTCGGGCGAGGCTTCGGCGGCTCGCAGTTCGGGGACGTATTCGATGGCGTTGGGCAGGTTCAGCTTCTTGTCGGGAATCTTGTCGGGAATCAGTTTGCAGAGGCGGTCAGACTCGGCCACGGAGAGCCCTTGCACGCGGGCCACGTCCTTGATAGCCATCTTCGTGGCCATCGTGCCGTAGGTGATGATGTGCGCCACTTTCTCCTGGCCGTACTTCTCCGTCACCCAGCGCAAGACTTCTCCGCGTCCGTCGTCGTCGAAGTCTACGTCGATATCGGGCAGCGAGATGCGGTCGGGGTTCAGGAAACGTTCGAACAGCAGGTCGTACTGTATGGGGTCGATCTTGGTGATGCCTAAGCAATAGGCCACGGCCGAGCCGGCCGCCGAGCCGCGTCCCGGGCCTACGGACACGCCCAGTTGGGTGCGCGCCGCGTTGATGAAGTCTTGCACAATGAGGAAGTAGCCCGGGAAACCCATTGTCTTCATGATGTATAGCTCGAACACCAGCCGTTCTTTGATTTCCTCGGACAGCGGGTCGCCATACAGCCTTTTGGCTCCGTCGAAAGTCAGTTTGGCCAGGTAGTCGGCCTCCAACTTGATGCGGTACAGCTTCTCGTAGCCGCCCAAACGTTTGATTTTAGCGTTGGCGGCGTCTTCATCCAGCACGACGTTACCGTTTTCGTCCTGGGTGAACTCGTCGAACAAGTCTTTCTCGGTATATTTCTTTCGGTATTCTTCCTCCGTGCCGAAGTCTTCGGGGATGGCGAAGGTAGGCATGATGGGAGCGTGGTCTATGGAATAGTATTCCACTTTGTCCAGAATTTCCAGCGTATTCGAAAGGGCCTCGGGCACGTCGGCAAAAAGCTGGTTCATCTCTGCCTTGGTTTTCATCCATTCCTGCTTGGTGTAGAGCATCCGTTTGGGGTCGTTCAAATCCTTTTGGGTACTGAGGCAGATGAGGCGGTCGTGTGCTTCGGCGTTTTCTTCGTCCACAAAGTGCACGTCGTTCGTGCAGATAACCTTGATATTGTATTTCTTGGCATACTCCAGCAACTTGGCGTTCACTTTCTGCTGCAAAGGGAAGGCTTCGTGGTTGGCACGTTCGACGGTTGCCTTGTGGCGTTGCAGTTCTAAGTAATAGTCCTCGCCGAATAGGTTCTTGTACCATTGGATGGCCTCTTCCGCCTCGTCGTAATGGTCGGCGATTATCTTCTTGGGTATCTCTCCGCCTAAGCAGGCCGAGCAGACGATGAGGCCCTCGTGGTATTTCTCCAGTTCGCTTCGGTCGGTACGTGGACGCATGTAGTAACCCTTCGTCCATGCGCGGGAGACCAACTTGATGAGGTTATGGTAGCCTTTCTCGTTCTTCGCCAGGACGATGAGGTGCCAGCCGCTTTGGTCGGGTTTTCCTTCCTTCTTATCCATGGTGCGGTGGGCCACGTACATCTCGCATCCGATGACGGGCTTGAACAGCTTGCTTTCTGCTTCGGCTATTTTCTTTTGACAAGCCGCCATCTCCTCCAAGGTTTCAGCATCCTTGGACGAAGCGTTTTCCAGCTCGGCCAGGCGTTTCTTCAGTTCTTTGATTTCTCCGCGCGGGCCGCTGTTCTTTTTGCTTACATAGTTGTAGAACTCTTTGATGCCAAACATATTGCCATGGTCGGTGACGGCGATTCCTTTCATGCCGTCTTTCATGGCTTTGTCTACTAACTTGCTGACGCTGGCCTGACCGTCGAGGAGCGAATATTGGGTGTGTACGTGTAGGTGGACGAAATCTTGCATAGTTTGAGTTTTCCTTTCTAATGAGCGCATAAAAATACAACCAAATGCGGGATTGGGCAAAATTTTCTCCCAAAAGTTATTAACAGGTACTTTTCTGTACGCTTTTTTTGCTTCATGTTCAAAATAAGCCTATTTTTGCACGCAGATTCTACATTATTCATAACAACTGTTGTAATTACGAGATAATGGGTCGTTTGAAAAGATTGAAGAAAATACGCATACACCGTGAAGGTACACATACACTGACTGGCAGCTTTCTGTTGCTGTTAATCATTAACGCTGCGCTTTACTGGGGGCTGGAGACCAGAATCCCTTTCTATATTATTGCTCTGTTGAGTCTGGTGGTTTATGGGATTATGGTTAATTTCTTCCGTTGTCCTATCCGGCTGTTCGGGCAAGATACGGAGAAGGTGGTGGTGGCTCCTGCTGACGGAAAGGTGGTAGTCGTGGAAGAGGTGGACGAGAACGAGTATTTCCACGACCGTCGTATTATGATTTCTATCTTCATGAGTTTGGTGAACGTGCATGCCAACTGGTATCCTGTGGATGGGACGGTGAAGAAAGTTCTTCATCAAAACGGCAAATTCATGAAAGCGTGGCTGCCCAAGGCCAGTACGGATAACGAACGGTCGACCGTGGTCATCGAGACGCCCGAAGGCGTGGAGGTGATGGCCCGTCAGATTGCCGGTGCAATGGCGCGGCGAATCGTCACATACGCTGTGGAAGGTGACGAGTGTTACATTGACGAGCACATGGGGTTCATCAAGTTCGGTTCGCGTGTGGATGTGTTCCTGCCACTGGGTACGGAGGTGCTGGTCAAACTGGGGCAAACGACCACGGGTAACCAGACCGTCATTGCCAGACTAAAATAATTATTTCTTTTTTGCTTATGGCTAATTGCATTACTCGTCACATTCCCAATACGCTGACTTGCCTGAATCTTTTTTCGGGCTGTGTGGCTGCCGTCATGGCGTTTCAGTCTCGTTATGACATGGCTTTGTTGTTCATCATCGTTGGAGCGGTGTTCGACTTTTTCGACGGGATGGCGGCGCGTGCGCTTCATGCTTATTCCAACATCGGCAAGGATTTGGATTCGCTGGCCGATGACATCAGCTTCGGCCTGGCACCGTCGGTGGTGGTCTTTTCTCTTTTGCAGGAGATGCGTTATCCGACTTATCTGGAGGCGGTGGCTCCTTATTTCCCTTATGTGGCTTTCCTGATAGCTGTCTTTTCGGGCCTGCGTTTGGCCAAGTTCAACAATGATGCGCGGCAGACCACTTCGTTCATCGGCTTGCCTGTCCCGGCCAATGCGTTGTTCTGGGCGGCATTGGTGGCGGGGTTCCATCCTTGGCTGTCGGGAGGGGACGTTCATCCTTTGTGGCTGTTGCTGCTGGTGTGCCTGTCGTCGTGGCTGTTGGTGAGCGAGGTGCCCATGTTTTCGCTGAAGTTCAAGAGCCTGTCGTGGGCGGACAATAAGTTGCGTTTCCTCTTCCTGGCTGTTTGCATTGTGCTGCTGGCTTGCCTGCAAGTCAAGGGCTTGTCTGCTTGCATCGTGTGGTATGTCTTGCTTTCGCTCTGCACGGCTAAGCGGGGTTGAACTTTTTTTCGGCACGGTTGTTGTAGTTATACCTTCAGAGGTAATTCATTTTTAACTTAAAACCGGATATATGCTTCATTTCTTAGGATTTATTCTGATTATCATATTGGCCATTGTGTTCATTGGCATCGCTATCCTGCTCAGTGTGGTGCGGGGTGTCTTTGGCTTTGGCCGGGGAAAAAATACGACGGCTTATCAGCGGGCCGGCGGTGCGGAACGTACGGGTGCGGAACGTGCGCGGCGGACTGCTGTGTCGGACGACGGGACTGTGACGGTGGAAGAGGGGGAACTGCATATTAACCGGAAGAAGATTTTCGGCAAAGATGAAGGCGAGTATGTGCCTTATGAAGAGGTGAGGGATTAAGGTACTTAAGCGGTCGGTCGTCCGGAGATTCTTTCCGCTGTTGTGGCTGTGGTTCCTACGTCCGGCAGAGAGAGGTTTAGAAACAGAAAAGGGAGAGTAATCGTTACTCTCCCTTTTCTGTTTCTGGGGTATGCAGTCTTATGCTTCTGCTTTTGTCTCTGCCGGGATGACGGACACGTAGCGTCTGTCTTCGCGGGTTACTTTGAACTGTACAGTTCCGTCTACCAAGGCGTACAGAGTGTGGTCACTACCCATGCCGATGTTTTTGCCCGGATGGAACTCGGTACCTCTCTGACGGACGATGATGTTTCCTGCCTTGCAAGCTTCACCGCCGAATATTTTAACGCCTAATCTCTTACTTGCTGATTCGCGGCCGTTCTTAGAACTACCAACACCTTTTTTATGTGCCATTTCTTCTTACTGTTTTTAATTGATTAAGCTACTACTTCTTTGATTGTCAATTCCGTGAACTGTTCGCGGTGGCCTTTCAGCTTGCGATAGCCTTTTCTTCTTTTCTTGTGGAAAACAAGTACTTTGTCGCCTTTTACCAGCGGGGATACTACTTCGCAAACTACTTTTGCACCTTCTACGGTGGGAACTCCCACGGTGATGACACCGTCTTTGTCCACCAACAGTACTCTGTCAAACTCTACCGTTGCACCGTTTTCTGCGTTCTGCATGTGGTGAACGAACAACTTCTTTCCGGCCTCTGCTTTGAATTGCTGGCCTTGGATTTCTACAATTGCGTACATTTCTTATAAAACAATGTATAAGTTAGCTCCGGCGGGTGGTCCCTAATCACTTAGAGAACTCTTAACTGAACCCGTTGCGGAATAATCGGCTGCAAAGGTACGGATTTTATCCGAGACGGGCAAGTGTAGGCAGGGCTTTTTTATCCGTTTTTTTGCCCGCCTTCATGCCGGTTTGTCGCGAAACAGCTCCAGCGTGTCGCTGAACTGCTGGGCGATGAAGGCAAACCGGGGATGGTCGGGACGGACGATGAGGGCGACGTAGTTCGGGATGCCTTCTTCGTCGGGTATCTGTGCCGATAGAAAAGCGAACGTTGTCTGGCTGCCCGAAGAGCGGAACCACGATTCGAACAGGCGGCTGCGGTGCTTCTGCCGGTTGTCGCCCGTCTCGCACAGGTAGAGCATGACGGCTTCCCGCTTGCGGAAAAATTCGTAGACCAAGGCCAGGATGGTTTGCCGCAGCTTGGGGTCGCGGGGAGACTTGCGGTGGTTGGTGTTGGATATGGCAAACTCGTATGCTTCAATGTTCGGCATAAGGTCGCTTGGCATGAAGCTTAACGTGTAATTGACGCCGTAGTCAGTGGTCAATATGTATGACAACTGGGCGTATGGAGCCAACCGGAGCATATATGGAGCAGATGTGTTGACACGCTCCAAGTCAATTTTTACCATACTTCGATAGATTCTGGTTCTTGCCCTGTACGTTTCTTGTATTCTGCTCTCAAGTACTCTTCCATCTGTCGGATAAGTTCTTGCTTCTTCCGCTTATGCTCCTTCATCCGCCGCCATACTTCTTCTTTGGTCAGCGTTGTCTTCTTGGGGGGTGTTTGCAATGTTTCTTCCATAGTGATAAGTGTTTATGGAGGCAAAGGTACGAATCTTGGGGTAGACGGCCAAACTTTTGAGGGATTATCTTGGTGGAGGCTGCAACGGTCGGGCTTCTTCCGGACAAGAAGCCCGGCCGTTGTGTGTCAGGACCGCGCTTCTTCCGGACAAGCACCGCGCCCTGCTCACAGCAGGCTTTCGGCTGCGGCGATGAGGAGGAGTACGAACATCACGATGCCGACGAGCAACAGGAGGGCGTAGACGAACATCAGCAGCGTGCGCCAGAAGCTTTCCCACCACGAGCAGAGGTATAACTGCCGGAAATCCCACCAGAAAAGCAGGAAGAGGACCCACCACGGCAGGGCGAAGAGGTCGTCGGCATAGGCGGTCAGACCGATGGGCAGGAGCAAGATGCTGATGAGCATGATTTGTCCGGCGATGTAGGCTTGTATGAAGAAATGTTCCATCAGGTTGAAGCGTACCTTGGGCGGACAGCGCCTGAGCCGGCGTCGGCTTTGGAAAGCCCAGAGCGTGGCGATGGCCAGCAGGGGCAGCGTGGCGACGACGTGCAGCGTGCGGTTGCCGTGCCCCCAGCGTTTCAGCAGCTCCCATACGCGGTTGAGGAAGGGGACACTGCGGATGCCGTTCTCCAGGTAGTGGCTCAGTTTGGATTCTCCGGCCAGGACGCGGGCGGTTTGGCTCAACTCTTCCATGTCGCTCTGGTCGGCGGCAGACAGGGAGTCGGCGGTGGCAGTTTTCTGTGCCAGTTCTTTCTGCAAGAGGATGATGGCCAGGTCGTTGGCGGCTTTGGACAGGGAGTCGTCTTTGTAATTGTTTTCTTCTTGCAGTTCGGCGATGGACTCGCGCAGCTTGGCCACCTGCACGGAGTCGCTTTCGACCGTTGTTTTTTCCGTTTCTATCTGGGGGATGACCAGTTGCACGGCTAGCAGGTAGAAGGCCACGAGCAGGAAGAGCGTCTGAAGGGGCATGGAGTGGTTGGCGCGGCGGCCCTGCATGAAGTCGCGCATCAGATGGCCGGGGCGGTAGAGCAGGGCGATGAGCGTGCGGCCGAATTTGCCGTCCACACGGAACAGGCTGCGCAGGATGTTGCCCGCCGCGTGCTTCAGCCGGAAGCGATAGACGGAACGCGTCTGTCCGCAGCGGGGGCAGAAATTGCCCGTGAACGTGTGTCCGCAGTTGCGGCAGGTGCAGGGCTGCGTGCTGAGCGGGGCGGGCACTTTGCCGCGAATCTGGCGGATGTGCAGGGCGCGGGCGCGGACGATGAGGGGGTGACACTGCTCGCACAGCCATTGTCTGGCAGCCGGAGGCAGGACACGGCGCGTGCGGAGGACTTTGACCAGATAGGCGAGGAAGAAGAGGAAGAAGAGATACGTCGGGTCGTCGTCCAGCGGAAAGCTTTCTTCGCAGGCAATCCATAGCAGCAGGGCCAGGATGAGCACCTGGTGTACGGCGATGCGTCGGTGGGTGGTGGGGCGTTGCGTCTTTCCCTCCGGCTCCAACAGTTCGTCCAGCGAGGACATGATGCGTTGGTGGGGATAGGCAGCCAGCTCGTCGGCGGTGGTGACGCCGTGAGTCACTCCGGCAAAGTCCACGCCGGCGGCTTGGGCCGTCTCGGCATCCACGGTGCTGTCGCCGATGTAGAGCACGCGCTTCTTCTTCACGCCCAGTTGGCGGATGGCGTAGAGCAGTCCTTCGGGGTCGGGCTTGGCGCGGGAGACGTCTTCACCGCCCACCACGATGTCCAGGAAATCCGCAGGCAGGTGCTGGTCCATGGTGTCGTGGATGCGGAAGCGGTATTTGGTGGAGATGATGCCCACACGGGCGCCCCGCTCCTTCAGCGTCCGGAGCACACGGAGCGTTTCGGGGAAGAGGCGCGTGTTGGGCGTCATGTGCACGTCGGCTTCCCGGCGGTATTCGGCTTTGAAAGCCGCCAGACGTTCGGGGTCGGTGACACCCGTCAGGATGGAGAACGACTCCTCCAGCGTCTTGCCGATGGTGCGGCGGATGGCCTCGTCGGTCACGTCGGCATAGCCGTTGCGCTCCAGCACGTGGCGGAAGCACATCACAATGCCGCGCGACGAGTCGGCCAGGGTGTAGTCGAAGTCAAAAAGGTAGACTTGATAAGACATGCGGAGGGAGAGTGATTAATGGTTAATGATTAATGGTTAATGGTAAATGATGTCCGGCCGCACGTATTAACCATTAATCATTTACCATTCACCATTATTCTCATTTCATCGGTTCTACTGTATATCCTTTCTCTTTCAGCAGACTGAGCACGCCTCGTTCGCCCGGCAGGTGTCCGGCGCCTACGACAAACAGGGTGGGAGCGGCCTGCATCAAGGCGGGCATCTGCTTCGCCCAGGCTTGGTTGCGGTCATACAGCAGTTGGGCCATCTCTTCGGGCGTGGGGTCGCACGACGTGCCTTCCTTCTCCTCCATCAGTTGCAGCATTTTGTCCAGGTCCTGCGCGGCATAGGCGGCGATGAGTTCCTTGGCTTGGCGTTCGGCTTTGGCCGGGTCGCTGACGAAGCAGTAGAGGTCTTCGGCCTGGCGGCGGAGGGGCTTGTTGAAGAGGATGTCCATCTGCGACTGTACCGTCTCCAGCCCGCCTACCTTCTTGCCTGCCTTCGTGGCATCTTGCTGGAAGGAGGCGTCCAGCTGTTCCTGCGGGTTATAGCCCGGCGTATGCTTCAGGTAGAACAGCACGGTCAGTTGCTGGAAGAGGGCGGCGGGCTTCAGGCGGTCCAGCAGGGCGATGTCTACCTTGAGGTACTCCGTCACGGCGCGGGTCACCACCTCGAACTCTTTGGGAGAGAAGAGGCTGCGGAGCGTGGTGTCCGCGGGCAGCATCATCTGTTGCTGCATCTGCGTCAGCGTTTCGGGCTTCATCATGTCGGCCATGACCAGTTCGCCGTACACCTGTTGCACGTCTTGTTGCACTTGCGGCAGGGCAGCGATGCTGTCCTTGATGCTCAAGGCGGCGAGGTGATACGTGCCAAAGAGGTACGAAGGTTTGTCGAGCCCGTTGCCCGATACTTTCCAGAGTAATTGTGCCTGGGCGCCCAGCGTGGCTGCGACGACCAGGAGGAGGGTGATGAATCGTTTCATAATGGTTAATGATAAATGGTTAATGGTTAATACGTCTTGATAGCAACGCCTCGTTGTTAATTGTCAATTGATTCTTCCGCCCCGCATCCAGTGCTCGTCCCAATAGTCCTCGTCCAGCCGGCTGACCATGACGCCCCGGCTGGTGCTGGCGTGGACAAACTTGCCGTCTTTCAGGTAGATGCCCACATGGTTGACGCGGCGTTTGCGGCTTCCGTGGAAGAAAACCAGGTCTCCTTCGCGCAATTTGCCCCGGCGGACCCGGCTCGTGGCATCCATTTGCTGGTCGGTGCTGCGGGGCAGGTCGATGCCGTAGGCCGCCTTGTAGACCTGGCGCACGAAGCCTGAGCAGTCCGTGCCTCGTCGGCTCTGTCCGCCGCTGCGATAGGGTGTGCCTATCCACTGCGCGGCCTCCAGGTAGAGGGCGTGGTGGTCCTTGGGACCAATGTCCACACCCAGGCGGTCGGCGGCGCGGACCAGGGCGCGGTAGTCCAGCTTGGGCGCAGCGGTGCGGCAGCCGGTCAGGCAGAGGAGAAAGAATATAAATGAAGAATAAAGAATGAGGAATGAAGAATGGGCGCGTAGCGTCCGCTTCCGGCGATTCTTGTCTCTCGTCTTTCGTCCTTCATGTTTGGTTAATTCTTCATTCTTCATTCTTTATTCTTCATTCTTTATTCTTCATTCTTTATTCTTCATTTATTTCGTTCTTCATTGATTCGTAGATTCTTCATTATTCATTTCTTCGGCTTTCAGGTTGAAGTAGTCCTCCAGTTCCTTCTCGGCCTGTCCGTCGTGGTTGTCGATGTCGCGCAGGATGACGCCGTGCTCCAGCAGGGCGATGCGGGGGCAGATGTCGACGGTGTGGTTCAGGTTGTGGCTGGAGATGAGGACAGTAGCGTGGTGCTCCTCGTTGTATGCCCGCAGCAAGTGCTTGATGATGGCTTGGCTGGAGGGGTCAAGGAAGTTGAAGGGTTCGTCCAGGATGAGCAGTTGCGGGTGGTGCAGCATGGCGGAGATGATGCCAATTTTCTGCTTGTTGCCCATGGAGTAGTTGCGGATGAACTTCTTCTGTCCCAGCACCTCGCCGTTCATAAAGCGGTCGAAGGGGCGGAGGCGTTCGTCCACTTCTTCTTTTTTCAGCCCGTACATGCGGCCGATGAAGTAGAAGTATTCTTCGGGCGTGAGGTAGTCGATGAGGAAGCCGTCGTCGATGTACGCACCGGTGATGTCCTTCCAGTCCTCGGTGCGGGTGACGTCCGTCCCGGCGATGGCCACCGTGCCTTGGTCGGCCTTCACCAAGTCCAGGATGAGGCGGAACAGGGTGGTCTTGCCCGCGCCGTTGTTGCCCACCAGGCCCAGCATGTCGCCGTCGGCGATAGTGTAGCGGTCGATGTCGATGGCCCGTTTCGAGCCGTAGCTCTTCTGTAAGTCGGTTATTTCTATCATATCTTTATTCTTTTATAGGTTACGGGTGTCGTAAAGGATACTTTCCGGGTATCGGAAAGGAGGCATTCCGGGTATCGGAAAGGAGGCATTCCGGGTGCCGGAAAGGAAGCATTCCGGGTGCCGGAAAGGAGCTTACCGTTGGCGGCTGTCGCGGAAGCCCTCCATGTTCTTGTACCTGCGTTTCATCAGTCTCGTGTAGACGTTGCGTATCCACAGCCGCGAGGTCAGGATGAAGGCGAGGCCAAGGACGAGGAGTCCCCAGTAGGCCACTGTCTCATTGAAGAGAACAACCAGCGGCAGGTAGACAATCCACGGCAGCATGAAGGCGCCGAAGCTGGCCAGTTGTTGCAGGCCTGTACCGGCATTGTTGCGGCTGGTCATCTTGGCGTTGAGGTCCACGGTGCGGTTGTTGTACACGGCCAGTTGGAAGAAGCCGAAGTTGACGGGTCCCGCTGTGAACAGTCCCCACCCCAAGATTTGCAAGAGTGTCAGCTTGCCCGTCACCACGCCCGTCAGCATCAGCAGGAAGGGGAGGAGGAGGACAAGGTTGTAGAGCACGTACTTGGCCCGCAGCAGGGCGAAGATGGACTCGCGGCGTGTCATTAGCCCGTCCATGTAGTTGCCCTCGTAGCCCATCAGCGTGGAGAAAGCCAGCAGACTGACGATGACGTAATTGTACATCACCCAGAAGTTGTTCATCCCCCCGCTGCTGTAAACGTCCGTGAAGGCGATGACCGCGCTGATGGCGGCCACGGCGCAGACGATGGCGATGAGCGACTTGCGGCACATCTTGTTCCGTAGCATCAGCTTCAGCTCCAAGCGCATGTATTCTCCTGTCATGCCGTAGCGGTCCAGGAAGCGGTACTCCGAGAGCGTCTTCACTTCCACGGTAGTGTCTTCCGTCTTGTTCAGCTCGTCGTAGATGAGGCGGCGGATGACGCGGCTGTTGACCCACCACATCAGGCCGATGCCGGCCAGCAGGGCCAGGAACACCCACGCGTTGCCCGTGATGAAGCCCTCGCCCAACTCCAGGAACCAGTCGAACACCGGGCTGTCATCCGGCAGGAACATCCCCAAAGCCAGTCCCCCATAGACGGCCACGGGCAAGAGCACCCACCAGATGCGTTCGCTCAGGAGCGTTTTGCACAGCAGGAACCAGTAGTTGTTGAGCACCATCAGCAGCCAAATGCCCACGCAGTAGGTCAGCACACCCCACAGTCCGTAGAACTTGGTGACGGTGATCAGCGCGAAGGGCGCGAACAGGAACAGCCAGAGGAGGTTAAAACCGCTCAGCCCCGAACGGATGAGCAGGAAGTCAATCAGCCGGTTGCGCCGCACGGGCAGCAGCAGGTAGGGCTTCACCTCCTGCGTGGGTGTCTTCTGGAAGGGGAAGCGCATCAGGAAGTCCAGCGCGAGCACGAATACCAGACCGGAATTGAGGAGGTGGTACGGCTCTACTGCCGCTCCCTCGAAGCCGAAGGCAAAGGTAGTGCCGATGAAGATAAGATAGCCCGCCCAAAACACGGCCATGAAGTACATCCAGAACCGGGTGAAGCGGCTCTTCTCGTACATCGGGTGGCGCTTGTCGGCCAGGCGGCCGTGGCGGCGGAGTTCTAAGAATAAGTTCATGGATTTAATGAAGAATTAAGAATGAAGAGTGAAGAATGAAAAATGAAGAGTGATGAATGGGTGCGTGGCGTCGTCCGCTTCTTGCTCAGATTCTTCATTCTTCGTTCTTCATTCTTCATTTAACTTATTATTCCGGCACGGTCATTACCACCGTCAGTTTGTTGCCTTGCTTCAGCAGGGCTTGGGCAAACTGGGCTACGTCTTGGGCGGTGAGGCCGTTGACGAGTGCTTCGTAGTCCTTGGTCTTGTCCATGCCGGTGTAGAGCATCTCTCTGATATTGCCCAGCCAGTAGCCGTTTTCCTTCTGGTTGTCGGCATACTTCTTGAGCATGTACTCCTTGATTTTCTGCATCTGCTCGTCCGAGGGGCCTTGTTGGGCCATCTTCTCCAGTTGGGTGTTGATGATGCCGTTAAGGTGTTCGAACTTGGCGGGGTCGGTCTGGTAGAAAATCTGGAGCGTGGCATCCTGGCGTTCGCTTCCTAACATTCCGTAGGTGCTGACACCGTATGTGCCACCTTCCTTCTCGCGGATTTCCTCGGTATAGACCATGTCGAGGGCCTGGTTGAGGACGCTCATCAGGACGGAGCTGCGCAGGTTGTATGTGCAGTTGCCGGTGATGACCATGGCTACGGTAGCCATTGGAGTCTGCTGTTCCTTGGCGAAGATGTTCTCCTTGGTGCCTTTGGCGGGAATCAGCAGGTTGGCCTTGTTGTAGTTCTGCTTGGCACTCTTGGCGGGCAGGGCGCCGAGGTATGTTTCGATGTAGGGCTTGATGGAGTCGAGTTCGGCATTGCCCACGAAGATGAACTGGAAGTCGCCGCAGTCGGCAAAGGCTTGCTTGTACAGTTCGAGGATGCGGTCGTAGTCCACTTGGTCTACCATGGAGGCTTTCACGTTGATGAAGCGTTCGTTCTGGCCGTACATCTCATAGCTCAGTGTATCGCTGAATACGGAGAGCGGGTTGACTTCGGAGCTTTCCAACTGGGCTTTCATGCGGTTCATGAAGGAGGTGAAGGCTTCCTCGTCCTTGCGGGGCTGGGTGAGGTAGAGGTAGGTGAGCTGCATCATGGTCTCGAAGTCCTTTGGCGAGCAAGAGCCGTTGACGTTCTCCTGCGTGCTGCCCACGGAAGCGGTGACGCTGACGTTCTTGCCGGCCAGCATCTTGGTCAGCTCGATGTTGCTGAAGTTGCCGGCGCCGCCTGCATCTACCGCGCCGTTCATGAAGGAGTAGTTCAGCTTGTCGGCTGCGTCGAAGTTGGTCATGCCGCCCAGGCTGAAGCCGCTCATGCGGATTTCATCGGCCTTGAAGTCGGTCTTCTTCACATAGACCTTGATGCCGTTGGAGAGGGTCAGCAGGGTGGCGCCGAACAGGGCGTTGTCCTTCTGGCTGACAATCTTGCCGCCTTGGGGGGCTTCCTTCATCAGCGGTTCGTTGGATACTTTGTCCACGTAGGGCTGCACGTCGAGGGTGGGCATGGCTTTGAGGTCGGCAATGACTTCTTCCTGAGTGGGGATGACTACGCCTTCCTTGTCCGGAGCGGCGATGAAGACGGCCTGGTTGTTGTCCGTAATCAGTTGCTGGGCTACTTGGTTGATGGCTTGCACAGGGATGTTGGGAGCCAGTTGGTTGAGCGTGGCGTATTCATACTCGATGCCGGGGATGGGTTCGGCGTGGAGGAAGTGCTGGAGGCACTGGTTGACGTAGCGGTCGTTGTTGGTCTTCTCGCGTTCGTTGTAGACGGACTCCAGTTGTTGCAGGATGTTGGCACGGGCACGGGTGTATTCCGATTCGGTGAATCCGTGGCGGCGTACGCGTTCTACTTCTTGCAGCAGGACTTTGAGGGCGTTGCTCAGACCGTCGTCCTTGCAGTAGGCGCTGACGTTGAAGGCTTTCTTGGTGCCGCTGATGAAGAAGTCGCCGTCGGGCGAGCAGCCGGCCATGTTGAAGGGCGGGTTGGGCGACTGTGCCAGTTCGCTGAAGCGTTGGTTGAGCATGGTGGCGATGGCGTCGAGCATGTATTGCTGTGCCAGGTACATGACGCTGCCTTTGATGCTGTCGGGCGTGGCATCGTGCTTGAAGTAGATGTCTACGATGGGGGTGTCGATTTCCTTGTCCTTGCCGATGTAGACGATGGGTTCTTCGTTGTCGGGCACGGGGTACCAGATGCGTTCGGCGCGTTCGGCCGGCAGCTTGATGTCAGAGAAGAGGGTCTTTATCTTCTGCTCCATCTGGTCGACGTCGATGTCACCCACCACGATGATGCCTTGCAGGTCGGGGCGGTACCACTTGGCGTAGTAGTCGCGGATGTCCTGGTAGGGGAAGTTGTTGATGACGTCGATGCTACCGATAGGCATGCAGTCGGCGTATTTCGAATCGGGATAGAACGTGGCCTGTGCGTCGGTGTAGAGGCGGAGCATGCCGACGTTGCGGCTGCGCCACTCCTCGCGGATGACGCCACGTTCCTTGTCAATCTCCTTGTCGGCCAGCAGGATGGAGTTGCTCCAGTCGTGCAGGATGAGCAGGCAGGAGTCGACGATGGCGGGGTCGGTGCTGGGCACATTACTTATATTATACACCGTCTCGTCTACCGAGGTGTAGGCGTTGAGGTTGGTGCCGAACTTGATGCCTTTCGATTCGCACCACTGCACGATGCCCAGGCCGCGCTCGTCGCCGGGGAAGTTCTTCGTGCCGTTGAAGGCCATGTGCTCCAGGAAGTGGGCCAGGCCGCGCTGCTGCGGTTCTTCGAGGATGGAGCCTACCTTCTGTGCGATGTAGAACTCCACGCGGTTTTCGGGTTTCTCGTTGTGGCGGATGTAGTAAGTCAGTCCGTTGTCCAACTTGCCGATGCGGACGTTCTTGTCCACCGGCAGCGGCGGCAACTGCATCTGGGCAGCTGCCTGTTGCAGGCTGCAGCACAGGATGAGTGCCGCGAGCCAAAGTGTTTTTGTTAACTGTTTCATGTGTCTATCTTTTTGTTAAGAATAGTTTGACTTATCTGTCGCAGGCTGGTGGCTTTAATCACAGCGGCGTGGAAAAAAGTGTTGCGGGTGTGGCAACCGAGTAGTTGCGACAGTCGCAACCTTCCCGTTCATGCTTCCGTAATGGCCCGGCGGATGCGTACCAGCCGCTCCAGCAAGCCTTCCAGCAGGTCGAGGCGCAGCATGTTGGCTCCGTCGCTCTTGGCCACGGAGGGGTCTTCGTGCGTCTCGATGAACAGGCCGTCGGCTCCCACGGCGATGCCCGCGCGGGCGATGGTCTCGATGAGCTGTGGCATGCCACCGGTCACTCCCGCCGCCTGGTTGGGCTGTTGCAGCGAGTGCGTGGCGTCCAGGATGACGGGGTAACCGTAGGCCTGCATCTCGGGGATGCCGCGGTAGTCCACCACCAGGTCCTGGTAGCCGAAGGTCGTGCCGCGCTCGGTCAGCATCACGTCCGTGTCGCCCGCGCCCACCACCTTTTCGGCGGCAAAGTGCATGGCCTGGGGCGAGAGGAACTGCCCCTTCTTGATGTTCACCGTGCGCCCCGTCTGTGCGGCGGCCACCAGCAGGTCGGTCTGCCGGCAGAGGAAGGCGGGTATCTGGAGGATGTCGACGTACTCTGCCGCCATCTGTGCCTCGTCCGCCGCGTGTATGTCGGTGACGGTGGGGATGCCGAACGTGTCGTGCACCTTGCGCAGCACGCGCAGCGCCTTTTCGTCGCCGATGCCCGTGAACGAGTCCAGCCTCGAGCGGTTGGCCTTGCGGTACGAGCCCTTGAACACGTAGGGTATCTTCAGCCGTTCCGTTATCTTCACGATGCGTTCGGCGATGCGCAGGGCCATGTCTTCGCCCTCGATGACGCAGGGACCTGCCAGCAGGAAGAAGTTGCCGGCGGGGTTGTTCTTCAGTTGTTCAGATAGTTTCATTGTTGTGTAGGGGAAATGTTTAATAGTTTGGTTAATAGCTCAGGGTTCCGCCTGGTGTCCCACACCAGTCCTATAAGAATATGTGTGGGCAAGATGATATAGTAAATCTTATAATGCCCTTTGACGATATAGCGGTAGTCATAACTGTTGATTTCGACCGGTTCTTTTCTTCCCATTTCCGGAAAGATAAGTAGATAGCGTGTCTCTTTTTTCAGTTCCGTTACGATGGCATGCGCTTTCTCTCTCCCGGTCTTGGGCAGATGGAACAGGTAGATTTCTTTCAGGCTTCGTTGAGCCAAGGGGGACCATTTGATTACCATTTCTGTATCTCCTGTTCCATTTCTTCATCACTGATGCTTAGTCCTTCGGCATCTTCCTGTAAGGCTTCATTGAGCAGTTGCTCCAGCAAATAGGCCGGCATTGCAGGCAGATTGTCTGCCAGTTCTTCGTTTTTTATGAGGTGGCATGCCGTTCCTAATCTGCTGAGCGCTTTCTCCGTATTGAAGTTGTTGATGATGTCGCGGAGCAATTCCATTTTATAGCGGGTAAGTTCAATGGTTGTCATAATGATAGTTCTTTCTTGTGGGTTACATATCTCGGTTCTTTATGGGATAATCAGTGTGATGGCTTCGTGCAGGATGCCTATGTTCAGCGGGAAATGCCTGTCCAGGATGCGTCCGTCCAGGTCGACCACGGCGTTGCGAGCCCGCAGCACCTTCACCTCGCGGGTGCGGAAGGGCTTCACCAGCCGGTGGTTCAAAATACGCCCCTGGATGAGCATCCACAGCCCGCCCCACAGTTGGCGCAGCTCCGGGCGGTAGATGACCGATACGTCCAGCCAGCCGTTGTAGGGCACGGCGCTGGGCACCTGCCCGTAGCCCGTGGCGCTGCCGATGCACACCGTCATGATGCGTCCGCGCACGTGCTCGCCGTTAATCTTCAGGTGCATGCGGTACAGCTTGCGTTCGAAGATGAGCGACAGGAAGGCCATGAAGTACGACAGGTATTTCACGCCCCAGAACCGCTTGCATTGGTCGGTTGTCTTCACAATCCGGGCTCCCAGCCCGATGTTGATGGCGTTCAGGAAGTAGCGCGTCACGTGTTTCTGTCCGTCGTAATACTGGCACGTGCCCACGTCAATCTTGCGTCGTCGTCCGCGGATGAGGCAGTCCACCGCCTCGCGGTAGTCGTCGCTCATCTCCCAGTAGTCGGCAAAGTCGTTGCCGATGCCGTTGGGGATGATGCCCAGGGCAATGTCTTCTTTCCGCAGGACGTTGGAGCGCATGATGCCGTTGATGGCGTCGTTCAGCGCCCCGTCTCCTCCCACGATGACGATGGTGCGGTAGCCGTTGTTGGCCAGCACGCCGGCCAGCCTCTCCACGGCGCCGAAGCCCTCGGACTGTACGTAGTCGTAGGCCACGCCCCGGCTGTCCATGTAGTCTTTTATCTCTTTCCAGCGCTTTTGCACCTTGCGGGTGCCGGCTTTGGGGTTGTAGATGATGCCCCATCTTTCGGGTTCTGTGTTCATGTTCCCTCCGTAGGTTTGGTTGAGTAAGACGATGTTTCTTCTTCTGCCAGCAGTTGCCTGACGATGGCGACTTTCTCCGCCGTGGGCAGTGTGGCGTCTATCCAGTGTATGGTAAAGCCGCGCCGTTCCATGCCGCGGAACCAGGTCATCTGCCGTTTGGCAAACTGGTGGATGGCTGTCTCCAGCCCCCGCACCATTTCGTCGTAGGCCAGCCGGCCGGTGGCGTAGAGGGTGAGGAACTTGTACTCCAGCCCGTAGTACGTCAGGTCTTCCGGCGCGATGCCTTCGTCCAGCAGGCGGCGCACTTCGTTCACCATGCCTTCGTCCAAGCGTTGGCGCAAGCGCTGGCTGATGCGGCTGCGGCGTTCGTCCCGCCCGATGCTGATGCCCACGATAAGGCTGTGCAACTGCGGGAAGGGGCGTTCTTCGACAGGTGCCTGGCGGTAATATTCTTCTATCTCGATGGCCCGGATGGCCCGTTTGGGCGTGTCCACGTCCGTCGTATTGTGCAACGTCTTGTAGGTCTTCAGCAGTTCGGTCAGCTCGTCCAGCGTCTTGCCAGCCAGGGCTGCCCGCAGGGCCGGGTTCTCCGGGACGGGCAACAGGCGGTAGCCCCGCAGCACGGCTTCCAGATACAGTCCCGTGCCGCCGCACACGATGGGCAGGCGGCCGCGCGCCCTGATGTCGTCGTAAGCCTGCCGGAAGTCGCGCTGATACTCGAAGAGGTTGTACTTGGTGCCCGGCTCGGCGATGTCGATAAGATGGTAGGGCATCCGTCGTCCGTCCACCACATAGTCATCCAGGTCTTTGCCCGTCCCCAGGTCCATGCGGCGGTACACCTGGCGCGAGTCGGCGCTGATGATTTCCGTGTCGAGTTCGGCTGCCAGGGCGGCTGCCAGCGTGGTCTTTCCTGATGCGGTGGGGCCTAATATGGCGATTAAATCTGGGGCAGGCATAGAGTTCGTAGTGTGGTTGTTTTTGGTTACGCCAGCAAAGATAACGCAAAATCGGATAGAATGTGCAAAACTTCTGTCTAAAAAAAGCCGTTTGCCTGTCGTGTGCAAGGGGCATGGCTCGTGTGCGTCAGGAGCGTGCTGCGTGTGCGGAAGAACGAAGTGTTTGTTCCGCTGAAATGAAAAAGGACGTGAACGGGAGCCGTGCTTTTATTAAAATATGTTGTAAAACATACTTTTTGCGGGAATAATTTGCAGGTATCGCAAAAGTCCGTACCTTTGCAACGTGTTTTTCATGGTATTAGATTTAAGGTTAACAAAGGTTGGGCTCAGCGGAGCCCTTTTTTTATGCCCGTACGCTTCCTATTCCCTTCAGAACTTGCAGAACAACGATACGAAGAACGGTGCACTCAGGTCGATGAGCTGGCCGTGGAAGATGGCCACCGGCAGCATCGCGGGATTACTGGATGCCCTCTGCCGGCAGCCATGTCAGCGGGCTGGCACGCGGGACGTCGCCCCGGTGCGGGTCACTGGTTTTTCAAGTTCAGGATGTGGCAGGCCACCAATGCCGCCGTCTCTGTCCGCAATCGCGAGGGACCCAGGCTGATGGGCGTGAACCCCGCTTCTGTGGCCAGGCGGACTTCCTCTTCGCTGAAGTCGCCCTCCGGCCCTATCAGCACCAAGGCATTTTCCCCCTTGCGCACCACGTCTTTCAGCGACGGCTTTTCACCTTTGTAGCAATGGGCAATGAACTTTTGTCCCTCGAAAGGCTGTGCGATGAAGGTCTTAAAGTCCGTCATCTCGTTCAGCCGGGGTAGACGTGCCTTGAGCGATTGCTTGATGGCCGACACCAGAATCTTGGCAATGCGTTCGGTCTTGATGACCTTGCGCTCGGAAAAACGGCAATTCAGGAACGTCAGCTCATCCAGCCCTATCTCGGTGGCTTTCTCGGCAAACCATTCGGTACGGTCCATGTTTTTGGTGGGCGCCATGGCGATGTGCAGATGCCCGCTCCACAAAGGGGCTTGCGGTTCAACCTCCAGAATGTCTACCAGGCAGCGCTTGTGGGCCGCCAGGCTGATGCGTGCGTGGTAGAAATGGCCGACGCCGTCGGTCAGCATGATTTCGTCGCCGGCTTGCAGGCGTAGCACGCGCAACGCATGGGCGGCTTCTTCTTCCGGCAGCTCATGGACGGACTGGATGTCAGGAGTGTAAAAAATGTGCATGGCGTAACGTTATGGGATGTGTAATTGTCTGAGACGGTCGCGCAAGACGGCGGCCTGCTCGTAGTTTTCTTCGTCGATGGCTTTTTGCAGAGCGGCCTTCAGCGCTTCCTCGTTCTGCTTCAGCAGTTCTTCTTCGCTCAGTTCCGCAGGCTCTTCATCCATAGGCGGGATACATTCTCTTTGCAAAAGGTCGTCGTATATCAGGACAGGAGCCCCCATGTGCAAGGCCAAAGCCACGGCATCGCTGGTGCGCGAGTCTATGCGCAAGAGTATTTCACCCGAACGCAGGTATATATAAGTATAGAATATGCCTTTCTCGGCTTTGTAGATAAGCACACGCAACAAGCGGACTCCCAGCGCGTCCAGCACCGATGCGAACAAGGCATGTGTCAGCGGGCGTGAAGGATGGATGCCGCGCAGTTCGAGCGCGATGGCTTGTGCTTCCGATGCGCCTATGATGACGGGTAACTGGCGTCTGCCGCCTACCTCGGTAAACAACAGATTGTAGGCTCCGTTTTGTTCATGGCTGGCGCTGAGGCTGTATACTTGCAGTTCTATTTTCTTTCTGTCCATGCGTTTCCTTCCTTTCTTATAAGGTCTTCTCCGGAGTGTGCTTATAGCGGAACACTACGGTAAATACCAGAGCGAGCACCAGTGCGTAGGCGGCAAAAATCATCCAGATGGGTGTCCACTCGCGGCTGATGACCCCTCCGCCTTCGGCATAGACGGAAAACATGTCTACCACGGCTCCGCTGGCATACCCGCCCACGAAAGCGCCGATGCCGTTGGTCATCATGAAAAACAGGCCTTGTGCACTGGCACGGATGCCGGAGTGTGCCTCCATTTCGGTGAACAGCGAGCCGGACACGTTGAAGAAATCAAAAGCCATGCCGTAGACAATCATCGAGAGGATGAGCATCCATAGCCCGTCGCCCGGGTTGCCCAGTCCGAAAAGTCCGAAGCGGAATACCCAGGCAAACATGCTGATGAGCATGACGCGCTTGATGCCGAAATGACGCAAGAAGAACGGTATGGCCAGGATGAACAGCGTTTCGCTCATCTGCGAGATGGAGAGCAGTATGACGGAGTGCTTGACGCCAAACGAATCGGCATATTCGGGGATGGAAGCGAACGAGCTGAGGAACGTGTCGCCGTATGTGTTCGTAATCTGAAGGGCAGCCCCCAAGAGCATGGAGAAGAGGAAGAAGATGGCCATCTTCTTTTGCTTGAACAGCACCAGCGCGTCCAATCCGAAGGCAGAGAGCCATGTCTTCTTCTCGTTACGTTCGGGCGGGCATGGGGGCAGGGTGAATGAGTATAAGCCTAAGACGGCGGCCGAGATAGCCGCCACATACAACTGGGCAGCGCTGTATTTGAAGCCTGTCAAGTCTACCAGCCACATGGCACAAATAAATCCCACCGTGCCCCATACGCGTATGGGGGGGAAGTCTTTCACCAAGTCGAGCTTGTATTTCTCCAGAGCGTTGTATGAAACGGTGTTGGCCAGCGAGAGTGTCGGCATGTAGGCCAGCAGGTTGAACAGCATGGCCACGTACATCTGTTCGTAAGTGCTGGCTGTCGAGGCGTAGAACAAAGCACCTGCGCCTATCAGGTGGAGCAATCCGTACAGCTTTTCGGCGTTCATCCATTTGTCGGCTATGATGCCGGTGAGGCCTGGCATGAACAGGGCGGCTATGCCCATTGTCGCGAAAATTTTACCGATTTCTCCGCCTTCGAAGTGCAGTGTGTTGTTCATGTAGCTGCCTAACGAGATAAGCCATGCACCCCATACGAAGAATTGCAGGAATTGCATGGCGGTTAGTCTTATCTTTATGTTCATAGGTGTATGTTTTTGACGGTTGTTGTTTCTACGTTCTTGCTATTCATTGCAAATGTACGATGTTGATACAAAAAAAACAAGTCCGGGCGGGGGAAAAAGATGGAGGGCGGGAGAAGAAGCGAAGAGCGCCGGAGGCGGAAGCGGAGGGCATAAAAAAAAGAAGGGTATCTATCCCAGACACCCAATCTTTGTTAACCTTAAATCTAATACCATGAAAAACACAGTGCAAAGGTAAGCGTTTTATGTTATGCAGCATAATAAATGAGCAAAAATCTGCTTTTATTTAACTCTTATTAAGAAGGTGGACCGCTTTTATACACTTCTTTGCAAAATCTGCCGTGTTTGAGGCCCATTATTCCACATAAAGCACCAGTCCTTTCAGGTACTCGCCCTCCGGGTGGTAGATATTGACCGGATGGTCGGCGGGTTGGGTCAACTGGTGCAGGATGCGCACGCTGCGTCCCGACAGGGCGGCTGCCGTGAAGACTGCCGTGCGGAATTGCTCTTTGCTGACGGCCTGCGAGCAGGAGAAGGTAAAGAGTATGCCTCCCGGTCGGATTTTCTCGAAAGCGCGGGCGTTGAGCTTGCGGTATCCTTGCAGGGCGTTGTGCAGGGCGTCGCGGTGTTTGGCAAAGGCGGGAGGGTCCAGCACGATGAGGTCGTAGGTCTGGGCATCCATGCGGTCGAGAAACTTGAAGGCGTCTTCGGCGAAAGCCGTATGGCGCTCGTCGCCGGGGAAGTTCAGCCCGATGTTTTTGTTGGTCAGGTCGATGGCCTTGGCCGAACTGTCTACCGAGTGTACGGACAGGGCGTTGCCGCGCATGGCGTAGACGGAGAATCCGCCGGTGTAGCAGAACATGTTCAGCACCCGTCGTCCCCGGGCATAGCGTTCCAGCAGGGCGCGGTTTTCGCGTTGGTCCACGAAGAATCCTGTCTTTTGTCCTTTCAGCCAGTCTATGTGGAACTTCAGGCCGTATTCCGTGGCGATGTTGTCGGTGCTTCCTCCGCGCAGGAATCCGTTTTCGGGGAAGAGGTCGGCTTTGTAGGGCAGGGTGGTTTCTGACTTGTAGTAGATGTTGTCCACTTCTTCCTGCATCACGTCGGCCAGGGCTTCGGCAATGGCCATGCGGTCGAGGTGCATGCCGGCTGAGTGTGCCTGCATCACGGCGGTGCGGGCGTAGATGTCTATCACCAGTCCGGGCAGGTTGTCGCCTTCGCCGTGCACCAAGCGGTAGGTGTTGTTGTCTGTCCGTCCGATGAGTCCGATGCTGCGGCGCATTTCTTTGGCGGTCTGGAGTTTGCGCCGCCAGAAGTCGGTGTTTATCTCTTCTTCCTGGCGGAAGGAGAGCACACGCACGGCGATGCTGCCTATTTGGAAATGGCCTTTGGCTATGAACTGCCGGGCGGCGGTATAGACTTCGACTACTTCGCCTTCTTCGGGCTTGCCGTCTATGTGGGCGATGGCACCGGAGAATATCCATGGGTGGAAGCGTTTGAGTGATTCTTCCTTGCCGGGTTTCAGGTAGACTTTATACATATTGATGGAGTCAGTTAGGGTTATCTTTGTCTGCAATTTCGAAGTCGCCTGTACGTTTCAGTTCTTGCAGGCGGTTGTAGATGTTGAGGCAGGCCCAGGCATCGGTGGCGGCATAGAGTTTCTGGGGTTCGGTCAGGGTGTCTGCTTCCCAGTTGGTGAGGCGTTGTGCCTTGGAGATTTTCTCTCCAAACAGGATGCCGTATATTTTTTGCAGGCTTTTGTCTTCGATGCCGAAGGTGCGGACGTATTCTTGCAGCTCGATGCAGGCGTGTGCTTCGAAAGGGGCACGCTTGTGCAGCATCATGAGGTCGTCTTTCAGCGAGAGTCCTATCTTGGTGATGTTGGGGCTTTCGAGCAGGTTGATGATGGGCAGGGTGAGGCCCGTCAGGTTGAGGCGGAACAGGAAGCAGTGGTCTTCGGACGATACTTGCAGCAGGGCCACTTTGTGTGGTTTGCCTTTGGAGAAGGAGGGGCGTGTTTCGCTGTCGATGCCCACCATCGAGCATTGCCGCAGGAAGGTGACCGCCCGTTCTGCCTCCTGCGGGGTCTGCACCACGTGAATCTTTCCCGGGAAAGAGGCTTTGGGCAGGTCTTTCAATGCTTCTTTGTCAATAGTTCTTTTTATAATCATCGTCGGGTGGATTAATGGAGTGGTTCCCTGTCGGGCTCGTCATAGAAGTCGGTGTCTGCTTCTGTGCCGTCTTCGTCGTTTTCGTCTTCGCTTTGGGTGTACCTTGTCTCGTGCAGGGCGCGCAGGGTGTTGACCAGTTTCTGCCCCCAGTAGAGGCGGAAGTTTTCTTGGCAGATGGCCAGGGCGTCGTGCATCGTCTGGTTCAGCCCCAGGCTGAAGACGAAGATGAAGTCTTTGACGTCTTGGTAGATGTCGGCCAGGTCTTCGGAGATGTAGCGGGTGATGGGCTGGTCGCTGTACTTCATGTCTTCGACGAATACGTCCAGGTAGTCGTCGCGTTCGGCCAGGATGGAGGCCAGTGTCAGGCGCAAGACCTCGTAGGTTTCTTCCGTCACGTAGTGTTCGGGTTCTTCGTCGCCCATCGGTTCGCAAGGGGGCAGCAACGTGGCCTTCAGATACAGCAGGGGCAGTATCTTCAGCATCGTGTCGACAAAAGTGGCGCGTCGCGTGCCTTCGGCCTGTTCCACGTATTTGCAGAATTCGGCGGCCACGGTGACGAACTCTATGACGTTGCGGTCGAATATCGTTTGGCTTTCTTTTTCCATTTTCTGTTCTATTGTCTTGCAAAGGTAATGTAATTTGAGGGGAGTCGCAAATTTCGTTTTGACAAAGTTTTCTTTTCCCGTGGGCAAAGGTGCTGTCTGCTTGGGCTTTTCCCCCGCTGCGTGTGCTTGTGGAGGCGTCGGGGGCAGAAATCGTTTTTTTTCTTGCAAGCGTTCTTTGGGGGCCGTAGATGGGGTGGAAGAGCTGCGTCCTGCCGGCCCGTGCTTCGTGTGCGCAAGAGCCGTGCTTCGTGCGTACACGGGCGGAGGCTCGTCCGGACGGTGGCGTGGCGCCCTTTTTCGTAGAAAGGGGGCCGATTTGGGGCTTGCGGCGACAAAAAATGCCGACAAGCTGGTTTTATTTCTCAAGATTAATTATATTTGCCCTTGACAAATCGTGTGTTTCATTTAAATTTAGAGAATGGATATGGAAGATAAATTCGTAGTGAACATTGGCCGCCAGTTGGGCAGTGGCGGTCGTGAGATAGGTGAGAAGCTGGCCATACGGTTGGGCATCTCTTTTTACGACAAAGAGCTCATCACGCTGGCGTCGGAAGAAAGCGGCCTGTGCAGCGAGTTCTTCGAACGGGCCGACGAACGTCCCTCGCAGGGCTTCGTGGGCGGCTGGTTCGGGATGCGCTTCCCTTTCATCACCGACGGGGCCATGCCGGCCAGCAATTGCCTGAGCAACGATTCCTTGTTCAAGGTGCAGAGCGACGTGATTCGCCGCCTGGCCGAAAAGAAATCATGCCTGTTCGTCGGGCGTTGTGCCGACTATATCTTGCGCGAGCATCCGCGTTGTGCCAACATCTTCATCTCCTCCACCCGCGAAGACCGCATCGCCCGCCTGTGCCGTATTCATGGCTTCGGCGAGCAGGAAGCCGAGGCCATGATGGTAAAGGCCGACAAGAAACGTTCGGAATACTACAACTATTACAGCTATAAGACTTGGGGCGCTGCGGCATCCTACCACCTGTGCATCGATTCCTCCGTGTTGGGCATAGACGGCACCGTCGATTTCGTGGAGGAATTTGTGCGGAAGAAACTCTCGCTCTGATTCATGCCGGAAGAAAACAAAAAACTTAGAGCGGCTGTGTCGGCAAATCCTTGCCACGCAGCCGCTCTACTGTTTAGCTATGTTTAGAAAGATATTCGCTTTCTTACATCATCGTCAGCAATATCATCTGCCCCGCCAGGATGCGCAGGAACATGGTGAGAGGGTAAACGGTTGAATAACCCACCGAAGGAGCCGTATTGCCGGCCACTTGGTTCGAGTAGGCCAGTGCAGGAGGGTCGGTCGTGGCACCGCCGATAAGACCCATCAGGATGAAGTAGTTCACCTTGAAGAATCCGCGGGCAAAGATGCCGACCACAAGCAGCGGGATGACCGTAATCAAAAAGCCCCACAGCACGTACAACAATCCGTCTCCTTGCAGCACCGTCTGCACGAACTGGCCGCCCGCATCAATGCCTACGCTGGCCAGGAAGAGCACGAGACCTATCTCGCGCAGCATCAGGTTGGCACTCATCGTGGTGTACGTAACCAGCTTTAACTTGTAACCGAAACGGCCGATAAGGATGGCCACCACCAGCGGACCGCCGGCCAGGCCCAGCTTGACAGGCGTAGGCATGCCCGGGAAAGAGATAGGCAGGCTGCCCACCAGTATGCCCAGGAACAAGCCGACAAAGATGGTGACGATGTTCGGTGTGTCAAGGCGTTTGAGTTGATTGCCCAGCACGAGTGCTACGCCATTGACAGCATCCTGCTGGCCTACCACCATGACGCGGTCGCCTACCTGGAGTGTCAGGTTGGGAGCAGCGAAAAGGTCCATGCCCGAACGGTTGACGCGGGTGACGGTGACACCGTAAGTGCTGCGGAAGTGCATGTCACCCAGCTTCTTGCCATTGATTTCAGACTTGGTCACCAAGATACGTCTCGACACCATCGGCATGTCCTGATGTTCCCAATCCACCTCTACTTGTCGTCCTATGAAAGCTATTATAGCCTCGGCATCTTCTTCAGAACATACCATGTAAAGCTGGTCGCCGATGTGGAAACGGGTATCTTGGTCGGGGATGGACACGTGCCCCTCATGACGGAGACGTGTGCAGACGAAGGGACGTCCCAAAAACTCCTTGACCTGAATGAGACGCTTGCCGTCAATCGATTCGTTGCGCACTTCCAGCGTCATCAGGTGTGGCTTTTGTTTCTCATCTTCCTCCGTGTGGCGCAAAGCCTCTTCTTCCTTATGGAAGTCTATACGGAAGATGTAGCGGATAGCGATGATGGAACCTATGATGCCCAACACACCCAAGGGGTAAGCGCAGGCATAACCTAACGCAATGGGGTCGCCGGTGTATTGCAACTGGTTAAGAGCCTCTTGTGCAGCACCCAAACCGGGCGTATTGGTCACGGCCCCGTACAAAATACCTACAATCATAGGCAATTCCACACGTCCGTTGGCAATGAAGTAAATGGTCAGAGCCACTGCGATGTTGAGCACAATAATCATCACTGCCAATAGGTTCAGCGTCATGCCTCCCTTTTTGAAAGATGAAAAGAAAGACGGACCTACCTGCAGGCCGATGCAGAACACAAACAGTGTCAAGCCAAACTCGCGCAGGAAGTGCAGAATAGGCGTAGATACCGTAAAACCGAAATGCCCCATCAGGATACCCATGAAGAGGACGAACGTCACCCCCAGCGAGATTCCCGCCACTTTAATTTTGCCCAGCAAAACCCCGGCCGCTATCACGAAGGAGTATAGAAATACGATGTGGGCGACGGAGGAAGGGTCCCATAATAAACTGTTTAACCAATCCATAGTCCTATAAGTAATGTTAATAGATTCTAAATCGCGGATTAACGCCTGCAAAAGTACACATAACGTCCGAAGAAGGCAAGCTTTTCATAAAGAAAAAAGACTTTTTGTTCGAAAAGAGAAAAATATACTCCTCTTCGTATTGTATAATTCAAATATTTTGCTATATTTGCAGATGAACAACAGGCCATAGCTGAAGATACTTAGTATAAAAAGACGTGGACTGTACCGCCATAAGCTGCTCTCCACGTTGATGCTTCGTTTATAATGGTGAAGCGGGGCGTGTCCGTAGCTTTTGCACAGTACACGCCCCTTTTTGCACACGGATTCGAAAAATTTAAGCAACAGGTGCCCCCTCAATCGACTTATTTCTTATATTTGCAGGACAAAGTGAAATCGCACTTTTTTCAACCTACATTATAATAAAAAGATAAACTATGGCAGAAAACAAAGAAAAGCTCTTCTCTGACTTTCCGTCAGTCAGCACGGAAGCGTGGATGGAGAAAGTCACGGCAGATCTTAAAGGTGCCGACTTCGAGAAGAAACTCGTTTGGCGAACAAACGAAGGATTCAATGTGAAACCTTTCTACCGCCGTGAAGACTTGGACGGGCTGAAAACGACCGACGCTTTGCCCGGCGAATATCCTTATTTGCGTGGTAATAAGAAAAAAGACAATTCCTGGCTCATTCGGCAAGACATCCGTGTAGAAGATCCGGCGGAAGCCAATGCCAAAGCACTTGACATCTTGAACCGTGGCGTAGATTCATTAGGTTTCAGCATCAAGGCCAAACAGTTGAGCGAAGCCTACCTGGAAGTTCTCTTGAAAGACATCTGCGCTGAATGTGTAGAACTGAATTTCTCTACTTGCCAAGGGCATGTCGTAGAGTTGGCCAATCTGTTGCTCGCTTATTTCAAGAAGCACGGATATGACCTCTCGAAACTCAAAGGCTCAATCGCTTACGACCCTCTGGGCAAGATGCTCGCCAAAGGAAAAGAACGCACGGCAATAGCCGAGACTGGTAAGGCTCTTATAGCGGCTACGGCAGATCTTCCTGGCTATCATGTTCTCGGAGTAGACGCTTCTTTGCTTTGCAATGCCGGTGCTTATATCTATCAGGAACTGGGTTATGCTTTGGCATGGGGTAACGAGTACTTGAATGTCTTGACCGAAGCCGGAGTGCCGGCTGCTTTGGTAGCAAAGAAAATCAAGTTCAATTTCGGCATCTCCTCCAATTACTTTATGGAGATAGCAAAGTTCCGTGCTGCCCGTATGTTGTGGGCTGATATCGTGGGACAATATCTTGCGGAAAGTGACTGTAAGTGTGCCGCCAAAATGCATATACATGCCGAAACATCTAAATTCAATCTAACCCTTTTCGATTCTTATGTCAACCTGCTCCGCACCCAGACAGAAGCCATGAGTGCAGCGTTGGCTGGTGTAGAATCAATGACGGTATTGCCTTTTGACTCTGCTTACGAAACTCCTACAGAGTTTTCCGAACGCTTGGCTCGCAATCAGCAGCTTTTGCTTCGCGAAGAGTCACACTTTGACAAAGTGATTGACCCGGCCGGCGGTTCTTATTATATTGAGAATTTGACGGCGTCTATTGCAGCACAAGCTTGGAAGCTTTTCCTGGCTGTGGAAGAAGAAGGCGGCTTCTATGCATTGGTCAAAGCCGGAAAGGTGCAGGATACCGTTAACGCCAGCAACCGTGCTCGCCACGAGGCTGTGGCTCGTCGGAAGGAAATTTTATTGGGAACCAACCAATATCCGAATTTTACGGAGTTGGCGGGTGACAAACATCCGTTGGAAGCTGCTTGTTGCTGTGGAGGAGGTCACGAACATGCTTGCGAGAAAGATTGCGCTTCACTTGATTTTTCTCGGGCTGCCAGTGAGTTTGAGGCTCTTCGTTTGCAAACAGAACAAAGCGGTAAGCGCCCACGTGCATTCATGCTCACTATCGGCAATCTGGCCATGCGTCAGGCTCGTGCGCAGTTCTCTTGCAACTTCCTGGCTTGTGCGGGCTATGAGGTGATTGACAACCTCGGCTTTGCTACGGTAGAAGAAGGCATTGATGCTGCTCTTGCTGCTAAGGCCGACATAGTTGTGCTCTGTTCCAGTGATGACGAATATGCTGAGTATGCCATTCCTGCTTATCAAGCCTTGGCGGGCCGTGCCATGTTCATTGTGGCGGGTGCTCCTGCTTGTATGGACGAACTCAAGACTGCCGGTATCGAGAATTTCATCCACGTGCGTGTCAATGTGCTGGAGACTTTAAAGGAATACAACGCTAAACTATTGAAATAATAAGCTATGAGAAAAGATTTCAGAAACATAGATATATATGCCGACTTCAAGCCCGCTAACGGAGCTGAGTGGCAGAAGGCTAACGGCATCCAGGCTGATTGGAAGACGCCGGAACACATCGAAGTGAAGCCTGTTTATACCAAGGAAGACCTTGAGGGGATGGAGCATCTGGATTATGCGGCTGGGATTCCTCCTTATCTGCGTGGTCCGTACTCCATGATGTACACCTTCCGTCCTTGGACCATTCGTCAGTATGCCGGATTTTCTACAGCCGAAGAGTCCAATGCTTTTTATCGCCGTAATCTGGCCAGCGGCCAAAAAGGTCTTTCCGTGGCTTTCGATTTGCCTACGCACCGTGGTTATGACCCGGATAATGAGCGTGTGGTGGGCGATGTGGGCAAGGCTGGCGTGTCCATTTGTTCGCTGGAGAATATGAAGGTCCTTTTCGAGGGTATTCCTTTGAACAAGATGTCTGTCTCCATGACGATGAACGGGGCCGTGCTGCCCGTCATGGCGTTTTATATCAATGCCGGCCTGGAGCAAGGTGCCAAGTTGGAAGAGATGGCAGGAACCATCCAGAACGATATCCTGAAAGAGTTCATGGTACGTAACACGTACATTTATCCGCCTGCATTCTCCATGAAGATTATTTCCGACATTTTCGAGTATACGTCTCAGAAGATGCCGAAGTTCAACTCCATCTCTATCTCCGGTTACCACATGCAGGAGGCCGGTGCTACGGCAGACATTGAATTGGCGTACACGTTGGCCGACGGTTTGGAATATCTGCGTGCCGGTGTCAACGCCGGATTGGACATCGATGCCTTCGCGCCGCGTCTTTCTTTCTTCTGGGCCATCGGTACGAACCATTTCATGGAGATTGCCAAGATGCGTGCCGCCCGTATGTTGTGGGCGAAAATAGTGAAGCAGTTCAACCCGAAGAATCCCAAGTCGCTGGCTTTGCGCACGCACTCGCAGACTTCCGGCTGGTCGCTGACGGAGCAAGACCCGTTCAACAACGTGGGACGTACGTGTATCGAGGCTATGGCGGCAGCTTTGGGTCATACCCAGTCGTTGCATACCAATGCTTTGGATGAGGCTATTGCCTTGCCGACGGATTTTTCGGCCCGCATCGCCCGTAACACGCAGATATATATTCAGGAGGAGACTTACATTTGTAAGAACGTAGACCCCTGGGCCGGTTCTTATTATGTGGAGTCGCTGACCAACGAGATTGCCCACAAGGCGTGGGAGCATATCCAGGAGATTGAAAAGCTGGGCGGCATGGCCAAGGCTATCGAGACGGGTATTCCCAAGATGCGCATCGAGGAGGCGGCAGCCCGTACCCAGGCTCGTATCGACAGCGGTGCACAGACCATTGTCGGTGTGAACAAGTACCGTTTGGACAAGGAAGCTCCTATTGATATCCTGGAGATTGACAATACGGCTGTGCGCCAGGAGCAGGTGGAGAACCTGAAGAAGCTGAAAGCTAACCGTGACCAGGCCGAGGTGGACAAAGCCTTGGATGCCATTACGGAATGTGTGCGTACGGGTAAGGGCAATTTGCTGGAATTGGCCGTCGAGGCTGCCCGTGTGCGTGCCACTTTGGGAGAAATCTCTTATGCGTGTGAGAAAGTAGTAGGACGTTACAAAGCAATCATTAGAACTATTTCAGGCGTGTATTCATCAGAAAGTAAGAATGATTCAGACTTCGCCAAGGCTTGTGAATTGTGCGAGAAGTTTGCGAAGAAGGAAGGTCGTCAGCCGCGCATCATGATAGCCAAGATGGGTCAGGACGGGCACGACCGTGGTGCAAAGGTGGTGGCAACGGGTTATGCCGACTGCGGTTTCGACGTAGACATGGGGCCGTTGTTCCAGACGCCGGCCGAGGCTGCGCGTGAGGCTGTGGAGAACGACGTTCATGCCGTGGGTGTATCGTCATTGGCGGCAGGTCATAAGACGTTGATTCCGCAACTCATGGACGAGTTGAAGAAGTTGGGCCGTGAAGACATCGTGGTGTTTGCCGGCGGTGTTATCCCTCCGCAGGACTATGACTTCCTCTACAAAGCCGGCGTGGCTGCTATCTTTGGCCCCGGCACTCCGGTTGCGAAGGCGGCTTGCCAGATATTGGATATTTTGATGGACGAAGAATAAGTTCCAGCGTTCAGAATCTGGAGATGATGGAAGGGGAGTCCCGGCAGCGGGGCTCCCCTTTTCTGGTGTTTTCGCTTTACCTGAGTTTGTTAAGAATCCTTTTGTCGGGCGGATTATTTGCAAGGGCAGCTTAAAGAATGTTATAAAACATGTTTTGAGGCGCCGATTATTTGCAGGTTCCGAAAAAGTCCGTATCTTTGCAACGTGTTTTTCATAGTATTAGATTTTAAGGTTAACAAAGGTTGGGCTCAGCGGAGCCCTTTTTTTATGCCCGTATGCGTCGGGTGCGTGCCTGCTGTGCGTGAAAGCCGTCCTTCGTGTGCGGAAGAGCGTGTGCCGCTGTGCGGAAGAGCGGAATACGTGGTGCGCCGAAGAAAACTTTTTCGTACCTTTGCCCTCCGATTACTAAAAAATAGAGCATGATAGTTTGCATTGCCGAGAAACCCTCTGTGGCCCGCGACATCGCCGATGTGTTGGGCGCAAGAGAAAAGAAAGACGGATATATAGAAGGAAACGGCTACCAGGTGACGTGGACCTTCGGGCATTTGTGCACGCTGAAAGAGCCGCACGAGTATACGCCCGACTGGAAGTCCTGGCGTTTGGACTACCTGCCGATGATTCCTCCGCGTTTTGGCATCAAGCTGATAGAGAACGCCACGTACGAGCGGCAGTTTCACGTCATCGAACGCCTGATGCAAGCGGCAGACCTGATTATCAACTGCGGCGATGCCGGGCAGGAGGGGGAGCTTATCCAGCGGTGGGTGATGCAGAAGGCCGGGGCACGTTGTCCGGTGAAACGCCTGTGGATTTCGTCGCTGACGGAAGAAGCCATCCGCGAGGGCTTTGCCAAGCTGCGCGATGCGGCCGATTTCCAACCCTTGTACGAAGCCGGTCTGAGCCGTGCCATCGGCGACTGGCTGTTGGGGATGAACGCCACGCGCCTCTACACCATGAAATACGGGCAAAACCGCCAGGTGCTTTCCATCGGGCGTGTGCAGACGCCGACGTTGGCGCTGATTGTGAACCGGCAGTTGGAGATACAGCGTTTCGTCCCCAAGCAATATTGGGTGCTGAACACGGTGTACCGCGACACGACCTTTTCGGCACTGGTCAAGAAGAGCGAGGAAGAGCTGGTGCTGGAGGCGGAAAAACAGAAAGACAATCCGGCGGCCAAAAAGTCCGGAAAAACAGAAGAAAACCGGGGCATCGAGCCCATCACCGACCGGGCGCGGGGAGAAGCCTTGTTGGCCCGAATCAAAGACGTGCCTTTTACGGTGACAGGCGTGACAAAGAAAGAAGGACGCGAAGCACCCCCGCGCCTGTTCGACCTGACCTCTCTCCAGGTGGAGTGTAACAAGAAGTTCGCTTATTCGGCCGACGACACGCTGAAGCTCATCCAGTCTCTCTACGAGAAGAAAGTGGCGACCTATCCCCGTGTCGACACCACTTTCCTGAGCGATGACATCTATCCGAAGTGTCCCGGCATCCTGAACGGTCTGCGCGGCTACGAGCCGCTGACGGCGCCTTTGGCGGGCAAGCCGCTTCCCAAGTCGAAGAAGGTCTTCGACAACTCCAAGGTGACAGACCACCACGCCATTATTCCTACGGGACAGCCTCCCGTGAACCTGACAGACATGGAGCGCCGCGTGTTCGACCTGATTGCCCGGCGTTTCATAGCCGTGTTCTATCCCGACTGCAAGTTCTCCACCACCACGGTCATGGGCGAAGCAGACGGCATCGAATTCAAGACCACGGGCCGGCAGATACTCGAGCCCGGTTGGCGGGTGGTCTTCGCCACTCCGGCCGCCCAAGCTTCTTCTGCCGAGGACAAAGAAGAGCGCGAAGGCGAGGCCGACCGCGTGCTGCCCGCTTTCGTGCGGGGCGAGTCGGGACCCCATTTCCCCGAGTTGTCGGAGAAGTGGACGCAGCCGCCCAAACCTTATACCGAAGCCACCTTGCTGCGGGCGATGGAGACGGCCGGCAAGCTGGTGGATAACGACGAGCTGCGCGACGCGCTGAAGGAAAACGGCATCGGCCGCCCCTCCACCCGCGCCGCCATTATTGAGACGCTTTTCAAGCGCAGTTACATACGGAAGGAACGCAAGAACCTGATTGCCACTCCTACGGGCGTGGAACTGATTCAGACCATCCACGAAGAATTGCTGAAATCTGCCGAGCTGACCGGCATCTGGGAGAAAAAGTTGCGCGAGATAGAAAAGCGTACCTACGATGCTGCCCGCTTTCTGGAAGAGCTGAAGCAGATGGTCCGCGAGATTGTGGCAAACGTCCTGGCCGATACCAGCAACCGGCGTATCACCGCACAGACAGCCCCGCCGCCCAAAACCGCGCAAGCGTCGCCAGCCAAGGACGCCACCAAAGACAAGCCCAAGCGGACGCCGAAGAAACGTTCGCCCAAGAAAGCAGCCGCCACATCCGTCCCGGCAGATGACTCCTTGGTCGGCCAGCCCTGTCCCCTCTGTGGCAAAGGCACCCTTATCAAAGGAAAAACGGCCTACGGATGCTCCCGCTGGAAAGAGGGGTGCCAGTTCCGTAAACCGTTTGGCGGGTGACCTGCCGCGCCCTGTGTTATCTGAAGAAAGAGCGGAGAAGGCGTCCCAAGCGGCGGTACCACTTGTTCTTGCGTCTCCTCTGATAATGTTCAAGCTCCGCCTTCATCTGATGGATGGTTTCCTCGTCCTGTTGCAGCCAGCGCAGCAAGGCAATCGGGTCGTCGTACAGTTTCCCGTAGATGTCCATGTGCTTGCTGTAAATGATTTGATGCAGTTCATGCAGGTGCAGGGTGGCTGTCGTGTTGCGTGAGTTTTCCTTTATCCGGTAAAAGAACAAAGGTTCTTCTAACTGGACCACCACGCTCTGTTCGTCCAGCAGGCGGATGTAGAACTCCCAGTCCTCGAGCCCCCACACCATTCCCGTGTCATACCCTCCGATGGCCAGGCAATCGCTTTTCCTGTACACGGCCGAGCTGAAGATGGTGTTGTAAACCAGCAGGCTTTTATAGCCTGCATACCTGGGCGACGGACATTCCTCTTCGTTGTTGCTGCATTGCAGGCAGTAGACCAAGGTGGTTTCCGGGTGTTCCGAGAACACTCTTACAGCCTTTTCTATGTATGTCGGTTTAATCCAGTCGTCAGCGTCGAGCGGCAGGATGAACTCTCCCTTTGCTTGCTTTATCCCGTTGTTGCGCGCGGCAGACACGCCTTGGTTCTGCTGTGGCAAGTAGCTGATGCGGTTGTCTTGCTGCATGTACTGCCGTACTACTTCTTCGGTATTGTCTGGCGAGCCGTCGTTCACAACAATGGCTTCCCAGTTCCGGTAGGTTTGTTTCAACAAAGACTCTAAAGCGTCAGGCAGGAAATCCGCCTGTTTGTAGCATGGTATAATGACAGAGACTTTTACTTCGTCCATAAGCTATTCTTGATAGTAGCGGTAGAACTCGACGACGGCTTCGATGCCTTTCCGCAAGATGTCCAGTGGGAGATTCTCGTTGGGCGAGTGGATAGCGTTGCTTTCCAGCCCGAAGCCCATCAGTATTGTCTTGATGCCCAGCACCTGCTCGAAGGTGGCGATGATGGGGATGCTTCCGCCGCGGCGCACGGCCAGCGGTTTCCGTCCGAACGCTTTCTCGAACCCGTGTGCGGCGGCCTTGTAGGCTGGCAGGCTGATGGGGCAGACGTAGCCTTGTCCGCCGTGCATGGGCGTGACCTTCACGGTTACCGTGTCGGGTGCAATGGCCTGTATGTAGTCGGCCAGCAGGTGCGAAATCTTTTCGTGGTCTTGGTGCGGGACGAGGCGGCACGACACTTTGGCGTAGGCTTTCGAGGGCAATACGGTTTTCGAGCCTTCGCCCGTGTATCCGCCCCAGATGCCGCATACGTCGAACGACGGGCGGCAACTGTTCCGCTCCAGTGTGCTGTATCCTTTTTCTCCGTCCAGGGCTTTTACGCCGATAGCCCGCTTGTACTTCTCTTCGTCAAAGGGGATGCTGGCTATCATGTCGCGTTCTTCTTGTGGCACGTCTTCGACGTCGTCGTAGAAGCCGGGCACGGTGATACGCCCGTTTTCGTCCGTCAGCCGGGCAATCAGTTTGCAGAGCACGTTGATGGGGTTGGCCACGGCGCCGCCGAAGTGTCCGGAGTGCAAGTCACGGTTGGGGCCGGTCACCTCGATTTCCCAGTAAGCCAGTCCGCGCAGGCCGGTGGTCAGCGAAGGCAGGTCTGCGCCGAGCATGCTGGTGTCTGACACAAGGATGATGTCTGCCTTTAACAGTTCGCGGTGTTCTTGGCAGAAGCTCTCCAGGCTGGGTGAGCCTATTTCTTCTTCTCCCTCGAAGATGAACTTGACGTTTACTTTCAGTTCTTTGTTTTTCACCAGGTATTCGAAGGCTTTGACTTGTATGAATGACTGTCCCTTGTCGTCGTCTGCGCCGCGTGCCCAGATGTGTCCGTCGCGCACTTCGGGTTCGAAGGGGGCGCTTTTCCACAGCTCCAGGGGTTCGGCGGGCATGACGTCGTAGTGGGCATAGACCAGCACGGTCCGTGCCTCCGGGTTCACGGTCTTTTGGGCGAAGACGATGGGGTTGCCGGCCGATGGCATGACGTGTGCTTCGTCGGCTCCGGCTTGCAGCAGCAACTGGCTCCAGCGTTGGGCGCAGGCCAGCATGTCGTCGCGGTGTTCGGGTTGGGCGCTGATGCTGGGGATTCGGATGAGGCTGAACAATTCGTCCAGCATCCGCGGTTCGTTGGATTGGATGTAGTCTTTAATCATGGTTAAATGAAGAATTGAGAATGAAGAATGAAGAATTTTGCACAGCTTTCCGGGGGAACATTCTTCATTTCTCCGCGAAGCGGATGTTCTTCATTCCTCATTCGTGTTACAATTGTGTGGTACGGTCTATCAGGTAGAAGTCCAGCAGGGTCATGGCGGCCATGGCCTCTACGATGGGTACGGCGCGGGGCAGGACGCAGGGGTCGTGCCGGCCGCGTGCTTTGAGGGTGGTGTCTTGCCCGTCTATGTTGACGGTGTGTTGCTCCATCAGCACGGTGGCCACGGGTTTGAAGGCCACGCGGAAGTAGATGTCTTGTCCGTTGCTGATGCCTCCCTGTATGCCTCCGGAGTGGTTGGTGCGTGTTTCGATGCGTCCGGCGTTGTTGTAGAACACGTCGTTCTGTTCAGAGCCTTTCATCTTGAGGCCCTTGAAGCCGTCGCCGTACTCGAAGGCTTTGGCTGCGTTGATGCTGAGCATGCCCGAGGCCAGGGCCGATTGCAGCTTGCCGAAGACGGGTTGTCCCAGTCCGATGGGGCAGCCTTGGATGACGCACGTCACTACGCCGCCTATCGTGTCCCCTTCTTCCTTCACCTGGTAGATGTATTCTTCCATCTCTTTCGCCTTGTCCGGGTCCGGGCAGCGCACGGGGTTGTTTTCTATCAGGTCGAGGTCGTAGGCCGTGTAGTCGTCTTCCAGGCGGATGGGGCCCACTTGCGAGGTGTATGCCTTGATGCTGACGCCCAGTTGCCTGAGGGCAATCTTGGCCAAGGCTCCCCCCACGACGCGCGAGATGGTCTCGCGGGCCGACGAGCGTCCGCCGCCTCGGTAGTCGCGGATGCCGTATTTCAGCTTGTACGTGTAGTCGGCGTGCGAGGGGCGGTAGACGCTTTGCATTTCGCTGTAATCGCTGCTGTGCTGGTTTTTGTTCCATACCAGGAAACCGATGGGGCTGCCGGTTGATTTGCCGTTGAAGATGCCCGACAGAAATTCTACCTTGTCGTCTTCCGAGCGCGAAGTGGTGATGCGCGACTGACCCGGCCGACGGCGGTTCAGTTCGGCCTGTACGAAGTCCATGTCGATGGTTACGCCCGAGGGAAATCCGTCTATTACGCCTCCGATGGCCTTGCCGTGCGATTCCCCGAAAGTGGTAAGGCGGAGGATGTTTCCAAATGAATTGAACATACTTCAAATGCTTTAAAGGTTTATAATCAGGCTGATGCAGTGGCTTTTTCGCCGAAAGCGTCGTTTGCTCCTCGTAAAGATAATAAATATTTCTGAAAAAGCGTTGTTTCGGCTGCGCTTTTTTTTTCTGTTTTTTTTATTTTGCCTTGTCGGCGCTTGGGATGGAGTGTTTGGGGGCGCCTCGTTTTTCCGGCAAAAAGTTCTGCTGTCCGGGTGTTCCGCCTCCCCTCCGCCGTGCGTCTGCTTCTTCCGAAGTCCGGGCGTGCTTCTTGTGCTATGTGGCCGTGCTTCTGTCCCGGCGCTTCCTGCCCTCTTGTCCGTAGCCCGTTTTCCCCGGTCTGAAAAAACGGCCATCTTCCGTCCGGCCTGTTTCTGCCCATATCGGGATGCTGTTGCCCGGATGATGTGTAATCGGATGGGGTGTTTTTCTTTCAAGAGAGACTTTTCTTCTTTCTCTGGCTTACAAATAGACTGTTCTTGACTTGCAGCCTGTGCAAAGTGTCAAAATGTCATCTGTGCTTGGCAAACCTCCCCGTGCCTTCTTCCCATAGGACGCTTTGAGGGCAGAAATCTTAAAAATAGAACATCTATTTATAGAAAAAAGCTTGCCAGGTTGCCATATTTTGCCTTATTTTGCACCCGATTTTAAAAAAGGGAAATTTAACTGACTCGGTGACGAGTCATTTTATTCACTAAACAAATTTTTTTAGAAAGTATGAAAAAGAATTGGCTTACATTATTTGCATTGGCCTGCTCGGTAGCCTTATTTACGGCTTGTAGCGACGACGATGAACCGGCCGGAGCGTCTGTGGACACGGTGAACGGTACGTACACTTCGACCGACACTGAAAAGCAACTGGCACTGACTTATGGCGACGCTGTCATGACGGGCAAGAGCGTCACTTTCAACTCGGCGGACGGGCAAAGTGCCACCATCACCCTGACGGGTGCTGCGAACACATTGCTGAGCGGACTGACGGGACAGACGGTCAACAATCCCGGCGTCATCCCCGGTGAAGCTTCTACGACGCTGAACGTTACCCTGGTACCGCAAGGCGAAACGGGCTACACGTTCTCCGGCACAGACCAGTCCAACGACCGCACGGTTGCTTATACGGGTTCGGTAGAGGCCGGCAAGCTGACGCTGGATGTGGATGTGACGTTTGCCAGCAATGAACTGACGGGAACATGGAATCTCTATCCTGCGAGTGATTTATCGGCTTCGACCTTTCCTATTTTTGCTAATTGGGAAAGTAATACCAAAATTGTAATGGATGAAAACACTCAATGGAGTATGACTGAGTTGCTGGCTCTCGCTCTTCATTTGCCTGTATTTGGATCGACAGATAACCCACAGTCGGTAGACCAAATGTTGGCTGCTGTTTTGCAGAGTATAACATTTGGTGTTGATGGTAACATCATAGCTTCTTATTCTGATGCTGCCAACATTTCATCTCCTACTTGGCAGGACTCTCCGGCTGGTATGGTTCAATATTGCGTAAAGAATGGAAAACTTTATGCTTATCTGGATATTGATGTTATTATGGCTGCTGTAATGGGTACTTCTTCGCAGGCTGATGCCGGAAGCGATGATTTATTATCAAGTCTGTTGCCCATGTTGTTGGGGCATATGAACGAAATCGCTCCGCTTTTAACTGAAGGAATTCCTTTGGGCTATCGTATAGATCCTTCAACGGGAGTATTGAGCGTGTATATTGAGAAAGAAGGTTTGGGTGATGTCTTAATTAATATAGCTACCGAACTGCTGAACGATCCGGAGATGCAGGAGAAACTTCTTGCGATGATGCCGTCAGATGGAATATTTGGTGTTTTCGGTGCTCTGATAATTCCTCAGCTGGGTGGTGTAATTGGAGACACTACGGGCATGGAACTCGGTCTGAACTTCAACCCTGCAACGACGACTGCCGAATAATTCGATAGCCATCGAAGAGATTAACAGCGACGCCCGGCCTTCTTGCTGAAGACCGGGCGTCGTTCGCTTTCTTGCATCGGGCATCCCGAGCATCGGTGTTCAGATATCTTGGACATAGGCACTTGGGCTTCCCCGTGCCTTTTTCATGCCGTGGACGGGAGGTCGGGAGCGAAGTCGGAGGCTAAGTCTGGCCCTCGGCAATAATATTTTCCCCTAAACGCTTGCCTGCTATGGAAAAATGCTTATTTTTGCAAACACGCTCCCCGCAAGCAGAAAGAGCGCACCGATTTAAAGAGCAAGAACTATGGAAGAGCATTTGAGTCTGAAAGAAAAAGAGCAGGCCGAAGAAGCCATGATACAGCAAGCGTTCCAGGAACTGCTGAATGACTACCTGGCCACCAAACACCGCAAACGCGTGGAAATCATCACCAAAGCGTTCAACTTTGCCAACCAGGCCCACCGCGGCATCAAACGACGTTCGGGCGAACCCTACATCATGCACCCCATCGCCGTGGCAAAAATCGTGTGCAACGAAATAGGACTCGGCTCTACCTCCATCTGCGCCGCCCTCCTGCACGACGTGGTGGAGGATACCGACTATACGGTAGAGGACATTGAGAATATCTTCGGCCACAAAATTGCGCAGATTGTGGACGGGCTGACCAAAATCTCCGGCGGCATCTTCGGCGACCGCGCCTCGGCACAGGCGGAGAACTTCAAGAAGCTGCTGCTCACCATGAGCGATGACATCCGCGTCATCCTTATCAAGATAGCCGATCGTCTGCACAACATGCGCACGCTGGGGTCCATGCTGCCCAACAAGCAATACAAGATTGCCGGCGAGACGCTTTATATCTACGCTCCCCTGGCTCACCGACTGGGGCTGAACCGTATCAAGACAGAGCTGGAAAACCTCAGCTTCAAGTACGAACACCCCGAAGAATATGCCGAGATAGAGAAGAAGCTGGCCGCCACGGCAGCCGAGCGTGACAAGGTTTTCCAGGAGTTTACCGCTCCCATTCGCGCCCAGTTGGACAAGATGGGCTTGCAGTACCACATCCTGGCCCGTGTCAAATCCATCTACTCCATCTGGAACAAGATGCAGACCAAGCATGTGCCTTTTGAGGAAATCTACGACATCCTGGCCGTACGCATTGTCTTCAAACCGCGCAACATGGAGGAAGAACTGAACGATTGCTTCGACATCTACGTGGCTATCTCCAAGATATACAAACCGCATCCCGACCGCCTGCGCGACTGGGTAAGCCATCCGAAGAGTAACGGATACCAGGCCCTGCACGTCACCCTCATGGCCAACAACGGACAGTGGATAGAGGTGCAGATACGCAGCGAACGCATGGACGACGTGGCCGAGCAGGGCTTTGCCGCTCATTGGAAATACAAGGAAGGTGGAGGCGGCGAGGACGAAGGCGAGCTGGAACGCTGGCTGCATACCATCAAGGAGATTCTGGACGACCCGCAGCCCGATGCCATCGACTTCCTGGACACCATCAAGCTGAACCTCTTCGCTTCGGAGATTTTCGTCTTCACGCCCAAGGGCGACTTGAAGACCATGCCTCAGGATTCTACCGCGCTGGACTTTGCTTTCTCTCTTCATACCGACATTGGAACGCACTGCATCGGCGCGAAGGTCAACCATAAGCTGGTTCCTCTGAGCCATCGTTTGAACAGTGGCGACCAGGTGGAAATACTGACTTCGAAAGCCCAACGCATACAGCCCGAATGGGTGGGGTTCGTCACCACTGCCCGCGCCAAGGCCAAGATTACCGAAATTCTGCGCAAAGAGGAGAAAATCAATCAGCAGAAAGGTGAAGTGCTCTTGAACGAGTTTTTGCAGAAAGAGGGCGTGCCGGTAGATGCTTCTTCCATTGACCGCCTGACGAATCTGCATAACTTCCATACTCCCGACGAACTGATGGCCGCCATTGGCAGTGGTAAAGTGGTGCTGGGCGATGTAGACCGTAATCTTTTCAAGGAGAAGCAGGGGAAGAATTGGAAGAAACTGCTGTCTTTCTCTTTCGTGAAGGACACTGTCAAGGACGGGAAAGACGGCAAGGTGGTACCGAAGGCCGAGGGCAAGCCTGAGAAAATTGATACCAAGAAGATTCTGAAACTGACGGAGGAGGCCATCTCCAAAGAATACATCATGGCAGAGTGTTGCCATCCTATTCCCGGCGATGACGTATTAGGCTATATCGACGAGCAAAACCGGGTTATCATACACAAACGGCAGTGCCCCGTGGCCGTGAAACTGAAGAGCAGCTATGGCAACCGCATCATTGCCACGCAATGGGACACGCACAAAGACCTTTCGTTCCTGGTTACTATCTATGTGAGAGGCATTGACGGAGTGGGGGTCTTGAATGAAGTCACACAAGTCATCTCGCGCCAACTCAACGTGAACATCCGCAAGCTGAACATCGATGCTATTGATGGCATTTTTGAGGGGAAGATACAGCTTTACGTACACGACGTGGACGATGTGCGGACCATCTGTAATAACCTGAAGCAGTTGCAGCACATCAAAGAGGTGGCCCGCGTCGAGGATTAACTTACGAACCGGCTTCCGGCTTCCGGTCTTCTTCGATGTTCTTTTTCAGCGCATCCATGTCCTCGTAACTGAAGGCGTTCAAGGCGTCGCGCATGCTTACCAGCTCCTCGCGGATGGATTTCAGCCGTTCCACCGCTTCGTAGTTGCGGAGGGTTGTCTCGCGGTTGTCTTTCAGCCGTTGGCGGGCGCCTTGCAGAGTCATGCCGCGTTCTTTCACCAGATGGTATATCAGTTTTAGTGCCTCGATGTCTTCGGTGTTGTATTGGCGCACGCCTCTTCCCGCCCGCTTGGGCTTAAGCTGTTGCGGAAACTCGTCTTCCCAGTAGCGCAGCAGCGATTCGGTCACGCCCAGCATCTGGGCCACTTCGCTGATGGAGTAATATAGCTTCAGGTTCTTGTTCTTGTTCAGCATGTCGTCTGTGGTTTGACTTTCTTCTTCTTTCTTTTATTATTATGGTAGAGCGGACTGCTCTCTTGCTATCGAGCGGACTGCTCTCTTGCTATCGAGCAGATTGCTCTCTTGCTATCGAGCAAGTCGCTCGTTCCGGTCAGTCCATCATCTTGCCGTGGTTGGCGGCCAGTTGTATCATGCGGTCATAGTCCTCGGCGCTCAGGTCCATGAAGTAGTAGTTGACGGGGTTCACCACGCGACCTTTCACGTGCACCTCGTAATGCAGATGCGGCCCGGTGCTTTTGCCTGTGCTGCCCACGCCGCCTATCACTTCGCCGCGCACCACCTTTTTGCCCAGCCGTGTGCGGAATTCCTGAAGATGTGCGTACCAGGTCTCATAACCGAATCCGTGGTCGATGACGATGATGTTGCCATAGCCCGTCTGCCAGCCCATCTTTACCACTGTTCCATCTCCCGTGGCGTAGACATCTGTGCCCGGATTGGCGGAGAAATCCATGCCCGCGTGGAAGCGCGTCGTGCCGTAGATGGGGTCTATGCGTGTGCCGTAACCCGAAGCCGTTTTCTTCAGGTCTTTGTTGGACACGGGCTGAATGGCGGGGATGCAGCGCAGCATTTCGTCGTGTTGCCGGCACATCTCCACCACTTCGTCGAACGAGCGCGACTGGATGTACAGTTGTTTCGTCAGCAAGTCCAGCTTCTGTGTTGTGCTTACCACCAGTTCCGCGTCGGCCATGTTCATCAGATGCTCGTAGCGGTTGGTTCTTCCGTAGCCGGCCTGGCGGATGGCCGAGGGGATGGGGTCGGCCTGGAAGATGACGCGGTAGAGGTTGTCATCGCGCTGTTGGATGTCCTGCAACACGCCCATCGCTTCGTCCATGCGGTGCGACAAGACGTTGTATTGCGACAACAGGCGGCTGTTCTCCTTGCGCAGTTCTTTTTCGGATGGCGAGCCGAAGATGATGAGCGGGGCAATGAAGCACGCCGCGCCCAGTCCCATGCCGATGAACAGGCGGCGCAGGTGGCTCATCAGCCGCTGGCGGACGGTGGGGTAGATGCGGTCGTAGGTCTGGGTACGTGGGTTGTAAATGTAGTAAACTTTGCGCATGATGGGGAATTATTTCGCTGTCAATGCGGCAAAAGTAATAAAAACAAGCTATCTTTGCGCAGTTTTTTGAGAATATTAACCGCTAAATAAGAGTATGTTGACTGCAAATGAAATCAGAGACTCGTTCAAGAGTTTCTTCGAGAGCAAAGGACACCATATCGTACCCTCGGCTCCCATGGTGATAAAAGATGACCCCACGCTGATGTTCACCAACGCGGGAATGAACCAGTTCAAAGACATCATTCTGGGCAACCATCCGGCGCAATGGAAGCGCGTGGCCGACTCGCAGAAGTGCCTGCGTGTCAGCGGAAAGCACAATGACCTGGAAGAAGTGGGACACGACACGTACCACCACACCATGTTCGAGATGCTGGGTAACTGGTCGTTCGGCGATTATTTCAAGAAAGAGGCCATCTCCTGGGCATGGGAATACCTGGTGGACGTGCTGAAACTGAATCCTGACAACCTCTATGCCACCGTCTTCGAGGGAAGTCCCGAAGAGGGGCTGGGCCGCGACGACGAGGCGGCTGCCTATTGGGAACAATTCCTCCCCAAAGACCATATTATCAACGGCAACAAGCACGATAACTTCTGGGAGATGGGCGAGACAGGGCCCTGCGGACCTTGTTCGGAGATTCACATCGACCTGCGCAGCGAGGAAGAGAAGGCCCAGGTGCCCGGACGGGACATGGTGAACCACGACCACCCGCAGGTCATCGAAATCTGGAACCTCGTGTTCATGCAGTTCAACCGCAAGGCCGACGGCAGCCTGGAGGATTTGCCGGCCCGTGTCATTGATACCGGCATGGGCTTCGAGCGTCTTTGCATGGCTCTTCAGGGCAAGACGTCCAACTATGACACCGATGTCTTCCAACCCATGATACAGGCCATTGCCACGATGGCCGGCACGCCGTATGGGGCGGATGCGCAGAAAGACGTGGCCATGCGCGTGGTGGCCGATCATATCCGCACGATTGCTTTCTCTATCACCGACGGGCAGTTGCCGGGCAATGCCAAGGCGGGCTATGTCATCCGCCGCATCTTGCGCCGTGCCGTGCGCTATGGCTACACGTTCCTGGGGCAGAAACGGGCGTTCATGTACAAGCTTTTGCCGGTGCTGATACAGGAGATGGGAACGGCTTATCCCGAGTTGGGCGATCAGAAAGACCTTATCGCCAAGGTGATGAAGGAAGAAGAGGAGACGTTCTTGCGCACATTGGAGACGGGCATCCGCCTGCTGGACAAGACGATGGCCGAAGCGAAGGCTGCCGGACGGACGGAAATCAGCGGAAAGGATGCCTTCACGCTGTACGACACCTTCGGCTTCCCGTTGGATCTGACGGAGCTTATCTTGCGCGAGAATGGCATGACGGCCGACATTGAAGCGTTCAACGCCGAGATGCAGCAGCAGAAGCAGCGTGCCCGCAATGCCGCTGCCGTGGAGACCGGAGACTGGGTTACGCTGAAGGAAGGCACCACGGAGTTCGTCGGCTATGACTATACGGAATATGAGACCAGCATCTTGCGCTACCGCCAGGTGAAGCAGAAGAACCAGACGCTCTACCAGATTGTGCTGGACAAGACGCCGTTCTACGCCGAAAGCGGCGGCCAGGTGGGCGACACCGGTGTGCTGGTCAGCGAATACGAGACGATAGAAATCATCGACACGAAGAAGGAGAACAATCTGCCCATCCACCTGGCCAAGACGCTGCCCACGCATCCCGAGGCGCCGATGATGGCCTGTGTCGACGTGGAGAAGCGCGCCGCCTGTGCCGCCAACCACTCGGCCACGCACCTGCTGGACGAGGCGTTGCGTCAGGTGCTCGGCGACCACGTGCAGCAGAAAGGCTCGCTCGTGACGCCCGACTCGCTCCGCTTCGACTTCTCGCACTTCCAGAAGGTGACGGACGAACAGCTACGCGAGGTGGAACACCGCGTTAATGCCAAGATACGTGCCAACATCCCCCTGACCGAACATCGCAACATCCCCATCGAGGAAGCCCGCGAACTGGGTGCCATCGCCCTCTTCGGCGAGAAATATGGTGACCACGTGCGCGTCATTCAGTTCGGCTCGTCCATCGAGTTCTGCGGCGGCACGCACGTACCCGCCACGGGCTGCATCGGCATGGTCAAGATTATCTCTGAGAGTTCCGTGGCCGCCGGCGTGCGCCGCATCGAGGCCCTGACGGGTGCGAAGGTGGAGGAACTGATGGACGGCATACAGGATACTATCCAGGGACTGAAGGTGCTCTTCAACAACGCCCCCGACCTGACTGCCGCCATCCGCCGCTACATCGACGAGAACGCCGGGCTGAAGAAGCAAATCGAGGACTTCATGCGCGAGAAGGAGGCGCAGTTGAAGGAGCGGCTCCTGAAGGGCATGAAGGAGGTGCACGGCGTGAAGGTCGTATCGTTCTGCGCGCCCATCGCGCCGGACATGGCCAAGAACATCGCCTTCCAACTGCGGGGCGAGCTGGGCGACAGCTTCTGCTTCGTAGCCGGAACCGTCTTCGAGGGCAAGCCCATGCTGACGGTGATGCTGGGCGAGAAGCTCGTGGCCGACGGACTGAAGGCCGGTGCGCTGGTGAAGGAAGCCGCACGACTCATCTTGGGCGGCGGCGGCGGGCAACCGCACTTTGCTACGGCAGGCGGCAAGAACCCCGATGGCCTCAAGGCCGCTGTGGACAAGGTGCTGGAGCTGGCCGGGCTGCAGTAAAATGAAAGAGGGGGTGTGCCGAATATGGAATTGCACACAGATGACACGGATTAAGGACAGATGACCACTGATGATATGTTATAAATCTGCGAAAATCTGTTTAATCCGTGTTATCTGCGTGCCAATGTCTCATTACGCGGCACACCTCCTTTTTTATGCCCTCTGCGCGGGCGTTGAAAAACTCTGGTGCAGAGTTTACCCAAACTCTGATGCAGAGTTTACCCGAACTCTGGGCAGAGTTTGAACAAAACATGGGCAGGATTTTCGGAAGGCACGCCCAGCGTCCCCGGAAATCCTGCCCATTCACTTGCTTGTCAGCGCTTTACCTGCCTCATGCGGCCGATGAGCTCGTCACCCAAAGCCGTCTTGACGCGGATGTGCTCCAGCACAGCCGTCACAAACGGGTTGCTCTCGAAGTCGCCGCGCACCTGCTCGAAGTCCAGCTCCTTCTCGGCACGCGAGCCGTCGGCCCCGAAGCCCGTCATCGACGCCAGCGAGAACTCCTTGCGCGCATCCTCGTACAGCATCCGGTCCAGCCCCACCACGGCCTCCTTCCACTTCTCCACGATGCGGATGATGTCCTCGGCCGTCATCTCCTCCGGTTTCGTGCCGTAAAACTCCTCCAGCCGCTCGTATGCCCACGTCCACTCGTAGGTGTAATAATTCAGGTGCATCCGTTCGAACTCGGCATTGATGTCCTGCAGCCGGTTCACCTCGCCCCGCTCGATGGCGTCCAGCAAGCGGTCAATCTCACTCTTCGGCGCAATCAGCCCCGAGATGTCCACCCACTCGCCGCTGCCCACCGGCGTGTCCGGCCGCAACCGTGCCCGAATCTCCTCGTCCGTGCGGAAGGCCGTCCCCTCCAGCCGCTTGATGACCGAGTTGCCCAGGAACTTGTGTATGGCCGTTTCATAGAAGCCGATGCCTTTCACCAGGGCCGAATTGCGGATTTTCGCGCTGTGGTACGAGTAAATGTCCGACAACTCGCCCGACGCATGGCGCAGCGCCAGCAAAATCTCCCTGCCCTTGAACATCTTCTGCACCGTGTACGGGCTCAAGAGGTTGTAGTTGATATAGTCCAGCCGGTGCGGGTCGGTACGTCCGTCGCGCTTCGGCCACTTCTGCGCGTCGCGGATGGTTCCCACGCTGCGCAAGTTCACGCCCGGCGCCAGATACGTCGTGTTCTGCTGTTCGATGAGGTAGGAGAACGGCAGATTCGAGGTGTCCGCATGGTTCACATGCCGCCCCATCACCAGCGAAAAAGCACCCACCCGTGCCGGCCACAAGATGTACGAGTCCGACGAAGTCTTCGCCCCTCGCTCCAGCGTCCCCTGGTGGATAGGTCCCAGCTTGTACATATGGTTGCTCTGGTTCGACCCCGACCCTGCGTTCATGAACGAGAACATCCCCGCAATGAGCAGCGTCGACTTGTGGTGCGTCACCGTGAACGGCCCCGCGAAGATGGCGCACGCCTCGCCGTTCTCGCCCTGGCAGTTGCTGAAGAACAGCGAGTCCGAGGCCGAATACCCATGTCCCAGCTTGCACGCCTGCCCCACGAAGCAGCGCGTCAGCATCGCCCCGTCGTCCACGTGCGAGCCGCTCGAGATGATGAAATCCTCGCACACCACGCCCTGCCCGATGTGCACCGGGGCCGCAACGTTGCTGTTGATGCTGCCGTTGTACAAGCGTCCCGCACCCGAGATGCGGCACCAGTCGCCGATGCGCACGTTCTTAATGCTCCCCGTGTTGAGGATGGTCACGTGGTCACCTATCCGTCCGCGGTCCGAAGCATGCTTGCGGGCATAGAAGTCCGTAATCTCCTTCAGCCGTGCCGTCAGCACCGGGCGGTGGCGATACAGCGCCATGATGTAAGCGATGTGGGCAGACAGCTTGTCGTTGATGGCCACCTCGCGGCCGCCGGTCTCGTTCAGCACGGCCACCTCCACGCCGTTGCCGAAGGTCGATGTGCCTTCCACGAGGATGCGGTCCACGTTCTCGATGAACGTGTCGTCGCCTATTTCATAATTGGCAATATAGTTCTGTATGTTCTCGATGCAGCAGTTGTTGCCCACCGTCACGTTGTGCAGCGTCACGTGGCGCAGCGCCGAATGTTTCTTGATACCTCCGGGCAAGGTGAACTCACCCTCGAACACGCCCAGGCGGACGTCGCCCGAGAAGCGCGTGTGGTGCACATAGTCGGTGGTGAAGCCTTCGGCCACACTCACTCTCTCCCAATCGTCGGCCAGGCAAGATTGGGCTTGCAGGCGGGCGATTTCGTCGTTTGTCAGTTGTCTGTAGTTCATAGTTTAATGAAGAATTAAGAATGATGAATGAAGAATCTTGTTAAATGAAGAATTAAGAATTAAGAATTAAGAATGAAGAATTTCCCGCCTGCCCTTTCTTCTTGCTCTGTCATGTTGAGCGAAGCCAGCAGGGCGCAGTCGAAACATCTCAAGACAAGAAGGACTTAGTGAGATCCTTCGACTTCGCTCAAGATGACATCCAGTCGGGAGATTCTTCATTTTTCGTTCTTCATTCTTCATGAATAGGGTACAGGAAGTCATTGTACGGATACTTCTGCACATGCAGTTCGCGGACGCGGTCGTAGACCACGCGGCGCAGCTCTTCCAGATTAGTGCGCTGCTTGGCGGAGATGAAGAGGCAGCCACCCGGCTCCATCTTGGCCATCCAGGTCTGCATCAGCTCTTCCAGCGTCCAGTTTTCCTTGGTGCGGGGCGTGAGGTCGTCTTCCGCCTTCTGGATGTAGGTGTAGGCGTCTATCTTGTTGAAGACAATCATCATCGGTTTGCCCGCCGCGCCAATGTCGGCCAGGGTCTTGTTCACCACTTCGATTTGTTCCTCAAAGTCCGGGTGGCTGATGTCCACCACGTGTAGGAGCAAGTCCGCCTCGCGTACCTCGTCCAGCGTCGACTTGAACGAGTCCACCAGGTCGGTGGGCAGCTTGCGGATGAAGCCCACGGTGTCGCTCAGCAGGAAAGGCAGGTTGTCGATGATGACCTTGCGCACCGTCGTGTCCAGCGTGGCGAACAACTTGTTCTCGGCAAAGACCTCGCTCTTGGCCAGCAGGTTCATCAGTGTGGATTTGCCCACGTTGGTATATCCCACCAGTGCCACGCGAATCAGCCGTCCGCGGTTCTTGCGTTGGGTGCTTTTCTGTTTGTCTATCTCTGCCAGGCGTTGTTTCAGCAGGGCCATGCGGTTCAGGATGATTCGTCGGTCCATCTCCAACTGCGTTTCACCCGGTCCGCGCAGACCCACCGAGCCTTTCCCACCGCCGGCGCCCGAGCCGCCTCCCTGTCGTTCGAGGTGCGTCCACAGGCGTTGCAGGCGGGGCAACATATATTTATATTGCGCCAGTTCCACCTGCGTCTTGGCGTTGGCCGTCTGTGCCCGCATGGCGAAGATGTCGAGGATGAGCGACGTGCGGTCCAGTATCTTCACCTTCAGTGCACCTTCGATATTGCGTATCTGCTTGGCGGACAGCTCGTCGTCGAAGATGACCATGCCCACTTCGCGTTCCTGTTCTTCCTCGCTGTCGATGTATGCCTTTATCTCGTCCAGCTTTCCCTTGCCCACGTAGGTCACTGAATTGGGCTGGTCCAGCTTTTGCGTGAAGCGTTTCACTACCTCCGCTCCGGCTGTCTCGGCCAGGAAAGCCAGTTCGTCCAGGTATTCCGCTGTCTTGCGTTCGTTTTGCGTCTGGGTGACCAGACCCACCAGCACGGCGGTCTCTACCTTGGCTTCGGATATTACGAATTCTTTCATTGCCATGTTGTTGCCTTTCTTCTTGATTCGATGCGGCAAATATACGGAAAAACTCTTTTATTTCTATCTCGAACGTGGCGAAGAATCTCTCTTTGCCTGTTTCGGGGCAAACAGGTCGTCTGTTGCGAGGCTAACAGGTTATCTGTTCTGAGGCGGATAAAAATAAAGGGGTGTGCACTTTTGTGATGCACACCCCCCTTATGCGTAGTGATAGCGATTATAAGCCGCTAGCGACTAAAACCTGGTCTACAAACATACCCAATGAACCTGCGGCACATGTATAACTCATGGCCATGGTGATGATGCCTGTTTCCGGGTCATAGTTGTTATAGGGACCGTCATAGTTGTGGTCGATGCTGATATTAACCAACTGTGGCTCGGCCAATCCTACGTTAGCCCATACAAGTGCTTGTTGGCGCATGCGTACGGAGTTGTCTTCGTTGATTTTAATGACGATAGAATAATCCGAGTCAAAAGGTGTCATACATTTCACCCATCTGGCATTTTCCTCTGCTTGCATCACTTCGCACGGCGCTTGGCCGAAAGCACCGCTGGCGTAGATACCCTGTCCCAGCGATGTGTTCCAAGTGGCCTCTTGCAATACGTATCCCGTGGTGCTGGCCAGTACGGACTCCGAGTAGCTGTCGACAGCGCTGTTGTCCAACGCCACGCTGAAAGTATAGAGTTCTTCCTGTTCGAGACCCGAGAAAGGTATGTCGAACGTAGCAGTGGCCGAACCGGCGGCAAATGTCACGCTGGCCGGAATCTGGAAATTGCTGTCGCTTTGCGGCAGGGCTCTTAGAGCTACCGTTGCTTCGTTGGTAGTATTCTCGCGTGTGACGGTGATGCCGGTTATGGCCTGGATGTTGGAAGCTACGGTGTAATTGCCTCCGTCGGACGTGAAGCTGGCGCGGATGCAGTCTTCGGCCACGGGGCTTGCCCCTTGGTATTCCACTTCGTCGGTACATGCGCTGAATCCCAGTGTCAGTACCGCAGCTAAAGCTATGTAGTAATATTTGATATTGTTCATATGCTTATTGTATTTTATTACAGTTTGATTAATAGCGGTTGCTCGGGTCGGGGTTGTTCCAGCCTCTCAAGGCGCTGTTGCTATTTTCTTCGGTCTGCACGATGCAGTAGTTCATCCATGCCGGACGGTGTCCGTTGGTGTTGAACTGCGTGTTGTCGTAGAAGTTCGAGCCTTGATATGTGCGGTCCACGCCCATGTCCAGGCGCTTCACGTCGAAGAAGGTCAGGCCTTCGCCCCACAGCTCGATGCGTTTCTGGAGGACAATCTCTTCCACCACGCCTTCCTTGTCTGTGGCGGCACAGGTGTACGTGTAGTCATCTACATCGTCGGCAATGCGGTAAGTGTTCATGAACGATTCCAGCAGTTGCTTGCCCTGTGCGGGATCTTGGTGCGCGGCGGCTTCAGCCTCGATGAAGTACATCTCTTCCACGCGCATTATCGGGAAAGCCGTGGCCGTGGCCAGGTTCACGTCATCAGGATTGCCTTCGCCCGGGCGGAACTTGACGCCGGCATAATTGGGCAGCGTGTTGCCGAAATAAATCCCGTATGATGAAGTCAAGTAGTCTGTCTTTCCATCCAAAGCCCCGCCTCTGGGAGCCTTCCACATGCGTTTGCGGAAATCATTGTCATCAGCCTGGCTGTACAGGTTGGCGTCAATCATCGCCACAGGGCCGCCAGACTGTCCGGCATAGCCGAAGGTCGTCTCCGGGCACATCCACGATACCCAGTTGATGATACCGGTCTGCGCCAAGTCATTCTCCTTCACCACTTGCGAGCCCCACATCCAGCAACTGATGTCGTTGAAGCCTTTTGACGTGCTGAGGCACTCTTCCTGCGTCATGGGCTGCACGGAAGCAGCGTCGATGGCCCGGCGGGCATAGTCTTGGGCGTTGCGGTAAGCCTCGAGGTTCTCCGTGTCGTCCACGTTCTGCCCCAGCCACATGTAGTAGCGAGCATACAGTCCGTAGATAGCATCGAGGTGAGGCATGCACTCTGACGATTCGGTCAGGTAACCGATGTTTTCTTCGGCAGCCTGCAGGTCGGAGAGGATGAACTCGGCCATCTGTGCACGAGGCACGCGCGGGTTGTTGTAGCACTGCTCCTCGGTTGTCTCTTCCGTCACGATGGGCACGGTGTAGCCTGTCACGTCATTGCCTCCGTCTTCCGTGGGGTCGGTGGCTCCATACGTGGGCAGGTATTCATACATGCGGGCCAGGTCGAGATAGTACATCGCACGGTAGGCATGGGCGGCGGCAATATAGCCTTTCACCTGGTCGCTGGCTGTCTCCAGGTCGAAGGCGCCCAGCAGCTTGTTACACGACAGCACACACTTCCAGTAATAGTTCCAGATAATCTGACCGTAAGCATAATCCTTGCCCAGATATACAGCTTCTTCCCACGGCCAGAAGTGGTCGTAACCGGAGTACTGTATGGGCAGGTCGTTGGTCAGCACGTCGCGGATGTGCATCATTGCGCCGTAGCCGAAGTCGAAGTGGTAAGTGCCTACTGTTGTGGCTGGCGTGTTCAATTGGGCATGCATGGCCCACAGCATGGCTGCGGCTGCTTGGTTGGAAGACGTCACTTGGTCTTCGGTAGCGGCATTGGTAGGGAAGGTCTCTTCAATGCAGCCGGTCAGCAGCAGCGTAGACGAGAGGCACCCGGCCGCCATAAGTTTCATTATCTTGTTCATATCTGTATTCTTTATCAAATATAATATATATACGTATAGAAGTTTAGAAAGTCAGCGTGATACCGCCCGACAGGGTGCGCATGGGGGCATAGTAAGAAGATGATGCTTCGCCCATGATGCTCTGGCGGGGGTCAAGTCCCTGGCGTTTGGACCACAGCCACAGGTTTTCGCCGGTAAAGTAGATGCGTACCTTGTCGATGCCTGCGCGGCGGCTCCAACTGGCGGGCAGGGTATAGCCCACGGTCACGTTCTGCAAGCTCAGGTAAGAGGCGCTGGTCAGGAAACGGTCGGAGGACGATGCCGTATATTGGTCGCCGAATTGCAGGCGCGGGATGTTGCTGCCCGTGTTTTCGGGAGTCCAAGATTTCAAGATATCAGCGTGGAAGTTGCTACCCTTGCTGCCGGATGTAGGCGAACTCATCAGGTTGGCATAGTCGCTGTCGTACACCTGGCCGCCAATCTGGTAATTGAAGTCAATAGAAGCGTCGAAACCTTTGTACGTAACGCTCGTGCCAAAACCGCCGTAAGCGTCGGGCAGGGAAGTGCCGCAGTTGTAATACGAAGCCTGCGAATAGTTGGTAGTGGTTGTCTGCGTCACCGTTCCGTCTTCATTCGTCACATTGCGATACCACATCGACTCACCGTTTTCGTTTACACCGGCATACTTCTGCAAGCGGAACGTATAGAGCGACAGGCCTTCACCATAGAACATGTTGCCGCTGCTGTAACCTTCATGACCGTCCAGCTCCATCGTCTTGCGCTCTTCGGGCAAGTACGTGATTTTGTTCTTGTAGTGTGTCAGGTTCAAGCGGATGTCCCATGTCAGGTCGTTGGTCTTGATGGGAGTGGCGTTCAACTCGATTTCTACGCCTCGGTTGCGCATGTCACCCACGTTGGCATAGTACGAAGTGTAACCGAAGGAGGGCGACAGCGGGAAGCTGAAGAGCATGTCGGTGGTCTTGCGGTAGAAGAACTCGATGCTACCGTTCAGGCGTGTGTCGAACAACTCAAACTCTACTCCGGCGTTGAAGTTACCGTTCGTCTCCCAAGTGATGTCTTTGTTACCCATGGCATCGGGCACGGCGGCAGGATTGCCACCCGAGTTGACGATGGTGTAAGTGTTGACGTAGCGGTAGTTACCGATGTTATCGTTACCTTGCGAACCGTAAGAAGCCTTCAGTTTCAACAGGTTCACCCAGTCTACATCGAAGAAGTCTTCCTTGGAGATAATCCAGGCAGCACCGGCCGACCAGAAGTTACCCCAACGGTTGTCCGGATGGAAGCGCGAAGAAGCATCGCGGCGGTATGAACCGGAGAGGAAGTATTTTTCGTTAAAGTCATATTGTGCACGGCCGAAGTAACCTTCCGTGTTGTAGTCAGTGATGTAAGAGCCTGTGCCATTGTCTGTGATAGCACCGTTCAACTCATGGTTGGTCGGGTCGAACATGTTCATGCGGCTGGCATACAGATAGTAGTATTTGTACCGGTAAGCCTCGTGGCCCAGCATCACATCTATGTTGTGCTGACCGAAACTGCGTTTCCAATTCAAAATCTGCTGATGGTTGTACGCCAAGTTGCGAGTATGATACTTATAAAGTATACCGTTGGACGAGGCATATTGTCCGTAGTAAGGGTTGGTGAAGCCAGTCTGGCGGGTTTCGTCTACGTTCACGCTGCTGGTCCATGTAAACTTGAAGTCTTTCAGGAAACGGATTTCAGCAAAACCGCTGGCATTGATGGCATTGCCTTCTGCGTTGTTCTCATCCATCTTGTTGGCAGCGTATGCATGAGCGTTGGTCATATACGGGCGTACCTGATAAGTCTCGTCACCTACGGTATAGCCAGAGCCATAATCATACATGGTGTTGCCGTTGCTGTCAATCATGACATTGCCCTGTCCGTCGCGCACATAGAACGGATAGATGGGGGCGATGTAAGAAGCGATGGCAAATACGTTGCCCGAAGAAACCGATGAACCATCTTCACTCAGCGAGTTGGCATTGAAGTGTGTATAGGCCATGTTGGCGCCCACCTTCAACCAGTCTTTCACTTGGTAGTCGGCTTTCAAACGACCTGTCAGACGTTCATAATTTGAGTTTACAGAGATACCTTCATTGTCCAAGTAGCTGACAGAAGCGTAGAACGATGACTTGTCCGTACCAGCCGATACGTTTACGTTATATTCTTGTCGCAGACCATGGTTGTACACTTCGTCCATCCAATTGTCCGGCGTCAGCAGATAATCCTGCCCGTTATAGTTCACCACATTGCCCAGCGTGGCGTTAGGATTCAGCTTGCCGTTGCTTCCGATGAGCAATTGTCCGTCGGGTACCTTGAATACGTTGTAACCCAATGAATAACTGTTCGAAGAGCTGGGATCAATCATCTGGACTGCTGCATTGTAATGTGCATTGGCGTCAGTCATGCCCATCGAGTTTACGAAATAACTCTTTAAGGCACCATAATATATTTCATAATATTGTGCCGGGTTCTTGATGACATCGTAGTCCTGTACACCACGCGAGTTGCTTCCCCACTTGGCATCTACTGTTACGGTAGCCTTGCCCGAAGTACCTTTCTTGGTAGTGATGATAATCACACCGTTGGCACCGCGTGCACCATACAAGGCATTGGAAGCCGCATCTTTCAGCACGGTCATCGACTCAATGTCTTGCGAACTGATGTTGTTCAAATCGCCGTCGTAAGGCACACCGTCCAAGATGACCAGCGGGTCGTTACCAGCCATGATAGAACTGATACCACGGATACGGATGGTTGGTGTCGTTGCACCCGGTTGGCCTGACGCATTATTTAATTGTACACCGGAAACCTTACCGCTCAGTGCATTGACAGCGTTAGAACTTTGTATTTTCCCGATGTCTTCAGACGAAACGACACTGGCCGAACCCGTGAACGCCGACTTCTTGGCCGTACCGTAAGCCACCACCATCACCTCGTCCAGCAGTTCAGCGTTGGTCTTCATCCGGACTGTCACATTCGGCTGGATTTCAACTTCCTGCGGATGCATACCCACGTAGGAAACTACCAGAGTCTCCGCCGAACTCGGTGTCTTATAAAAGCTTCATAACTAAGCATATGGAAAAAGCGTCTTGTACTTGGTTTTATTTATCCATCTCTGCTTTGCAAACGTTTAACCTATGTCGGAATGAATTTATTTCTACCCAATTTCTCTCGCAAACGGCATTTAACGAATTGATAGATAATATCTTGTGAAAGAGAACAGTGCATATTGGAGCTACTGGATGAATACCTTTGCCACATAAATGCTTTCAAGTGAACAGAGTATTTTTCTTCAGATTCTCTTTTCTATTGTACGAAACTACCATGCCCAATAAGCTATAAAAGAAATTAAACCGTAAACTATTTTCTTAATCAGTCACTTTACCAATCTATGTAGTTTTGTCTTTTCCTTAGCTCCTAATATTTTTTTTTCATCTTTATCCATTATAATGGACAAAAAATACTATATTTGCATTTATATAAATTATAATAGAAATGAAAGAATATATACCACGCCCTTTATACACCTTGCGTATAGAGCCGTTTATCGACAAAAGTCTGATTAAAGTTATCACCGGGCAACGCAGAATTGGGAAAAGTTATGTCCTATTACAACTAACCGATGTTATTCGTCGTTTGAACCCCAATGCCAATATCATTTACATTGATAAAGAACTATTAGAGTTCTCAAGGTTGAAAAATGACACTGAACTTTATCATTATGTCAAACAAAAAATAGCAGAGAAAGAGAATAACTATTTGTTTGTGGATGAAGTACAAGAAATTGAAAATTTCCAATTGGCACTGCGCAGTTTACTAAATGAAGAGGCTTGTGATATTTATTGTACGGGGAGCAATGCCAAAATGCTTTCCGGAGAATTAGCAACTCATTTGGCAGGCCGATATATAGAGTTCCACATCCATTCTTTGAGTTATGCGGAATTTCTTACGTTCCACCATTTACCTGATACACAAGACAGCTTGAAGAAATTTCTCATTTTTGGGGGAATGCCTTATTTATATCATTTGCCATTGGATGAAAATATTATTTTCGAATATCTGAACAGCATCTATTCTACAATCTTGCTGAAAGATGTCGTAAGCCGTGAATCCATACGCAATGTTTCTTTTTTGGAAAATTTGGTGGCGTATTTGGCTGACAACACGGGAGCTTTGTTTTCGGCACAAAATATCTACAAATACTTGAAATCACAGCATGTCAATATGCCTGTACAAACCATCTTGAACTATTTGAAAGCTTTGTGTAACAGCTTTTTTGTGTACAAAATCCAGCGAATAGACACTCAAGGAATGAAAATTTTCGAAGTTGGAGATAAATATTACTTTGAAGACTTAGGAATCCGCAACGCTGTGAATCATTTCAATTACCGAAATGATATTAACAAGTGGATGGAAAATGCTGTTTGCATAGATTTGCTTAGGGCAGGCTATCAAGTATACGTCGGAAAAAATGCCAACAAAGAAATTGACTTTGTTGCTCGCAAGGGGACACAACGCCTTTATATACAGGTGACTTATTTGTTGACAGACGAAGATACCCTGCAACGAGAGTTTGGTAACCTGTTGGAGATTCCAGATAATTACCCCAAATATGTAGTTACCATGGACGAAATGTCTTCCGGAGGAAATTATCAAGGTATCAAGCAAGTACACTTGCGCGATTTCCTGTTGGCAGAAAACAAAGAAAAGCTATAACCGCGTGCATCAGCATATCCGCCAATCTGTAAAAAGAGGTTGTCTCAAAATGAAATGCCGGGTACCCTTTTGCTCTGTCATCCTGAACAACGCTCAGGATATCAGCGATGATGAAAAATTAAACAAGCTCTTAGCCACCAC